>JABAZI010000084.1:35105-73239 GCA_018608545.1 Polaribacter sp.
TTTTTTTCTATAAATTAAAAAAAGAATTTTTTCGTTAATGATAGAATTTAAATTACATTTATCACATGTCTATAAAAGTTTCTTCTGTTTCTAAATTCTATAAAAGTCAAAAGGCATTAGACAGCGTTTCCTTTTCTGCAGATAAGGGGCAAGTTATTGGTTTTTTAGGTCCTAATGGAGCAGGAAAATCAACAATGATGAAGATTCTTACAGGTTTTTTAAAACCCACCACCGGTGCCGTTTTTATTGATGAAATAAATGTGTTAGAAAATCCATTAGATGCCCAAAAAATAATAGGGTATTTGCCAGAGCACAATCCTTTGTACGAAGAGATGTTTGTGCGTGAGTATTTGCAGTTCCAAGCATCCATTTTTAAGGTTGATAAAAGTCAAGTTGACGACTGTATTGTTCAAGTTGGTTTGACTTCTGAAGCTCATAAAAAAATTCATCAATTATCCAAAGGATATCAGCAAAGAGTTGGGATCGCTGCAGCTATCTTACACAATCCAAAAGTATTGATTTTAGATGAACCAACTACGGGTCTGGATCCAAATCAATTGATAGAAATTAGAGCATTAATAAAAAAATTAGGAAAAGATAAAACAGTCTTGTTTTCTACACATATTATGCAAGAGGTAGAAGCCATTTGCGATCGAGTAATCATTATTAAGAAAGGCCAAATAATTCGAGATAATACGCTTGTTGAACTTCAAGACAAGCAGGAGCAAAACATCAATGTTATTTTTGATAGTAGCCTAACTTCTGCAAAAATTAATCAACTTGAAAACCTTATTTCATTCAAGGACCTTAAAGATAACACCTGGCATCTTCGGTTTACAAATAATGAAGATATGCGACCTAAATTATTTGATTTCGCACAAGAAAATAAGGTAAAAATCTTAGAACTTACGACTTCCAATAAAAATTTAGAGACTCTTTTCAGAGAGTTTACAAATTAGATTTTATCTAAAATTATTATTTCTAAAAATAATTTTAAGCTTGTTCTTCAAATCTTTTCCAGTGTCATAAATCATTTGTTCGTTACTCGGAAAAGGAACTACTTTGTTCGTAATAATTTCTATAAATCGGTCATTTAAAGCTCTTTTGTCACCACGATAATTTCCATAGATATGCCTAAACGTATATCCACTCACTAAAGGGAAATTTTCAACAATTTGATTGTTGGCTTTTAAATCAATATACTTCACATTCCCTCTAATTTCACAGATTTTTGATTGTGTTATTTGGTAAATAGTACATGTAGCATTTACCTTTTTTATAGAGGCTATTTTTTTACCCAAACTATCTTTACTGTAAATGGTTTGTTCAACCTCTTTTTCTCTAATTAATTCTTTTTCATTTACTCGTTCTGGTGATATATTAATCTTTCTGAAATTGAGTTCTAATTGGTAATCATAAGCAAGCCTTTTATCTTTTTTATCATGATATATTGTCCAAAAATCATTCAATCGATAAGTATCAAAATTTAGTAAATCTTGTTCTAATCTTTTAGGAATTACCTGATCTGTTTTGTTTTGTATGGTAACATATACAAAGTCTGTTCCTTTCTGATGGCTTGTTTTTAATAAAGTAGTTACATCTCTATAATTGGGAGATAATTTTTGAATATAACTTAAGTCATCATAAATAGCTCTGTACGCTAATTTTGATAAATTTTCGAGTTCAAGCTTAACGATTGATTTGTTGTATAAATGAGTGACTAATTTTTGTTTTGTTTCTAAAATATGTTTTTGATAATTTATCAAATCAAAATTTACTTCTTTATTTGTTTTTAATAAAACTAATGGTAAAAGAGGTTGTATTTTTTTTTGTCGGTCTGAAAGTCTATGGTATAAATTAAATAATACTTCGATTTTCTCGATGTTATTTTCATTTTTCAGGAATGTAATCTTTTCATGATCTTCCATGACAGCTTTGTCAAAAGCTTCCTTCAACATTAATACATGTGGTTGATTTCTTTTTTTTGATTTATTATTTTGGAGTTTTTTAACAGCAATATTTATGGCTGTTTCATAATTTCCCTTATTGATAGCTTGTCTTGTTTTTTTTACACCACTACAACTATATATCAATAAAATAATTAAAACAGGAAGTATCTTTTTTTTCATAACATTTTTAGAAAGAATTAAACAATTATCATACCATACTTGTTTAGTTCAATTTATAATCAAATTTTTGTTGCTCTAAAGTAGTTAATAATTCTGAAGAAATTTTAATTTTAGTATTTCTACTTGGTAAATTTACTTCAATTTTTTCTTTGGCATCCCAAATATTAAAATGTAAAGATTGTTTTCCAGGGTTGTTTTTTAGGACAGTTTCAAGATTTAAAATCGAATTTTCTTTAATTTCCTCTAAGGAAATGTTGATTGTAATTTTTTTACAAAGCTCATCCATGATGTCATGCAAAAGTTTCATTTCTGTAAATTTTAATCGAGGTTCTCCAGTAACTCCTTCTTTATTTGTCCAACCTGGCTGAATCGTAGAACGAACAAATAAGAAAGAGTTTGGCACTAAAAAGTGCTTCAATTTTAAATACTCTTCACCAAATATTCGAAATTCATTACTGTCGTTATAATCTTCAATGGTAAATAAAGCCCATCCTTTTCCAGCTTTAGAAACTCGATGCTGAACATCAGAAATGATTCCAGCAAAAGACAAATTCATTCCCACGTATTTTCCAATATCACCCTTAAAATGCCTCAAAGATGCATTGCAAAAAATCATTTCGTTTTTAAAATCGTCTAAAGGATGTGCAGAAATATAAATCCCAATTACTTCTTTTTCTTGAGATAAAAGTTCCATTGTACCCCATGTTTCACATTCTGGAATGTCGGGTTCTGGAAATTGAACAGTGGAGGCTTCACCAAACATAGACACTTGGGCAGAATTTTTATTTTCTTGAAACTTACTTCCAAATTTCATGGCACGTTCTAAAAATGTAAGACCTTTCTCATCTGTAGAAAAATATTGAGCTCTATGGGTGTCAGAAAAAGAATCAAAAGCTCCAGCTTTTACCAAGCTGTCAAAAGATTTTTTATTGGCTGCACGCAAATCTACGCGTTTAGCCAGGTCAAAAATTGAAGTAAAATTTCCGTTTTCTTTCCGTTCTTTAATAATGGCTCTCACGGCAGAAGCACCGACCCCTTTAACAGCTGCCATTCCAAAGCGTACAGCACCTTCTTTATTTACCGAGAACTTAAGGTAAGATTCATTCAAGTCGGGTCCTAAAACAGCCAATCCCATTCTCCTACATTCCTCCATGAAGAATGAAACAGACTTAATATCATTCATATTATTAGATAATACGGAAGCCATATATTCTGCAGGATAGTGTGCTTTTAGATAAGCAGTTTGATAGGCTATCCAAGCATAACATGTAGAGTGAGACTTGTTAAAAGCATAACTAGCAAATGCTTCCCAATCTTTCCATATTTTTTCTAATTTTTCCGCATCATGACCATTTACTGCAGCTTGTTCTATAAATTTTGGTTTCATTTTATCCAAAACCGCAATTTGTTTTTTACCCATCGCTTTCCGTAAAACATCCGCTTCACCTTTCGTGAAATCTGCCAATTTCTGGGAAAGTAACATCACTTGCTCTTGGTACACTGTGATCCCATAAGTTTCTGCCAGGTATTCTTCCATGGCAGGTAAATCATATTCAATGTCTTCTGTACCGTGTTTCCTGTTAATAAACGAGGGTATGTATTCCATTGGTCCAGGTCTGTATAATGCATTCATTGCAATTAAATCTGCAAATACAGTCGGTTTTAACGAACGCATATGTTTTTGCATTCCTGGAGATTCATATTGAAAAATTCCTACAGTTTCTCCTTTTTGAAAGAGTTCATAGGTTTTTTCATCGTCCAAAGGAAAGTTTTCAGGATCTAATGCGACATTATGTTTCGCTTTTACAATTTTTACAGTATCCTTAATTAATGTCAGGGTTTTTAATCCTAAGAAATCCATTTTTAACAAACCTGCAGATTCAACGACAGAATTATCAAATTGAGTCACATACATGTCAGAGTCCTTTGCTAGGGCTACTGGAACATAATTTGTGATATCACTGGGAGTAATAATCACCCCACAAGCATGAATTCCAGTATTTCTAACAGAGCCCTCTAAAATAGTCGCTTTGTTGATGGTCTCAGAATCAACGCCCACCCCTAAAGAGATGGTTTTCAATTCTTCAATCATTACTTTTTCTTCTGCTCGAAGACCCGCAACTTTTCCTTTACTTTTTGCGTCTTCACCAAAAATATTTTTCAGTTTGATGTTCGGAATCAATTTTGCAATTCTATCTGCTTCAAAGAGGGGTAAGTCTAAGACTCTTGCAGTATCTCTGATAGAAGATTTTGCAGCCATGGTTCCATAGGTAATAATTTGGGCAACCTGATTTGCGCCGTATTTATTGATTACATAATCCATCACTCTTCCACGTCCTTCGTCATCAAAATCGATATCGATATCTGGCATAGAAATACGTTCTGGGTTTAAAAAACGCTCAAAAAGTAAATCGTATTTGATTGGATCGATGTTGGTAATCCATAAACAGTAAGCAACCACAGATCCTGCCGCGGAACCTCTTCCAGGACCTACAGCAACATCCATATTTCTTGCTTCTCTAATAAAGTCTTCAACAATTAAGAAATAACCCGGATATCCTGTTTTTTCTATTACTGAAAGCTCAAAATCTAAGCGTTCCTTAATCGCTGCTGTAATTTCTCCGTATCTTTTTTTTGCTCCTACAAAAGTCAGGTGTTTTAAGAAATTATTTTCTCCTCGTTTTCCTTTATCCTCGATATCCTTACGATCTTTAAATTCATCAGGAATGTCAAAAGCCGGTAATAGTACATCTCTGGCTAAGGTAAAAACTTCGATTTTATCTACAATTTCTTGGATATTAGTGATGGCTTCGGGCAAGTCTGCAAATAAAGTTTTCATTTCGTCCGAAGACTTGAAATAATATTCTTCATTGGGTAAACCATATCTGTAACCACGTCCTTTTCCTTTAGGAGTAGCCTGTTTTTCACCATCTTTTACGCACAATAAAATATCGTGTGCATTGGCATCTTTTTTTTCTAGATAAAAAGTGTTGTTTGTCGCTATAATTTTAACATCATGTTTTTTAGAAAATTTTAATAAGGTTTCATTTACAATGGTTTCGTCTTGTTGATTGTGACGCATTAACTCAATATAAAAATCGTCTTTAAATTCTTCTTTCCACCAAAGCAGCGCATCTTCAGCCTGTTTTTCTCCAAGATTTAAAATTTTACTTGGAACCTCACCATATAAATTTCCTGTTAAAACAATGATATCTTCTTTGTACTTTTTGACAATTTCTCTATCAATTCTTGGAACGTAGTAAAACCCGTCAACAAAAGCAATGGAAGACATTTTCGCTAAATTGTGGTACCCTTTTTTGTTTTTTGCCAACAAAACAACTTGATGTCCATTGTCTTTTACAGACTTATTTTTATGATCTTCACAAATATTAAATTCACATCCAACAATTGGTTTCATCGGAGTTTCTGCAGTTTTATTATGATTTAGAATAGCGCTGACAAAATGAAAGGAAGCCATCATGTTTGCAGTATCTGTCATGGCAACTGCAGGCATGTTGTCTTTTGCAGCTGCTTTTATAATGTTACCAATTTGCATGGTAGACTGTAAAACAGAAAATTGTGTATGGTTGTGTAAATGTGAAAATTGTACACTTTCTAGCGCAGCTAGTCCCTCTGAAGTAGTTTGTATTGTTTCAACATTTTTTAATTTATCGAGACGTTTGCGAATTGTTTCACTTTCTTTTTTAAGATTGATATGCTTCAATCCAATAACTTGAATGGGTGTTGGATTTTCTTCAGAGAACTCATTGAAATAATCAGCTTCAACAGCTAACTGTTCTTTTGTAAATTCACCTAATCGAATTAATTCTAAAAAACATCGTGTTGTTGCTTCAACATCAGCAGTCGCATTGTGAGCTTCTCCAAAACCAACACCAAATAAATGCTGGTGCAATTCGGTTAAGGTTGGGAGTTTGAATTTTCCCCCACGACCTCCAGGAATTTTACACATGAATGCTGTTTTTTCAGTACACGTGTCAAGAATTGGAAGTGAGGTTAGGTTGTTTTCAATTCCGAGTCTATGAAATTCACACCCCATAATATTCAAATCAAAATTCAAATTTTGACCTACAATAAATGTTGTTTTCTGTAAGGCTTCCTGAAACAACTTCAATCCCTCTGCTAAGGCAATTCCTTGTTCTTCAGCCAATTCTGTAGAAATCCCATGAATTCTCTCTGCATCATAAGGAATGTTATAGCCATCGGGTTTTATCAAAAAATCATTGTGTGCTACAACAGACCCCATTTTATCATGCAATTGCCAAGCAATTTGAACACATCTTGGCCAATTATCAGTATTGGTAATTGGTGCATTCCAGCTTTTTGGTAAACCGGTGGTTTCAGTGTCAAAAATTAAGTACATGAAGAATGTTTATTTATTGAAGCGTTGAATTGTTTAAACGCAGTGTAAAAATAGTTTTTTTTGATGAGATTTTAAGTCAGAAGTTATTAACGGATGTTTATTGTTTACTTCCTTTTAGGATTCGAAAAAGTGAGAATGATGAGTTCATTTTTTTAAAGAATTTTTTCAGAATTAAAGCCCTAGTTAAAAAAGGTTTTGTATTTTTGCGCGCACTTACCACGAGATGGTAAGATTTTTAATAATCAAGGTCGAGAACCTTTAAAAATTAACAAATTATGTCTGTAAAGATTAGATTACAAAGACACGGTAAAAAAGGGAAACCATTCTATTGGATTGTTGCCGCAGATGCTCGTGCAAAAAGAGATGGTAAATACTTAGAAAAAATAGGTACTTACAACCCAAATGTAAACCCTGCAATTATTGATTTAAACATCGATAAAGCTGTAGAATGGTTACAAAATGGTGCGCAACCAACAGATACTGCAAAGAACATTTTATCTTACAAAGGTGCGATGTTAAAGAATCATTTAGTTGGAGGTATCCGTAAAGGTGCATTGACACAAGAACAAGCTGATGCTAAGTTTGCTGCATGGTTAGAAGATAAAGCTACAAAAATTTCAGATAAAGAAGCAGGATTATCCAAAGCTCAATCTGAAGCAAAAGCGAAAGCTTTAGCGGCTGAAAAAGCGGTTAATGAAGCAAGAATTGAAGCAGCGAAGCCAGTAGTTGAAGAGGTTGTTGAAGAAGAAGTAGCTGAAACTGAAGCAGTAGCAGAAGCAACTGAAGCAGCTCCTGAAGCAACTCCAGAAGCAGCAGAAGAAAAAGCAGCAGAATAAATTATAAATTTCTACGGCAATGCGTAAAGAAGATTGTTTTTATTTAGGCAAAATCGTAACGAAATATAGTTTTAAAGGTGAGGTTGTTATCAAATTAGATACAGATGAGCCTGAGTTGTATAAAGAAATGGAATCAGTTTATGTCGAATTTGGCAGTAATCTGGTTCCATTTTTTATAGATAAAAGCTCGCTTCACAAGGGAAATCAATTGCGTGTTCAATTTGAAGATGTATATTCTGAGGAAGAAGCTAATGCTATTTTAAAGTGTGGTATTTATTTACCTTCAACAATGTTGCCTAAATTATCTGGAAATAAATTTTATTTTCATGAAGTAATTGGCTTTACCATTGTAGATGTAAATTTTGGAGATGTTGGTACTATTGTTCATATAAATGACAAAGCAGCCCAACCTCTTTTTGAAATTGACCGAGAAGGAAAAGAAGTTTTTATCCCAATGATTGATCAATTCATCAAAAAAGTGGATAGAGATCATAAAAGTATAGAGGTCGAAACTCCAAAAGGATTGATAGAACTCTATTTATAAAGAAAGGTGGCCGAGTGGTCGAAGGCGCACGCTTGGAAAGCGTGTATACGGCAACGTATCGAGGGTTCGAATCCCTTCCTTTCTGCAAAATAATAAAAAATTCTATGTTCAGTTTGCATAGAATTTTTTTAGTTAAAAAAATCATTTAATTGTGTCTAAGCCATTTCAATTTAAAGAATTTACCATTCACCAAGACAAAACCGCCATGAAAGTTGGAACAGATGGCGTGCTATTGGGTGCTTGGAGTTCTGTAACTGATTTTCCGGATTCAATTTTAGATATCGGTGCTGGAACAGGGATTGTTTCATTAATGCTGGCACAACGATCTGATGCGCTGAATATCGATGCAGTTGAGCTTGATGAGAATGCCTATGAACAAACGGTTGAGAATTTTGAGCGATCAAGTTGGAGTGATCGTTTGTATTGTTACCATGCTACTTTTCAGGAGTTTGCTAGTGAAATTGCTGCTGATGAGGAAACTTATGACTTAATCGTTTCGAACCCACCATTTTATACCGCTGGTTTTGAGACTGAAAATAGTGCAAGAAATAAAGCCCGTTCTACCTCGTTTTTATCTTTTGAAGAATTGGTTGAAGGCGTTGTCAATATTATTTCAAAAAATGGAAAATTTGTAGTAATTCTTCCTTTTCTAGAAGAACCTAATTTTATTAGCTTGGCAGCTAAAAACAACTTATTTTTAAATCGAGTTTGCAGAGTTCAAGGGAATTCATTGTCAGAAATAAAAAGAACTTTATTAGAGTTTTCTCTCACTAAAACCAACATAAAAGAAGAACATTTAATCATAGAGTTATCTCGTCATCAGTACACAGATGCCTATGTTAATTTGACAAAAGATTTTTACTTAAAAATGTAATCATCCTACGTTAGGATTATACCCAAGATAGGAAGTGTTCTTTTCTATGAAGTGTACCCCATGTTCCTTTAATTCTTTTAAAATAGGTTCATATACCTCCTTAGAAATAGGCAACTGAACTCCTGGAGTTTTAATCTCTCCTTGTAAGATTTTTAAAGCTGCAATCGCTACTGGTAATCCTACTGTTTTTGCCATCGCTGTATAATTTTGATTTTCTCCTTTTACCACCAAGCTACTTTCAATTTGTTTTTTTTCTCCATTAATTTCATATCCAAAAAGATGCTGCATGACGATCATGTCTTTTTCTTTTTCTTCTAAGGTCCAAGAATCTTCTAAAATCTTTTGGAGTATTTGAGCGGGTGTCGCATTTTTTAGTTTTATTTTCTTTGTTGGATTAAAAAGATCCAGTTCTATTAATTTTGCCCACATAAGATCGTCTTGGTCAATGTTAAGATAGGATCGTAATTTCAATTCTACAGAGTCCGAGGGGGAATAGGCTAAAAATAAATTTACAAAATCACGATAACTCATACTTTCTGAATTTTGTATGGTATAAGAATCATCGGTCATCCCTAATTGAACAAAAATATTCCACGCTCTTGAAAACCCAACTTTTCTGATGGTTCCTCTATACATTGTTGGAATCCCATCCAATCCATAGATACTACGATACTTCAGTGAGTCTCTATTAGCATAGGCCTCATAATTACCGCTTCCATTAATGTTTAAAAATTCAGTTCTCCTAAATAATTTATGGTACGGAATGTATTTGTAGGTACCTTCTTGTATAAACATGGCAGCACCACCTTGCCCAGCTAAAACCACATTTCGAGGATTCCATGTAAATTTATAATTCCATAAATTGTTGTCATTCTCTGGAGCAACCAAACCGCCTGTAAAAGATTCAAAAAGTAACATTTTACCACCGATTCCTTTAATTTGATCAATGATTTGCATGGCACTCATATGGTCTATACCGGGATCTACTCCAATTTCATTCATGAATACTAACCCCTTTTCTTTAGCAGCTTTATCTAATGCTTTCATTTCTTTTGAAATATAAGAAGCCGTTACCATATGTTTTCCAAAGGAAATACAATCTTTTGCGACTTCTACATGAAATCTTGCAGGCAACATAGAGATTACTAGATCCGATTTTTTTATAAGTTTTTGACGTTGTTCTAAATTAAAAACATCTAAAAGAATACTTTTTGCATTTTTATGATTCTGTATCATCAGGTCTGCATTCTCCGTGCAAATATCGCCAATCGTCAAACGCAAGTTTTCGTTGTTAGATTTTTCAAGTAAATATTTGATTAGATACGAACTTGATTTTCCAGCACCAATAATTAGGATGTTTTTCATTAATAATAACTTATTTTTGTTGGTATACGAAGATACTCTTTTTGTTTAAAATTTAACAAAAACCATTAAAAATGTTTAAAAATTTAATTATTGCCTCCTTTTTTGGAATGGTTGCCATTATTTTAGGGGCTTTCGGGGCTCATGCTTTAAAAGAGATTTTGTCTATTGATGAATTGTCTAGTTTCGAAACTGGAGTCCGCTATCAAATGTATCACGCCATTGTACTTTTATTCGTAAATGGTTATGATCAATTTACGATTTCACAAAAAAATAGGATTACGTATCTCTTTGTTACTGGAATTCTTCTTTTTTCTGGTTCTATTTATTTGATTCATTTTACCTCAATTTCGGTAAAATCTATCTGGTTTTTGACTCCACTTGGGGGACTCGCCTTTATCATCGGTTGGATTTTTATGATCTTGTGTTTCTATAAAAAACACAAAAACAAATAGTACACTAATTTTAAGTTAAATTATAATCCTTTATTAAATAATTATGTAGTTTTGTTTGATAAATTAATAGACATTTATATTAAAAAAAATTCACATGGTAGATCACACTACGAAATCGATTTCGTTAATCGATTTAGGAATCAAAAATGCAATAATTCGTTATCAGTTAACTTCAGAGGAATTACAGGAAGAAACAATTAAAAAAGATCAAGGTGTTGCCTCTTCTTTAGGAGCAATAGCCGTAAATACTGGAGAATTTACGGGAAGATCTCCCAAGGATCGTTTTATTGTAAAAGACGCGATAACCAAAGATGAGGTTTGGTGGAGTGACATTAATTTACCCTTCGATTCTAAAAAGTTTGATCTACTGTATGATAAAGTAACTAGCTATCTTTCTGGTAAAGAGGTCTTTGTTAGAGATTCTTATGCATGTGCAGACGAAAGTTATAAACTAAATATTAGAGTTATTACTGAATATCCTTGGAGCAATTTATTTGCTTATAACATGTTTTTAAGACCTACAGTAACAGAACTCGAAGATTTTTCTCCTGAATGGACTGTTGTAAATGCTCCGAATTTTATGGCAAATCCGAAAGAGGACGGAACGCGACAACATAATTTTGCGATTTTAAATTTTACTAAAAAAATTGCTTTAATTGGGGGTACAGGATATACAGGTGAAATTAAAAAAGGAATTTTTTCTGCTTTAAACTTCCTGCTTCCAGTTTATAAAAACACCCTACCAATGCACTGTTCTGCAAATATTGGAAAAGAGGGAGATACTGCAATTTTCTTTGGATTATCAGGAACCGGAAAAACGACTTTATCTACAGATCCAGAAAGAAGTTTAATTGGCGATGATGAGCACGGTTGGACCGCAGAAAATTCCGTTTTTAATTTTGAAGGTGGTTGTTATGCAAAAGTAATTCATTTGTCACAACAACAAGAACCAGAAATTTTTTCAGCGATTAATAAAGGGGCTATTCTAGAAAATGTAGTCATGGATGCAAATGGTGTTGTCGATTTTACAGATACTTCGATCACCCAAAATACAAGAGTGAGTTATCCAATTCATCATATAGAGAATATACAAGTACCCTCAATAGGTAAAAACCCAAAAAATATTTTCTTTTTAACAGCTGATGCATTTGGTGTTTTGCCTCCTATTTCTAAATTGACTCCTAGTCAAGCGGCATATCATTTTATCTCTGGATATACAGCAAAAGTTGCTGGAACTGAAGCAGGAGTGAATGAGCCAACACCCAGTTTTTCTGCTTGTTTTGGTGCACCTTTTATGCCTTTACATCCTACAAGATATGCAGAAATGTTAAGTGAAAAGATGCAAGAAGCAGGTGTCAATGTATGGCTTGTAAATACCGGTTGGTCTGGAGGGCAATATGGGGTTGGAAGAAGAATGCCTTTAAAGTATACAAGAGCAATGATTACTGCAGTTTTAGAGGGTAAATTAAAGGATTATACCTATGAAGATTATCACATTCATTCTGTATTTGGAGTAGCCCAACCAAGAACCTGTCCTGGGGTACCGTCAGCGTTATTAAGTCCAAGAAAAACATGGAATAATGATGATGCCTATTACAAAACAGCTTTTAAATTATCGAATGCATTTAGAGTAAATTTTAAACAATTTGAAGAATTTGCAAATGAAGAAATTCGAAGAGGAGGCCCACAGCGATATGCATTATAGAAAAAAATAAGCATAAAAAAAACACCTCAATAGAGGTGTTTTTTTTATGCTTATAATCGGTTTGATTTATTTTTTTTCTACAGCCTGTATTTCAGGAGTAGTTGGAGTCTCAGGAGTCGTTGGAGTTTCACTCACAACATTCACTTCCATCGGTACCGTCTTTACCGTTACTTCTTTTTTGATTTCGTTTGTTGCATGCTCTGTGACAGCATGACCTCCTAAAATAGGAGCAATAACCAATCCTATCAAACAAGTAAGTTTGATTAAAATATTCATTGAAGGTCCAGAAGTATCTTTAAATGGATCACCAACAGTATCTCCGGTGATCGCTGCTTCATGAGCAGGAGAACCTTTGTAAGTCATTTCTCCATTAATTTCAACTCCAGCTTCGAAAGATTTTTTAGCATTATCCCAAGCACCACCAGCGTTGTTCTGGAAGATAGCCCATAAAACACCACTTACAGTTACACCAGCCATATATCCACCTAACATTTCTGCAACTAACATATTGTTGTCTGCATAAACAAGTTTTCCTATTAATACGACAGCTATTGGAAATCCTATGGTTAAGATTCCTGGCAACATCATTTCCTTTAAAGATGCTTTTGTAGAAATATCAATACATTTTGCATAATCTGGTTTTCCAGTTCCTTCCATAATTCCTGGAATTTCTTTAAACTGTCTTCTTACTTCGTACACCATTTCCATTGCAGCCTTACCAACAGCATTCATTGCTAATGCAGAGAATACAACAGGAACCATACCACCAACAAATAACATTGCCAATACGGGTGCTTTAAAAATATTAATTCCGTCAATTCCTGTAAACGTAACGTAAGCAGCAAATAAAGCTAAAGAAGTTAAAGCGGCAGAAGCAATGGCAAAACCTTTCCCTGTTGCAGCAGTTGTATTTCCGACAGCATCTAAAATATCAGTTCTTTCTCTTACGATTGGTTCTTGCTCACTCATTTCAGCAATACCACCTGCATTATCAGCAATTGGTCCGAAAGCATCAATAGCCAATTGCATGGCTGTTGTTGCCATCATTGCAGAAGCAGCTAACGCAACTCCATAAAATCCTGCAAAAGCATAAGAAGCCCAAATTGCAGCAGCAAATAATAACACTGAAGAGAACGTAGAAATCATCCCGGTAGCTAAACCAGCAATAATGTTTGTTCCCGCTCCTGTAGCTGATTGTTGTACGATTTTTAAAATTGGTTTAGAACCCAATCCTGTATAGTATTCAGTAAATGAAGAGATTCCTGCACCCACAACTAAACCTACTAAACACGCATAAAATACACGCATTGAAGAAATGTCTTGAAGACCTTCACCAAAGAAGCTCATTTGCATTGTTTCCGGTAACATCCAAGTTACTAATCCGAAACAAGCAACTGCCACCAATACAATAGAAGTCCAGTTACCGATGTTCAATGCTTTTTGTACTTGACTTTCTTTGGCATCGTTCGATGAAATTTTAACTAAGAAGGTACCAATAATAGAAATGATAATTCCAACACCCGCTATTGACATTGGTAGTAATATTGGACCAATTCCTCCAAAAGCGTCTTGGATTGCTCCACCCATATCTTCGATCACATAGTTTCCAAGAACCATAGCAGCCAATACTGTTGCTACATATGAACCAAATAAATCGGCTCCCATTCCTGCTACATCACCCACATTGTCACCAACGTTATCAGCAATTGTTGCTGGGTTACGAGGATCATCCTCAGGAATTCCTGCTTCAACTTTACCAACTAAATCAGCACCAACATCAGCAGCTTTCGTATAAATACCTCCACCAACTCTTGCGAATAACGCAATTGATTCTGCTCCTAAAGAGAATCCTGCTAAAGTTTCTAATACAACTGTCATGTCTGAAGTATTGGTCCATTGACCGTCCATAAATAGTTGATAGAACAAAATAAAGAAAGCGGTCAAACCTAAAACAGCCAAACCTGCAACTCCTAATCCCATTACAGTTCCACCACCAAAAGACACATTTAATGCGTTTGGTAAACTGGTACGAGCTGCCTGAGTAGTTCTAACATTTGTCTTGGTTGCAATTTTCATTCCCATATTTCCTGCAAAAGCAGAAAAGATAGCTCCTATAATAAATGCAACTACAATAAGTATGTGCGTTGATTCAACAAAGAATGATACACCAGCTAAAACAATACTTGCTCCAAGAACAAACATGGCCAGTAATTTGTATTCTGCTTTTAAGAAGGCCAATGCACCTTCGTAAATGTGGTCCGCTATTTCTTTCATTTTGCCGTCACCAGCATCTTGTTTCATTACCCAAGATTTTTTTACTATCATATAGGCTAAGCCCAATACAGCCATTACTATTGGCATCCAAATCATCATTGATTCCATATAAAAATTTATTTTATTAGTTTAAAACGGTCGTAAAAGTAAGAAATTCAAATAGAACTAAAAAACCTCTTAAAACATAACATTTTAAGAGGTTGATAATTTATTAACGGGTAAATTATTAAATCGTAAAATCTCCGTTCGTTTTGTGTTCACTTTCTTCATATCTAGCAACACATGCGTTGTAAATATCTCTTGCTTCTTTCGCATCTCCCCAGCCACCTACATCAACTCTTTTCTTTTCTAAGTCTTTATATACTTTGAAAAAATGTTCAATTTCTTTTAATCTGTGAGGGTTTAAATCAGATAAATCATTTTTGTTGTTCCAAACTGGGTCAGAAACAGGTACGCAAATCACTTTTTCATCCTGCCCTTTTTCGTCTGCCATATGAAAAACACCAATAGGTTTTACCTCTACAACACACATTGGAAATGTTGGTTCATGCCCCAAAACGAGCACATCTAATGGGTCACCGTCTAAAGCTAATGTTTCAGGAACAAAACCATAATCTGCAGGGTACATCATCGAAGAAAATAACATTCTGTCGAAACGGATTTTATGTAAGTTAAAATCATACTCGTACTTATTTCTGCTTCCTTTAGGAATTTCTATTAAAACATCAAAGGTTTTTACTTCTTCTGGATTCATGTATTTTTTATTTAATTTCGTGCAAAAATAGGAATTATATTAAGCTTTACAATTAAAAATCAATTGGAATTTACGCAATGCTTTTCGCAAAAACTTAGAGAAAGTCAGATACTAAAAATCCTTTTTTCAGTTGTTGAAAAAAGGATTTTTTAAGTGTTTAAAAAGGCGCTGTTTTTATAAATACATCACTTCTTTTACAGCATCAATTACATTTTTATAATTAGGGATCCATTTTTCAAATAAAACAGGAGAATATGGAGCAGGAGTATCTGCGGTAGTAATTCTTTTGATAGGTGCATCTAAATAATCAAATGCTTCTTCTTGTATTCTGTAAGTTATTTCTGAAGAAACACTTGCAAATGGCCAAGCCTCCTCTAGGACAACTAATCTATTTGTCTTTTTAACAGAGGTGATAATTGCAGCATGATCCATAGGGCGAACCGTTCTTAAATCTATAATTTCAACAGAAATATTTTCTTTGGCTAATTCTTCTGCAGCTTTGTATGCTTCTTTGATTATTTTTCCAAAAGAAACGATGGTTACATCTGTTCCTTCTCTTTTAATGTCTGCAACTCCGATAGGAATGATATATTCTCCCTCTGGAATTTCCATTTTGTCACCATACATTTGTTCAGATTCCATAAAAATTACTGGATCATCATCTCTAATAGCAGCTTTTAATAACCCTTTTGCATCATAAGGATTCGAAGGGACGATTACCTTTAGACCAGGAGTATTTGCAAACCAGTTTTCAAATGCTTGAGAGTGGGTTGCTCCTAGTTGACCAGCAGAAGCTGTCGGTCCTCTAAAAACAATAGGACAATTAAATTGTCCTCCAGACATTTGTCTGATTTTTGCAGCATTGTTTATAATTTGGTCAATTCCAACCAAAGAAAAATTAAATGTCATATATTCTACAATCGGTCTGTTTCCATTCATTGCAGAGCCAACAGCTACTCCAGCAAAACCAAGTTCGGCAATAGGAGTATCGATCACACGTTTCGCACCAAATTCATCTAACATTCCTTTAGATGCTTTATAGGCACCATTATATTCAGCAACTTCTTCACCCATTAAATAAATGCTTTCATCTCTGCGCATTTCTTCGCTCATTGCTTCGCAAATTGCTTCTCTGAATTGAACTGTTTTCATCTCGTATTTTTAATTAAAAATTTCTGAAGCAAAAGTAAGGAAATAATTGTCATTTTTTTAATCACAATACTACAAACTGGTAGAATAATTTTAATTTAATTCGCAATCGTTTTCGTAAAATGTATTTAATTTTAAAAATACTATGCATGCATAGTATTTTTTTGAGAAAAAAGATGTAATTTTGTAATCTACAAAAGATAAAAAATCAAATACTATGAAAATATTAGTGTGTATTAGCCATGTTCCTGACACCACCTCTAAGATTAATTTTATAGAAAATAACACAAAATTTGACACCAACGGAGTTCAGTTTGTAATCAATCCTTATGATGAGTTTTGCTTGACAAGAGCGATGTGGTTTAAAGAAAAACAAGGAGCCTCTGTAACAGTAGTGAATGTTGGAGGTGTAGAAACAGAGCCTACCTTACGCAAAACATTAGCAATTGGTGCAGACAACGCAATACGAGTAAATATAACTCCAACAGATGGTTTGCAAGTGGCTAAAGAACTAGCGGAAGTTGTAAGAAAAGGCGGATATGATTTGGTATTGGCAGGGAAAGAATCTGCTGATTATAACGGGCAAATGGTGCCTGGAATGTTAGCAACCTTAATCGATTTTAATTTTATTAATGGTTGTGTAGGTTTAGATATCGAAGGTACAGCCATTTCTGCTTCAAGGGAAATTGATGGAGGAAATGAAATTGTCTCCTCAAGTTTTCCGATGGTAATTGCTGGGCAAAAAGGAATTGTTGAAGAAAAGGATTTGCGAATCCCCAACATGCGCGGGATTATGATGGCGCGAAAAAAACCCTTGGAAGTTGTAGAGGCGATCACTACAGATGCTGCTACAAATGTTCAATCTTTTGAAAAGCCAGCTCCAAGAGAATCTGTTAAGTTAGTAGCTGCAGATAATGTAGACGAATTAATCAACTTACTCCATACGGAAGCAAAAGTAATTTAATAGTGTTGTTAAAATAAGTCTGATAACACGTTTTAAAAGAAGTCAAAAAATAAAAATCTAAATAATATAATATGTCTGTTTTAGTTTTTGCCGATTCATCGGAAGGAAAATTTAAGAAAACTGCTTTTGAAGTAGTTTCATATGGTAAAAAAGTTGCAGAGCAACTTGGAACAACGATTGTTGTGCTTACAATAAACGCGACTGATTCTTCAGAACTTCATGCCTATGGAGCAGAAAAAATCATCACAGTTTCCAATGAATCTTTGGGTACTTTCAATGCAAAACAATACGCATCGATAGTTACAGAAGTAGCAAAACAGCACACTGCAACAGTTGTGGTTCTAGATTCGAGCATCGATGGTTTGTATTTAGCCCCAATAGTGGCCGTTAATTTAGAAGCTGGATATGCTTCAAATACCGTCAGTCTTCCTTCTAGCACAAGTCCTTTTACAGTTAAAAGAAAAGCTTTTTCAAACAAAGCTTTTTCAGATACAGTCATCGCTACTGAGACTAAAGTGATCGGATTGGCCAAAAATTCTTTTGGAATTCATGAAAATACTACAACAGGATCATCAGAGGTCTTTGAGCCTACAATCATAGAATTGGGGGTTTTGTCAGAAAAAGTAAAAAGAGTTACAGGGACAGTAACCATTGCAGATGCAGATGTGGTTGTTTCTGCAGGTAGAGGTTTAAAAGGTCCAGAAAACTGGGGAATGATTGAAGAGTTGGCATCAGTTTTGGGAGCTGCAACTGCCTGTTCAAAACCAGTTTCAGACTTAGGTTGGCGTCCTCATTCGGAGCATGTTGGTCAAACCGGAAAGCCAGTAGCTTCAAACTTGTATATTGCAATTGGAATTTCTGGTGCTATTCAACATTTAGCCGGGGTGAATGCCTCTAAGGTAAAAGTAGTTGTCAACACAGATCCAGAAGCTCCTTTCTTCAAAGCTGCAGATTATGGTATTGTTGGTGATGCTTTTGAGGTAGTGCCCAAACTAATTGAAAAACTAAAAGCATTTAAACAAGTATAAACTTTTATAGAGGAAGTGTACTAGGTGCACTTTTAAATAATAGAAAAACCTATCAGAACTCATTTTTTGATAGGTTTTTTTTATGTTTTATATTTAATTCTACTGGTTCACAAGATCCTTCATTGATTTTTTTTTCTATTTAATTCCAAAAATAAAAGAACTTTAATCGCTGCTTTAATTTCTTAAGAAAGAATCTTTAATATTTTGAAAAAATATGAATTTTAAGCTATTATTTTTATTAAATTGTACCCCTAGAAAGCTTGCAAAATATGATGTCACAGTTTTTTAGTTTTAGCTGCACAAATTATGAGTTTAATACAATTGAATATAAAAGGTATTTCATACAGCCAAACTCAAAGTGGAGCCTATGCTTTGGTCTTGAGTGAAATGGATGGTAGCAGAACATTGCCAATAATTATTGGAGCTTTTGAAGCCCAATCTATTGCAATTGCATTGGAAACTGAAATTCGCCCCCCAAGACCCCTTACCCATGATTTGTTCAAATCATTCTCAGATCGTTTCTTGATTATTGTAAAAGAAGTTGTGATTCATAAGTTAGTCGATGGTGTCTTCTTTTCTACTTTGATTTGTGAGCGAGACGGAGTGGAAGAAACGATAGACGCAAGAACCTCAGACGCAATAGCAATTGCTGTTCGTTTTGAGGCCCCAATTTATACCTATGAAAATATTTTAGAAAAAGCAGGAGTTTTTCTAAAAATGGAAGAAGAATTGGGTTTGCATACTCAATCTGATCCGAAACAAGATACATTAAAATTAGAAGAATTGCCAATCAAAAAAGACAGTTCTTTTTCTGAAGTTTCTTTGAAAGAACTTCACAAACGTTTGAACGACGCAGTTACAGAAGAAAAATATGAGCTCGCAGCTAAAATTAGAGACGAAATAAGTAAACGTTCTTGATCTAAAGAAATTAAATTATGAAAAAAATATTGATTACACTTTGTTGTTTATTTTCTATTTCAATTTTTTCTCAAAATGCAGAAATAGCCCCTGTATTAAATGAAATTGTTCCAAGTCAGGGATTTTCTTTGAGTAGTTTGTGGAGAGGAGTGTTAGGAATGGTGGCGTTAATTTTAATTGCTTTTTTATTTAGCGCTAACAAAAAAGCAATCGATTGGAAAAAAGTAGGAATCGGGCTTTTCTTACAGTTATTGATTGCAATAGGCGTTTTAAAAATTGAGTTTATTCAATCTATATTTGAGTTTATTGGTGGTGTATTCATTGAAATATTGGCTTACACTAAAGCAGGTAGTGAATTTTTATTTGCAGGAATAGTAGGAGATATGAATAAATTCGGGTACATTTTTGCTTTTCAAGTACTTCCTACAATTATATTCTTTTCGGCTTTAACATCGCTGTTCTTTTATTTGGGGATCATCCAAAAGGTTGTAAAGGTTTTAGCAATCGTATTGTCTAAATTTTTAGGAATTTCTGGGATGGAAAGCCTCTCAGTCGCAGGTAATATCTTCTTAGGACAAACAGAAGCTCCTTTGTTGATTAAAGCGTATTTAGAAAAAATGAATAAGTCAGAAATGCTCTTGGTTATGATTGGGGGTATGGCTACTGTAGCTGGCGCCGTATTGGCCGCTTATATTGGTTTTTTAGGAGGTGGAGACAAAGCCTTAGAGTTGGTTTTTGCTAAGCATCTTTTAGCCGCTTCTGTAATGGCTGCTCCGGGAGCTATCGTAATTTCAAAAATTTTATATCCTCAGACAGAAAAGGTGAATACTGATGTTACTGTTTCTCAAGAAAAAATAGGGTCTAATATTTTAGACGCTATTGCAAATGGGACAACAGAGGGCTTGCGTTTGGCAGTAAATGTTGGCGCAATGTTGTTGGTTTTTGTTGCTGTTATCGCCATGTTAAATGGTCTTTTAGGTTGGGTGGGAGAGATCACCACTTTAAACACGATAATTGCAGGAAATTCAGCCTATGAAACCTTGTCATTAGAGTTTGTCTTAGGGTCTATTTTTGCCCCTCTAATGTGGTTAATCGGAGTGCCTGTTCAAGATATTTCTATGATGGGTCAATTACTCGGAATTAAATTAGCCGCTAGTGAGTTTGTGGGCTATATACAATTAGCAGAACTTAAAAACGTAGCAAATGCAACGCATTTAACCTTTAATAAGTCTATAATTATGGCAACTTATATGTTGTGTGGTTTTGCAAACTTTGCCTCCATAGGAATTCAAATAGGGGGTATTGGATCTTTGGCTCCAGGACAGCGAAAAGTGTTGTCAGAATTTGGGATGAAAGCTCTAATAGGAGGGACGATCGCTTCTTTGATGTCTGCAACAATTGCAGGGATGATCATAGGGTAATACGTTCCTTTTTGTTATCAAAAAAAGTTGATAACTTTATGATATTAATTGAAGCTTCAATTTTATAAGATTGAAGCTTTTTTTATTTTTGATAAATAAGAAATGAAGGAATTATGAAGCAATACCACGATTTAGTTAAGCATGTTTTAGAAAACGGAAACGAAAAAGGGGACCGAACAGGTACCGGAACAAAAAGCGTTTTTGGGCATCAAATGCGTTTTGATTTAAGTGAGGGTTTTCCTATGGTTACAACTAAGAAACTACATTTAAAATCGATTGTTTACGAATTGCTTTGGTTTATAAAAGGAGATACGAATATTCGGTATTTGCAAGAAAATGGGGTGAGAATTTGGAATGATTGGGCAGATGAAAATGGAGATTTAGGTCCTGTTTATGGGCATCAATGGAGAAATTGGAACAGTGATGAAGTAGATCAGTTAAAAGAAGTCATAAGTGCGTTAAAAACGAATCCTAATTCAAGAAGAATGTTGGTCTCTGCATGGAATCCATCGGTATTACCGGATACTTCTGTTTCATTCTCTGAGAATGTTGCAAACGGAAAAGCAGCTTTGCCTCCTTGTCATGCATTTTTTCAATTTTACGTTGCAGATGGCAAGTTGTCTTGCCAATTGTATCAAAGAAGTGCAGACATATTTTTAGGAGTTCCTTTTAACATTGCTTCCTATGCTTTGTTTACAATGATGATTGCACAAGTTTGTGGTTATGAAGCAGGAGAGTTTATTCATACTTTTGGAGACGCACATATCTATAACAACCACATAGAACAATTAGAATTACAGTTGTCTAGAGAAGTAAGACCGCTCCCTAAAATGAAAATAAATCCAACTGTAAAAAGTATTTTTGATTTTACTTTTGATGATTTTCAACTGATAGATTACAATCCACATCCACATATCAAAGGGAAAGTTGCGGTATAAATTAAACTTGTTTCAAATTTCTCACAGAAATTCAAATTTTAAACTTTATGATTACAATTATTGCAGCTATTGGAAATAATAATGAATTGGGAAAGGGCAATGACCTAATTTGGTATTTACCTGCTGATTTAAAACGGTTTAAAAAAAGAACGACAGGTCATCCCATCATCATGGGAAGAAACACCTTTGAATCTATTGGTAAACCCCTGCCTAATCGGAGAACAATCATCATTACTAGAAATACATCCTATCAAAAGGAAGGTTGTGAAGTTGTGCACAGTCTGGAAGATGCCATAGAATTGATCGCAAGTCAAGAAGATGCTTTTATTATTGGAGGTGCTCAGATATATAAAGAGGCCATGGAGAAAAATGTGGTGGATCAATTAGACATCACAAAAGTTGATCAAGATTTTGATGCAGACGTTTTTTTTCCAGCGATAGATTCTATGGTTTGGGAAGAGGTGTCAAGAGAAAATTTTTCACCAGACGAAAAGAATCTGTTTACGTATAGTTTTATCAATTATAAGAAAACGGTATAGTGCCTTCTGTGATTTGGTTTTTTAAATAAATAATAATAGTATCTTTCTTACTTCAATATAAGGTATTAAAAGAAGCGTTATAGAGACGTATCCTCAAGGTTTTTTAGTGCAAAAGTTTTAAAAAAATCCGTAATCAGTCTAATTAGGTCATTAATTTATATAAAAATGCTTCACAGATGTTTTTGGGTTACCGACAATGATTTGTACAAAAAGTACCATGACGAAGAATGGGGGGTCCCTGTTTATGATGATCAAATTTTATTTGAGTTTTTAATTCTAGAAACTTTTCAAGCAGGCCTTAGTTGGATCACAATTCTTTCAAAAAGAGAAAATTTTAGAACTGCTTTTGATAATTTCGACTATAAGAAAATTGCAAATTATTCGAATCGTACCTTGGAAGCATTGCTAAATGAGAAAGGGATTATTAGAAATAAATTAAAAATAAGAAGTGCCATTCTAAACGCACAACTATTTATGGAAATCCAAAGAGAATTTGGCTCTTTTTCAACCTTTATATGGGGGTTCGTAAATGGGAATCCGATTGTGAATGAATTTGAAAACAGAGAAGCAGTTCCAGTAACAACCCCTTTGTCAGATAAAATTTCTAAAGAGTTGAAAAAGCGTGGGTTTAAATTTACAGGTTCCCGAGTCATCTATGCTTATATGCAAGCAGTTGGGATGGTAAATGACCATACTAAAGATTGTTTTAAATCTTTTAAAAAAATTATTGACCCCATATAAAACGAATTGCAACGAACACCGCAATAATGAGTCCTCCATAAATAACCACCTTTTTAACAGCACCTTTGTAATACCGCTGATGGTTTTTAAGGTCTTTTCTGTAGCTATAAATCATTAGGGTAATGAAAGAAATGATAAAGAAAATCATAAAAATGATTCTTCCTGTTGTAAAATAAGCACCTAAAAACATCCTGTATATTCTTTATAAGTTGTGAATTATTAGCAAAAAAGAAAGCGTTACTTTTCAGAAAGTTTCTATATATTGTCTAATGATCATCAATAACAAATTGATTTTGTAAAATTACAAATTAAATGAAGAATGTCATTATTTTTGGAGCAACTTCTGGGATTGGAAAATCGTTGACAGCGCTTTTCATTAAAAACGGATGTAAAGTTGCAATAACCGGTAGAAGATTAGAAAAGTTAGAAGCGATTAAAAAGTGGTGTCCGAATCAAGTTTTAATAAAACAAAACGACATTCAGGATGTTTCAGATGTAGAAAAGGTTTTTGCTGATATTGTGTCGGAATTTAAAACGATAGATATAGTCATTCAATCTTCGGGAGTAGGCTTTGTAAATCCAAAGTTAGAATGGGAATTGCAAGAAAAAACAATTCTAACCAACGTTTTAGGGTGTACAAAATTATATGCTTTAGCCTATAATTTGTTCAAAAAGCAGCAGTTTGGGCATTTGGTAGGAATTTCTTCAATAGCAGCGATTCGAGGAAATCGTTCAGCACCAGATTATTTTGCCTCAAAATCCTATCAGAAAGCCTACCTAGAGAGTTTGTACATAAAAACCAAATCGATTAAATCGAAGCGTGTTTTTATTACGGAAATCCGACCCGGTTTTGTAGATACTGCAATGGCTTTGGGACAGGCAATTTTTTGGATGGTTCCTTTAGAAAAAGCATCAAAACAAATTTATTCAGCCATCGTAAAGAAAAAAAGAGTTGCCTATATTTCTAAACGTTGGCAGATTATTGCCCTGGTTTTAAAAATGATGCCAGCGTGGGTTTTAAAAAAAACAATTTAATAATAAAACAGATAAAAATGAAAAATAAAATCGCAGCAGTAACAGAATTTCATTCTGCTTTTAAGTTAAATATGAACCAACAACCGATTGCAGATATTGGTGAAGATCGAAATACACTTCGTTTTAATTTAATGAAAGAAGAAAATGAAGAGTATTTAGAAGCAGCACAAAACAATGACTTGGTTGAGGTTGCAGATGCACTAGGAGATATGTTGTATATTTTGTGTGGTACGATCATAGAGCACGGAATGCAAGATAAAATTGAAGCAGTTTTTAATGAGATTCAAAGAAGCAATATGAGTAAATTAGGTGAGGATGGCAAACCAATATACAGAGAAGATGGTAAAGTCTTGAAAGGACCAAATTATTTTAAACCAAATATTTCCGAAATTTTAGAAGGATAGGTATTATAAAAATCGACGATACCAACTCTCTTCAATAGGAATTTCCCAATTGTTTTCGAAGTCAATTTTTGTAGTTATTAAGTTGTCAAAAATGATGCTTTTGGCTGTAATAGCTTTGTTTTTCAATAGCTTTTTAAAGTCCTTTAATTCTTTGTATTGTACAAATTCACCTTGTTTAAAGCAGGCGTTCATTTTGTCTAATAATTCTACTTGATATTCTTCTTGTAATCCTAAGATGAATGTAACTGATGCATCAATATCTGGGTTTGTTAAAGGTGAATTTTCATCCGAAGCAAAAAGGATTATAAACCTGTTGTAGAGCAGTTTATAGGATGCTTTGAATTCATCGTCATTTGATTTCCAGTTTACTACAAAGTTTTTTATTTTATTTTCAACTTCTTCAATCTCACTTGAATAGAATTTTCTACTGGAAGGATAAATCCAGATTTTTGCATCTTCTGGAATTAGATTGTAATCTATGAACATCGTATTTTATTTTCGCGTCAAATATACAGAAAACAAAAATCGAAATTAAGTTTATTGATGGTTGGTTTTAAATTTAAACGATGAACAACTCTGATTATTTAACTTTCCGTTTTTAACAGTTTCACACAATCACTTTTTCTATTTTACGGAATCAGACTCGAGTTTTTTTAAATTCTTAATAATTTCCTCTGTCATCGTAGATAGATCATAGGTATGTTTCCAATTCCAATCTTTTCTAGCTTCCGCATCATCAATAGTTTCTGGCCAACTATTTGCAATTTGTTGTCTAGCATCTGGCTGATACGAGATTTTAAATTCGGGAATGTGTTTTTTAATTTCTGATGCAATTTCTTCAGGGGTAAAACTCATGGCTGTTAAATTATATCCTGTTCTGTTTTTTATGTTTTTGATGTCCGTTTCCATTAGTTGAATGGTTGCTTCAACAGCATCTTCCATGTACATCATTGGCAACCGTGTGTCTTTTGATAAAAAACATTGGTATGATTTTTTTTGAATGGCATCAAAATAAATGTCTACAGCATAATCTGTAGTTCCACCTCCTGGTTTTGATTTCCATGAGATGATGCCCGGATAGCGAATGCTTCTAACATCTACCCCAAACTTTTCGTGGTAGTAGTTGCACCAATACTCGCCAGCCACTTTGCTAATTCCATAGACAGTTGTGGGTGCCATTATGGTATTTTGTGGGGTGTTATTTTTGGGGGTTGTGGGTCCAAAAACAGCGATGGAACTTGGCCAGTATACTTGTTTTATATGTTTTTCTTTTGCCAAATTTAAAACCGCTAGCAATGAACTCATATTTAAATCCCAAGCCTTTAGTGGTTGCTGCTCTGAAGTTACAGAAAGCATTGCAGCCAACAAATAGACTTGCGTTATATTGTATTTTTTTATAATTGCCAATATGGACGCCTTGTCAGTAGCATCAATAACTTCAAAGGGTCCTGAAAGGAGCATGTTTTCATCACCTTCTCTTATGTCGGATGCAATGATGTTGTTATTTCCATAAATAACTCGAAGCTTCTGTGTAAGTTCTTGACCTATTTGTCCACAGGCACCTAAAATTAAAATTTTTTCACTCATCTATACATTATGATTTTAATAAAATCAAAGGTACTTAATTTAAGTATTCGTAAATAATTATGGCATTAATATTTATTCAGCAATAAGTATTTGTAAAAGACTTCTTTTTTTAAATTTTTATGAATCGAATAATTGCTCCTATTAAAATGTGTATTTTTACCATATATTTTACAAACGTGAGGCATTTTATTTACTTATTTCTATTGATTTTTATTTTTTCTTGCGGAAAAAAAAGAAAAGATCTTGCTACCAATTCTCAAGAAAGACCCAAGCTTAGTGTTGTTATCGAACATGCTGCTTTTGAAGATGTAAAACCTGCTTTCGAAAAAGAAATAGCCGATTGGCAAGAATTGAAAACAGTACATTCTTTCCTACAGAAATTTCAAAAAGTATCTCCGAATGAAGCTTTGAGTAATGCCCTAGAATTGCGGGATTTAGTCCTAAGTTTAAAAGACAGTGTCACCCCACAAAATTTTAAGATTCCTTCTTTTGAAGCAAGAGTCAATGTGTTGTACAATGAAACCTTACGATTGGCCGATTTAACGCTCATACCTGCAATTAACTATGAAGAAGTTAACCTACAAGTAGATAAAACTTTAGGGGCTTTTTCTTCAGTCAATTCTAAAATCAACACCCTTCTTTCTAAAAAACGTTTTGAGGATGCCATTAAAGTTAGGATCGACTATGACATTGGTATAGATCCCACAAAAATGGACAGTATTTCTAAAAAATCTATTCAATTAAACGATAAAAAGAGATTGTTAAAAAAGGGAAAAAATAAACAAATTACATTGCCAAAACTTCCAAAATTTGACAATAAAAAAATATGAGAAATTACCTTTTACTTTGTACATTATTTGGATTTTTGTTAGGATGTAACTCCAAAAACAACACAAGTTTTCCTGTAACAAAAGCATCACTAGATACTACAATCAATATTTTTTTAGATGAATGGCACGCAGCTGCTTCCAATGCAGATTATGAAGGTTATTTTGGTAAAATGGACTCTATTTCTGTCTTTATTGGAACTGATGCCACAGAAAATTGGAGTAAAGAACAATTCGAAAATTTTAGTAAGCCCCATTTTGATCAAGGAAAAGCATGGAGTTTTAAGGCTTTACAACGTAATATTTATGCAAATAAGGCGACTAATTTTGTGTGGTTCGACGAATTGTTGGATACTTGGATGGGAACTTGTAGAGGTTCGGGAGTCTTAGAAAAAAAACATGGAGAATGGAAAATAAAACACTATGTCTTGTCCATTGAAATTCCTAACCCGGATGTTCAATCTGTAATTTCTGTGAAGAAAAAAAATGATTCTATCTTTTTAAGTAGTCTAAAAAAATAGCTTGGTTATCGTTTTTGTTTCCATTTTGTAACGTAGGATTCCTCGATAATATTTCCTTTTGAATCATACACTGGTGTTTCCAAATATCCATACAGGCTTAACAAAACTGCAAATACTACATAAGCTATAATAAATTTATATTCCATTATCGTTTAATTTAATTGTTCTATTTCTTGTTTTTATAACGTCAAATTATGATGTATGACTTACTTTAAATTTAAGTAAACTACTTAATAATCAAATAAATATATAAGAAATAGTTTTATTAAAAAAGTAATATTGTATGAATGGATCTAAAAAATGTATAGATGGTTGTACTAGCTTGTTTTATAGCAATAAACGAAGTGGAATAACTGGTAAGTGGTTAGCTTCTTGTCTGTTTTGGGAAGTTTTCAGTCTAGCAATAAACAACAGCAAAGCAGCAAGCTTGTAGTTTGTACTTTGCTGTTATTTTTTAGAGGTTGGGTTGGTTTTGTTTATTCAAGTTTTTGTTTTTTCCAAATTACTTTTTGATGAATAATTAACTGAATCGCCAAAGCCATAATTGTTTGCCATAATATGTAGGGAAGCATTCCAGAAGTATTTATATAATCTAAATAATTCGAATAAAGTATAAAATCTGTAATTAAAAGAATAATACAACCAATCATTACGTATAAACTAAATTTAGTTTTTGGAAAATTGAATATAAACTTATAAGAGAAAAATACTAGTATAGGTGCTATTATAAAAACAGAAATCATAAGATAATATATATTCATATCTTCCCCAATAATTAAATCGGTGTTATTCATTATAAATTCACGAAATTCACTAAATATACCAATACATAAAAAAGCTAACCAAAAAGAAACGTTAGAAACAATTAAACTTAATATTGTACCAAAATATGGATTGTGTTTATGCTTTTTCCAGTTAAATAACCCAATGATAAAACCAAAAGAAAGAGGGTAATAATAGATAGACATTTTAGTGAAAACAATTATAATTACACAAAATATTGGAGGGGTTATTATTTTAAGATAGTTCATAAAAATTTAATTACAATTAATTTCATCTATAGTTTCATTATTTTTAAGTAATTCTTTTAATTTAGTTTACTCTAAACCCTCTTGTTCCTTCGTAAGTCCAATTTGTTTCATATTTAATTAATTTGCTATCTTCTTTTTCAATAATAATAATTTTAAAATATGGATGATTTTTTGTTAAAGGCATAGGGATTTTAAAATCGCTACTTGAATAGTTTTTTTTAATCTTATTTTTGTGAAATCGATACTCTAAATTACTTAGTTGACTTGGTAAGCTTAGTTTTATCTTCTCTAAGAATTTAATATTACAAGTATCGACTTTATGTTCGTTTTTTATAAAAACAAAACTCTCTCCACCTAAATAATAAAATCTTTTATTTTTGTTTTGATTTACTTTATGAATTTTAGGGTTAAACAAAATATATTTTACTGGTTTTAAATATTTTTCTCCTTTTTCAGTGAAAAAATAATCATCATTATTGTTTTGACAGCTTACATAGTTTAAAGCAAATAAAAACATCAAGGCAAAATAAGTTTTCATAATTAATTAAAGTTTAAAGTAATCCCACCATTTAAGTATTATCTAACAGCAACAAAAGTATTTTACTATTTTTTTCTGTTTTTTTGAATAGGCTAATTTACAACCCAATTCATCTCCAATTAGATAATAGAAGCCTAAAGCTTTCGGATTCGATTTAACAGCATTCCAAATTTCTGAATTAGAATAATCTGTATCTATTACATCTGAAGAATTTATCGCAGGGAAAATAAAATTTTTGTCATCGAAAAAACTCGAAACACGTTTTTTTATCATATTTATTTTTTCTTCATCTGTGATATTTTCGTCAATAATATATCCATTAATTAAAACATTTGATGGATATGTTTCATTTAATAATTCAATTCCATTTGAATTAATAATTTTAAAAATCATTTTTCCTTTTAATATATTTTCTCCAATTATTGAAATCGAAAATTTATCTTTCTTATTTGGATGTGAAAACAACTTATCTCTGTGTTTTTCTAATAAAATAAAATTATCTGAATTCGTACTAAGAATTTTATTTTTAGAAGGGTTAATGTTACAATTGAAACAAAACCCTATTATAAAAAGTAATATTATTTTTTTCATTTTCTTATTGATATATGAATGTGATCTTTATGCCCGGAAACAGGGTAATTATAATTCAAGAGCGCTTAATTAAAAAAAAAGAATTTATAATTAATTAGAGCAGATAGTTTTCTGGCTAACAATATAAATAACAGCAAAGCACCAAGCTTGTAGTTGGTACTTTGTTGTTATTTCAAAACTCTATCTTATTTTTTTTTAATTTTATCAATCAACCATCTAAGATCTAATTTGTTTATATAAGAACTTGATACGTAGTCTTTTTTCTTTTGGGAAAGAAGATATTCAAGGATTTCATTTGCAGGAACAAACCATCCGTTTTGTTTGGACAAGTAATTTATATTTTCTTTAAATATTTCGTCTAGTTTTCCTTGATGATCTACAAAATCACTTGCAAAATGTGTGTATACAATACATAGTCCTTTCTCTCTTTTTAATTTATCAATATTAGACTTTGTTACTAAATTATTAAATTGTTTTAGATTATGTCCATCAGATGAACTAAACCAATAATTAGAAAATATTTTTCGTTTCTCTCTGAAAGGCATTTTAGGATCATATTTTAATGTGTTAATCCCATTAAACACCCTATTTCTAATGAATTTTATTTTTTCTTTAGCAACATCACCCCAGAAATAGTTGCTATTAATTTCATCTCCATAGAACCTTTTCTTACTACCTTCAATGATTTGCATTGTTTTTCTTAAGATCATACCAAATCTTTTATGGCCCCAATATAGGTTGTCAGCGTTGGAACAGTGATTTATATGCATATTGGGATATTTGCCTAATTTCTGCTTGAATTCATCGAGACCTTTAATTATTTCGGTTCGACTAAAATTACCACTTCCAACGTTGTGAAGTTGAATGTCAAAACCATCACTTTTAAGTAGTTTAATAAATTTATAATAATTGTTGTTTTGAAGTGTCTGCCCTGTGTATCTATCTCTTGATGGATATATCCATACCGTTTTAGTTGTTTTTATATTTTTACTAGTTAAGTAATCATAAATTGGCTTAATATTATTGATATTAGAATTATCTGTATCATCTATAATTGTAAATGCAAATTCTTTTTTTTTTGGCCAATTCATATCTGATTTTTTCTATTTTATATCCAATTTTGGATAAAAAATAGAACAATACCTTGTACAAAAAAGCACTATTGTATGAATGGGTTTAAAAAATGTATAGATGGTTATTTTCGCTTGTTTTTTAGAAATATATTATGTGGAAGAAAAGTTTCTTTTTCACAATTTTCATATTACAGTTAAACGGTTTGGTTTTCAGTCTAGCAATAAATAACAGCAAAGCACCAAGCTTGTACTTTGCTGTTATTTTTTAGAGGTTGGGTGGGTTTTGTTTATTCAAGTTTTTGTTTTTTCCAAATTACTTTTTGATGAATTAATAATTGAATTGCCAATGCCATAGCAATTTGCCAAATTGTATAATGATCAAATCTGATGTTTTTAATAAGCTTAATAATATAATAATTAGATAATTGATAAAATAAATATGAAATAATAATTAAAAAAAATACTGCAAAGAGAATTATATATTTTGTTATTTTGGTTATTGAATAATTAAAAACAAATTTATATAGAAAAAACACTAATAATGGAGCAAGAATAAAAGATGAAACCATTAAAGCAGCTACTCCTCCATTATCTTGTCCTAAAAAAAGTTTAAATACCTCAAATAATAAATAAACTGAGAAGTAAGCAATAAAAAATGAAATATATGAGGCTAATAAACTTAAAATAATTCCAATAAGTAAACCATATTTATGATTATTCCAATTTATAAAACCTATAACTAAACCGAAAGATAATGGGTAGTACTCTATACCAAATTGTGAACTTAAAATAATAAGTACACATACTATTGGCGCTAATATGATTTTTAATAAAGTATAATTTCTCATAATTAATTTAATTACAATTGATTTGGTTAATGGTGTCATTACTTTCTAATAACTCTTTCAATTTATTTTTATCGAAATGAACAGCAGTTCTAGGAACAACAGAAGCTTGTCCGTTATAAGCATTCACCCAATATTTAATTTCTTCTTGTAAATTAGACCATGTTGCATCTCCAATATTATAATATGTTTCCTCTTTACATTCGTCAGTCCCCGGCCCAAATAATGTTAAATCATCAACTCTTGCAACATCGACAGCTCTTGCATATAATTCTAAATTTCCATTTTGATTTGTAAGATAACCCCATTGACGATTTCCTGAAAATGGTTGAGATTTAGTCCGGAATGTTTGAATTGTAGAGCCTATCCAATATTGGGGTGTAAAAGCAGAAATCATAATTGCCCCATCATCTGAAACAAGATCACTAAATTTAACATCTCCCCAAGCTATTATTTCTATTATGGCAGCTAAAGGATTATTAGAGTTCCAAGTAGTAGCATCAACTGAATAGTATGGAGAAAAAGTCCAGCTTATATCTGCTTTATTATTAGTGTTAAAAGGGATATTACAACTAAATTGAAAATCGTCTTTATTACCGGATGCTAAATCAGTGAATTTATTTTTATAAGCATTATAAACTTCTGCATCTGAATCTGGTATACCATCTAAATTAAAGTCTGGGTTGGTAGTAATTTCTACACTATAATAGTCCACATTAGCAACAGCTGCATTACCTGTATTAAGAGGTTGGTCTTGAAAATCACTTCCTAAATTATCAAGTCTATTTTTACAAGACTGTGGTAAAGTATGGTCATATAGTTGCTGATAATTCACAATATCAAGACCATTTTGTTGTATACAATCTTCAAGTAAAACAAAAGGATCGTCTTTAATTAATTCCATTAATTCTTCATATCTTTTAAATTTTGCAGTTGGAATTTCTTCAATGATATTCAAAAACTCCATTACAAATTCTTTAACCTCAACAGGAACAATTCCATTAACCCTATAATTCTGCATAAAATTACTTAAATTATTTAAATCATTTTTATTGGTATATGAATTTAACCATTCTATTTGATTTTGATTGGTAATATTTAGTTCTTGTATTAAATTACTTGCAATTATACGGTGTGTTGAAACATTATCTATATAACCGTCTAACGCTGCTTGTTTATCAGCTTCCCAGGCCATTAAATCGATATAGCCCCCACAAAAATTATTTTGATACAGATATCTGTTAATTTCAGGGTATCTCGGATCAAAAAGAGAGACACCACCTCCTCTGTTGTTTTTAGCGTATTCTTCAATTACGGGTTCTGTTGCCATATCTGAAAATTGAAATTCAACAAGCTCGTCAGGAGTTGAGTAAGGAGGCCTCAGAATATCTTTATAATGTTCATAGTTTAAAAGAAATTGCATCAATCCCAATTGATCCCATTTATCAAAACTATTGTAAAATTTATTTTTAAGATTTAACATTTCGTTATCAAAGTCACTTCCAAGATAGTTTAATTTTTCAATAATATAAACGTATTCATGGTTTCTCGATTTTTGGTTTCCAAAAGCATTTTCTAAATCATATTTCAATTCAGAAAGCTTACTCAATGAAGTAATTTCTTTCAAGGAAACTCCCTTTGCTTGTAAATAAGGGAATTGAGAATTGTTGATATTTCCATCTCTGATTTCAATTTCTCTTAATTGTAAGTGCTTTAATTCTTTTAAGTACTTTCTATTCTTATTTCTACCAGGGTTGTATAACTTCTCATATTTAGAGAGAAGAACAGGTGTGTTTCTAGTAATGTTTTTCCCTTCTATATCAGAAAAGAAAGCCTTTTTAGCTTGGTCATAACTGTTAAACGGAGTGTCGAGTTGTTTTTCAATTTCATCTTGAATTAAATTATATTGTCTTCTATACCAACTTTCAATTTCATCAAGTTTCGCTTGTTCTAATAATACTAAATTATTAAATGCGGTATTATAATTATAGTCCCAATCAAAAGAAAAATCATCTAGAGTTTCATCTAATGAATTACAACACAGAGAGGCATCACTATCTAAATCTAACCATTGACGTTTAAAAAACTCACTTGGTCGTATTTGACTATGTGTCAAATAGCTCGATAATAATAACAATATCAATATTGCTTTATAAAGGTATTTATATGTTTTCATAGCTTATTTTTTTACAATTATTCTTGTTTTCTTTTCATTATTAACAAATACAGTAACCACATAGATGCCCTTCTTTAAGATGGACCCTTCAAAATAATACCGATGATCTCCAGCTTCTTGTTCACTCTCTTTTTGAATGGTTTCATTCATAGCCCCTTGAATATCGGTGATTTTTACTTCTACAAAACTTGGCATATCCAATGTATAAGAAATGATCAAATCAGTTTTAAAAGGGTTTGGATATAATTTTATAAAATTATCTTCCTGCGCAGACAATGCAAATAAAATTTCATCAGAAAGCTCTTGGTCGCTATTGGCAAAAGTTTCTTTCTTTTTTAATACATACTTTATTGGTGCGCCAGATTCATTCCACTCATTGATATAGTTTACAATGTTTCCAGTTAAAAAAGTAAACCCATGAATTTTTTTTATTGACATCTCGGTTGATAAAAACTGATACTCTAAATGATCAGCAATGTCTTCACTAAACGATTGATGCGGTAAGTTTATATAAATCTCATCGAAATAGAGTTCATTATCAATTCTATCGATGATTTCTTCTTTGTATTCTTGGTCATTAATTTTTAGATCGTACACTAAATTTTCCGTTACAGAATCCTGTTTTATTTCTAGAGTAAAATCATTTCTTTGTCGAATTTTTTTTCCCGACCAATCAAATTTTAATAGTTTTCCCGTCCATTCTCCAATCAAATTTTCATCTGAAACAGGCACCGTATTTTCACTATTTTCATTTTGAGACTCCGATTGGTTAGAAACGCTACTAGAAGAGGTTTCTGAACTAGAATTAGACTGAGTTTGTATAATGCTATTTTCAAAATTAGTTCCTAACAATTCATTTGCTTTTGCAATATTTTGAGTTACACCATCTCCATAATAGTAAGAAACACCTAACCAGTATTTAGCCATATCATGGTTGCTTTTTTCGAACCATTTTACAGCAGTAGTATAATTTTGATAAATATCTCCAAAACCTTTTAAATATAAATATCCAAGACTATAGGCAGCTTTGTCATTTCCAAGTTCGGCTCCCTTTTCAAACCATTTTCGCGCTTTGTTAAGGTTTAAGCGACAACCAATCCCATACTTATATAAAACACCTAAGTCTCCTGCTGCAAAGGCGTTCTCTTTTTTAGCCATTTTTTTTAGCATTTTAAACGCTTTTTTATGCAGGTCTTTATCTGTTTGAGAAGTGTAAATTCTAGTCAATAAAATTTTAGACTTAGCTTCCCCTTTTTCTATACAAGGTTGAAGGTAATTGATGCTTTTTATCGTGTCTCTTTTAAAATTTTTATCTCCTTTTAAATAAAAGAGTGCTTCTCTAAAATTACGGTCACAATCTGATTGGCTTTGTGCTTGTGTAATTGTTGTTATCAAGTAACACAGCACGAGTAATAATTGAATCTTTTTCATAGGTATTTAACTTTAGGGGATTTTCTTTTTCAATTTTTAGAATATCCGAGTTCATAATTAAGGGGTTCGATATCCGCTCTCGGTTTACTTTTTGTTTTATTTCGGGTTCAACGTTACACATGATCCGAAGCTTGGGAGGTTAACCCATTTCTTACCAATTTTTTTTGCCCAAACCTACAAACAAAATCAACTTATGTCAATCCCTGTAAATGGGGTTTTTTTGGCTCCCTGAAAACAGTGAGATGGAAAAAATGAAAAAAAATAGTCATCTAAAGACAACCTTTATAAGGGTTCAAATTTCAATAGTGGATGAAAACATTAGGATAAATAAAAGAGACTTATCTTTCTTGTATCTGTTAATAATTAAAAACAAATAGGATATGATTAAAAGAACTCTTTTTTTTGGAAATAAATGCTCTTTAACTACTAAATATGAGCAACTAAATATAAAAATATTAGATAAAGAAACATCAGTACCTATAGAAGATATTGGATTTATTATAATTGAAAATCAAGAGGTATATATTTCAATACCTGCATTGTCTAAGTTGAGCTCAAATAACGTGAGTGTTATTTTTTGTAACAATAAGCACATGCCTCAAAGTATGTTGTTAAATATAGAAAGTCACCACCTGCAACAAGAGCATTTTAAAAATCAGATTAACGCATCAGAACCTTTAAAAAAACAATTATGGCAACAGATTATAAAAGCAAAAATATTAAATCAATCTATTGTTTTAGAAAAACTTAATATAAATACAAATCCATTAAAATATTATGCTACCAAAGTTCTAAGTGGAGATAGTGACAATAGAGAAGCAGTTGCTGCCTCTTATTATTGGAAACATTTGTTTGATTTTGACTTTAAAAGAGAAAGATATGGAACATACCCAAATTTATTTTTAAATTATGGTTACACAATATTAAGAGCTGCTGTTGCCAGAGCTATTTCTGGTAGTGGTCTATTAAATACTTTAGGTATTCACCATCACAATAGGTATAATGCATTTTGTTTAGCGGATGATATTATGGAACCCTATCGTCCTTTAATAGATGCTAAGGTTTTAGAAATAATCAAAAAATATGACGAACAAGATTTAATACTCCCTATTAAAGCAGCATTATTAAAAACATTAACTCAAACGGTATATTTTGAAGACAGAAAAAGCCCTTTAATGGTGGCTTTATCCACAACAACAAGTTCTTTACAAAAATGTTTTAGCGGTACCTCTAGAAAAATAATTTATCCAAATTTATGGAACTAAACAAATATAGAGTTATGTGGTTATTTGTATTTTTTGATTTACCAACAGAGACAAAAAAGGATAGAAGAAATGCTCAACAATTTCGAAAGAACCTTTTAAAAGATGGTTTTAGAATGATGCAGTTTTCTGTTTATATGAGACATTGTGCTAGTAGTGAAAGTGCAGATGCCCATGAGAAAAGAATAAAAGCATTATTACCACCATTTGGTAAAGTAAGTATTTTGCGAATTACTGATAAACAATATGGGAATATTATGAATTTTTGGGGTAAAGTAGCAGCGCCCAAAGAACCACCTCCAATGCAATTGGAATTATTTTAATAGCAATTAAAAAATGCCTCAAATAAAGTAATTGTATCTTTAAAAGAAGTATTTTTAAAATCGATATTTTACTATAAAGTCATGATAATTAGAAGCTAATACAACAACTAATATCGTTTTTTCTAATCTTTAATCAAACCACAACTATGCACCGATTCATAGTTTATTACCTTAAATATCGTTTTTTCTAATCTTTAATCAAACCACAACGCCCCTAAAAAAGTCGCCCTAACAGGTCTAAATATCGTTTTTTCTAATCTTTAATCAAACCACAACTAGTGGGGGAGCATAAAGCAGTTGCAGAGGAATATCGTTTTTTCTAATCTTTAATCAAACCACAACAATCTTTGGTATAAGTGATTTTGGGGATGTAATATCGTTTTTTCTAATCTTTAATCAAACCACAACGGAGGAGTTACAATTACTTCTTCTACTTCTAATATCGTTTTTTCTAATCTTTAATCAAACCACAACTAGTTCTAATATTATAAATTTGTTATCCTCAATATCGTTTTTTCTAATCTTTAATCAAACCACAACTATCCGAGATTTAAAGCTCTAATTACTTTAATATCGTTTTTTCTAATCTTTAATCAAACCACAACTAGTTCCGTAAACATTACATTACAGAAGTTAATATCGTTTTTTCTAATCTTTAATCAAACCACAACTATAGATGGAGAAGAAGTTAAATTAACTTAATATCGTTTTTTCTAATCTTTAATCAAACCACAACGAAATGCTGCAATGACTGCATTTAGTAGAAATATCGTTTTTTCTAATCTTTAATCAAACCACAACTATAGTGAAGATTTAAATGGTTATTCAACTAATATCGTTTTTTCTAATCTTTAATCAAACCACAACAAGCGAATTATCGCACCAAAACAAGCTTACAATATCGTTTTTTCTAATCTTTAATCAAACCACAACAAGCACATAACAAAGCACTAGACAAAGCAAAATATCGTTTTTTCTAATCTTTAATCAAACCACAACAAGCCAATTAAAATCTGCGTTCATGAAGATAATATCGTTTTTTCTAATCTTTAATCAAACCACAACAGCATTGAAATTATTCTTGTAAATAAAAAAATATCGTTTTTTCTAATCTTTAATCAAACCACAACTATTCAATTTGGCTGTACAAAGGTGGTGGAATATCGTTTTTTCTAATCTTTAATCAAACCACAACAAAAATATAAAAATCTCTGTTTTTAAAAGTAATATCGTTTTTTCTAATCTTTAATCAAACCACAACTCGTTTCCTGTAAGTACTATTTATGATTTAAATATCGTTTTTTCTAATCTTTAATCAAACCACAACGGATTGCTACAGCGGGAGAATCACACTTATAATATCGTTTTTTCTAATCTTTAATCAAACCACAACACCTCTACAGCGAGGAAGAAAGAACCTTTTAATATCGTTTTTTCTAATCTTTAATCAAACCACAACCTCTAGCGCTACTACCTCC
>JABAZI010000084.1:73339-77002 GCA_018608545.1 Polaribacter sp.
AATATCGTTTTTTCTAATCTTTAATCAAACCACAACCTCTAGCGCTACTACCTCCTCCATTATTGTAATATCGTTTTTTCTAATCTTTAATCAAACCACAACTCTTATCACTGTCCGCTTCATCTTTAACAAATATCGTTTTTTCTAATCTTTAATCAAACCACAACTGGTTAGAGATTGTATGTTTCTCTCCCTAATATCGTTTTTATAATCTTTAACAATGTCAATGAACTGTATAAAATTGTATTGCTTACATTTTTTCTATTTTACCAATGCTATTAACTTTTACTTTTATTGGGTTGTGTGTTTTCCACCCTGCTTTACCGTCACTAAAACTTGTAATTCTTCTAAATACTTTTGATTTAGTGTCTTTGTTTTGAGTTGAATCTGTACTTAATCTAAATTCATAATAAAAAGAAGATAAAGTTTGAACTTTAAACAAGTGTTTTTTCAACAAATTATAATTAAGGTTTTTCCAATCAATGTCATCATCCTTTAATCCCAACAGAAACAGTTCATTTTTTTGCAATGTTGTTACCATTTCCTTACCGTCTTTGGGTAATTGAAACACTTCTTTTCCTTTTCTTTTTCGGTTTACAGCCGTCCAGAAAGTAACCACAACTTGATTAAAATTACCATTAAAATCTTTGTAGATTAATACATGGTGATTCTTACCTAAATCAACCCATTGATTTTTACTCTCTTTTAAAGGTTTAGCATTACTAAATTTTTTTTGTATTCTTATTTTTTTTATGGGTACAGGATTACCGTTTTTATTAGGTAGAAAAAAAGGTTTACTTAATAATTGTTCAAATAGTTTTTTGTCTTCTCTAGTTTTAACAATTGGTTTTCTATTATCGTCAATATTCAAACCAATTTCTTCAATTGCTTTATAAATTATTTTTTTTATCTCAAGATCAACAATTTTAGGAATTTCGGCAGCTGATAGTAAAATTAATGGTTTTCTAATATGATAGTTTAGTTCTTTTGTAAAAACATCTTTTCTCTTGCCATAAACAGACTCTTTATGTAATTGACCCCTAGCTGCAACACCTATATTTCTATGTTTAACGCCCTTTTTTATAGTCGAACGGGTTCTAATGGTTAGGATGTTTTTAGTTTTTTTATGAGATACTAAAATTTGTTCAACTGCCTTTTCTGCATCTCTTCTAAAATTGAACCAAGGGTCTGGAAAATCTTTTAGCTCATGGTTTTTACGATATCGATTTCTTTTAGTCAATTCGTGTAAATGACTTCTAGTAGAACATGCCATTACCAATGCATCTATAGCATGATGCCTATGATCATCTCTAGTTTTAGTGTTATCTTCTTTGTTTAATATGCTATTTAAACCCCAATGATGCCTTAAAGTAGCTGTCATTTGTCCTGGAGCTACAAGTACCTTTGTACATATTTTAGAAAGATAATTTTTTGCTTCTTTGCTAATGTATCTTGTGTCATTTAACTGACGGCTAATAAAATCTTCATCATGTTTTTTCTTTACAAAATGTTTAAACTTAGTATAACAATTCGGGTACTTTGCTTTGGTTTTAAAACAATTTAATGCTTGTAACTTTATGATTTCCCACTTTTTATCTCCTTGTGAGCTATAAAATTCATAGGGAGTTTTATTTTCTTTTGCCCTATTTTCGTTGGTAAAGCAAAGTGTTTTATTGTTAAAACTATCATTCAAAGAACGACTCCAAGGAAATATATGTTCTATTTCAATTTCACTTGTAAAAAGTTGGCTTATTGTAATTGTTTGTCCAGTATATGGGCAGGTATGATTGCATTCTTCCCACAACTTATATTTTAAAATATTTGTGTGATTTAACCGCATTCCTAATTTTTCAATTTCTCCTTTTACTCTATCATTTTCTTTCTCTAAAACTTGTTGTTTTCTTCTAGTATCGTTTCTATTTTTTTTAGATGCTTTTAAATCTCGTGCTAGTTCTACTTTTATTTCATTTGGTTTTCCATAAGCATCAATAATTTCATTCACTAATTTCCGTATTTCAAACAGTGCTGTAATAACAACAGGGTTTTTAATTTTTTGAATTTCTTTATCAGCTTCAGGACCTAAAGGCAATCTATCTAAGACATCATTGGTTGTAATTGAACGACTATGATGATAGAGTTTTTTTAATTGAATTTCGGTACAACTAAATTCCTTTTTCATCATTTGTTTCAAAGGTTCTATGTACCCCCCTTTTAAATTTGAACGAACAATTTCTGGTACGTTGTCAAATACAAATTGTTCATGTTCTTTATAAGAGTTGCCTAAAACATTCTTCACTCCAGCCAAACCAACTGCAATGTCATACATAAACCCTAATTTTAAGAAAGGTAAAATATTGTTAATCGCTTTTCTGCTCAAATTTGCATACCCCTCTTTGAGGTTAAACCTTGATATTTTAATTGCTTTTTCTTCATCAAAATTCCAATTTTTGATAGCATACTCTTTTAACTTATCTCGATCGTCAAAAAAAGATAAGATATGCCAGATGTTTTCTTGTTCAGTATCTGAAAAATTAAACCACTCCTTACCAAAAAACATTTTGTTTGATAATTTATTGATGGTATGTGTGCCAATAATTTGCTCATTGTCCTTGTAGTTAAATTGATAATATGCCTCAAGTCTATTGATTTTTTGTCTTATTTCTTTAAATTTTATTTTTTCTTTAGACAGTAATAAAGCAACTATTTTTTCTTTTTCTTGTGGTGTAATTTTTTGTCTTTCTCCATTTAAATCATACGATACTGTGTTAACCCATTGATATACTCGAAACATCTCAAAAGGAATGGCACTTAGTTGACATTTTGTCTTTTTTGTTTCAAAAGAACAATGTCCTACTAAGTGTTTTTGTGAACGTAAAGGCCTTTGGTGAAATAATACTCCATCTTCTTTATAGCCGTCTTTTTTTCTGCCTCCAATAATTGTTTTTAAGTTATTCGTTAATTCAGAATGATGATTTTTTTGAAATTCCCAAATTGCTTCAAATTCATCAATATACATTTGTCTTGTAGTATATCTATTTCTTATACGTTCTAATTCTCCTGAAAATGGTTCATTTTCCTTTGGAAAAATGGAATGCAAATAGCTACCTAATGTTTTTTTCTTTTCAATACTTTGAAGAGTTTCATTAATCCCTATTTTACCAATCTTGGTATCTCCTTTAAAAATAGTACTAGACTCTTTAACCTCTGAACCAGCGCTCCTGCTATTACTCAGAAACCCCCTTCTTTGTATCATATGATAAAAGATTCTACCTAACTCTAATAAAGTAATTTTTTCAGAGACAGCTTTGGCTCTCAACTCATAAGGGTTCCGTCTTAACCATTCTTGAAGAAGTTCATTTTTGAAAATTTCTATTCCATTCCAATCTCTAATCAAGGAAGCTGGAATTGGACAAAGGGAATGCTTAGCGAGTTCTTTTAATAAATATCTTTTACGCAATCTTTTTCTAAAGAACTGACGTCTTTTACCTCTGATATCTGTTCTACTTGCGTTTTTTGAAATTTCTCTTCCTTCTCCTTCACCGAGATTTATGACTCCTTCAGGAAAAACCCTGCTTCCCATTCCTAAAATAGTAGTATTCTCGATTAAAGCCCAACCAATACTATTCGTACCAAGGTCTAATCCTAAAATTTTTGACATAATTT
>JABAZI010000070.1 GCA_018608545.1 Polaribacter sp.
TTAAACAAATAAATTGATTAAAATGAAAAAAATATTAATTGGATTAGTAATTATGGCAATAATGTCAATTGTATTACATTCTTGTAAGAATAAAGAGGGAAAAATTAGTACCGATGATCAGAAAAAAAGCAAAAACGCTATGCAGAACTTAAATGAAGATCTCTACGAACCAGGAATGGACTGGAAGTTAGCATGGTCAGATGAATTCGAGGCCAACACCATCGATAAAAACATATGGAATTTCCAGGTAGAGGAAGCTGGGCGCTTTAACGATGAATGGCAACGCTATGAGGACAGCAATGACAATGCCTACATCGAAAACAATTGTCTTGTTATAAAAGCTATTCACGAAAGCGATGTTCATGGAATGGACCAATACACTTCGGCGAGATTGCATACTGCGAATAAGCGCGTCTTGAAGTACGGAAAGATAGTGGCCCGAATGAAGCTTCCGCATGGTGAAGGTATTTGGCCTGCGTTTTGGATGCTTGGATCAAATATAGACGAAAACGGTGGTGACACACCCTGGCCACAATCTGGTGAAATCGATATTCTTGAATTGTATGGCTCTAAAGATGATGGGGTTGTCGAGGCAAATGCTCACTATGCTGACGCATCTGGATCACATAAAATGATGGGAGCAGCTTCTTTCAAACTGGAACAAGGTAAGTTTGCCGACGCATTCCATACATTCGAATTGGAATGGGATGAAACTCAGATTGCGTGGTTTGTTGATGGACAACAATTCGCTTCAATGCCAATTTCAACTGATGAACTATCTGAGTTTCGTAAAGAATTTTTTATCCTCCTAAACATTGCTGTAGGTGGCAAACACGCCGGTCGTCCAGACTCCACTACCACGTTCCCTCAGCTCATGTATATCGACTGGGTAAGGGTTTATAAGAAAAAAGAATGAAAATAATCAATTTTGGTTAATCTCGTCGAAGGAGAATACTTAAGGTAAAAATAACTGAGCCCCCACCGTGTATAATTTATTGCTTTGGCAAGGCTTATTTGGAAAATTCCTTCGGCACTTTCTCTGGTTCGTATTTGTTTATTAAATTAGTTGCTCAACCACCCAACGAGATCATACACAACAACGTTGGTATTTATCCTTCCTTTGATCAAAACAGACCCTCCAAAAGAAAGCAATTAGAACTCCTCTTTTAAGCTATGAAAAAGTTAAAAAAAGGAATCTGTTATAACCTCACATAGAAAATAAATAAGAGCCCTATATTCTTATTTATCTTACAAAAACACCATTTCATCTAAATACACATCCTTTACTTGTATTGATTATTTTTCATACGTAATTTGATAATGAAAAAAATAAAGACAAACAAAAAGTTGTGTTATCCCAAATTATATAACTATTAACACAAGTTTTGTTTAGATAGAACCAGTTGGTAATAATATCCAAGAACGCTGAAACCAAAATTATAAACAGCAAAAATAAATAATTATGAAAAAAATAATTTTGAAGTTCCTAAATCTATTCGAGAAACCATTAATGTTATTTTCAATTAAATGGATTAAAATGAATAAAAATAAAAAATATTCAGAACAGATATTTATGAATGAGGGAATGTTACCAATATTCGATCACTATTATCAGCCAATGATTAATCCTAAAAAATATTTAACTAAATCGTTAAGAGAAGACAGAGAGATAAAAGGGATTGACTTTAATATAGGAGAGCAATTAGAATTATTAGCGCAATTCAATTTTAATAAAGAGCTTTTAAACTTCCCAATCGAAAAAAAAAATAATATAGAATTTTATTACAATAACGGGGCTTACTGTTCTGGTGATGCAGAATACCTCTATAATATGATAAGACATTTTAAACCAAATCGCATTGTTGAGGTAGGTAGTGGCAATTCAACTTTAATGGCAAGAAATGCAATTGAAAAAAATAAGATTGAAAATTCTAATTATAACTGTAAACACACCTGTATAGAACCCTACGAGATGGAATGGTTAAAAGAAATTGAGGTTGAATTAATTAGAGAGAAAGTAGAATGTGTTGATATATCTGTTTTTAATAAATTAAAGTCAAATGATATTCTATTCATTGACTCTACACATATTATTAGACCTCAGGGAGATGTCCTTTTTGAATATTTAGAATTATTACCTACTTTAAATTCTGGTGTTTTAGTTCACGTCCATGATATTTTTACACCAAAAGATTATTTGGATGAATGGGTTTTTAATAAACATCTTTTATGGAATGAACAATATTTATTGGAAGCGTTTTTAATTTTTAATTCTGAATTTAGAATTATTGGATCATTGAATTATCTATCACATAATTTTACGGAAGAATTTTCTGAAAAGTGTCCTGTTTTCGCAAAGCAAGATGATCGAGAACCTGGAGCATTTTGGATGATTAAAAAATAACAACTGCTAACACTGTGTATAGTGTTCAGAAACCAGCGGGATGCTACAGCAACAAACACGGAACGTTGTGCGTCATGCAAAAGAAACGACAGTACTAAGAATTAACATTTAAGAATAAAAGAAAATAATGCTTTTTAACTCATTAGACTTTG
>JABAZI010000088.1 GCA_018608545.1 Polaribacter sp.
GCAAGGCGCTTTTAGACAAAATACAACAAACGACGTGAGCAATAAATATGTGTTGGAACAAATGAAGTTGGACGCCAATCAAAAACGCACTGTTCTTAAAACTGGCGCTCTATTTACCACAGCCATCACCAATGGTATTGCTTCAGGAACAGGCGCAACAGTAGCAGGAACTGAGGTTGCTGTTGTTACCAGTAACCCTACACAAGTGCAACTTGATGGTGATTCAGCAGGTGGTAATGTAAGTACTGGTGTTGGTCTAACAGTCAAGGTCTTTCCAAACGGGAGCACCATCAACTCTATTGTGGTCGTAGATCCCGGTGTAGGTTACAAAGTTGGTGATACTATTGGCATAGCTGCTGTCACCGTTGCTGAGGCAGCTATTATTACTACCGTTAATGGTATTACTACTACTACTACTTCTGGTTCATGGGCTACAAAACAGACAGGGGGTGCCGATGATGATTTTATCTATTTCACCCTGACAAGTAATAATTTTGTTGCTCAAGCTTTAGTGCGCGGTAAATATACCCTTACACACACGACAGACGTAACATCAAAAAGACTCAATGGCTCTAACGTGTGGGGAGCAGGAGCAGGAACAGGAGTTGTGTTTGAAGTAGATGTAGAAGGTGTTACAAATAGTACCATCGAGTCTGTAACTGTTACCACCGCAGGTAGTGGTTACGCGATAGATGATGTAATTACAATTGCGGCTGGGGCACTGGGCGCTGGTTCTGAAGTAATAGAATTCACAGTTACTGATGCTATGCTTATTGGAGGAAGATTTAAAAATAATGCCGGATTATTGTCCGCATTCCAAGCACGATATATTGGTGTACCAGGCAACGCCGGGACCGCCCTTACCAGTTACGGAACTTCCGCCAACGATATAACAAGTGGGCAGATTGCTACCACTCACCGAACAGCAGCAAACGTAGCAAATAACGTTAACACTACCGTGTTAGGTACTCAGGTTACTTTACTTCTCAAAGCGCCTGGTTCAACCAGTGATACCATTAATAATGTGACCATAAGCGCTGCGGCCTCTGGTGGCAGTGTATACACTGTTGGTGATGAAGTTACTCTCACCAAACCAGCAAGCAACAGCAACGCATTCTATGGGCTATGGACTAATGTAGTCGACACTTCCATCAAATTCACAGTCACCGCTGCCATGCTTAATGGTAATGCACTCCAGGTAGGAACCGGAGGTGAATTATTGACCGCAATTAAGAATGCCGTGAAAAATGGTGCGCTTGTCACCGTACCAGCTAATGAAACGTATAGTAATGTCGCTCTTCAAACACTACAAGGTTCGGGAGCTATTATTGGATCAATCACCTGCACTGGATCTACTAATTCTACCATTAACGCCGTTACTCTTACCAGTGGCGGATCTGGTTATAAGGTAGGTCAATTAGTTAGAATTCCTTCGGGAAAGATGGGAACCGACTCAGCTGCAATTACAATAACTTTAACCGCAGCAATGATTAACGCTTCTGGCGCTATCCAGCTTGGTGGTGGTGCGTTACTGACCGCACTTCAAGGTTCTGGTAATGGTGAGTTATTTGTGACAGCTAATACTTACCTAAACATTACTCTCAATTCATCTCATCATGGAAAAGGTGCTGAAATAGAAGTTACTCTTAATGGTCCAAATTCCATTGATATTTCTAAGGTTAAATTTACAAAGCATGGTTCCGGATATCGTGTTGGAGATACTGTTATTGTTCCCGCCACTACTTTAGGTGCTACTTCAACTGAAATAGAATTCAAGGTCACTGCCCAAATGTTGTTGCACTCTGGAGGTATTCCGTTGCACACGGTATCAAATCACAATACAACCGTTGCCGGCACCAATAATGGTGGGGCTACTGTCAATATTGTTAAGGGTAGCTCGGCGGGTGACTGGACGACCGATGGTGACGGGATAGGCGCTGTATTCAATATGACTTTTTCCAACAGTGTTCTCTCATCTATGGTCGTAGTAGCAATTGGTTCTGGTTTTAGAAATGGTGATAAAATTACCTTCACCGCAGCCAGCGCGGTTGCTGGAAAACCCAGTGTAAACTACGTCTACACTATAGGTAGTGCCTTCGGAGCATTTGGTGGTAATTATAGTAGAGATGTAAATTCACTTTTTGCTAAAGGCGATATACTTACATCTGCTCCAGGTGGAGGATTAGCTTTGGGTGGTATGGGTAGCACCGCAGTACTCACTATGGGACAGGCAAGCTCCAACCAAATTGGCCTCAATGCCATTCAAGTAGCTATGCTTAATGAAACATTAGACGAACCTACTGAAGTTCCTCTTGAGACGAATGATACAATTCAATCATTGTATAAAATTACATCCAAAGCTGGACAAACAAATTCTTCCACTCATCCAATTACTATTGAGTATGATGCTATTTTTGAATTTGAACTTAAGGCTTAATTACATATATTGTGATATTCTCATAATTTACAAATAATTATAATAAAAATATTTAAATTAAATTTTTATTATACGATTATAAAACCTCCCTTGATACTCTAATAGGTTCTT
>JABAZI010000026.1 GCA_018608545.1 Polaribacter sp.
ATTTTAATTTTCTATAGAAATTATTTTTTTCAATTGGATGTTTTTACTAGAGCCTCCTATTTGAATCTCAAAATCGCCTGGTTCAACAGCGTAGGTTTGTTTTATAGCATCGTAATAACGTAAATCTTTCCTTACATTTAATTTAAATTCTACCATTTTTTTTTCTCCTTTCTTCAACGAAACACGTTTAAATCCTCTAAGTTGCTTGTGTGGCATCCATGTAGTCGATTCGACATCTTTAACATATAACTGAACAACTTCCTCACCATCCAATTCGCCACTATTTTTTACATTAACCGTAACAAATACTTCATCTGAGTTGTTGAAAACTTTTTTATTGATTGCTAAATCAGAATATTTAAACTTTGTATAACTCATGCCATAACCAAATGGATACATGGCATTTCCATTGTAGTATCTATAAGTAAACCCATTACCAGCTCGCATATTGTAATCTTCAAAATTAGGCAATTCATTGGTTGAAGAATAAAAAGTCACAGGTAGCCTTCCAGCTGGATTATAATTCCCGAACAAAACATCTGCTACTGCATCTCCCCCTCGTTGACCGGGATACCAAGCAGCTAGAATACCTTCAAGTTCTTGTTCCAAACCATTAAAGGAAACAGCACTTCCTGCAAGTAAAACAAATACAACTGGTGTACCCGTTTTGTTCATCGCCTTTAGAGCATTTAATTGAACTTCAGGAAGTTCAATTTTTGTTCGGTCACCTCCAAAGAATCCTTCAACTCCGTTTTTAGATCTCATTTCATTGCTTTCCTCTCCCTCCCAAGTCGCATCTAATCCTCCCACAAATATAGCAACATCAGCAGATTCAATATCTTTTAAAATCCTCTTAGAAAGCACCAAAGAATCTTTATTTTGGTGAGTGACTAAAGAAACTCCTTTATGATATACCAACTCAATTTCTGGTCCGGATTTAGCTTTTATTCCATTGATAATACTCACTGGATTAGAGGGTGTTCCATAGTAATTCCCTTTTAAAGCATTAATATTATCCGCATTGGGTCCAATCACCGCTATTTTTTTAATAAGGTTTTTATTTAACGGAAGGATGCCCTCATTTTTTAACAAAGTCATGGATTTGTGAGCCATCTTTAGGGCTAAGTCATCGTGTGCTTTTCTGTTATTTAACTCAAAAGGAATTTGAGCATATGGCACCAGTTCTATCGGATCAAACATCCCTAGTTTCATTCTTGCTAACATCAATCGATATACAGAAAGATCTATTTCTTTTATCCCAATTAACCCTTGCGATACAGCTGTTTTTAAGGCTCTTTGGTACACACTACCGCAATTTAGATCACAACCTCTTCGGATCCCTAATGCTGCTGCTTGTTCTTGTGTATCAACAATTTTATGATTTTTGTATATATCATTTATAGCGCCACAATCCGAAACAACATACCCTTCAAACCCCCATTGCTTTCTAAGAATATCGTTTAGAAGCATCCAACTGGCACTAGCAGACTCACCGTCCACACGATTATAAGCACCCATTACAGAATAGGCTTTCGCATCTACAATTAGATCTTCAAATGCAGGTAAATAAGTTTCCCACAAATCACGCTTTGAAGGAAGTACGTTAAAGCTATGTCTGTTAGGTTCTGGTCCATTATGTACTGCAAAATGCTTAGCTGTTGATACAAGTTTCAAATATTTAGAATCATTTCCCTGTAAACCTTTTACAAATTGCATACCCATTTGTCCAGTTAAATATGGATCTTCTCCGTAGGTTTCATGTCCTCTTCCCCAACGAGGGTCTCTAAAGATATTTACATTAGGTGACCAAAATGTAAGCCCTGTATATATTTTATAATTTTTATTTCTTTGTGCTTCGTGATGTTTTGCTCTAGCTTCATCACTTATAACATTGGCTACCTCTCTCATCGTAGCAGTATCGAAAGAGGCTGCCATTCCAATGGCTTGTGGAAAAACAGTTGCAATTCCAGCTCGAGCAACTCCATGTAAACATTCATTCCACCAATGGTACTCCTGTATATTTAAGCGTGGAATGGCAGGTGCTCCTGCTCCTAGCTGTGATATTTTTTCTTCTAAAGTCATTTGTGCGACTAAATCTGTTGCTCTTGTTTCAAAATCTAAAGACAAGTTGGTGTACTTTTCAATAGTGGGTTCTTGAGCATTGCTGTAAATACTAAGTAATGATAGAGAAACAAATAAAAATAATACGTTAAATTTCATTTTTACTTTTTTTTTAAATTTATACTATTTAAGTTAATTTTATGATTAATTAGAAATTAAGTTCTGCTTAATTAATATGATTATTTATTATTTTAAAAAATATTTCATTAATTTGAAATTATTTCATTAATTTCATAGACTTAAATTTGCAATCATAATAAAAATATGATAAAATTTTTTGTTCCATTATTATATGTTAGTTTAATTTTAATTCCTTTTACAGGAAATTCACAAGGAATACGCTTTAACTCTAGTGAAAGCTCTATTGTAGAAAGAACTTCTTACAATCTATTTGCACACGATCAACAAAAATTTACAGGAAATTTTAATATTGAATTTAACTTATCTATTATTGATTCTAAGATATTTGGATACATCTTGAATATAAAAGATAAAAATAATCCAATTTCATATTCATTAGTATATATCGATAACAAAGAAAGTAGTGGGGAACTTAAACTGAATCTAGACGGGGTTAAAAAACTAATATCAGTTCCATTAGAAAAAGAATTTCTCGGATCCAGAAAATGGATGAAAATAAATTTAAATTTCAATTCTTCATCAAAAGAAATTACTCTTAGTGTTAATGATAAGATATTTTCATCATTAGAAAATGAATTTAACAATACAATTGTTCCTGAAATTTTCTTCGGAAAACATGGGAGTATCATAGATGTTCCTTCAATGGCTATTAAAGATCTTGTCATTACAAATAAAAACAATAAAACTATTTTTAATTTTAACGAAAGCGAAGGGAATGCTGTTTACGATTCTAAAGGACATCTTTTTGGAACAGTTGATCATCCGAATTGGTTAATCATAGAGTCTTATCACTGGAAGTTAATAAGTAGCAAATCATTTAACAAAGTTACTTCTGTAACTTTTGACGAAAACAACAATCGGTTTATTTATCAAAATTCAGATACATTAAACTTTTTCAACCATACAAGTAAAAAAAATACTTTTCATAGTTTCAAAAACACTTTAACTGTTCCTATGCGACTTGGAACTAGTTTCTTAGATCCAAATGAAAACAAATTATATGTTTATGAACTGTCTGATGTTTTAAATGGAAAATCGACAATTGCATCGATTGATTTAAAAACTCCAGAGTATTGGACTAAAAACAGTTCTCTGAAACTATCTCAACAAAGACATCATCACAATGGGTTCTTTGATCCTAGGTCAAAAAAGTACCTAATATTTGGTGGCTATGGGAATCAAAGGTTCACGAATGCTTTTAACTCTTACGATATTAAAAATGACAACTGGGATCCCGTTACATTTACCGGTGACATTATTTCTCCTAGATTTTTTGCTGGAATGACTCAAATTGGGAATCATAACTTATTATTATTTGGAGGACAAGGAAATGAGACAGGAGAACAAAGTATCGGTAAAACGTATTATTACGATTGTTACAAAATTAATCTAAAAACAAATAACATACAGAAACTTTGGGATGTTAAACAGGAAAACACCAAAATGGTTTCTGCAAGGAATATGGTTCTTAGCAAAGACTCAACCTCGTTTTACACTATTGGCTATTCAGAATATAAACCTTCTACTTTTTTACAATTATATAACTATTCCATTAAAGATGGTAGTCACAAAATATTTGGAGATTCAATTCCTATGATTTCTGAAAAGATTCGGACCAATGCAAATTTATACCTAAACAATTCAACGAATCAATTTTTTTGTGTTACTCAAGAATTTGAGGAAGATGGATCAAATAAAGTAAATATCTATTCATTAAATGACCAACCCGTTTCTAAAGCTAATATATACAAAATAGAAAAAAAATCGAGTTCAAAAATTGTTTTCATACTTATAATACTCCTATTAATGTCAGGAGTATTCTACTACTTAAAATATTTAAATAAAAAAAGAAAAAAGAAAAAAGATGAATTCAAAGCTCAACTTCAAAATATCTTAAAACCTCAAAAAACAAATACAATAGAAATAAAATCCAACGCTACTTTTTTGTTTGGTAGTTTTAGAATGATTGATAGAAATAAAAAAGATATTTCATACCTATTTAGCCCAAAGATTAGACAGCTGTTTTTACTATTACTTTTTAGTAGCAAACAAAAAGATGTTTCGGGATTAACATCTGAAAGAATCCACTCAACCCTTTGGCCAGATAGTACCCCACAAAAGGCTAAAAATTTAAAAAATGTAATCATCAGTCAATTAAGAAATATTTTGAAAGATGTAGAAGGGTTAGAACTAATCTACTCTAGAGGTAAGTTTTACTTGGAATTAGGTGATGAGTTTTACTGTGATTATTTTAATTTTTCAACGAAGCTAGAATCACTAAGAGACGACTTAATAGATTATAATTCTTTGAATGAACTTACTAGTATAATTAGTCCAGGTAAATTCTTACAATCGATTAATAATGAATGTTTTGATAAAACAAAGAAAAATTTTGAATATGAAATTCTAAAAATAATTCCAAATCAACTGAAGCGGATGTATACAAATAAAGACTACTCGCCAATCATCCCTCTGACAGAAATTTTATTTAATATTGATTCGTTAAATGAAACTGCCTTTTATTATCGAATCCACACCCTTCATAACATGGATTTGACGCTAAAGGCAAAAAAACAGTTTAATGATTATATTATTAGATATAATAAAATCATGGGAGACAACTTTCCAGGCACCTACAAAGATGTTATTAAGCAAATACCCGATGAATTAATCTAAGCCCAATAAACGCAAAAAAATCTTGTTAAACGTCAGTTATTTAACCTTGATGTTTATCTGTTCTGACACTCCATCTGAAGCATTCCCTACGTAAATCGTATAGCTTCCCTTTTCTAAATTCCAATTAGAAATAGATTCATCATAAAAAGATAAATCAGACACATGTATAGTAATTATTTCGCTCGTTTGGATTCCGGCTCCTAAGTATGTTTTCTTAAACCCCTTAAGCTCTTTTAAGGCTCTCAAAACTTTAGAATTTGACATTCCAACATATACCTGAACAACTTCAGCTCCATCCTTACTTCCTGTATTTTTCAAGGTGTATGTGATATTTATACTATCGTTGGCTGTATAAATTTTCTTATCAGATTTAATGTCTTTGATTTTAAAGGATGAGTATGACAATCCATGTCCAAATGAAAATAACGGTTTAATATTTTTAGTGTCGTGCCATCTATACCCCACTAAAATACCTTCTTTATAATATTGTGTTTCACCATCTCCAGGATAGGATAATTCACCAAAAAAATGAGCCGAATTATCAGTTAGTTTAACAGGAAAAGAAAATGGAAGTTTTCCAGATGGATTCGCATCACCACTAATAATATCTGCAATTGCATTTCCAGCTTCACTTCCTAAGTACCATGTTTGCAGTACAGCCTTAACGTCAGAAATCCAAGGCATGCTAACAGCGTTTCCACTTACTAATAAAACTCCAATGTTTGGATTTACTTTCTGCAACTCATTAATTAAATAATCTTGATTGTATGGAAGCTTCAGTTCATCGCGATCTGCAGCTTCACAATCTTGGCCTCTATTTTTATTTAGGCCTCCTATGAAGAGAACTACATCCGCTAAAGAGGCTGTTACTAAAGCATCTTTAATAAGTGATGTATGATTTTGATTTGAATCTTCTGATGTATATCCTTTTGAAAAAATTATAGAGGCGTTCTTAAATCGTTTTTGTAACCCTTCAAGAGGAGATATTTCATAATTAGCTTTTAACTCTGAAGAACCGCCACCAGTAGTCATCGACTTGACAGCATTTTCACCAATCACAGCAATCGTTAATTTCTTGACTGGATTTAAAGGGAAAAAATCATCTTTATTTTTCAAAAGAACAATCCCCTCTGTAGCTACTTGACGTGCCACCTGACTGTGTTCAATATTATTTATTTTACCTAACGGCCGACTTGAATCCAATGTAGTACGCATCATCAAACGGAGAATTCTTCGCACTTTATCATTCAAAATACGCTCGTCAATCTCCCCACTTTTTACTAATTCCAAAAAGTTTGTGCCAAGGAAATTAGCATCAAAAGCCTTTCTAGGCGACGTTTTCGTATTTATTGGAGACCCCATTTCTATGTCAAGTCCGTTGAGAGCTGCTTCTTTAGTACTGTGTGTGCCACCCCAGTCAGAAATCACAACCCCATCAAAACTCCAGTCTGTCTTGAGAATTTTATTTAAAAGAAGTTCGTGATGGCTACAATGTTGCCCCCTAAATTGATTGTAAGCCCCCATTATAGACCAAGTCTTTCCTTGTTTTACAGCAGCCTCAAAAGCAGGTAAATAAATCTCATACAACGCCCGATCACTAACCTGAACATTCACATGATTCCTCCATAACTCCTGATTATTTAACGCAAAGTGTTTAACGCAAGCTGCAACTCCATTCATTTGTACCCCTTTGATGTAAGGCACCACCATTCTAGACGCTAAATAGGGATCTTCACCCATGTATTCAAAATTTCGTCCGTTTAGTGGCGTCCGATAGATATTAACGCCCGGTCCTAACAAAACATCTTTTTTTCTGTAACGCGCTTCTTCTCCAATACTAACACCATATTGATTTGACAGGGATGGATTAAAGGTTGCAGAAAGACAGGTCAACGCAGGGAAAGCAGTAATGTAATCATTTGTCCAATCGGAATAATCCCAATCAGACCAATTAATTTCTGCTCTAATTCCATGAGGTCCATCTGACATCCATAATTCAGGAATTCCTAATCGAGGGATTCCTGGTGAACTAAACTGAGACTGAGCATGACACATAGAAATTTTTTCTTTTAGAGTCAGTAAAAAAAGAATACTATCTATTTTAGATGCTCTAATTTCTAATCTAGTTTGGTCAGCAGGCAATGAACTAATAAGTTGTTGTTGTGAATAAATTCTTGTGCAATAAAAACTCATCAAAAGAATACTTACTGCTACTGAAAAACATTTATAAACGGGCTTTAATAAAATCATATTTTTATTCAGATGTAAATGAAGATGCTGGAAGTCCTTCAGTATTAAAAAGGCAAGGAACTGCTTGGTCGCTCCAACCATATCTTGCATATTTTGGATTAGAAACTGTCGAAGCAGAAAGTTCAATCGTGTTATTTATAATATTCGCCTCTGCAATCTTATAGATCTTATCAGGCCCAGCTATTTCAAAGCCCCTTAGATCTCCTTTTGAAATCAAACCACTGCCAATCTCATCAAAATTAACAACCAGTATCTCTCCACGTCTTTTTATACTTTTAAATAAGGGGCCTGAAGCTACAATTTGCTTTCCATACACATTTGCCAAGGCTAACCCTGCCAGTCTTTTTCCAACTGCTTGTTTGTTAGAAGGGTGGATATTATTAACATTAGCTATATCCATGGTCACAACCATTCCCGTATTTTTTATATTCAAGGTTCTTCGCTGAGCCTCTCTTAATTTTTGGGATTGGTCCAAAGCTGTATTGCTTTCTCCATGGTATTGAAAAGGTGCGATTTGAACAAAATAAAATGGAAAATTATAATTCCACCTTTCGCGCCAATCACTAATCATCGCAGAGAACAGTCGCTTATACTGCTCTGAACGACCCACGTTCTCTTCTCCTTGATACCAAATAGCGCCTTTGATTGTGTAGGGTATTAGTGGGTGAATCATGCCATTAAATAGCACTGTTGGAAGTTTTGGATTCACTTTAATAATGGTGGCTTTATCCTTTAAATTTAGGTGCTCAGTCCCATACAAATAAAGCTTTCCTTTATAAATTTCAGCAGCCGTTTTGTAGCTCCAATACCCACTTAATGAAATTTTTGATCCAGAGTCGTTAATTAATAGCATAGGACCTTTGAATGTCCCTGGACCTCCAACATCAATCGCACGAATGGCTATGGTATTAGCGCCTTTATTTAAAAGTGTCTTTGGAACTTTATAAGCTCTTTTGGAATTTGAATAAGTAGCCCCAGCAAAACTACCAACCTTCTTTCCGTTTACATAGATAACATCCATATCGTCAATAGCTTCAATTTCTAATGTGTAGTCTGACTCTAAATCTCGAACATGAACTGTTTTACGAAACCACATAACCCCATCAAAATCTGATTTAGTAATCGCATCAAATTGACCGGGTAAATACACCTGGTTCCAATGGCTATCATCATAATCTACTTGTTTAAATTCTGAGTCATAAACAACTAATTGGTCCCATTGTTTATCTCCTATAGGGATCGCTATTGATTTCCATTTTGAAAACCAATCAGAAGCCTCTTTGTGGCGATCGACAGCACTAATGGTCTTTAAAATACGATCAAAATCTCCTATTTTTTTTACTTGCTGTTTACTAGTCCAAGCCTCAACAGGTGTACCACCCCAACTCGAATGAATAATTCCAATAGGAACATTTAAAGTTTTATTTAATCGACGAGCAAAAAAATAAGCTGATGCACTAAAATCTCTTGATGTTTCTGGAGTAGAAACTTTCCATCTTCCATTAAAAGTAATTTTAGGGTCTAATGACAACTGGCGCTCTACAGTAAACATTCTAATTTCTGGGTAACCCGACTTGGCAATTTCCTCTTCAGAATTATCAATAACATCATTTGGAGGCCAGCCTCTGAGTGGCATTTCCATATTCGACTGTCCAGAAGCTAGCCAAACTTCTCCAATCAAAACATCCTTTATTAAAATATTAGAATGAGCACCTTTCACGTGAATAGTATACGGCCCTCCTGCTTTTGGTGTTCGTACATGTAATTCCCAATTACCATCTAAATCTGTAATTGTAGTTTCTGATTTCCCCCAACCCGTAGCAATAGTTACTTTTTCATTTGGTGCATTTTCGCCCCAAAAGGTAACATTCCTTTTTTGTTGAAGTACCATGTGATCTGTAAAAAGTACATTTAACTGAAGTGATTTATTTTTTGTTTTTAATTGAAATGAAAAAAGCGAAAAACAAAACACAGCTATAGTAGTACCTAAAATATATTTTTTTAGCATGGTTTATTATTGAGTAAGATTTACATTCTATTCATTAAAAACATCACGTTTACAAACATTATAGAGTTTCACGTAGTGAACATTGAAATAGTTTCAGACTTATTTAAGACGTTAGTTGTTAAATTTTTTATAAGACATATAACCATAACTTGCTATTATTAAAAAACAGCAAAAAGGCAATATAAAAGAGAAGTTAACTTCAGAAACTCCCATAATCGTAATGTCTGTAACACCGTTACCACCAGCATCAATAATAACACCTTGCATCATAGGCAATAAAGCACCACCAACAATAGCCATAACCAATCCTGCTGATCCCACTTTTGACTGCTCTTCAGTTAAATCATCCAAGGCAATCCCATAAATTGTTGGGAACATTAGAGACATACAAAAAGAGATGCCTACTAAACAATATAAACCCGTCATACCTTCTATAAAGATGGTTCCTCCAACAAAAATAGACGCTAAGATTGCAGAAACCATTAATAATTTACCTGGTTTCATATAACGCAACAGTGCTGTTCCAATAAATCGTCCAACTGTAAATAATATAAATGCTAATAATTGATAAAAAAATACATCAACTTTTTCATATTCTACTGTATTTATTCTCGCTAAATCAATCGCTTCAGCATATTGATAGATATAGGTCCATGTCATAATTTGTGCACCTACATATAAAACTTGAGAGATAACGCCGCAAATGTATTTCTTGTTTTTTGCCAATTCACCAAAAGTATTTCCAAGACTTGGCATCTGTCCTTCGGCTTTAGTTTGTGGCATTTTGCTAATTATAAATAAAACAAAAACAGCTAAAATAACTAAGCCTAATATCACATAAGGGTCTCGAATAACTGCTAAATCTGCCACTCTTATTAAAGCGCGTTTTGCTTCATCTAAAGCTCCAAAATCTGTAATATCGTCTGATTGTAATTTATCATATATAAAATACTTGGCGACTAATAAACCCGCTATTAATCCGACTGGATTTACTGACTGTGCTAAATTTAAACGCTGTGTAGCCGTTTTTTTAGAACCCATTGCCAATATATATGGATTTGCAGCTGTTTCTAAAAACGCCAACCCAAAAGTTAGCACATAAAGTCCTAAACAGAAAAACCAAAACTGTTCTGTAACTGCGGCTGGATAAAATAATAATGCGCCACTTGCATACAGACCTAATCCAATTAAAACACCAACCTTATATGAATATTTACGCATAAACAAAGCTGCTGGCAATGCCATGCAAAAATAGCCGCCATAAAAAGCCATTTGCACCCAAGACGCCTGCACATTTGATAATTCTAATACTTTTTTAAACGCATTTACCATAGGGTCTGTAACAGCATTCGCAAATCCCCATAAAGCAAATAATAAGGTTACTAAAATAAATGGCACTATTACTTGTTTTGAAACAATCGGTGTTTTTTTCGCATCTTCTGCCATACTATTTATTTCTATTGATTTGTTAATACTATTTTATATCGCAATCTTTATTGTCTGAAAAAATTATTTATTTTCTTGACTCATAGAATATGGTCTTGACTCTTTTCTTGTTCTTAATTTTGTATTGGGTTGATTACTCATTTCCAATGAAAAAGAAGCACCATCCATGAGGTCTTTAAAAGTAATATAATTTTTAGTATGGGTTGATTTATTCTTACTGATCTTATGAATATAGACGTTCTCTTTAGAATTATTTGGGACTTTCATTTCAAAAATATTTCCATTTTGAAGATGAAGTTTCACGTTTTTAAACAAAGGACTTCCAATAGCATACTGCCCAGTCCCCGGTGCAACAGGATAGAATCCCATCGCAGAAAACACATACCATGCAGAGGTTTGTCCATTATCCTCATCACCACACAAACCATCGGGTGCAGAAGTATAGAGTTTATCCATGACTTCACGTATTCGTTTTTGAGTTTTCCAAGGTTTTCCTAACCAATTGTATAAATAAATAGCGTGCTGTACGGGCTGATTACCATGTGCATATTGCCCCATATCACCTACTAACATTTCTGTAATTTCGTGAATCTGCTGACCATAATATGAATCATTAAAAGTTGGAGCAGCAGTAAAAACTTCATCCAAACGCTTTTCCATTTTAGGAATACCTCCAAAGGATTCTGCTAACCCTATAGGGTCATGAAAGACACTCCAAGTCCAGTGCCATGAAGAGCCTTCTGTAAAGGCATCGCCCCATTTATCTGGTGTAAACGTTTTTGCCCAAGACCCATCTTTATTTTTACCTCGCATAAATCCAATTTCGGGGTCAAATACATTCTTATAGTTTTGACTACGCGATCTGAAAAGGTCAATTTCTTCCTGTGGTTTTCCTAAAGCTTCTGCAAGTTCAGCAATTGACCAATCGGCAAAAGCATATTCTAAAGTTCGTGCCGCACTTTCGTTAATCCCAACATCATAAGGAACATACCCTAATTTATTGTAATGTTTCGCGCCAAAACGACCAACGGAACTCAAAGGGCCTTTTTTATTAGAATTTTTAATTATTGCTTGATACAGCGTTTCAACGTCGTAGCCTCTAATTCCTCTCAAATAGGCATCTGCAATGTTCACTGCAGAATTGGATCCAATCATACAATCTCTATGTCCAGGGCTTGCCCACTCTGGCAACCAACCACTTTCCTTATACGTATTCACCAAACCTTGCATGATCTGACTGGTGTACTCTGGATACATGATTGTAAAAAAAGGAAAGACAGCTCTAAAGGTATCCCAGAATCCATTATCTGTAAACATATAGCCTGGAAGTACCTCACCATTATAGGGGCTATAATGAACGATTTCATTAGCGGCGTTAAGCTCATAAAACTTTCTTGGAAAAAGCAAGACTCTATAAAGTGCCGTATAAAAGGTTCTATATTGTTCTACAGTACCCCCCTCAATTTCTATTCTACCCAATTCTGTATTCCACAGAGCTGCTGCTTTGGTCTTTGTTTGATCAAAAGTATCTGAGCCAATTTCTCTTTTTAAGTTCAATTCTGCTTGTTCTAAACTGATGAAAGAGGATGCTACTTTTGCCGTTATTTTTTCGTTGTTTTCTGTTTTAAAACTTAAGGCCGCTCCAACATGAAAGCCTTCTGCACTTAATGCCTTACTTAACCTACTGTTATCTGCTTTAGATTTTTTATTAGTTTTCCATGTTTGTGAGGCTTCAAAATCTTTATCAAAATAAATCACAAAATAATTGTGAAAGTTTTCGGGAACACCACCAGAATTATTGCGACAATACCCTACTACTTTTCGTTCTTTAGGAAATACTTTCACCATTGAACCTTTAAAGAAACCATCCACTAATACATGGGCGTTGTCTGTTTTAGGAAATGTAAATTGAAACTGTGCACCACGTTCAGTTGGAACTATTTCGGTTGTGACATCATAGTCTGCTAAATAAACTTTGTAGTAGTGTGGCTTGCTAATTTCTGCTTTGTGAGAAAACCACGAAGCACGTTCGTCCTCATTTATTTGGAGTTTTCCCGTTTCAGGAAACAATGAAAAGGCGGCATAATCATTAATCCATGGACTGGGTTGATGTGTTTGCTTAAAGCCTCTAATTTTATTAGCGTCGTAAGTGTACCCCCATCCATTGCCCATTTCGCCCGTTTGGGGGGTCCAAAAATTCATGCCCCAAGGGGTTGCAATTGCAGGATAGGTGTTTCCATTAGACAATTCAAAAGCGGAGTCAGAGCCCACTAAAGGATTTACAAAATCTACAAGGCTAACGGACTGGTTTTGACCATAAGCCGCTGTGGATATAATCACAAAAAAACAGAACAGAATTTTAACTATTTTCATTTACTATATTTTATTTATTTGGAGGCGTCTAATATTCGCTATTCAACTTAATTAAAGCTAGGTGGCGCTGTATTTTCTCCCCATGTTTTATTTAGTGTCTTAGAAGATTCGAAATCTATGGTGCCTCCATTTTTAATTAAATCCCAATCGACCCAAGTAGACTTGTATTTCTTTCCATTAATTTTTAAGGAATTGATGTAAGGAGCTTCAGTAGAACCTCCGTTGATGGTTAATAGTCCTTGAGGTAAATTTACTATTGCTTTTTCAAATTGAGGCGTATTAACAGAAAACCCTGCTACTCCTGGAATCATTGGATAAATTCCTATTGAAGCAAATACATACCATGCACCCATGGTTCCTAGGTCATCGTTGCCAGGTAATCCTGTTGGTTCGCTTGTATACATTTCATTAAAAACTCGGTGAACAACTTCAGATGTCTTGTAAGAAGCATCCGTCCAATTATAAATCCATGGCGCTTGGAAGTCGGGCTCATTTCCAGCAGCAAACCAAGCATCATCGTATGAAGCGTCTAAACGCTCAAAAAAAGTATCCAGGCGTTTTACTGCAACCTTAGAGCCTCCAAGAGTGTCAATTAATTCTTTTAGATTATAGGGAACCATCCAAAAATAATTCTTGTATGTTGCTTCTCTCCAGTCATGCTCAACATTTTTCCACTTTCCGTTAGGGTATTTAGAATTCAACCATTTATTTCTTGGGTTATAAATATTTTTCCAATTTTGAGATCTATCTATGAAATAAGAGGCATCCTCTTTGAGATTTAAAGCTTGAAGTGCAAATTGACCTATAGCAAAGTCTGACGAAGTGTATTCCAACATCATTGATGCAAACGTATGACCATCTCTTATATATTCTGTCAAATAAGGTCGTATTTCCTGATCTTGAGAACGCAAAAGTGGAATAGTAGCGCCCCGTTTCATGTAGTTATAGGCATTTTTTAAATCAAAATTTGTGGCTCCAAAAGCATACGAATTTGAAATAAGAATTGGTGTTGGGTCACCTTGCATGATTCCTGTTTCAATATTTGCTAGAATCCAACGCCCATAACCCCCGCTTTGGTCTGCAAAATCGACTAAAGACTGCATCATATCACTGCTCTTACCTGGGTATAACATAGCGACTAATTGAGCTTGCGTTCGGTAGGTATCCCAAACACTAAAGGAACTGTATTGAGCATCTAGTTTGGTTTTATACACCTTAAAATCAGCTCCCATATATTCTCCATTTACATCGCTCACAATGTTTGGATGAATCAAAGAGTGATATAAATGGGTGTAAAATTGTGTTTTACGATCGGTATTTGGAGATTCGATTATAATTTTTGATAAGCTAGAATCCCATGCGGCCTCAGCGTTTTTTTGGTAAGCACTAAAACCACCATCAATACTGCTAGCCTTTAAGTTTTCTTTGGCGTTTTCTATTGAAACATACGAGATTGCTATCCGATAATTGACCTCACTATTTGTGGTCGTATCAAATGAAAAGTAAGCTCCAGATTTTTTTCCAGATGCTTCATTCACCCCTTCTGATAATGCGTTTTTCTCCCATGTACCACTAGAGGTTGCTGCTCTGTCAAATTCGGCAACAAAATACAGTTTATAGTTTGTTGAAGAACCACAAAAATCTCCGCCTTCGGCAAATCCTTCACAACTTGAATCCGAAGTAATTGTAACCATTGCATTGTTTATATTCGTAGAACTAACCCCAGATCCAATAATAACCGTACCTGCTTTTGTTGTTTCATCAAACTTAAAATTTGCTACTCCTAAACGTTTGTTAGCTGTCAAGCTAGCAATGGTATGGTCTGGCATTTGAAGAGATAAAAAACCTGCATGGGCTTCATTTATCAATTCATATTTTTGAAAACGATCCATGTTGCCAGGGGAGCTTTTCAGGAGACCCGCAATTGGTCGTATAGGAAAATTTCCCATATGAGGACAACCGGCTCCACTTAACTGGTTAACTACAAAACCTTTTTGAGGTGAAAAAAAGCTGGGGGTAAACTGAACCATACCAAAGGGGTAAGTCGCTCCAACATAATTATAACCACAGCCCAGTCCATTGCCTTGAGAACCAATTTGTGGATCAACAACTTTAGATAATTGCTGAGCACTAACAGAAAAATTAACTGAAATTAGCAACAAACAAGTATGAAAATAAGGTTTATAATTTATGTTCTGAATTATTTTAAGAATGAACCTAAAAAATAGATCAATAAAATCTGTATTTATGATCATAAATATAAATTGGGTTTTGTAATATTTATTTTGTAATTCATACAATATAGTATCAACAAATTAAATAAGGAATTAATCTTCGGTTAATGAGAGATTAAATTATTTTTAATTTGATTAATTTATCTACAAATAGGACTAAAAATTGTTTCAGTAAAAAAGTTATAAATGGATAAAATTTATAAGAAATTTACTTAGTATTTTTGGATGATATAATGTTAGTTTTTATTTATTTCTAAAAAAAATCAATTCTAATAAACAATAGATTTAGGTCTGTATTTGAGGTCTTTACCAAAATTTAAGTTAGGAGTCGAACCCATTACAAACCTTAATACTCCTCCGTTGACTATGTCTTTATGCGTTATATAAGAGTATTTATGTTCAGCACCATTAAGTGTAACCTCCTGAATATAAATATTAGTGTCAGAGTTATTCTCTGCTATAATTT
>JABAZI010000020.1 GCA_018608545.1 Polaribacter sp.
CCATTCTGTAAAATTAGCTGTTGTTCTTTGATTGTAAATTGCTTTTCTAAAAAGCCTTTTCGGCGCCAATTACTTTCACTTTTAGCGATTTGTAAATCAACTAAATCGTTCCCAACCATTATACATTCATTTTTATTTGAATAATCTCTATCGTTGCTTTTACAGATAACATTTTCTCCATAGAATCATTATCTATTTCTATATTGAATTCATCTTCTACGTCTAAAATCACATCCACTAAATTTGCGGAATTTATTTCTAAATCATTGATGAAATCTGTATTTTCATTCAAGCCTTTAAAAGCCTCTTCATTTTGAATATAGGGCTTAACAATGGCTGTTAGTTTGATAATTAATTCTTCTTTTGTCATTTATTTGATATATTTTTTAAAGATAACACATGCATTAACATCGCCAAAACCAAAACTTGCTTTTACAATGTTATTAATTTCTTTCTGAATCATTTTTCGAGGAATTTTTTCTTCAGAAATCAGTTTCAAAATTTCTGGGTGAATGTCTTCGCAATTTATATTTGGAAAAACAAACTGCTCTTTAATTTGTAATACAGATGCAACACACTCTATAGATCCAGCAGCGGCTAAACAGTGACCCACCATCGATTTTAAAGAATTAATATATGGGAATTCTCCTTCTTTTCTTTGCAATGCTTTTACCCAGTTTTCTATTTCTAAAGTGTCTTTAGCGGTCGCTGTTAAATGTCCATTAATCGCGTCTATTTCTGATGAATTTATCTGAGCATCTTTCAGTGCATCTGTAATGCATTTTTGAACAGCTTCAGCGTTTGGGGCGGTTAAAGTACCCCCATTTCGTTGTCCTCCAGAATTAATATTTCCTCCTAAAACCTCAGCATAAATTACTGCCTTCCTTTCTAGCGCACTCTCTAAAGACTCTAAAACAAGCGCGCCTGAACCACTTCCGGGCACAAATCCAGATGCTGTTTCACTCATTGGTCTCGAGCCTTTTTCTGGACTTTCATTGTGTTTATAGCTCATCACCCGCATAGCATCAAACCCTCCCCAAGTATATAAACTACTGTCACTAGAACTTCCAACTAACATCCGTTTTGATTTGCCATTTTTAATGCGCTCAAACCCCATTAACAGTGCTTCTGTTCCTGTTGTACAAGCAGACGAATTCGTTGTAACCTGATTTCCAAAACCTAAAATACCCCCTAAATATGCAGAAATACCACTTGCCATTGTTTGCACGACAGTAGTACTTCCTAATCTTCTAACTTTTTGGTCGTCAATTTTATAGATAGCTTCTCTAAATTTCTCAATTCCGGAAGTTCCTGTTCCAAAAATAATTCCAGTATCATAATCTAAATTCGACTGTTCTTCCATAGAAAAGCCTGCGTCTTTCCACGCGTCTATTCCCGCTATACATCCATATAAGATAGAGGTACTATTAAACCCTCTTAACTGTAAAGAAGACAAATATTGATGTATTTTTTCTTGCGATATCGAAGGCACCCCTCCAATACAACATGAAAAGCCTTTGTCTTTTAAGTGCTGATGAAAGGTTACTCCAGAAGTTCCCACTTTTATTGCTTTGGTAAATTCTTCAAGCCCAACTCCATTTGGGGCAACAACTCCTAAGCCAGTAATTACAACTCTGACGCTCATATCTGTTTTGTGATTATCATTCCTGATATTATTCCTCTACAAACCAACTCGTTCTTTTCATTGATCATTTTAACAGAACATTTTAACTTGTTGAATCTAAAATATTTTTTCTCTGAAATTACGGTAACTTTTTCATTTGGTAAAACTGAAATAAAAAAATCAACTTGACTAGAGGTTAGGGCTATTTGCATCATTTTTTCTGATGTAAATTCATTTTTTAGAAGATAAACCCCCAAACAAACAACACCGATTTGCGCCATTGTTTCGGTTAAAATAACCCCTGGTGTAATTGGGTTATTTTTAAAATGTCCTTCATAAAAAAACTCATTCTCTTTAAATGTGTAGTTTCCTGTTACTCCATTTTCTGTGATCTCTGTGAGTTCATCAACAAACAAAAAAGGGCTTTGATACGGTAGCTTTTTTATAATTTGATTATTTGTCATCTTTTAATTTTTACCACTCCAATAAAATTCTTTGCGCAGAAAAACCTGGTCCAAAACTTAACATAATTCCTCTTTCTCCTTTCGTTGGATTTCTGTCCATAAATCGTTCTAAAACATATAAAACTGTTGCGCTCGACATATTCCCATACAATCGAAGAACCTCTTTTGTGTCCTTTATGTTTTTTCCAAGCACCCCAAATAAATCTTCTACTGTTTGAACTATTTTCTTTCCTCCTGGGTGAAAAATCAAATGATCAATGTCATTAATTGATAGGTTGTTTTTTTCTAAAAAAGGATGAATAATTGCCGGAAAATGTTCAGATATTTTCTTTGGAACCTCCTTGTCTAAAATCATTTGTAATCCAGTATTTACCAATTTAAAACCCATCATATGCGTTGCGTCATAAAAATGATACATGGCTTGATCTATAATTTTAGGGCCAGTATCTTCCTCGTACGAAGACAGAATTACACTAGACGCTCCATCTCCAAAAATAGCGGCACTTACGATATTTGTCATTGAGTAATCTTCTAACTGAAACGTGGCAGATGGGGCCTCAACAGCAACCACTATCGCTCTTTTATTCGGATTGGCTTTTAAAAAATTTTTCGCATATATAATTCCAGATACCCCTGCGGCACATCCCATTTCTGTCACTGGAAGACGTACAATATCTTGTTTCATTTTAAGAGAATTAATCAAATAAGCGTCTAAGGAAGGAATCATGATCCCTGTACAACTCACGGTAATGATGTAATCTAAGTCTGTTGCTTTTAACCCTGCCTTTAACAAGGATTTTTTTAGAGATTTTTCTGCCAAACGAACAACTTCATTTGTGTAAATATTGTTTTTTTCCTCAAAAGAAGTTGCGGTAAAAACCTCTTCTGGGCTCATGATGGAGTATCGTTTATCGACCCCTGCACCTTCAAAAAGCTTAATTACTTTTCTTTGAAAGCGTTCGTCTTGATCTTGCATCCATAATTTTACAAACGGAATAATTTCTTTTGTTTCCCTCGAGTACTTTGGAAGTTGTTTTGCAACTGCGATTATTTTTACTGCCATTTATTTTTTTATTATCCACAAAAAACGGAATGCCCATTTCCATGAAATTTGTGATTTTACATTTATTTTTTGAGAAATTATTTCTAAGTCTTTTCGGGTAAACCCTCTTAAAACAGACGTTAGTCCGTCTTCAATTATCATTTTATTACGAATAAAAACAGACAATAGCATAAACAAATAATATGCTAATTTGTGCCGATGTAGGTCATTTACAACAACCCCTATTTTTGATTGATTAACCGTCTGTTTTAAAAAAGAGACCAATTGTTTTTCTTTAAAGTGATGAAAAAAGAGGGTTGCTATAACCACATCAATCTTTCTGTTCTTAAATTCCTCAGAAAAGATGTCTTCTGTTTTAAACTTAATCTCAGAATATTCTGTTGACAATTCATTTGCATACGCAATCGCCGCTGGATTTGCATCTACTCCCAATAACCTCATCTTATAGCCTTTTTTCCTGCCAAAATTTGCGATGTCACGTAAAATATCTCCATGTCCACAACCAATGTCTACTATGGAAACCTCTTGTTCTTTTGGGTGCTGTTTTAAAATTATTTCTAACCCTCTTAAAGTACCTTTATTTCCACCTAACCATCGATTTATATTTTCTAATTTGTCTAAAGTATCACGCAATAAATCTCCTCCAATAGAAAAATCATCCATTAACTCTTCTTTGTCTGTTCTCTGTTTTGTGCTGATAAAAAAATCCATTAAATATCTATCGGTTTTCCGTGAGTTTGTTTAATGATAACAGGCAATAAAAATGGGAGCCGTTTTAAAACTTGTAATAAAATGGAAGCCACTTTATCATTTCGAAACAACATTGCAATAAAGTGCCCCGCTTTTAGTCTCCATTTAAATTGGGCATTCCACTGCATAATATACCTTTTTTCTAGCGTATCTCTATTCGTATTATTCCCTTTCAGGTAATTTAGAATGAGTTTAGAGGCAATTTGAGCAGATTGAATTGCCATACTCATTCCGTTACCACAAAGTGGATGAATCATTCCGGCAGCATCACCACACATCATCATGTGATTTTCTATTGGTTTTTTTGTTTCAAAAGAAATTTGACTAATAGAAAGGGGTTGTTCAAAAACTGAGGTAGAATTTTCAAATATTTCTTTCAAAAAATGATTTTTTAAAATAACGTTTTTCTCAAAATCATTGATGTTTTTATACTTTTGAAAAGACAAGAAATTTGTGATATAACAAACATTGATTGTATTATTTTCTACTTTAGAAACACCACAGTAGCCTCCCTTAAAATTATGAAGTGCTACTAAATTTTCAGAGAAGCTTCCCTTTACATGAAATTTTACACCTAAATAAGGTGATCTTTTTTTAATAAAACCTCGCTTAAGTTTTACGTCTAATGTAGACCGCTTCCCATAAGAACCGATACATATTTTTGAGGTAAATTTTTGTTTATTCTTTGTCTCAACTGAAAAAACATCTTCTTTAAAATCAACATCAATGACGGTATCTTGTATGATTAAAACATTGTTTTTTTTTGCTTTTTCTGATAAAATAAAATCAAGCTGATAACGTGAAATGCCAAAACCTCCCAATGGTAATTTTGCTGAAATTAATTTATTTGTTGTTGTTGAAAGTTGAAAGGTATCAATTTTGACTGCACCAAAACGAAACGGGTCAATCTCCAAATACTGTAAATAAGGCAACACCTCATTAGAGATGTATTCACCACAGACTTTGTGCTTGGGGTATTCGTTTTTTTCTATTAATAAAACTTTGGTTCCAAACTTTGACAAGTGAATCGCATTGCATAAGCCTGCTAGACCTCCTCCAATTATGAGAACATCGAAAGCCGCTAAGTTCTCTTTTGAGTTCGAAATAGAATGTGTCTGTGTGTTCATGAATCTACTAATTCTGCTAATTCTTTTCCTACTATACTTCCGATAGCAACCCCCATACCTCCAAGCCTAACTCCACAAAAAACATTGTTAGAAACTTGTTTTACAATTGCTTTTTTCTGTTGTCCAACCCCCATTATACCGCTCCATCGATGTTCAATTTCAAAAGGGAGGTTGTGTAAAACAATCTCTTTTAAAATTTGCTCTAATTTATTTTGAATCTTTTTTGTGCATCCAAATATGGTGGTTTTTTCAGCTTCAAAATCAATATTTCTTCCACCGCCTATCAAAATTCTATCATGTATATTTCTAAAATAATAATATCCTTTGTCTAAGTGAAAAGTTCCTCTAATATGAAGGTTTTTTATCGGTTTTGTAATCAAAACTTGCGCTCTTGCAGGTTCAACTTTCTCCTCTAACAGTTGGTTTGAGAATCCATTTGTAGCAATCCATAATTTATTTGTTTTGAAGGTGATTTTATTCGTTTCTATGGTTACTCTATTTCCACTTTCAGCAAAACGTTCAACGGAAATATTATTAAGAATTTTTACCCCTAATTTTTGAACCTTATACAGCAATTCAAGAGCCATTTTACCCGTATCGATTTGACCTTCAAATTTATTTGAAACATACTTCTTGTAGCTGTTTTGAAAATTAAAAAGATTCTCTGTAACCGAAAAAACATCCTCCTTAAACATTGGTTTTAACAACCTATTTAAAGACTCTTTCTCAGACATACATTCTTCAAAAACTTCTTTAGAATCAAATAATTCAAATCCTTTGTGTTGCTGAAAATCGATCTTCTTATCCCCTAAATTTTCTCTTAATAATCGCAAACCATTCCACCGTTTATCAACCAAGTTATAAACCTCTTCTGGGGTGTGTGATTTTAAATCATCTATCAACTCGGATACACTACCAAAACAAGCAAAGCCTGCATTTTTTGTACTTGCGCCTTGAGGCAACATTCCTTTTTCAAGAATTAGAACAGTTGCTTTAGGGTGCCTTTTTTTTAAGTATAAAGCACAGTTTAAGCCAACAATTCCACTGCCCACAATTGTAAAATCTATATTGGTAAACCATTCTTTTAATTCCCAGTAACTATACTTCATTTCTCTCTGTTTTTAAAAGATTTTCAATATTAAGTCTAGAGGTTAAACAATTTCAACTATTAAAAATTAAACTTTAATTGCACCCAAAAAGGGGCTGTTTTTTCAGTATCTAAATTACCAAAAGAGATTCCTAACAACCGTACAGAGTTTTTTAATTTTTCTTGATACACCAACTCTTTTACTAGAGGAAAAAACTCTTTTTTTGACTGCATAAAAAAAGGGGTTGTTTTACTTCTTGTTTGTTGGGTAAAATCGGAGTACTTTATTTTTATTGTAATCGTTTTCCCTTTTGTTTGATTGTTAATCATTCTCTTTTCTAGCTCGTCCGCAATATTATTCAATCGCTCAATCATGAATATTTCGGAGGAAATATTCTCTTTAAAAGTTCTTTCTGCAGCAATAGATTTGCGAATTCTATCTGGTTTTACTGGACTATTATGAATTCCGCGAACTATATTGAAATAATGAGTCCCTGTCTTTCCGAAAAAGGCGACTAATTCTTCTAATGATTTTCTCTTTAAATCATTTCCTGTAAAAATACCTAAGTTATACATTTTACCAGCAGTTACCTTCCCAACTCCGTAAAATTTATGAACAGGAAGTTCTTCTAAAAATCGAATTACTTCTTCAGGGTGTACTGTTTTCTGACCGTTAGGTTTGTTTATATCTGAAGCTACTTTTGCGATAAATTTATTAATAGAAATTCCAGCAGAAGCTCGCAAACCTGTTTCTTCAAAAATACGCTGTCTTATTTCTCTTGCAATGTCATTTGCCGAGGGATTGCCTTTCTTGTTTTCTGTGACGTCAAGATATGCCTCGTCTAGAGAAAGTGGTTCAACCAAATCTGTATATTCATAAAAAATTGCTCTTATTTTACTTGTAAATTCTTTGTACCGAGCAAAATCTGTTTTCACAAATACAATATGAGGACACTTTTTTTTGGCTAATACGTTACTCATTGCTGATTTCACTCCAAACCTTCTAGCTTCATAACTTGCCGCTGACACCACCCCTCTATCGCCACCACCACCAACAGCTATTGGTTTTCCTTTTAATTCAGGGTTGTCTAATTGCGCAACAGAGGCATAATATGCGTCCATGTCTACATGAATAATTTTACGAAAAGGAGGTTTTAGCTGCATTTATTTAAAAAAATTGTAGCGGAATTAATTACTTCACCTAATTCTTTAGAAATTGTTTTTTCTTTCCAAGGGTGAAAAATATTAAATACGTGGTCTGCATTTTTAATGTTTTTAAATTCGCTCTTGGGATTCCATTTATGTAAGTTTTCTGCTTCTTTAATCAAAACAGAAGTGTCATTATTTCCATGAATGATTAGCTGTGGAATTTGTAAATTCTGAACAGCTTTTTCAATGTCCAATCGTTTTTTGTTTTTTTCAAAATCTTTATAAAATTGAAAAAAATGAGGCATTTTTTGATGAGTTCGCCCATTTTTTACAAAATAAACCTGTTTTTCTTTCCATTTTTCAAATTTCTCCTTTTTAGGAAATCTACTTTTATAATCAGAAACTCCTGCCAAAGTGATGACTTTTTTAACTCTTAAATCTTCCTTAGACTTTAACAAAACGATTCCTCCGCCTCTGCTATGACCAATTAAAGAAATATCGTTTAAATCAATTTCATTTGCATAGGTAGAATTCTTAGATATCCAATCAATAACACTTCCTAAATCATCTAATTCTTTGGAGTAATTATTATTTCCGAAAGCTTCCAAGTCCGGAAAATCAATGGGTTGTTCTGGAATTCCGCCGTTGTGAGAAAAATTAAATTTAATAAAGAAAAAACCTAAATTAGCAAATGCTTCAGCCATTAAATTCCAGGCACCCCAGTCTTTAAAGCCCTTGTAACCGTGACAAAAAATAATTACTTTTTTGGATTGATGATGCTCTTTGTAAAAAACATCTGTTACAATTGGTTTGGTGTGAACTCCTTCAATTTTTATGTTTTTTATAATTTCCATTTGTTTTTAAAAACTAGTTTGGCAACAAAAAAATTAACTTTTTTTTGTAAAGATTACTTTTTAAAACAAAGTATACAAAAAAACGCATCAATAAATTGATGCGTTTTTATAGTTTTAAATTTAAACGAGCCTAAACAACTCCTTGAGCCAACATGGCATCTGCAACTTTTACAAAACCTGCAATGTTCGCTCCTTTAACATAGTCTATAGAGCCGTCCTCATTTTTACCGTATTGCACACAAGAATCATGAATGTCTTCCATGATATCTTGTAATTTTTCATCCACCTCTTTTCGTGTCCAGCTTAGTCGTAATGAATTTTGACTCATTTCTAATCCTGAAGTTGCAACACCTCCTGCATTACTTGCTTTTCCTGGAGCAAATAAAATTCCCGCTTTTTGAAAAGTATGCATTGCTTCTGGTGTTGAAGGCATATTCGCTCCTTCAGAAACACACATACATCCGTTATTTATGAGTGTTTTGGCTTGATCGCCACTTAATTCGTTCTGAGTTGCACATGGCAAAGCAATGTCACATTTAACAGCCCAAGGTCTTTGTCCTTCAAAATATTGAGCGGAGGGATATTTTTGTGTGTATTCGCTTATTCTACCTCTACTTTTGTTTTTTAATGTCATTACAAAGGCTAGCTTTTCAATATCTATTCCTTCTTCGTCATAAATATACCCTCCTGAATCAGATAAGGTAACAACTTTAGCTCCAAGCTCTATGGCTTTTTCTGCAGCATACTGTGCCACATTTCCAGAGCCAGAAATAACAACTGTTTTGCCTTTAAAAGAATCTCCTTTGGTCTTTAGCATGTTTTCAGCAAAATAAACAGTTCCATAGCCTGTTGCTTCAGGGCGAATCAAAGAACCTCCCCATGAAGCTCCTTTTCCTGTCAAAACTCCTGTAAATGTATTGTTTAGCTTTTTATACATTCCAAACATAAATCCAATTTCTCTTGCCCCAACACCAATGTCTCCAGCCGGAACATCAGTATTATGGCCGATGTGCCTGTATAGCTCTGTCATGAAGGCGTGACAAAAACGCATAATTTCATTATCTGATTTTCCTTTAGGGTCAAAATCGGACCCCCCTTTTCCGCCTCCCATTGGAAGTGTGGTTAAAGAGTTTTTAAAAACTTGTTCAAATGCTAAAAATTTTAAAACACTCGCATTTACTGTTGGATGAAAACGCAGTCCTCCTTTGTAGGGTCCGATTGCAGAGTTCATTTGAACCCTGTAGCCTCGATTTACCTGAATTTCACCACTGTCATCTACCCAAGAAACTCGAAAGGATAATAATCGCTCTGGCTCTACCATCCTTAAAAGGATGTTTTTTCCATGATAAATGTCATTATTTATAATATAAGGAATTACCGTTTCTGCAACTTCTTGTACTGCTTGTAAAAATTCTGGTTCGTGATGGTTTCGTATTTTAACCAACTTCATGAACTCATCAATTCTAGATGTGATACTTTTATCCATGTTTTTTTGTGATATTAATAAAAATTTAATGGGTCAAAGATACATAATTTTCAATATCACAAAAACAAAAAAATTAAAATAATTTTTCCACAATCCCTTATTTCAATCGATTTCGACCGCTGTTTTCGTTTTCTCATCAAATACAATATAAATCTCTTTAAAAAAGATTAAATTTGCATCTTAATAGTCCATGAGAATGTTAGATAAAGTAAAAGAGCTTATTGTTGAAGTAGAAGGGTTTAACGCAACAACAAAAGACGAAGTTGAGTCTTTTAGAATAAAATATTTAGGAAGTAAAGGGTTATTAAAGGGACTTTTTGCAGAATTTAAAAATGTGGATGCCGAACTCCGTAAAGATTTTGGTCAAGCTTTAAATAATTTAAAAAAATCTGCTGAGAATAAAGTTATAGAACTAAACGAGTCTCTAGAAAATTCAACCTCAGAAAGCTTTTTTTATGGAGACCTAACACGTCCTTCAGAGCCTATTAATTTAGGGTCTAGACATCCTATTTCATTGGTTAAAAACCAAATCATAGAGGTGTTTAATCGAATTGGATTTACCGTTTCTGAAGGCCCAGAAATTGAAGATGACTGGCACAACTTTACCGCCTTAAATTTACCTGAATATCACCCAGCTAGAGATATGCAGGACACATTCTTTATCGAGCAAGATCCAGATATTTTATTAAGAACACACACTTCTTCTGTTCAAGTTCGGTACATGGAAGAAAACCAACCTCCAATAAGAACAATCTCTCCAGGAAGAGTTTTTAGAAATGAAGATATTTCTGCAAGAGCTCATTGTATTTTTCATCAAGTAGAAGGGTTGTATATCGACACCAATGTTTCTTTTGCCGATCTAAAACAAACCCTTTTGTATTTTACAAAAGAAATGTTTGGAAAATCTAAAATACGTTTACGTCCTTCGTATTTTCCTTTTACTGAACCAAGTGCAGAAGTAGATATTTATTGGGGTCTAGAAACTGAAACCGACTACAGAATTACAAAAGGAACTGGATGGCTTGAAATTATGGGTTGTGGAATGGTGGATCCGAATGTCTTGAAGAACGCAAATATTGATCCTACCAAATACTCTGGCTACGCCTTTGGAATGGGAATAGAACGCATCGCAATGCTTCTCTATCAAATTCCTGATATCAGAATGTTTTATGAAAACGATAAGCGTTTTTTAGAACAATTTAAATCTGTGATTTAATCCCTTTCTTTTCGGAATTTTGAAACGGAAACAAGCTCAATACACATGAAAAAAGACATTCAAATACCTGAGGTTAAAAATGTGCACCTTGCCGTTGTTTTCGAATATAATGACATTTATAAAACAGATGATTGGAATGTATATGTCTTTAACAATAAAAATACTGATTTAGAAATGATGGTCATTGTTTCTCAAGGTTTCTCTGAAACAAAAACTACTTCTGTATTGCGTAAAAAAATAACCCTTTTACCGGCAAATTCTTTTGCTAAAATTGAACTGATTCAACCGGACTTGTTCAAATTAAACAATCGTTTTCAAGTTTCTTTTTTTGAAGAAAACACCCTTTATGAAAAAACCTTTGTTTTTAAACAGAACTCCATTAAAGAAGGGGTATTGCGCATGATTCCTGAAATTAAAAAAAGGGGTATTTTAGCGCGTTAAGATTTCTTGATAATTTTACCTAAAGTAAAAAATTATACTACCCAAAATATCCAATCAACACATACAAAGCAGTCGTAATTAATCCACCTATAAGCGCATAAGGTAATTGGGTCTTTACATGATCTATATGATCACTTGCAGAGGCCATAGATGAAATAATGGAGGTGTCTGAAATTGGTGAACAGTGGTCTCCAAAAACTCCTCCTCCCAAAGTAGCAGCAACAATTATTGTAAGGTCTGCTCCGTGAATATTTGACATAGGAATAGAAATAGCTAACATAATTGCAAATGTTCCCCATGAGGTTCCAGTAGAAAAAGCGATAAAAGAACTAATTATAAAAACAACTGCTGGCAATAATTCTGGTGACAGCCAACCTTTCGTTACGTTGGCAATATACACGCCTGTTTCTAACTCTTTACAAGCGTCGCCAATCGCAAAGGCCAGCAACATTAACAACGCAAGGGGCATTAGCTCACTAATTCCTTTTAACGTTAGTGCTACCGCTTCTTTAGGCTTCATGATTCCTTGTATAAAGTACATTGCCATAGCAACCAACAATGCGGTGATTACAGCATATAAAACGGCAGAAGACCCTGAGCCTTTTCCTATTGCTTCCATCGCGTGATTAAAAAAAGAAGAGGAGGTTTGAACAGAGTTCCAGCCTGTGTATATCAAATTTACTGGCATCATAAAAACCATGATCAAGAGCGGAACAATCATATTATATGCTTTTGCCTGAATTCCTTCTTTGGGTGGAAACGAGGTGATTTCATCAGAAACCAGTGGTTTAGAGTTTGGGTTCATTAGGAGACCTGTTTCCTTCGTTCTTTTTTCTGCTTTTTTCATTGGCCCAAAATCTTTTTTTGTAAGAATAATAATGAAAACAATAGCGATCGCTAATAAGGGGTAAAAATTATATTTTATTGAAGCTAGCATGACAGAAAAAGGTTTTTCAACCCCCTGTGTTAACAGTAGCCCCATAATAAAAGCTCCCCAAGCATTAAAAGGGATTAAAATAGATGAAGGGGCTGAACTTGCATCTGCAATGTAGGCTAGTTTTTCTCTTGGAATCTTTAATTTATCAAAAATTGGCCTATATAAAGCACCAACAGTTAGGGCGCTTATACTTGTTTCTACAAACAGTAATAACCCTGTAAAAGCAGCCAAAACCTGAACCATTACTCTACTGTAGCCCGCTTTTTTATCTTCAAGTTTTATTAGTTTTCTATTGATGAGCTGAATAAAACCCTCTACCCCTTTAGAATATTGAATAAAAATCAGCAATGCACCGACTAGAGCGCTGAACATGATTGTTCTTGTATTTCCCTCGGATTGAAAAACAGTCACCATTCCCTCAATCATAGCAATCGTTCCCTCTAAAAAATTCCAGTCATTTATGATGAACCAAGAAAACCATATGCCAAATAATAAGGCAATATACACTTGCTTTGTTCTTAGCGCCAAGACAATGGCTACAATTGGCGGTATTATTGAAAGAAATCCATACTCCATAAAAAATCATTTCTCGAAAGATAAGGATTAAATTGAAAATTATATTTGATACTACTCGTGTTTTTAGAAGAGGAAAAGCTGTTTTAATAAAAGAATTAATTTCTATAAATCAAAAAACCAGCATATATGCTGGTTTTTTGATTTATTCTATTGGGAGGCTATTTTGAAACCATGATCTTTTTGGTTGCTTTTTTGTTTCCTTGTTGAATCGTTAACAGGTACATTCCTGCAGCAATATTTTCAACATTTATTTCCTTGGTAAAAGTATTCGTTTTTGACGCTTCAAAAGATTTTAGAATTTGTCTTCCTTGTAAATCAAACAACCCAATACTTACTTTTTTAGTATCAGAATTAGGTAACTGTATTGTAAATACATTTTTAGCAGGGTTTGGCCAGAGAACAACTCCTTCTAAAAAGATTTCTGAAGAACTTAGGGCTGTTGTTTCTCTAATCTTTATCGTTTGGTTTGGCAGCCACCCTTTTGTTACGCTAATTAAATCAACTTTAAACTCATCATTAAAGGAATTAACCTCTGTGTTTACGTATGTTATAAAGCCTAGTGCAATTTGCCTTTGAGTAAACACATCTCCAGCAGATAATACAACACCCTGCTTTTCTATGCGCCCTTTTAAAGGGGTTGTTATCAACTTAAAATCAATGTTTGATAGTTCTGAAGTTGTCGTCCCTTTAATTTCGTCACTAGAGATGGTGTGGGTAGTGTTTTTATCAACAACAATTTCAGAATGAGTTAATGATGGGTTGGTTGTAATCACGTCTAAAGTACAAACTGTAATACTTGCGGAATTTATCTGACCGCCGTCTTCATCATAAGAATCATTTACTCTTAATTTCCACTCTCCAATCGCGTTTTTCCCTGCAAAAGGCAAACTCATATTATTTGCTGGAGCAATGGACCCTGAAATTACAGGGGCTGAAACATTACAGTTTAATGGATTTGCAGCATCATCAAAAATAGCATTGACATCGTCCCCTCCTTGACATTTATTTGAAAGCAGGGTTACTTGAGTAGGGCTGACTTCAGTGAAGCTCGGACCTTCTATCTTGATTGTCATGTCCGCAACATATGTATGAGAAATGTCTACTGCAACCAAAATCTTTTCTATAATTAAGTTATCTGTTACGGTAATAGGAACAAAAATATCTTCTAAATTTTCAGCGGTCTGGATTGTTGCTGAAGAAAAATCTGTTGCTTCATACGTGTTTGAGCAATCACTAATACCTGTTTGAAAACTATGCGTTAAAGAGAAGCTTCCTGATGCACAGGTATTTTCGGGCCTTACCCTCCAATAATAAACTGTTGCTGATTCCAACGCTCGAATAGAAAACGATGATTCTATCCCTTTTTTAGAAAACAAAATAGTGTCAAAAGATGGGCTCTTTGAAACTTCTACTAAATAACTTTCAGCATTAATGTCCTTGTCCCAAGAAAGCGAAATTCCTGATGTAGAAACCCCGGACAAGCCGTTGGAGGGGGATGCTGGAGCGGTCTTTGTTTCTGAGAAAAACTCACTTAAAACCCTTAACTCGATAGGAGTTGTTGTTGTTTCCGTTCCGTTTTTACCATTAACGTTGATTGCGTAGATTCCTGGGGCAACATTATTTAAATTTCCGAATGTCACTGTCAAAGATCCATCCGTATCTAATGCGCTGTCAGATAAATCGAAAATTGCATTCTCAGGCAAACCATCTATTGAAAAAGACGTAGTTCCTCCTATTGTTTCTATAAAATTAAAATCAAACGTTTCTATGTCATCACAAGTGATTTTGGTATTTACTTCTGTGAATAACGCAATTCCTGAAGAGACCCCGGTAACGATCAGAGATACTTTTTGAGACCCACCTTCTAAAAAACCTTTATGAGAAATAGTAACAGTGTATTCTCCAAGAGCATTTTCTACATCAACTCTTTCGAAAGGATCTACAATATTGTCTGCTTTTTCATTTGTAGTTGCAGAGGCAAGTCTCCAAGGCATAAAAGAAGTTGATGTCTCTGAATTTTCAGTAACCCTTATATCTAAATCATTTACCAAAACTGGGGTTGAATCATTTGCCTCTCCTGTGTTTTCCGTTCCAGGTATATCTGTCCAAGATATTGACGCTAATAAAGGTTCTACGCCGTCAGATTTTACAACAATAGAATACGTGCTTCCTTGTGTTAATTCTATTTCAGATATAACAGATTGTAATCCTTTTTTAGTAATCGTTTCTGCGGCTTTTTTAGTGTTCATTAACCCCCAGCCTGAAACTGCATCCGGTCCCACTGTACCAAAATCATCTGCAGTATGAAGTGCTAAACCTTTTAACGTGGAGGCTCTCATAAAATTACCATATGTTTCATTATAATATTGTTGAAGTAACAATAAAGAACCTGTTATGTTTGGTGATGACATTGATGTTCCTGAAATGGTATTGTATGCATCGTCTGTACCGTCATAAGTCGAATATAAACCGGTCCCATTTCCTGTAATATCAGGCTTAATTCTTAAATCATCTGTGGGGCCTTCAGAACTTGATGAGCTTATTGTCACTGAATTCAGAGTTCCATCAGAATTTATGATCGCATCTTGTCCGTTAGCAACAACCATATTGTTTTTGGCTGTCTTATCTCCTGATAACTTGTCATAAGAACTGTTTCCTTCTAAAGGCGCTGTATTTGCAGAATTATCATTTCCGTCATTTCCTGCAGAAGTAACCATTAAATAATAAGGAGCGTTATACAAAATATTGTCCCAATCTTTGGCATAATCGGAATATGCACCGAAATAATATGCTGGAAGTTGAGGCTCCCCTGCATCATTTCTAACTGCAAAACCATAAGAGTGATTAGAAAGTAACATTCCATTTGCTGCTGCGGCAGCCGCCTCAGATTCTACATT
>JABAZI010000012.1 GCA_018608545.1 Polaribacter sp.
GAGTATTCTAAATTAACATTTGATTACCCTTACCCAAAAGCTATTTCTGTACATTCAGAAAGACAAGGAATGGAATATCCTATGATCTGTTTCAATTTTGGTCGTCCGAATCCAGATGGAAGCTATTCAGACAGAACAAAAAAAGGAATGATTGGAGTTATTGTACATGAAGTGGGTCACAACTTTTTCCCTATGATTGTCAATTCTGATGAAAGACAATGGACCTGGATGGATGAAGGTTTGAATTCTTTTGTTGAAATTTTGGCAGAATTAAAATACGATCCAAAATTATTTGCGATCAATCCAGCAAAAGATATTACCCGATATATGGGAGGAGATCAAAGTAACATCTCACCGATCATGTCTCAGGGGGATTATGTAAAGCAATTTGGACCTAATGCCTACTCTAAGCCTGCAGCAGGTTTGTACATGCTAAGACAAACCATCATGGGACCAAAATTATTTGACTATGCTTTTAGAACCTATGCCAAACGATGGATGTTCAAACACCCGACACCTGCAGACTTTTTTAGATCTATGGAAGATGCTTCTAGTATGGACTTAGACTGGTTCTGGAGAGGTTGGTTTTACACCACTGACGTAACAGATATTGGAATTAAAAACGTAAAATCTTTGTATATCAGTGACAAACCAGACGAAAGAACAGCAAAATTAAAAGAAAAATACAGTCAGTATTTTGAAAATTTGGGTGATTTAATTTACATTAATGATAATAAAGAAAACGCGAATCCAAAGGCAATGGAAAACTACACAGACACCAAAGAAGTACCTTCTTATCTGTATGCCGTAGAATTTGAAAAACCTGGAGGATTGGTGATGCCAATTATCGTTGAATTAACATTTGATGATGGAACCAAGAAAAGACATACTTTTCCTGCACAAATTTGGATGAAAAATGATGTATCGGTGAAAAGAATATTTGCTGTTGCAAAAGAAATCACAAGTATTGTTGTGGATCCAGACTTTGAAACTGCAGATGTAGACACGTCAAACAATAGTTGGCCAAAGAAAGGATCTAACAGATTTGAAATGTTTAAAAATAACGTTAAAAAGTAATTTATTTTACACAACGAATAATAACTAAAAAAGCCTCAGAAATTTCTGAGGCTTTTTTAGTTATTTGCATGCCTCGATACAGAAAAAAAGGATACTTTAATCCTTAACAACTTCCTTCAAATTCTTATTTTGATCAATCTCCCACACATTAAAAACACCATCTCCATCAAAATCTGTAACCGCAATAGCCTTTGCTTTAAAAGAGTTATTAGATGCCTCTACAATTTGATATTCGTAATTGGAAGTACCCCCATTTTTTACCGTTTTCTCAGGTAAAAAATCAATGGCATTGAATTCCTTTGAATATTTAGAATACATAAAAAAATAATTCCGTTCTAAACCGTACATATGCACCAGATGATTCTGGGCTTCCAATGCTTTAGTTTTAGAAATAATTGGCATCAAATTAGGGAGTGCAATTAAAATTAGAATACCAATAATTACCAAAACAACTAATAATTCTTGCATGTTAAAAGCCGGCACTTTTTTTGTAAAAATTTTATACTGAATCTTCATATAAATAGCAATTATATAATTATAGATCTATAAAAGTATTAAAAAATAATAATAATTTATTATATTTATACCAATAATATCAAATAAGCAAAAATGAAAAAGAAATTGCTATTTGTTACTATCACAATTTTGCTATGTAATTGTGAAGCTATTTTTATAGAAAATATTTCTGAAAAAAAGGTTGTTTTGTTGGCTCCAACAGATACTTCCGAGGTAACAAATGGAACCATCCAGTTTAATTGGCAAAAAGTGTCGGAGGCCTCTCAATATGAGATTCAATTAGCTTATCCGAACTTTGATAATGCGAGCCGAATTTTAGTAGATTCTTTAACAATAGGTACCACCATTTCAAAAGATTTAGCGGCTGGTGACTACGAATGGCGTGTAAAAGCGTTGAATTCTAATTTCTCCACTGCATATTCTAGCTATCGTTTTTCTGTTAAATAACCCCCTCTCTTCAAAAAAAAAAATTGTGTTTAAAAAATATATTCCTTTTATGTTCTTTGTACTCTATTTTTCTCCATTTACTTTTGGACAAATAGAAGACGATCGAATTCAAGAAATTCAAAAAAAACTAGACCGTTTATCGACAAGTGTTCCAGGACTCACTAAAAAAATTGATTTTAGCTTAAACAATACTGAACTACCCGTATTTATAAGGGCTATAGCTGCTGAGCAAGAGTTAAATATAAGTATTGCTATCGATTTAAACCAGATAAAAGTCTCTCAAAATTTCTCTAACGCCATCGTACAAAACGTCTTTTTATATTTGTGTAAAGAATACCATCTTACCCTTGATGTTTTGGGTTCAATTATAAGCTTTAAGCGATATAAAAAACCATTTATTACAAGAGATATTAGCGCAAAATATGATAGAGATAAAGATCTTTTTTCTGTTGATTTACTCAACGACACCTTGTTTGTTGCTTTTAAAAAAATAACCAATCTTACGGGTAAGAACTTAGTCTTTTCTCCTGAGATTGAAAATCAAAAAATATCTTCGTACATCAAAGACAAAACGTTTGAAAGTGCCCTTGATAAAATTGCATTTGCCAATAATTTATCAGTTACGAAAACAACGGATAATTATTATCTATTTGAAAGTGCTAGCGCAGCAAATCAAAAAGGAATTGCAGATACTAGAAGACAAAAACCAGCTCGGTACAGAAACTCTAATTTTTACTTTAAAATTCAAGACACCATAAAACAACTCATAGAGGTAGATTTTGAAAATGTTTCCATCGCATCAATTATAAAAGACATAGGGCATGATTTAAACATCAATATGTTTACCAGCAGCCCGCTTTCAGGTGCAGGAAAAGCAACTGTAAAAGCAACCCTTATCCCCTATGATGTTTTACTAACTAATATTTTAGAAAACACTACATTTAGCTATAAAAAAATTAATGATATTTATTATTTTGGAGATAAAGAACAATTTTCTCTGAACAGTTCAGTTGCAATTCCATTACTACATCGCTCTATCGAGATTATGAACTCTCCAGTTCAAAGTAACAGAAACTCGAGTTTTAATTCTTCAAACGAGTATCGAAATAATAATAATAATAATAATAATAGTTTCAATCAAGAAACTGGTAATTTTAATAATAGCAACTCAAATTTAAATAACAGAAGTACATTTCAGGGATACTCCAGTAAATCAGAGGCTATTTTAGATTTAATTCCAAAAAGAATTACAGAAGGATTAGAAATCACAACTGATGTAGAGCAAAATGCTTTTTTAGTCAATGGAAATGCACAAAAAATAGCCGCATTTAAAAAATTCTTAAAAACAATTGACAAACCAGTTCCCATAATTTTAATTGAAGTAATGATTCTTGAAGTCTCCAATTCTAATCTAGTCACTTCAGGCCTAGATTTAGGAATCGGAGAAACTCCAACAACGGATAGTGGCTCCCTTTTCTCTGGAACCGATTTGACACTAGGATCTACTAGCATTAATAAAATTATAGGAGGATTTAATGGTTTTGGTTCGTTGAATATCGGAAAAGTAGTTCCTAATTTTTATGCAAGAATCAAAGCATTAGAAACCAACGGAGCTATTAACATACGATCTACCCCTAAATTATCTACTTTAAATGGTCATCAGGCAACCTTGTCTAGGGGAGAACGTTCTTACTATACAGTTACAAGAAAAGATGTGATTGGTTCTCAAAACCCTCAAACTACAGAAATAAAAAATTACTTTCCTATTGATGCAGATTTATCTATTGGTATTCGTCCTTTGGTTTCTGGAGACGGAAACATTACACTAAACATTAATGTATTACAATCTGATTTTAATGGAGAACGGATTGATCCCGAAGCCCCTCCTGGAATTAATTCAAGAGAATTTACTTCTACGATAAGAGTAAATGATAAAGATGTGGTTATTTTGGGAGGAATTGAAGAAACGTCTAAGAACAACACGGGTTCAGGAGTTCCATTTTTAGCAAGAGTACCGATTATCAAATGGTTCTTTAGCAAACGAACTAGAACTGCTTCAAAAAGCAAGTTATCTGTCTTAATCAAATCAACCATCATTTATTAATGATTCGGCAAATACTCAAATATGGCAAAACATATGCAGCTATTGAACATGCTGAAAAAGGAGTTTATAACCTCCTACAACTGACAAAAAAAAACCATGAATTTGTTATTTCAACTAGCAAACAAACAGATCGTTTTGATATTCTTCTTGAAGAATTAAGAGGTCAAAAACATCTTTTTCTACTTATTAATGATGCACAAATATTGTCAAAAAAAGTGACCAGTATTAATAAAAATGAAAACGAAGTAATTCGAAATGCCTTTCCAACTATTGTTCTAACAGATTTTTATTATGAGGTGTACCAAAACACACAGCATTCTTTTGTCTGTATTGCTAGAAAAGATTCAGTTGATAAAATTATAAATACCTACCAACAAAAAGGAATTTCAGTCATCGATTTTTCATTGGGAAATTTAGCCATCCAAAATTTACACCCTTTTGTAGAAAATACAACATTGTTTTCCTCCAATGCACAAATTAAATTTGATGCCAATGCTATTTGTGCTATTGAAAAGGGAAATTCTTCGAATAAAAATTATAATATCAATGACTTAGAAGTAACTCATACAGCAATTTTACCCTTAGCAGGTATTATTTGTTATTATACAAAAAGTACCTCTAGCATCCGTCATACAGAACTACAAGAACGCTATTTCCATAAGCGTTTTTTCGACCTCGTTCTAAAAACTGGACTGAGCTTGATCTTAGGATTACTATTGGTAAATTTTTTCATTTTTAGTTCTTACAGAAATAGGGTGAATACAATAACTGGAGAACTTCAGCTGAATGAAACCTATAAAAACCAACTCCATACATTACAAGAAGAAGTTATGCAAAAGAAACGTTTGGTGGCAAGTGTGCAATCTGCATCCAATTCAAAGCTCTCTCTCTATTTAGATGAGCTAGGAATTTCTACTCCTCAAACTATTTTACTATCACAATTCTATTATCAACCAGTAGTAGGTGTTCAAAAAAAAGACACCCCAATCTCTTTTAAAAAAAATCAACTTATAGTCAAAGGGATCTCAAAAGAAAATGAAGATTTTTCAAATTGGATCTCTTTTTTGGAGCAAAAGAAATGGATTAAAAATATTTCCATACATGCATATGGGAAAGGAAAAAAAACAACTCGAATGAATGAATTTAAATTTATAATCACCACTCATGACTAACAAACAAAAGAACATCGCTTTGGTAGTTGGGTTTTTGCTACTGTTCCTCATTTCCTATGTCTTTTCAATACAGAAAACCATTGATCTAAAATCAAAATTAACAATGCTAACAAAAGAACAAGAATTGATGTCTGATGTAGGAATACAAATTTTTAATATGCAACAAAAAAACAGGCATCTAGATACTGTTTTACAGCAAAAAGAATTGTCCCTTAACAACTCTTTTCAACAAGTACTATTCAACAAATTAAATGTATTTAAAAAAGAGTGTTCAATTGAAGTATTGTCTTTTGATGAACCACATCAAAGTATTAAAGACCATACAAAATTACTCACCTACTCTTTCAAAATTAAAGGAAGTTTTATCGCACTATTAAAGCTAACAAATTATATAGAACGACAGCAGTTAGGAACACTAACCTCTGTTAATTTTGAAAAGAAAAAAAATTACCGTAGGAATAAAGAAGAAATAACAGGACTGTTTTACTTACAAAAATTAGAACAACAAGATTAGTCTAAAAAATACTTTTAAATCAAATGAATCTATCCTTAGAAATTATATTCATCACAACTTTGGGAGTGCTGTTTTACCAAGACATCAAAGAGAGAAAGGTCTCTGTATGGATCTTAATTATAAGTCTATTGCTAGGAGGAATACTACATTTTATGCAACAGACTCAAATAGTATTCGTCTCTTCAATAGTGATGAATATTACTTTTATAGCGCTTGTTTTTGGAGTGTTATGTTTGTATGCAAAAATAATACTGCAAAACAATATTTTTCAAGTATTTGGTATGGGAGACTTGCTCTTTTTCATCCTGTTGGCGGTGAGTTTGCCTCTTGTATCTTTTTTAATGGTATTTATTTTTTCATTACTTTTTTCACTACTTATTTTTATCCTCGTAAAAAGAAAACTTAAAGACAAAACAGTTCCTTTAGCAGGATTACAAAGTCTTTTTTTAATTCTAGTTCTCCTGGTAAATAAATTAATTCCTAAAATAGAGCTATACACTTTATAACATGGAAAAACCACAATTTAATATTGCTACAGAACTAGTTCAACTGATTTCAAGTGAACAAGCCTATCAGTACCGAATTATCCCTGTGGCTAAAAACAAGAACCAATGGGTTTTTAAAACAGATATAGAACGCATCAATGAAGTACGCCAAGAACTCGCTATTGTTTTGGGAAAACAGATTGTTTTAGAAAAAGAGAATACAGAAATTCTCCAAAAATATTTAGAAACTAATTATCGAAAAAGAGCTCTTAATCAAGGGCAAAAGTCGCTCAATTACTCAGACGATTTTTTATTGAATATCATTTATGAAGCCAAAGAAATTGGCAGTAGTGACATTCATTTTGAAATTTTTGAAAAGCAAGCAAGAGTTCGTTTGCGCATCGATGGAAAATTGATGGAAAGATATGTGATTTCATTGGAAGCATATCCAAAAATTATCAACCGGATAAAGATCATGGCAAGTTTGGATATCTCTGAAAAAAGATTGCCACAAGATGGAAGAATTCATTTAACTACAGAAACCGAAGATTTTGATATTCGCGTATCTTCCCTACCTACCTTGCATGGCGAAAAATTGGTCTTACGTATTTTATCGAAAAGCAACTTCTATGTTTCATTAGACAATCTAGGATTTACCAAAAAAGAATTAAAAATTTATAAAAAATCAGTTCAAAAACCCAATGGAATTGTCCTCATTTCAGGGCCTACAGGTTCTGGAAAAACCACTACTCTATATGCAACTTTGCAATTATTAAACGATGCATCTACCAATATATTAACCATTGAAGACCCTATTGAATATACCTTAGAGGGTGTTAATCAAGTGCAATTGAAACAACATATTGGATTGGATTTTGCAAGTACCTTGCGTACTTTTTTACGCCAAGACCCCGATATTATTATGGTAGGAGAAATCAGAGATGTAGCCACGGCTAATATGGCTATTAGAGCCTCTTTAACAGGGCATTTGGTCTTATCTACGATTCACACCAATTCTGCTTGGGCAACGGTCTCTCGTTTGATCGATATGGGCATTCCTTCCTTTTTAATTGCGAGTACTTTAAACGTAAGTGTGGCCCAACGTTTGGTGCGAAAACTCTGTAACAACTGCAAGAGGTCGCAGACCTCTTTGGATATGAATGTGGAACATCTAAAAGAAATGGAAGAGATTGATAGATATTTTGAAGCGGTAGGGTGTCCTAGCTGTTATCAAACCGGATATCAAGGACGAAAAGCTGTATATGAAATTATTCCGATTACCGAAGAGCTTGTAACGAACATCAAAGACAAAAAATTAGAAATTCATAACTATTTAAAAGCACATAATATAACAACCTTAAAAACAAATATGATTCAATTGGTAAAAGAAGGTGTGACTTCTATTGAAGAAGTGACTCCCTTTTTAATCTAAAGAACCAATCTATAAATAATAACACCGTTTTGAATAAACAACAAAAAACATATGGCCTCTTAGGGATTGTTTTGATCATTTGGGGAATGATTGGTTACCAAATTTATATGCGAATGCACCCTCCTCCTACTCCAGAATTAAAAACAGAAAGTATCCAAACTTACTTTCAGGAACAAAAGACGGATAAACATCCTTTCTATACTTTAAACAAAGCCTATAGAGATCCGTTTTTAGGCGGATTCCCAAAAAAGAAAACAGTTCGAAAAAAAACAATCATTTCTAAAAAACCAACCATAGCATTTCCAGATGTTCAATACAATGGAAGTGTAGAAGGGAATAAGGAAAGCTCCTATATTTTAACAGTCAATGGAATACAAGATGTTGTAAAAGTACAGCAAGTACTTCAGGGTGTTCAATTAGTAAAAGCTAGTGAAAACCAGGTATCTGTAAAATTTAAAAATGAGCTAAAGAAAATTATGAAGCAATAAAATGAGGTTATTAAAAAAAATAAAAGCAGGCGCATTGCAGTATGTTTTGGTGATTTCGGTCATCATCGCCATCATTATTAGTGCTTTTATATCCTTGGTGTATTTGCAACAAAGAATGAATATCAAGCATCAATTTACAAAAGAGGCCATTGCTGCTGTTCAATTAGGTTTTGAGTCTCTGAAACACCAAAAAACCCCCTATGATCTTAAAACTCCTGTACACTTTTACGATAATGAAATAGCAGTTAGTACCCTCATAAAAAAGCATTGGGGTATTTTTGATCTGGCCATTGTAAATTCAAAAGTAAAAAATGAATTCTTTCAAAAAATAGGTTTGTTAGGAGTGCAACACTCAAAAAGAGAGGCATTGTATTTAAAAGACAATAACAATGCTTTGGTTTTGGTTGGAAAAACAAAAATTACTGGAACTGTTGCTCTTCCTAAACAAGGAGTTAAAAGTGGAAACATTGCAGGGGTTTCGTTTTATGGAAATCCATTGATCAACGGCTCAAGAAAAGCAAGTAGCAGTTCTTTACCTCAGATTCAAAATATTGAATTTGTAAAAGACTTTTATCAAAATTATTTGACTAATGAAATGAAAAGTATTGAATTAGAAGATGGGGTGAAAATACATCAATCTTTTACGAATACCACAGGGTTGTATACTGCTACCAAACCCATCCTATTAAAAAATATTTCTTTAAGTGGAAACATTGTTGTGAGTTCTAAAACTGCAATTATCGTAGAGGCTTCAGCGAATTTAGAAGATATTATTTTAATCGCACCAAAAATTAAGATTGAAAAAAACACCACAGGAAATTTTCAAGCATTGGCAAGAAAATCAATTGAAGTAGCTTCTGGTTGCACCTTAAACTACCCTACTGCTTTGATTCTTTTGAATGAAAATGATACTTCTGTTCAAGTCTTTAATGGAGAAGAACAAACCAAAGAACAAATTCATGTTTCTAAAAACACCCTCGTAAAAGGAATGGTTGTGTATTGTTCTGACAACAACACTTCTCCTTATAAAACACAGATACAAATTGATGATTCTGCAGTCATAAAAGGAGAAGTCTACTGCTCAAAGAACTTAGCACTACAAGGAAGTGTTTTTGGAAGCGTATATACTAATAATTTTATCGTAAAAAAATCAGGAGGTGTGTACGTCAATCATTTGTTCAACGGGACCATTAATGTTAAAAAGTTACCCATTCAATATGTGGGGCTCCTCATAAATAACGAATCAAATTCAGTGGCAAAATGGTTGGACTAAAAAAAAGAATAAGACCCACCCTCAAAGCTTCCTCATTAACAGAAGTGATCGTAGCCACCAGTATTTTGCTTGTTGTTTTTGGGATTGCTCTAGTAACCTTACATAATATCATGATGAGTTCTCTAAAAAAAGAGACAGCTGCTTTAGAGACTCGTATTGAAAAACTCATTTATCAATACAAAAACAAACAATTAAAAGTTCCTACTTCTTATACTGAGGAAGGTTTTTTAATTCGTGTTGTAAACAACACGCATAACAAGATGAAATATCTTGATTTTTCAGTAACACAGGTGATAACAAAAAAGAATAAGAACAAAAGAATAATGGCCATTCCCTATGAGTAAAACCAAACTAAAAGCCTTTACATTAGGTGAAATGATTGTTGTAATAGTTGTAGCGAGTATCGTTATTGCTATGGGTTTCCTGATGCTAAATATGGTTAAAAAACAAGTACGAATCATTCAAAAAACATATCATCAAAAAACAGCACTACAATTTTTTGAAGCAACTTTTATAAGAGATTTTAATACCCGCAACGCCTACTATGACGAGCAAAAAAATAGAGTCTCTCTAAAAAGTTCAAAAAACAGCATTGCTTATACTTTTTTAGATGATTTTATCATAAGAGAAAAAGATACTTTCCCTCTTAAAATTGTGACTAAAAAATTATTTTTAGAAGGCTTTGAAACGAAAGGTAAATTTATAGATGCAATTGAAATCAATTTATCAGAAGAATTTTCAAACCAACAACTCTTTATTCAACAAACCAAAGATGCAGCGCATTATCTAAACACTCCTAATAACTAATTGTTACAAACTTTACCATGGCATTTCAATTAAAAAATATCGCGTCTAAACAAAAACAGCATTCTTCATTTGATATAAATACCCTACTAAAAAAGGAAATTACGTATGGTACTTCTTTTACAACAAAAAAAAAGGAACGTTTCTATACAGAATTATATGTCTTGTTACATGCAGGTTTACCCTTAAAAGATGCTTTACTATTAATTGGAGAAGAACAAAAAAAGCTAAAAAATAAAACCCTTATTAAAAACATTGTTACCGATTTGATCAATGGTAAAAACTTTTCGAATGCCATAAAAGAAAAAAAAGAGTTTTCTGCCTATGAATACCATTCGTTAAAAATAGGAGAACAAACAGGAACCATCCAAAATGTAACGAAAGAATTGGGTGCTTTTTACAAACGAAAAAACAAACAACGGAGAATCATTTTAAGTGCATTGTCCTACCCTATTGTTGTTTTATTAACTGCTTTTTTAGCCATTGTATTTATGTTGCAATTTGTGGTACCCATGTTTGCAGATATTTTTAGACAAAACAAAGTAGCCCTTCCTTGGATCACTAAAAAAATACTCTCAACAGCTACCTTTTTTCAGGAATATTGGTACTTCTCTTTTGGAATCGCTATAGGAATCTTTCTTTTTGTTAAGTTGCATAAAAAGAAGATTTGGTATCAAAAAATAACAACAACTGTTTTACTTAAAACACCCTTAATTGGAGCCTTTATCAGAAAAGTGAAAATGGCTCAATTTACACAAGCAATCACACTGTTAACAGCAGCTAAAGTGCCGCTTCTAAATGGAATCCAATTGACAAAAAAAATGATTGGCTATCATCCTCTAGAAACGGCATTGGAAAAAATTGAACACGATATTTTGCAAGGAAAAAGTTTACATGAAAGTATGAGTAATTATACTATTTTTGATAAGAAAATGGTATCACTTATAAAAGTAGCTGATGAAACTAACCAAAATGAAACCATCTTTCAAAGACTCACAGAACAATACAACGAAGAAATAGAATACCAATCAAACATGATTTCAGCTACGATAGAACCCTTAATTATTGTATTTCTAGGGGCTATTGTAGCCACTATTTTAATTGCGATGTACCTACCGATGTTTCAATTAAGTTCGGCCATTGGAAATTAAAAAATTGCTTTTATTTAGATATCGAAAAACAAATTCTGAAGGGAATCATCATTATATTTTGTCATTAGTTAAGGCTATTTTTACAATTATATTCCGAAATCAATAATTTTTTATCTATTATTTTGTGATATTAATTATTTGTGTTAATTTTATTGCGCTAGTTAAAGAAAAAAAGTATTTTGATTTCCCCTATTCACGTACACATTATTAAAAATTAATAAAGCGATCACCCATACGTGATGGCTATTTTTTGTGGTATAAAATCGGTGTTGAACTTCTTTCATATTTTTTGATTCTTTTCTGGTATTGTAATTATTAATCTTTAAAATACCCCCCTATGAAAAAGTTATTTTCTATCACTTTACAAACTATTTTTAGTTGTTCATTTCTATTTCAAGAAATACCAAACACGCTACCTTCCTTTTCTGAAGCCTTTGTTTAAATAAAATGTACAAATATTTTGGGCCCGATGTTGCTATTCAACAAAAAAACAGCTTGAATTTATTATTAAAAAACTCTTTTTTATTAGGAAACCTTTTTCCTGATTGAAACTAAATTTTAAAATAATTACCCCTCCATTAAACAAATTGTTAAATAAAATATTATGAAAAAAACAATTATATTATCCCTATTATCCCTAATATCCTTATATGAAATTTACAGTCAAGTTGAAGCTTTTAAAACTTTTCCTGTTGCGCCTAGCGGCTACGAATTTTTAAAATATGGTGAATTTCCTGTTAGTAAATATAGTGGCGTTCCAAACATAACAGTCCCTATTTATACTATTGATACTGGGTCGGATGATTTAAAAATACCTATTACATTAACCTATCATTCTACTGGTTTTAGTGTAAATGAAGAAGCAGGATGGACAGGTTTGGGTTGGACCCTAAACGAAGGAGGTACGATTGTACAAGTGGTTAATGGTTATGATGATTTTAAAACAGGTTATGATACGAATAGGGAGCTTTTTGATATAGATAAAGTTATCCATCATGCTTCTAATGGAAGTGCTCCAGAAAATTATTGGACAGCAACAAAATGTTCTCAAGGACAAACATATGCAGAACTTAGTAATACTAGGTTTTCACTTCCTGTCAATTATACTGGGACTATATATCAAAATCAAATATTAAATGTCCCTAATATGTTAAGGTTATTCGGTCAAGGAGGGCATTATGATTTTGAGCCAGATGTATTTAACTTTAATTTTCTAGGATATTCAGGTAAGTTTGTTTTGGATTGGGAAACAGAAACTTTTAAATGTTTAACAGATCCTAAAATTAAAGTTGATAAAAAGCCTAACTCGTATAATCAAATAACCATAACAACACCTGATGGACATATTTTTGAGTTTTCAGTCAAAGATGAAAGTATTTCTATTGATGGTTATATAGGAGTTACTTCTAGAATATACAAGCTAGATAATATTTACACAAAAAAAGGACAACAGATCAATTATACTTATGTAAAAACAAATGTTGTAAACAACTTTCCTGCTATAATTAAAAGTGTAGTTACAGACCCTATTAATAATATGATATCTACTAGTAATGAACTCAATACGAAACAAACTCTTTCTTATGTTGATAAAATAAGGTTTAACAATGGTAAAGGAGAGATTGAGTTTGTAATGTCAGATAGACTAGATTTTGTTGGGACAAAAAAATTAGATGGGATTAAAATAAAAGTAATAAAATCAAATACAGCTACTAAGATTATAAAGCAATTTAATTTTAACTATTCTTACTTTGTAGGACATTCCAATGGCACAGTCGTTGCCTTTAATAATTATTTCTCAACACTAATCAATAAAAATTCAGAAGAATATACACATCGTTTGAAATTAGACTCTTTGGTAGAATCAGGAAAACCTCCTTATGTTTTCCAATATAATCAGACCCCATTTCCTAAAAAAAATTCAAGAGCCAGAGATTATTGGGGATATTACAACGGTTTTTTAACTAATTCAACCACTTTTCCTAATATTCGTAGATTTAATTATGAGTTTTTACCCAATCATAATGGTTGGCCTAATTTTAATCGTTACAATGGGGTGGATAATTTAGATATTTTCGAAGGGAATAACAGAAGCTCTAGATTAACATATACAAAAGCTGGGATTTTAGAAAAAATTATTTTTCCCACAGGAGGTTTTACTACTTTTGATTATGAACTTAATTCTTTTACCAATTGTATTGTTCCTAGTTTTGAAGATACTGAAAATACACAATATGAATCTAATCGTATTTCTTATGGAGCAGGATTGCGTATAAGCGAAATTAAAAATTTTGACACAAACTATAGTCTCCTTTCCAGAAAAAAATATACGTATAATGGTGGTACCTTGACAAATCCTCTTTTGTTTTATAATCAAATTTACCTTAAACATGCTGATAACCAATATACAAAGCAGGATGGTTGGAGAAAAATGGTTAAAGCCACAAATTTTAACACTCCTTCATTAAATTCTTCAGGGAATATTGGATATAGTGAGGTGATTGAATACTTTAACTCTAGCAAAGATATTTCTCAAAACATAGGGAGTATTAAATACGTTTTTCAAAATAAGAAACCAAAAATGTGGATTGATCCAAGCAGAGGCCTCATAACAGAGGCTGCCTGGAAGTCTAGTGGTAAATATGCAGAATTAAACTTACCATTATATCATACTAATTTAGTTTATAATCCAAAAAATGGTTCGCTTCTTGAACAACTAATATTTGATAAGAATCAAATACTTAAACAAAAAGTTGAAAATACTTATTTAAATAAAATAAACGATTACTGCACTTATGGAACTAGAGTGGGACCTATGATTATAAAAAAGGCACTTATAAATACTATAGCGAATCTTGAAGGCAGACACATTGAAGTCGCTTATATGCTTGGAGGATATACCATAGGAGGTGTTCACACAAACTTAAAAGAAAGTAAAACGACAAATTATTTTAATAATAATGATTCGTTGGTTACTAAAAATGAATATTTGTATGATAAGTATTGGCAAGTAAAAGAAAAAATATTTACAAATAGTAAAAACGAGACTTTAACAACCAAAATTTATTACCCTGAAGATGTTGTTAGTTATTATAATTTAGGACTTCCTCATTTAAATTCTTCAGAGAAAAAGGCTATTGATAGTTTAAAAGCAACTGCAAAACATAGAATAAATACTCCTATACAAACTGAAACTTACAAAAATGATATTTTAACATCGAAACAACGAAATGTTTTTAAAGTTTGGACTTGGGGAAATATTGTTGAATTACAGAAAGTACAATCTTCTAAAAGTGAAAATAATTTAGAAGACCGCTTTATTTATCACAAATACGATGACAAAGGAAATCCTTTAGAGGTTTCCAAAGAAGGGGGTCTTCACAGCGTTTTTATTTGGGGTTATAACCAAACGAAACTTATTGCGAAAATAGAGAATTTTACTTATGACGAATTGATGCGTTATAATTATAATTCAGGAAAAGCTATTTTATCTTCAATTTATTCTACATCGAATAACGATAATGATCGCACAGTTGACACTAGAGACTCTCTTGGGAATGTTATTGCTTATAATGGGAAGGAAGGAAAATTAAGAGAAGCTTTACAGGATTTAAGAAGCGCTCGCGCGCTTTCCAATACCCAAGTAACCACCTACACTTACGATCCCTTGATTGGCGTTACCAGTATGACCGACCCCAAGGGCTACACCATCTATTACGAGTATGATGAGTTTAACCGTTTAAAACAAGTTAAAGATGCCGATGGAAATATTTTAAGTAACAACCAATATAACTATAAAAACTAACTTCCTATAAAAACTAACCCCCTATGAAAACGTTGGTACCCCTATTACTGTTTTTGCCA
>JABAZI010000032.1:0-3271 GCA_018608545.1 Polaribacter sp.
TGCAAATATACACCCCCTTTTTAATCCCACAACTATTTCTTAAACCTTTTTTAAAGTTTTTTTCAAACAAACACTTAAAACAATTAATACTAGACATTTAACAACATCTATTTTTTTTAAAAATCTTTCACTGTAAAGGAGTCCCTAAAATTATACTTCATTTATAGAGGTCGTAGACTGAATCTGTAACAAATATGAGATTGGTAATCCAAACAATCTTACTAAGAAAAAAGATTATTTATCAATTGGAACAACTACTGTGTATGATCGAATTGAGGCTAAAGACACCTAATCACTATTGTTTCTTTTTCTTTCGTTGCTTTTTATTCCATTTTTTTCTCATCTTGTCAAGCATCAATTTATATTCATCTACATTAATAATCGCCTTTCTAGCAGTTATTATTTTTATGAAATCGAAGTTTAATTTTGGTTCTTGTGCTTGAAGCTCTCCTAATTGAAATGCATTTTGAAGAACATTTTCTATCAAAAAATCTTCATTTACAATTTCTGGATGATATTCTGATTTTAAAGATAGTTTAAAAATATTGGCAGTCGAATTGTACCAAAATGCATTCCAGCCACTTCTCAGGGTTCGAATGTTTTGAAAAGCAGTTTTTCCCGTTTGACGATGAATTAACTTAATTAAAATACGGCCTTCAGTATTGGTCATTTTTTTTATTTTGGCTGTAAATTCCCCTTCGAGATAGTCTTGAATAAGTCTTGTGTATTTTTTTCTCTTTCTTTTAGAGGTTATCTTTTCCAACCTAACGTTTAAGGAATCAAGCCGTTGAGAGGCTAGTTTGGCAAACGGATATGCTTTGAACACTTTCTTTTTAAACCACAAATAATACCGAAGGTCTTTTTTTGAACTAAATTTGGGCTTTGGCAATAGCGAAAACCCATTCAAGCTAATTGTCAATGTATCTCCAGGTTTTACAAAAATATAGTCTTCTGTAACTATAGGTATAGAGTCTATTTCTTTTTTTTGAGAAAAAGAAATAAAAGAATTGACCAATATATATATGTAAATTAGTTTTTTCAAATTTTTACTTAAATATAACAAAAGAAAACAATCTTTGATTTAAAGAGAAATCTTGTTTAGAAAATCTTGCTCAGATATAATTTCTATCCCTAAATCTTGCGCTTTTGTCAACTTGCTCGGCCCCATATTATCGCCTGCAACAATAAAACTTGTTTTTTTCGAGATGGAAGAACTTACTTTACCTCCATTATCTTCTATTGTTTTTTTTAATTCATTTCTTGTCAACTGGTAAAAAACACCTGAAACGACAAATACCTCTCCTTTTAATAGCTCTGTTTGATTTTCTAAATTTTCTAAGGAAACCTCTAATTGAATTCCGGCTGCTTTTAGGCGATTGATTAATTGTATGTTTCTCATATCGGAAGAAAAATCAATAATACTTTGCGCAATTCTATCACCAATTTCATCAACATTAATTAACGCTTCAAAAGTTGCCGTCATTAAGGCATCTATTGATTTGAAATGCTTTGCTAGTTTTTTAGAGACGGTCTCTCCAACAAAACGAATACCCAAAGCAAATAATACTTTTTCAAATGGGATTTCTTTCGATTTTTCAATTCCAACAATCATATTTTCTGCTGATTTTTCAGCCATTCTTTCCAAAGGAATTATTTGCTCGATTTTCAAGTTATACAAATCTGCATAGTTTTGTATCAATCCCTCTTTTCTTAATAGGTCTACGGTTTCTCCACCCAACCCATCAATATCCATCGCCTTCCTACTTATATAGTGTTGAATTCTTCCTGTAATTTGAGGAGCGCATTCAAATTCATTCGGACAATAATGTTTTGCGTCACCTTCGGTTCGAATTAACTCTGTATTACATTCTGGACAATGGGTAGCATAAATTGTTGGTTCGGATTTGTCTGGTCTTTTTATAAAATTTACTGCTATTATTTTTGGAATGATCTCCCCTCCCTTTTCTACATATACAGTATCTCCTATTCTAATATTTAATTTCTCTATTTGATCTGCATTATGAAGTGATGCTCGTTTCACAATGGTCCCTGCCAATTGAACCGGTTCTAAATTTGCAACAGGTGTAATTGCACCAGTTCTACCAACTTGATAGGTGATTTCACGCAAAACAGTCGCAACTTGTGCCGCTTTGTATTTATAAGCAATTGCCCATCGCGGAGATTTTGCCGTGTACCCTAATTCTTCTTGTTGTTGTAAATTATTTACTTTTATAACCACACCATCTGTTTCATAAGGCAACTCATGTCTTTTAGAGTCCCATTCATTTACAAAATCAAAAACCTGTTCTATTGAATTTGCTAAGGTGATTGTTTTAGGAACCTTAAATCCTACTTTTCTAGCATTCTCTAGACTCTCAAAATGTGTTTTATATTTTCTTTCTGAGGTAACTACCTGGTACAACAAACAATCTAAGGGGCGTTTAGCCACCTCAGCGCTGTCTTGTAACTTCAAGCTTCCACTGGCTGTATTTCTTGGATTTTTGTATTCCTCTTCGCCTTCTTCCAATCGTTGCTTATTCATTCTCTTAAAACCATCTAATGGTAAAATAATTTCACCACGTATTTCAAAATCACGAACAAAATCCAATTTTAAGGACAATGGAATTGAACGAATTGTTTTAATATTAGCGGTGACATCATCTCCTTGAAAACCATCTCCTCTTGTTACCGCTTTCACAAATTGATTATTCTCATAAGTAAGATTGATAGAAGCTCCATCAAACTTAAGTTCACAAGTATATTCAATATCAGTAGTCCCTAACATTTTTTGGATACGTTTTTCCCAATCAAATAAATCTTCTTTAGAATATGAATTGCTCAAAGAATACATTCTATTTTGATGAGTAACGGTTGTGAAATTCTTGGTAATTTCACCGCCTACCCTTTGTGTTGGAGAATTTGAATCAAAAAATTCAGGATGTGCTTCTTCTAATTTTTCTAATTCTTTAAGAATGATATCAAAATCAAAATCGGAAATTGTCGCATTGTCTAAGACATAATAATTATAAGTATGCTGATTTAATTCTTCGCGAAGTTGTTCTATTTTTTGTTGAATTGTCATGAAGCTAATTAATTATTCTATCTCAATTAAAAAATTAAGTATAGCTTCAAAAATAATATAATAAATACAAAATTCATCATAATCACAATTCTATTTTACGAAAGAACCTATCGCTTTCTATCATCGATTTATGAAAAAAAAATAATATATCTAGGCAATCTCCCTTGGTGAATATGGAGATCAAAAAAC
>JABAZI010000032.1:3371-45820 GCA_018608545.1 Polaribacter sp.
GAGACCTTTGTTCTTAATTGTAGGTTTAAAATTGCTAATGATCCGTTTGGAACTGGAACCCTAATTGCATTTGATGTTAATTTACCTTCTAGAGCAGGTATTGCCTTGGAAACAGCTGCTCCTGCCCCTGTCTCTGTAATCACCATGTTCAAGGCTGCTGCCCTTCCTCTTCTATATTTACGATGCATATTATCTACTAAATTTTGATCATTTGTATACGCATGAATCGTCTCTAGATGACCTTTATGAATACCAAAATTATCTTCTAAAACTTTTAAAATAGGAGTAATTGCATTTGTTGTACAAGAGGCCGCTGAAAAAATATCGACGGTATCTGGATGGTATTGTTTGTGATTTACACCATGAACAATATTGGGAATTCCTTTTCCAGGAGCTGTTAAAAGTACTTTACTCGCTCCTGAAGCTTTTAAATGCCTACTAAGTGCAACTTTATCTGTAAAAGCTCCTGTATTATCAATAATTAACGCGTCTTTAATTCCATATTTTGTATAATCAATATCCTCTGGTTGGTTTGAAGAAATCATATAAACAGTCGTTCCGTTTATAATCAAAGCCTTTCGATCAAGATCTGTTTGAACGGTTCCTAAAAAATCTCCATGAACAGAATCTATGCTTAATAATGACGCTCTTTTTAATAGAACTGTTTGTGTAATTTCTCCCCGAGTTACAATAGCTCTTAGACGTAATTGAGAACCTTTACCCATTTTAGACATCAATTCTCTTGCCAATAAACGACCTATCCTACCAAAGCCATACAAAACAACATCTTTTGGCTGAATCTCTTTCGATATTGTTGCTTTTTCTAGTTTATTCTTTAAAAACTCAACCTTGTCCTCCGCAGTTTTAGGACTTAAATAACATTCATAGGCTAATTTTCCAATATCTAATTTAGAGGATGGAAGTTTTATTTGTTGTAGCGCTTTGGCAATGCTTAAAGCATCTTGAATTGAAATTGGTTTTTCTATAAATTCTTTTGCATAATTTATTAAATTCAATACTTCGCTTGCTCTTTTATCTACAAGAGAATTCCTGAATAAAACCAACTCTATCGATTTCTCATACCACAAATCGTTTACTATCGTTATAAATTCAATGGTAGCTCTTCTATTGATAACTTGTTCTGAAACTTCCTCTTCGTAATTTAATGTTGTTGACATACCTGTATAAATAGCGTTTAAATTTTCTTCAAAAGTATTTCTTTTTTATAATATACGAAATCGATTTCGTAAAGTTTTCGTAAATAAAAAAAACCTTGATCAGTAATCAAGGTTTTATTATGGATGAAAATACAATTTTATCTGAAGGCATACCGCTCTTTTTCTCCATCTAAATTGATCAATTCTAAATAAATAGGAGCTCCTCTTAGGTTGGAAGCATCGATTAATTCGACTGTTTGTTTGGCATTTAAAACTACTTTTTTATTTACCTTAGTAATGATATACCCCTCTTTAACTCCGTAGTAGTGAAGATTTTTATTTCGATTACTAATTATTTTAGCGCCACCGGAAAGGTTGTAATTTTTTAATTCTTTTTCAGTTAAATCTTTTAAATGAACATTCAAAGTTTCAGAGACAAATAGATTTTTCTTTCCGAGTTCAACTCTCTTTGTGAGGAATTCACCTTTTCTTTCTATGGTAATATTTACAAAATCTCCTGGCCTCTTAGCTGTTAACTGCCCTCTTAATTCAGAAAATTTAGAAATCTTAACATTATTTACTTTTTTAATGATGTCGTCAGATTTTAATCCTGATTTTTTTGCTCCTCCATCATCATTAACTGAGGCAATTTTTACGCCATCAATTTGCTCGTTTCGCTGATCTATCCGTATTCCAAGAATTGCTTCTTGCACAGCACCAAATTCCAATAAATCATCGATAATTTTCTTGGCTATATTCGATGGAACTGCAAATGAATATCCAACAAAAGAACCTGTTTTAGAAGAAATAGCTGTATTGATACCTACTAATTCTCCTCGAGTATTTACCAAAGCACCTCCACTATTTCCTGGATTCACCGCTGCATCTGTTTGAATAAAGGAGTCTATATTTCTGTTTCCTTCTAGATCTCTTCCTTTTGCACTTACAATACCGGCAGTAACGGTAGAAGTTAAGTTATAGGGGTTTCCTACTGCTAAAACCCACTCTCCTATTTGTAGGGTATTTGAGTTTGCAAAAGGGATATAAGCTAATTCATCGTCAGCATCAATTTTTAACAAAGCAATGTCATTTTCTTTGTCGTCACCAACTAATTGTGCTGCATGTTTTTGCCTATTATTCAAAGTAACTTCTATTTGTGTAGCTCCAGCGATCACATGATAATTCGTGACAATATAACCGTCTTGAGATATAATTACTCCACTTCCTGTACCTACCTGCTCGTATTGTTTTTCTCTACCTCCATTTCCAAAAAAAATGTCTATTGGATTAACCTGACTAATGATGGATATGTTTTTAACATGAACAACAGAGTTGACGGTATTTTCTGCAGCGGTCGTTAAATCTACAGAGCTTGAAATTGAATTCATTTTGTGTATGGCAGGAGTGTAATTTACAGGGGCAGTTTTGAAAGATTCTGATGTTGTCCTTTCAACGACTATTGCATCACTAAAAAATAGTTTATACCCACTCAAAGAGATGATTCCTCCTAAAATTGCGACGACTAATAAAACAGCTATTTTTTTCATTTATTCATTTTTTATAAATCAAATATACATTTTTAACATATTTGAAAAAATAGTTTAACAGGTTTTTAACTGAGTTTAACCACTCTTTAACACTCCGTTTTTATTGATTAAATACCTATATTTGTCCTAATGAATATAGCTTTTTATAAATACCAAGGAACTGGAAATGACTTTGTGATGATAGACAACAGAACAAATACTTTTCCAAAATCAAATACAAATATCATATCCAATCTTTGTGATAGGCATTTTGGTATTGGAGCAGATGGCGTGATTTTAATTGAAAATGATACAGAATTTGATTTTAAAATGATTTATTTTAATGCTGACGGAAGCCAGACTTTCTGTGGTAATGGAGGAAGATGTGCCGTTGCTTTTGCAAAAAAATTAAAAATCATAGATTTAAAAACTAATTTTATTGCATTTGATGGAGCTCATTTTGCAAAAATTGAAAATGAAATTATTTCTTTAAAAATGATAGATGTTGAAGAAATTAAAGTTCATGAAAATTCAGTTTTTACATATACAGGAACACAACACCACGTGGAGCTGGTAGATGATTTAGATCTTTTTCCAGTGTATGAAGAAGGAAAAAAAATTAGAAACTCTTATAAGGACCCCGGAAGTAATGTCAATTTTGTTGAACAAATTAATACAACTACTTTTAGAGTTCGAACCTATGAAAAAGGTGTAGAAAATGAAACATTGGCCTGCGGAACGGGAGTGACGGCTGTTGCAATAGCAATGCATAAAATAAAAAAAACAACCAGCACTTTGATTTCTTTACCTGTTGAAGGTGGAAATTTAGAGGTATCTTTTACCGAAGAAAATGGCGTGTACAAAAATGTATTTTTGAAAGGACCTGCAAAAGCTGTTTATAATGGAAATATCACTCTCTAATGAAAACACTCAAAGGCGAAAATTTAACTTTAAGAGCTTTGGAATTAGAAGATTTAGATTTCTTATTTCAAATAGAGAATAATGAATCTTTTTGGGAAGTAAGCCACACCCAAGCCCCCTTTTCTAAATATATTTTAAAAAAATACATAGAAAATGGACATCTAGATATTTATGAAGCAAAACAATTGCGGTTTTTAATTGAAGAGAAGTCAACAAACAAACGAATAGGAATGATTGATCTCTTCGATTTTAACCCACAACATCAAAGAGCTGGAATTGGTATATTAATACACCCAAAATTTCAACAAAAAGGTTTTGCTTCTGAAGCACTATCCATTATAATCAATTATTGCTTTTCTCATATCAACTTGCATCAATTGTATGTGAATATCACCACTGATAATATGAAAAGTATTTCACTTTTCGAAAAACATCATTTTACAAAGGTAGGAATCAAAAAAGATTGGATTTTATCTGAGGGAACATTTAAAAATGAAATTTTATTTCAATTGATAAAAGACTAATTTTATTTTTCATTAAAATTAAAACATTGTATAAGAAAATATCATCCATCGCAATTGGCCTCTTTATATTAATAGGTGCATCTATAGGATACTACTACTATCAAAAAATATTTGGTACATCCATTACCAAAGAGGTGGTTCTTTTCGTAAACTCAACAGACAACTTGATGGATCTGAACAATAAAATATCAGCAGTATCCACTAAAAAAGAGGGGTTTCTTTGGGTCGCTGCAAGAAAAGGCTTTACCAAACCAAAGAGCGGAAGGTATCTCTTAAAAAAAGAGATGTCTAACAACGATCTTGTAAACTTGTTAAGGAGTGGTAATCAAACTCCGATAAAGCTGTCTTTCAATAATCAAGACAGCCTGGAAAAATTAGCCAGCAGAATTGCACAACAACTCGAGACAGACTCAATTTCACTTTTAAACTCTTTTAAAGATCCTGCCTTTTTATCAAAAATTAAAATGACTGAAAAATCTGTTTTACAAATTTTTATTCCTAACAGTTATCAGTTTTATTGGACTACTACCCCTCAAAAATTTAGAGATAAAATTTTCAATGAGTACAAGCGTTTTTGGAACCAAAGTAGACTAACAAAAGCGGCTAAATTAAACCTAAGTATCAATGAAGTGATCACCTTAGCTTCCATCGTTCAAAAAGAAACTACAAAAGTAATAGAAAGACCTATCGTTGCAGGTTTGTATTTGAATAGATTAAAAAAAGAATGGCCACTGCAAGCAGACCCAACAATTATCTATTGTATAAGAGAAATTAAAGGGCAAAATTACAAGGTAAAAAGAGTGTTAAATTCAGATTTAAAAATCAACTCACCCTATAACACTTATAAGAACAAAGGCCTGCCTCCTACCTTGATTGCAATGCCAGACATCTCTGCAATTGATGCTGTTTTAAATGCTCAAAAACACAACTATTTTTACATGTGTGCAAACATTGAAAATTTAGGCTACCATAGTTTTACAAGATCTCTTTTACAACATAACAAAAATGCAAAAAGATATCACCGATGGTTAAATAAACAACGAATCAATAGATAATGGTCAAAAAATATCCCCTTTTATTTTTTTTGCTTCTTTCACTAACTTTATTCTCTCAAAATTCGTCTTTTTACGAGAAATCAGACACTTTAAATATCAAAAGAAGAAATGCGATCATTATTTCTGAAGGTATTGTGTTGAGCGGTGCATTGATTTCGCTCAATGAACTTTGGTACAAGAAATATCCACAGCGTAATTTTCATTTAAAAAACGACTACAACCAATGGAAACAAATGGACAAAGTAGGACATTTTATGACGTCTTATTATGGCGGTAAACTAGGAATGGATGCTTTAAACTGGGCTGGGGTTTCTAAAAAAAATCAATTGATCTATGGAGCAGGTATCGGTTTTGTATTCTTAAGCGCAGTAGAAATTTTAGATGGTTTTTCAGAAGAATGGGGTGCTTCTACTAGTGATGTTATTGCAAATGCAGCAGGAACTGGATTTTTAATTGGACAAGAGTTATTATGGAAGGAACAACGCATCTCAGTAAAATACTCTTTTCATCAGACCAATTTTGCAAAACAAAGACCCGCTATTTTGGGAGAAAACTATTTTCAACAAACTTTAAAGGACTATAATGGACAAACCTATTGGCTTTCTGCAAACATATGGTCGTTTAATAAAAAAAGTACTATTCCAAAATGGCTGAACATTGCCCTGGGATATGGAGCGGAAGGAATGTTGTATGGAAATACAACAACACCCACTCTTAATACCCCTTACAGACAATTTTATCTCAGTCTAGATGTAGATTTGACAAAAATTAAGACAAATTCAGAATTCTTAAAAACTGTCTTTTCTGTTGTAAACTTCATAAAAATTCCTGCTCCTACCCTAGAAATCAATACAAAAGGGAAGGTTCGGTTTCATTATCTGTATTTTTAATAAAATTTAACATATTGACAATCAGTATATTTAAATTTTGATGATACATTTGCAACCGCAAAACAGAAAGATTACATTTATCAAAAGAAAGTTATTTTTTAGCATCGTATTTTTAGGGTTTATCAATGCAACGACTGTTGGCAAGAAAACACTTCCTAAGAATACAATTACCAGTCCAAAATTAGTTGCATACAACATTCCGTATTTAGAAAAAGACTTTGTCGGTTTTAAAGAAGCTCTGGCCTTCAAAGAATCTCAAGGAAAATATACTGTCGTAAATACACTAGGATATTTAGGAAAATATCAATTTGGAAAAACTACGCTACTCAGATTTAAAATTTACAATACAAAAGCATTTTTAAACAATCCAGAATTACAAGAAAAAGCGTTTAAAGCATTATGTAAAGTAAATAAATGGATTTTAAGAAAAGACATTCAACGTTGTGTTGGTAAAACCATAAACGGCATAACCATTTCAACTTCAGGGATACTAGCTGCTGCACACCTAAGTGGTGCAGGGAATGTAAAAAAATTCTTACGAAGTAATGGAACTCGAAATTTTTCTGATGCTTATGGATCCTCTATAGAATCCTATTTAAAAAAGTTTGGAGGCTATGATGTTTCTGAAATTGAACCAGATAGAAACGCCAAGATATAATTACTTTTGAATAATAAAAATTGCAGGTTTTTTGTGTAAATCTGGCTGTTGATGTTTCCAGTCTTTCACAAGCATCGTTTTTATGAATTCAGTTTGCAAAGTGATATCTACCGCAATACATAAATAGGTTGTTGGAGACAAAGCAGCCTTCAAGTCTGCAAACATTTTTTCATTTCTATAAGGGGTTTCTATAAAAATTTGAGATTGATTTTTATCGTTAGATAAGCGCTCTAATTCTTTAATAGCTTTTTTTCTTTCTCCTTTTTCGATTGGTAAGTATCCGTTAAAAGCAAAATTTTGTCCATTCATACCTGAGCTCATCATGGCCATTAAAATTGAACTAGGACCAACTAAAGGAACTACTTGAATGTTTTTCTGGTGTGCCATTTTAACGATACTTGCTCCTGGGTCAGCGACAGCAGGAACTCCAGCTTCAGATAGCAACCCCACATTAACCCCTTCTTTACAAATGTCTAAATACCTTAATGTTTCAATTTCCTCTGCATATTTATCTAACAACATCAAATGAAGTGAGGGTTGTGACTTTTTTGGAGCAATTTTTTTAATAAATCTTCTTGCAGATTTTTCATTTTCGACAATATAATAATCGATTTGTTCTACAACTTTTTTAACTGACAGTGGCATTACTTCTAATGGTTCTGTTTCACCGAGGGTCGTCGGTATTAAATAAAGTTTACCAAGCATCTTATAATTTTTTTAATATACATTCACAAGCCTCATCTAACATTGAGTATACATTTTCAAAACCTGAAGATTCTCCATCATAGGGATCTGGCACACTCCGGTTCTGATTAGGATGAGCTTCATTTAAAATTAACTTTATTTTAGAAATATCAAAATCAGTTCTAGCTAGTAAAAGTAAATGGTCATAATTATTTTGATCCATGGCAAAGATCCTATCGAATGTATCAAAATCTTTGACTGAAATTTTTCTTGCTCTTTGGCGGCTAATATCTAATCCATATTTGGCGGCAACATTTATGGAACGCTGATCTGGTTTGTTTCCTATGTGATAGGCTGCGGTACCTGCAGAATCTACAAAAATACTCTCAGGACTTGTTTTTGATTTTAAAATTCCCTCCGCCAATGGTGAACGACAGATATTACCTAAACAAACCATCAATATTTTTTGCATCTATTAATTCTATAAAACAAGGGTGTTTATTACTCTTAGAATTGAAAATTTCCGTTTAAAATGTCAATTTTTTAGTAAGGTCGTCAACATACTTTCGAAACTGCTTATCAGTTTCTGTTAAGTTATCAACAGTTTTACAAGCGTGTAATACCGTAGCATGATCTCTTTGTCCAATTTGATTACCAATACTCGCCAGGGAGGTTTTAGTCAATCTTTTTGCAAAGAACATTGCTAATTGTCTTGCCTGAACAATATGGCGTTTACGGGTTTTAGATTGAAGCGTTGCTACATCCATATCAAAATATTTAGAAACTTCTTTTTGTATGTAATCTATAGAAACTTCTTTTTTGGTGTTTTTTACAAATTTATCTACGATCTGTTTTGCCAATTCGAGAGAAAACTCTCTTCTATTGAAAGAAGCTTGAGCAATCATAGAGATGATAACCCCCTCTAATTCTCGTACGTTTGATTTAATATTCTTAGCAATGTATTCTACTATATCGTCTGGCATTTGCACGCCATCTCTAAATAATTTATTTTGAAGGATAGAAATCCTAGTTTCGAAATCTGGAGCTTGTAATTCAGCAGATAGCCCCCATTTAAAACGAGACAATAAACGCTGTTCAATATCTTGCATATCTACAGGTGCCTTGTCTGATGTTAATATCACCTGTTTTCCATTTTGGTGTAGGTGGTTAAAAATATGAAAGAAAACATCCTGTGTTCCAGCTTTACCGGAAAGAAATTGAACATCATCAATGACTAATACATCAATCATTTGATAAAAATGAATAAAATCGTTTCTTGTATTTGATTTTACTGAATCAATGAACTGTTGTGTGAATTTTTCAGAAGAAATGTACAACACAGTTTTGTCAGGGTATTTATCTTTAATATCAACGCCTATAGCATGAGATAAGTGTGTTTTACCCAAGCCAACACCTCCATAGATTAATAAGGGATTAAAAGAGGTTCCTCCTGGCTTATTAGCTACTGCCATTCCAGCAGATCGTGCCAATCTATTTGAATCTCCTTCAACAAAATTATCAAAATTATAATTTGGGTTTAATTGTGATTCTATTTTTACTTTTTGTAATCCTGGAATTACAAAAGGATTTCTAAGTTCTCTTTTGTTAGATTCTAAAGGAATCGTAACTTTTTGTGATTTAAGAGGGTCTCTGTTTGAACTTGGAATTTTTACAATTTGAGGTCTATTACTACTGTAATTATTCTCCATTTTAACATCATAAATCAATTTGGCATCAGTTCCCAATTGTTTTACGAGTGCAACCCGTAATAATTTAATATAATGTTCTTCTAACCATTCATAAAAAAACTTACTAGGCACTTGAATCGTTAATGCTTCTCCCGAAATTTTCACTGGCTTTATAGGCTCAAACCAAGTTTTATAAGCCTGTGGTTTTATGTTGTCTTTTATAAAAATAAGACATTCATTCCAAACTGAGTCAGCAGTTAAAGTCATTTAGCTAGGATAAATTTAAAAGTTTTTTAATTCGTTTAAAAATGGTTTAATATTGCCATTAATTAGGGTTACACAAAAGTGTGAATAAAATTCAGTATAAAAAAATTAAATTGCTATTGATTATTAATTATTTTTTACGTAACATAACAAAAAAATAAAATTCAGTGAAGTTGCAAAAATTCATTACCAAAACAAGAATTCGATATTCAGAAACCGACCAAATGGGAGTGGTTTATCACGGAAACTACGCTCAGTTTTTTGAATTAGGAAGAACGGAATGGCTTCGTTCTCTTGGGGTCACTTATAAAGACATGGAAAATAATGGAATAATACTCCCTGTAATTTCATTACAATGTGATTTTATTAAATCTGCCCTCTATGATGATGTTCTAACCATAGAAACTTTTCTTAAAAAAACACCACTTGTAAAAATTGCGTTTAATTATGAAATTAAAAATCAAAATGATGAATTAATTTGCACAGGAAACTCAGTATTAGCTTTTATGAACAGCAAAACAATGAAACCGATGCGATGTCCTGATTATTTACTAAACAGTTTGAAAATATAAGATCTCTTTACTTTTCCACTTTTATTGAAATCATTGCGAAACGTTATTTCATTTTAATTTCAACTTGATACAAATTTTTAAAAATATTATAAATAGTTTCTGAATCTTTTTTTCGAACAGAAATTTCGTATTCACAATTCATTTCTAATTGTTGACGAACAATCTGTATTTTTTTTTCTCTAATAATTCTCATTACCGTGTTCATTAAATTATAATTGAATGTTATTAAGAAGAGGGTATTTATTGTTTTTTCTATAACATCTGATGCTTCTAAGGTAATTTTTGCAGATGTTTTATATGCAGAAATCAAACCACCAACACCGAGTTTCACCCCTCCAAAATACCGTACACAAACTACCAAAATATTAGTTAACTGAAACGATTGAATTTGACCATGAATAGGGATTCCTGCAGAATTATTTGGCTCACCATCATCATTTGCTCTGAATCTAATTTCCGAGACCCCTAATTGATAAGCGTAACAAAAATGACGCGCAGAATGATGTTTTTTTTTCAAAACCCCCAAACAGTCTTTTACATCATCTTCAGATAGAACAGGAAAAGCATAACCGAAAAACTTACTTGCTTTCTCTTTGTATAACGTTTCTTTTGTAGGGACGTGTATTGTCCTGTAAGTATCACTTAACATTAGGCCAAGGTGACTAAAATGATTCCTAGAATTGCTAAAGAAACCCCAATTTTATTTTTAATACCAAAATGCTCTTTAAACAAAATCAAACCTACAATTGAGGAAACAATTACAATTGCTACATTATTCAACGTAAAAAGGGTAGAACTTTCAAACCCGTCTGTTTGAAGTGCTTTGATTAAAAAAACAATAGAATAATAATTAGGAACTCCCAAAATAATCCCAGCAATTATATTTTTAAACCCGAAAGAACTTCTTTTTTTTAAGGCTTTTATTCCCAAGATGATAGTTCCAAAAAAAGCTGCAATTGCAAATAAACTTCCTGAAAAAACGGCAACCTCTTCCTTTGGAACAAAATGTACCTCAATATATTTTAAAGAAGTATCAATGATTCCTGAACCAAAAAAAAGCAACATAGGAAAAAGTAATCCAACTTTTTTAAAATCATCTTCACCCTCTTTAATCGACGCTAGATACACTGCAATTAAAGCAATAATAATACCTGCTATTTTCAGAAAATTGACAGATTCGTCATACAGAAGAATTCCAAAAAATATAGGAATCACTACAGACATTTTTCCTGAAATTGAGGCAACAGAAATTCCATTTTTTTGAGCTGTCATTGCCATTACAAAAAATATCGAAACAAACATGGCTCCTAAAAATAATGCTCCATAAAACCAAGGTTGATCGGGAATCTCTGAAATCAAAATCGTCTTTTCTGAAGATAGAAATCCTAAAATAAAGGCAACTATGTAATTGACTACGATGGCTTTTAAAGTATCAATTTTGTAAATACCAAAGTATTTAAATATGATAAATAAACCTGTAGAAAAAAGAATACTTAGAAATAAATATATCAAAATAAATGTTGTTTTTTTATGAATAATTGAGTTACATCCTCTTGATGAGGTTTTAAATTCCATGTATGGATTCCCATGGCCTCAGCTGCCGCAGTATTTTCTTTTAAATCATCTATGAATAAGGTTTCTTCAGCTATTAAATTATTTTCATTTAAAGCTAACTCATAAATTTTATTGTCGGGTTTTCTTAAATTAATCTCATGAGATAAATAAAATTGCTCAAAACAATTTTTAAACTCCATATATTGTTTTAAACCCCAATTGTTTTGAATCCATGAAATATGCAAATCGTTGGTATTACTCAATAAAAACAATCTGTATTTTTTACTATTGTAAAGTTCTTTTAAAAAAGAAAATCTGTTGCGAGGAAAATTTAATAAAATTGAATTCCATGCGAAAACTAATTCTAAGACAGAAACTCCAAACTGAGAAGAAAAGAAATTTGTGAATTCTTGAGTAGACATCAATCCTTTTTCATATTGATGAGCAACAGCAATCAATTGATCCGAAACACCTGGAACTCCTAATTTTTGTAATTCTCTTTGGGGTGCTTTTTTATCTAAATTGATAAAGATATCGCCAAAATCAAAAATAATATTCTTAATCATTTACATACCTTTTTAACACATCTGTATGAACATCCATTTGTTCGCATGAAGACCTGTTTAAATTAGGAGACGGAATGCCTTCTTTAAATTCTTTATCACCTATAAAAACCCTTGCTTCGTCCCATAAATTTTCATCTATAAAGGTTTGTAATGTTTGCAAACCTCCTTCTATAATAACGGATTGAATGTGATTTTCTTGCAATACTTTACAAATTTGAATGGCAATATTTTTCGAAAAATTAATCTCTTCAAAAACCAGCTTCTTTTCACGTTGTTGTGGCTTCATCCCTAATCCGGTGATCACTATTGTTTGTATACTCGCATCAAAAATAGTGGCTGTTTTGGGAATTCTCAAATTTCTATCTAGTACAATCCTCACAGGATCTTGACCAATCCAACTTCTTACATTTAATTTTGGATTGTCGTCAATTACAGTAGAGGTGCCTACCAAAACTGCATGTTCTTTACTTCTCCATTGATGAACGAGTTGTTGCGAGTATTGATTCGAGATCCAAACAGGTTCTTGTTTCTCTTTTGAAAGAGGAGCGATAAAACCATCTTTAGTTTCAGCCCATTTTAGAATAATATAAGGCCTCTTTTTTTCCTGAACTGTAAAAAACCGTTGATGATGTTTAATACATTCACTTTCTAAGACTCCTACAACCACACTCACTCCTGCATTTTTAAGACGATCAACTCCCTTACCTGCAACCAGACAATTTGAATCTATACAACCAATAACTACTTTTTTAGGCTGGTATTTGATAATTAAATCTGCACAAGGAGGTGTTTTTCCATAATGAGAACAGGGCTCTAGGGTTACGTATATAATTGACTCTTTAATAAGAGAGGTATCTTTTACAGATTGTATTGCATTAACTTCTGCGTGATTTCCTCCATAGGCGGAAGTAACCCCCTCACCAATAATTGTATCATTATACACAATAACAGCGCCAACAGAAGGATTTGGGCGCGTGAACCCCACACCTCTTTTGGCGATTAATAGACATCTTTTTATGTATTTTTCGTGATTGATAGTATACTACTTTACAGAAAACTGAATCAAATTTAATTTAAAATTTGATTTTTGCAGTTTTATCTATTAAAATTTCTTTTTTAAAGCCTACAATATGATATATTAAACTTCCTTTGATTTGGACATTTATTTCATTGGTTAATACAGTATTTACAAGACTGCTTAAAAAATCTTTATTTGAGGTGCTTAAAATATCTTTGGCAGGAATATTTAAATGCAAAGGAACTGTAAATTTATCTTCAGAAGGTACTTTAAACTCATCAGAAAAAACGTGTACAAGCTCAACACCATTGACAACTACCTTAATTTGATCCGTGGAAATTGAACCCCCAACATGATTTGGATTTTCAAAAAAAGCCACCGCTTTCAGACGAATTGTACTTGAAGAAAAACTTACCAACTTGACATCATCTACCTTTACAAAGATAGGCTGCTTAGTCAGCGAGCAACTTATTAATACTAAAAATAAAAGCAGAAAAGATAGCGAATATTTCATCTAAATTGATTAAAAATTAGGTACATTGCTCATGCAAAAATACAGTAATAAATGACAAATAATGAGTTTATCATTAGAGAAATACAACCTGATGATAATGAGCACTTGGCAAATGTAATCAGAGAAGTAATTTTAGAGATGGGAGCTCCAAAAACTGGAACAGCTTATGAAGATAAAGCAACAGACCAAATGTTTGAAAACTTTCAAAAACCAAGATCCTTTTACTACGTTGTAGAGTATAAAAACAAAGTCATCGGTGGGGCAGGGATTGCTCCTTTACAGAATTCTGAAAATGATTTCTGTGAACTTCAAAAAATGTATTTTCTACCCATACTAAGAGGCAAAGGCTTCGGCTCTAAACTAATAAAAACTTGTTTAAAAAAAGCAGTATTATCGGGATATAAAAACTGTTATCTAGAGACGATGCCCTATATGAAAGCCGCAACAACACTGTATAAAAAAAATGGCTTTATTAATTTAAAAAAACCCTTAGGAGACACAGGGCATTATTCTTGTAATGTATGGATGCTCAAAAAGTTATGACTTTAAAAGAATGTAGATTACATATTCATGAAGCCCTTTCAAAAATCTATCCAAAAACAGAAATAGATAGCTTCTTTTTTCTGATGATTGAGGAAAAATTAAACCTGCAAAGAATTGATACGGTTCTAAAACCTGATTTATTAATTTCTCAAGACAATTTAACAACGTTCTTAAAAATCATCAAAAGACTTCAAAATGAAGAACCAATTCAATACATATTAAAAAAAACAAGCTTTTATGGGTTGCCATTTATTGTCGATAAAAACACCTTAATTCCAAGGCCAGAAACTGAAGAATTAGTTGCCTGGATTATCGAAGAAGCCTCAAAAGGTAAACTACATAAAAAAGACAAAATCTCAATTCTTGACATCGGAACCGGAACCGGTTGTATTCCTATTTCTTTGGCTAAAAATTTAATAAAATCTTCTGTTTCCGCAATAGATATCTCTCAAAAAGCATTACTGATTGCAAAAAAAAATGCGCTTTTAAATAACACTAAAATTGATTTTTTTGAAATGGACATCTTAAACACCGAAAGCCTTCCTCAAAAATTTGATATTATTGTATCCAACCCACCCTATGTTAGAGAGTTAGAAAAAAGAGAAATCAAAAAGAATGTTTTACAAAATGAACCCCATTTAGCCTTGTTCGTCGACAACAATAATCCCTTACTTTTTTATAAAAAAATTGCAGATTTAGCAATTAAGTATCTCCGTCAAGATGGACTGCTTTTTTTTGAAATCAATCAATATCTAGAAAAAGAAACTGTGAAAATGTTAGAAATGAAAGGATTTAAAAATATTGAATTAAGAAAAGATTTATTTGGCAATTATAGGATGATACAATGTAACAACATCCTATAAACTATTTTACCTTTAAACTCCATTCAAATTGAAAACTTGAAACAATAACTCCAGCTGCATTAACCCCATCAGAAGTTAGCCTAACTATTTGACCTTCATTGGTTTCTATAGATTTCTGAATCGCTTCTTTAATTTGAATTCCACCGCTACAAGTAAACAATATTGTACCGATGGCTTTTTTAAAAAAGGCACTTTCCTGATGTGTAACTAGCATAGAGACGGTTCGATTGGACTTTTTAATTTCTTGCATTACTAATACTCCTGTACTCATTTCCGCAGCCATCCCTTGAGCTGCCCAAAACATACTTTTAAACGGATTTTGATTGAGCCATTGATATTTAATCCTTACAACAGCAGTAGTCTCAGTTATTGATTTTACTCTCATTCCACTGATATAGGCCAGAGGAAGATTGAATAACATAAATAAATTTATTCTTGTAGGTGTTATTATCATCTTCATTTTATGTGATTGCAATTTACTTCTTTTTAAAAGAAATAATTGTAATTTAATTGTGTGTTAAAATAATACTAAAACAAGATTACTAAAACTTCAAGTAAAGTATATAATGAGTATCTTTAATATTATATATCATATTGAAAAATGAAGAAACCATTTATACTGTCCGCTAAAAACATATTCGTACTATTCATTTTATCAACCCTGTTTTTTTGCTGTAATAAAAATGAGGCGAAAATTCGGTATGATAAAGGGGGAATAATCGTGGAAAATCCAGATGCTCAAGTAGTGATGCATGATGGAGAAAAAAGAGAATATGTATTATATGTTCCTGATTCCTATGACGGAATTGCAGCGGTTCCGATACTGTTTAATTTCCACGGTTATGGAGGAAATGCAAGTGAATATATGATGGAAACTGATATGCGTTCGCTTGCTGAATCTGAAACTTTTATTTTGGTGTACCCTCAAGGAAGCCTTTTAAATGGGTCTCCTCATTGGAATCCCTCACTCCCTAGTATCGAAAATAAAAGCAATGCAGATGATCTAGGGTTCATAGAGACACTAGTAAATAAACTTTCAACAGAACATGTCATTGACATGAAAAAAATATATGCCTGTGGATATTCAAACGGGGGGATGATGAGTTATGGATTAGCATCTCATAAAAGTAATTTAATCGCTGCTGTAGGAGCTATTTCAGGAGCAATGATTGAGACTGACATTACGCCTTCTCACCCGATGCCTGTTATAAAAATTCACGGAACAGCTGATGACGTATTGCCTTATAATGGAACGAACGAATTCAATTCTGTAGAGAACACGCTTGCATATTGGATAAATTTTAACCAAGCAAACACAACACCGGTAGTTACTAATTTCAATAACAATGGAACTCTAATTGAGCATTTTGTTTATGCAGATGGAGATAACGGAGCTACTGTAGAGCATTATAAAGTCATTGAAGGAGGGCATATTTGGCTTGATATGAATTTTCAGGACACAAACACAGGCAAGTTAATTTGGGATTTTGTTTCAAAATATGATATCAATGGACTCCTATAACCCAAATGAATGGACACAATCTAACTAAAAACAGAATAAGATTCTTTGTTAAAAGTAAATCTGTAAGATCATCTATAGAAGGCTACTTATTGTCCAAGTGCTCCTCAATATCGGCAATATGGTGCTGTAATGCCTGTGCAGAAATTTGTATTTCCTTGATCAATAAAGCTAAAGATATAATCAACAGAATCAAAGCAAAACCGAATACCCATATGGCAATTGCATAAATATCAACATAAATTAAAAACATCGTTAATACACAAAACAACAAACTGGAAATCCCAAAAATCTGCATCCATCTTGTTAGATTCAAACGGAGTTTTAAATTCTTAATCTGCCTCAACAAAGAAGCCTCTTTTCTTTGAAGATAGATGTCGTGTAAATTTCTAATTACAGCTGCATATGCCAAAAACCGATTGGTATATGCCAACATAATTAAAGAAATCGCAGAAAATAGTAGTGCCGGTGTTGTTAATGATAATTCTTCCATACAGACGTCAAAATTAAGTAATAACTGAGTATCAATAAAAAATAACGTGAATTTTTTTTTTAAAATATATTTTCAGATTCTATCATCCCTTATTTCTAAACCCCACAAAAATGGTACATTTGCATTTATGCGAATAGATATTATTTCAGTTGCTCCAAGTTTGTTAGAAAGTCCCTTCAACCACTCTATCGTTAAAAGAGCAAAAGACAAAGGTTTGGCAGAAATTATAATTCACGACCTGCGAGCATACGGTCTTGGAAATTACAAACAAATAGATGATACTCAATTTGGCGGAGGCGCTGGAATGGTAATGATGATTGAACCCATTGCAAATTGTATCAGAAAACTTCAATCTGAGAGAATCTATGACGAAATCATTTACATGACTCCTGATGCAAAAACATTGAATCAACAAACCGCAAATACACTTTCGTTAAAAAAAAATATCCTCATCTTAACAGGACATTATAAAGGCGTAGACCAAAGAATTCGAGACCTCTTCATTACAAAAGAAATTTCTATCGGAGATTATGTTTTAACAGGGGGGGAATTAGCCGCGGCCGTTTTAGTCGATGCTGTTGTGCGTTTAATACCAGGTGTTATAGGTGACGAACAATCTGCTTTGACAGATTCTTTTCAAGATAACCTCCTCTCTCCTCCAGTGTATACAAGACCTTCAGAGTTTGAAGGAACCAGCGTTCCTGACATCTTATTAACAGGTAATTTTCCGAAAATTGATGACTGGAGAGCCGAACAAGCTTACAAAAGAACGAAACAAATTCGACCAGATTTATTCGATGAAACTTTCTAGAAGTTTTTTCTTAAATTTTAAACCATGGGACTTCTGAAAACAATAAAAACATTCATCAAAAACAACAAAACGATCTCATGGATCTTAGGATTTCAATTGTTTAGATTGATCTTGCTCCCATTTATGGGATTAATGCCTCAGGATGCCTATTATTATTTGTATGGACAAAATTTGTCTTTATCATATTTTGATCACCCAGGCATGATCGGATATCTTTTAAGAATCTTCACGGATCTTTTTGGACAATCAATTTTTGTTGTGAAATTTGCCGATTTTTTAATCACCTCACTAACCATACTAAGTTTCTATAAATTAGCCTCCTATTTTCTATCAAAACAGAAACTTCAGAGAGCTATTCTCCTTTTAACTTCTACTATTTTTATTTCAATTTTATCTTTTAATTCTACTCCAGATGTACCACTACTCCTTTTTTGGACATTGAGTTTAATCTGTTTATACAAAGCAATTTTTGAGGAAAAAAAGTGGTTTTGGGTATTGGGAGGAATAGCGATGGGCTTAGCTTTCAATAGTAAATACACCGCATTGCTATTACAAATAGGTTTGATTGGATTTCTTATTTTCTCAAATAAGTACAGAAAACTCTTCTTTTCTCCTTGGTTTTGGACCTCAATACTCCTTTCTATCTTAATAACATACCCTGTTTGGTATTGGAACTTTCAAAATGAGTTTGCCTCATTTGTATTTCAATCATCAGAAAGAACCAGTTCAATTTCAGAGTTTAAGATATCTCCTAAAAATTTCTTTGGAGCGATTGGACACCAAATGTTCTTATTGATCCCAATTTTATTTCTCGTGATTGGTGTAATTACCTATAAGTACTTAAAGAGAGCCCTATTAAAACTTAAAATACCACAAGCCAAAACATTATTTTTATTAGCATTTTTTATTCCAACGTTCGTTGGTTTCTTTTCTCTCACTCCTATTTATTGGGTGAAACTGAATTGGATGATGCCCTCTTACATTACAGGAATCGTCATCGCTGGAATGTTTATCAATAAAAGGCTATTAAAAACTCAACTTATCATCTCCATTGCATTTCATGTATTGGCAGGTTTACAAATTTTATTTTATATAGTTCCCATTAAGAGTGATGACACATGGGTAGGTTGGAATGAATTAGCTATAGAAACTAAGAAGCTTCAAAAAAAGTATCCAAATACATTTGTATTTTCTAACGACAACTATAAGACATCGGCTTGCTTGAATTTTTTTATGAATGAAAAAGTCTATGCACAAAACATTATTGGTTTACCTGCATTACATTTTGACTATTTAAAGGACAATATAGCTTCTCTGAATACCAAAAATGCTTTATTCATAGATTCAGACAAGCGCTTTAAAAACGATGCTAAAAAAGGGAATCAACACCCATTATTAAAAAAATATTTCGACAAAGTAATCGAACTAGAACCTATTATTATTACAATCAATGATCGAAAGGTTCGTAAGTTTTGGGTTTTTTATTGCTCCAATTATGAAACAAAAAAATAATTAATTTTAGTTTTATAATAGAAAATAATGACTACTTTTGCAACCGCTAAATTAACCTCTGACGAAAAAATCGTGAATGTTGTTTTACAAAATCAATTAAATCAAAAGATATGGAATCTTTAGTGAAATTTGTTCAAGACGAATTTGTAGCAAGAAAAGAATTTGCAGAATTTGCTGCCGGTGATACTATCACTGTTTATTACGAAATTAAAGAAGGAGAGAAAGTACGTACTCAGTTTTTTAGAGGAGTCGTTATCCAAAGAAGAGGAGTTGCTGCTTCAGAAACATTTACAATCAGAAAAATGTCTGGTACTGTGGGTGTAGAAAGAATTTTCCCAGTTAACTTACCTTCTATCCAAAAAATTGAAGTAAACAAAAGAGGAAAAGTACGTAGAGCTCGTATATTCTACTTTAGAGGTCTTACTGGTAAAAAAGCTAGAATTACTGAAAAAAGAAGATAATATCTCTTATACAGATTATAAAAAAAAGCGTTGTAAATTTTTACAACGCTTTTTTTAATTAACAAATGTTCATAACCATAGTTGATATTGTGTTGATTAACAAATAGTTATTTTTTTTGCACATGTAAAAAACATTTTTATATTTGAAAAGAATTACATATCTAACATACAAAGAAGCGTGAAAACAAATCTTTAGAGAGATGAGTAATCCAATAAAGTAACGTTCTTTATTTATTGTTTTTTAAGAAGTCTATATATCCAATTTCTCTGTAAAAAGTGATAAGAAGATATTCTTTAAAAAAAATAATGTTATGTAAATAACTAATTATTATTTTTTAAAATGTTTTGGTTGCATAGCCATACAAAGATGAATTAATCGACAATTTGAAACATTAAAAGATTAAAAAAAGCGTAAGCTTCTATAATTTATAGTGTTTCAAAAACTGAAATAGTGAAAAGTAATTTTTTACACGTAAAAAATACGAGATTCATTCTTGTTTGAATTTGTAGCAATACAAATCAGTACAAATTAACTACTTCAAAGAAGCCATATCACTGCAAGAAATTGTTTGATGTGGCTTTTTATTTTTAAAGAATCTTATATTCTCCTAAATATTCTACTTTTATTATTCAATAGCCAAAAAACCAACTTAATTAATACTAATTTATCAATAGTATTTTCACTTTAAATTCATAGATTTGTTCCGCTTTTTTTTCGAAAAGCATTTTTGTAAAAAACATAATTTCCAATACAGAAAATCAAAATAATGAGCAAAATAGCTAAGATTGTATATACAAAAACTGATGAAGCTCCTGCTTTAGCAACCCGCTCTTTCTTACCAATAGTTAAAGCTTTTACGAAAACTTCAAATATAGAAATTGAAGTAAAGGACATCTCTTTAGCCTCAAGAATTCTTGCGAATTTTCCAGAACATCTAAAAGAAGACCAAAAAGTTGAAGACGCTCTCGCCATACTAGGTGATTTAGCGAAACAACCAGATGCCAATATTATTAAATTACCTAACATTAGCGCTTCCGTTCCTCAATTAAAGGCAGCGATTTCTGAATTACAATCATTGGGCTACAAGCTCCCTAATTACCCAGAAGAGGCTATTACAGAGGAACAAAAAGCTGTTTTAGAATCCTACAATAAAGTAAAGGGTTCTGCTGTAAATCCTGTGTTACGAGAAGGTAATTCAGACAGAAGAGCTCCGAAAGCAATCAAAAACTATGCTCGTAAAAATCCGCATACTATGGGAGTTTGGAATGCTGATTCAAAAACCCATGTAGCGACGATGAAACATGGAGATTTTGCTCATAATGAAAAGTCTATTACCCTAGAAAAGGCGACCAATATCAATATCATTCACATTGCTAATGATGGCTCAAAAACTGTATTAAAAAAGAATCTATCTATACTATCTAAGGAAATTATAGATGCTACAGTAATGAGTAAAAAAGCGCTTCTTTCTTTCTTAGAAGAACAGATTTCAGATGCTAATAAACAAAACATTTTACTTTCTCTTCACATGAAAGCAACGATGATGAAAGTTTCTGATCCCATCATTTTTGGTCTTGCGGTTAAAACCTATTTTAAAGAAGTCTTTGATAAACACGCAGCAATCTTAAACAAAATTGGCGTTGATGTTAATAATGGTTTCGGTAATTTATTAGGAAATCTACATGCAGTTTCAGAAGAAAAGAAAACTGAAATTTTAAAAGATATTGATCTTGTTTTTGAAAAAAATGCAAATTTAGCAATGGTTAATTCGGATAAAGGAATCACAAATCTTCATGTTCCTTCAGACATCATTATTGATGCCTCTATGCCTGCAATGATCAGAAACTCTGGGAGAATGTGGAATGCTAAGGGAGAATTACAAGATACAAAAGCAATTATTCCTGATAGCTCTTATGCTGGTATTTACTCGGCTACTATTGATTTTTGTAAAAAAAATGGAGCTTTCGACCCAACTACTATGGGGACAGTTCCTAATATAGGACTCATGGCTCAAAAAGCAGAAGAGTACGGTTCTCATGATAAAACTTTTCAAATCACATCCAACGGAAAAGTCATTGTTGAAGATGCTACTGGAAACTTACTTTTGGAACACAATGTAGAAGAAGGAGATATTTGGAGAATGTGCCAAACGAAAGATTTACCAATTCAAGATTGGGTAAAATTAGCAGTTACAAGAGCAAGAGCGTCTCAAACACCAGCTGTTTTTTGGCTAGACAACCAAAGAGCTCATGACATAGAAATTATCAAAAAAGTTAAACTTTACCTCCCAGAACACGACACTGCTGATTTGGATATCCGCATTCTATCACCTATAGAAGCTACCGAATTCACGCTTGAAAGAATTGTAAAAGGAATGGATACTATTTCTGTTTCAGGAAATGTGTTACGAGATTACTTAACAGATTTATTTCCTATTCTAGAAGTAGGTACTTCGGCAAAAATGTTATCAATTGTTCCCTTAATGAATGGTGGAGGACTGTTTGAAACTGGTGCCGGTGGATCTGCACCAAAACACGTTCAACAATTTGTAGCAGAAAATCATTTACGTTGGGACTCTTTGGGAGAATTTTTAGCATTGGCTGTTTCTTTGGAACATTTAGGGAACACAAATGATAATTCCAAAGCCCTAGTATTGGCTGAAACTTTGGATGATGCAACTGATACTTTTTTGGAGAATGACAAATCTCCATCAAGAAAAGTTGGCGAATTAGATAACAGAGGTTCTCATTTTTATTTGGCTTTATATTGGGCTCAAGGGATCGCAAATCAAGATAAAAACGCTGAACTAAAAGCAGAGTTCACCCCTATTGCAAAAGCTTTGAGTAATAATGAAGAAAGAATCATTTCAGAATTAAACGAAATTCAAGGACAAGCTGTAAACATTGGTGCCTATTATCAACCAAATGAAGCCATAGCAACAGAGGCGATGAGACCGAGCACAACACTCAATACGATTTTACAATCAGTATAATAAACATGATGAAAAGTCAATGTCAAACAGGGACTTTTCATCATACACTATCTGTTTAAAGCAGATAGTTTAACATTTCTTTAATGTTTAGAGTTGTATTTTTGTTTAAAATATAAAATATTCTATTAAACAAAATGATGAGTGTAAAAACAAACTTTCTGTTCTTATTTTTATTCAGTATTGCTGTATTTTCTCAAGAAGAACAAACGATTAGTGGAACCGTTTATGACAAAAACAATAATGAGACTTTAATTGGTGTTTCATTATATTTCCCTGAATTAAATGCCGGGGTAACCACAAATGAATATGGTTTTTACTCTGTTACATTGCCAAAGGGAACCTACAAAGTACAAGTAAATTATCTAGGGTATTATTCAATTGTTGAAACCATCATTTTAAACAAAAAAATTACAAAAAACTTCAAATTAGAGGAGGAATCTGAAAGCTTGGACGAAATTGTAATCAAAAGCAATATCGAAAAACTAAATGTTAAAACTCCTCAAATGAGTGTTAACAGACTAACATCAGCAACCATAAAACAAATCCCAGTTGTTTTAGGAGAAGCAGATATTATCAAATCATTGATCTTACTACCGGGCGTTACTAGTGCTGGTGAAGGAGCTTCTGGATTCAATGTTAGGGGTGGTGCAGCAGATCAAAACTTAATTTTATTAGATGAAGCAGTTGTATTCAACTCTTCTCACTTATTTGGATTTTTCTCTGTTTTTAACCCTGATGTAATTAAAGATGTAAAACTCTACAAAGGAGGAATTCCATCCAAATACGGTGGAAGACTTTCATCTGTTTTAGATATTTATCAAAAAGAAGGGAATAGTAATGACTTTAAATTAACGGGAGGAATTGGTCTTGTTTCTAGTAGACTATTAGCCGAAGGACCAATCGAAAAAGGGAAAAGCTCTTTTTTAATTGGTGGTAGAGCCTCCTATGCACATTTATTTCTACCGTTATTCAACAATGAAAATAAAGCCTATTTTTACGATTTAAATAGTAAAATAAACTATCGATTTAATGATCAGAACAACCTTTTCCTATCCACGTACTTTGGTAAAGACGTCTTTGGAATCAGTGATAACTTTGTAAATAAGTATGGTAATTCGGTTGTCAACTTGCGTTGGAATCATCTTTATTCTGACAAATTATTCTCGAACCTATCGATCATTTATTCAGATTATTTCTATGGATTGATCCTTGACTTTGTTGGATTTGAATGGGATTCTGGCATTACAAACTTTAATTTAAAATATGATTTCAAGCATTACATTAACAATGATTTTAAGTTAAGTTATGGTATCAGCTCTATCTACAGCAAATTCAATCCAGGGAAAATTGTTCCAAATAGACCTGATTCTGGTATTATAGCTGAAAAACTTACCGACAAATATGCGAATGAATTTGCTTCATATATCGATGCAGAACATACGTTAAGTGATAAATTAAGAGTACAATATGGGATTCGTTTTAGTAATTTTACGAGATTAGGACAAGATGAATTAAACGTATATAAAGATAATAAACCTGTACTTTACGATACTGAATTTAAAAAATACAAAGCTGCAGAAGCAATCGCTTCAGATTCCTTTAAAAGGAGTGACGTAATTAGCAGTTTCAATAATTTCGAACCACGATTCTCTTTGTCTTACACCCTAGATGACCAGACTTCAATAAAAGCCAGTTACAATAGAATGGCTCAGTATCTACATTTATTATCAAACACCTCCTCTCCTGCCCCCTTAGATGTTTGGACCCCAAGTGGAAAATATATCAAACCTCAATTGTTAGATCAATTTGCAATCGGATATTTCAAGTTCCTTAAAGACGGAGATTACTCTATAGAAACTGAAGCTTTTTATAAAGATATACAGAATAGAATCGATTATATAAATGGTGCAAATTTAGTAGCAAACAATGAAATAGAAACGGTTATCTTAAATGGAAAAGCAAGAGCCTATGGTTTGGAAATTTTGGTTAAAAAGAATCAAGGAAAATTAAAAGGTTGGCTCGCATATACACTCTCAAAATCAGAACAATTAACAGCCGGGAGAACCTTTAATGAACCAGGAATAAATAATGGGGAATGGTACAACACTCCGTATGATAAAACCCATGATTTTTCAATAAATGCTAGTTATGAACTCAATAAGAAATGGAAATTCAATACAAACTTTGTATTTCAAACCGGTCAACCAACCAACTACCCGGTTGGTCAATATGAAGTTCAAAGCTTAAATGTACCCATATACAATGATAATAGCAGAAACTCAGACAGACTTCCAGCATACCATAGATTAGACATCTCTGCTACATTAAACCCCGAAAAAAATAATAAAAGAAAATGGCAAGCAGAATGGGTTTTTGGTATCTATAATGTATACGGAAGACAAAATGCTGCCTCTGTAAACTTTTCACAAAATAGAGAAACCTCAAGAAATGAAGCTGTGCAAACTGCCATTTTTGGATTGGTACCGTCTGTTACCTATAATTTTAAATTTTAAGACAATGAATAAAATATTTTTACTTTCTGTTTTAATGAGCTTCTTTTTTATACGTTGTGAAAAAGTCATAGACATCGAGGTTCCATCAATTGAACCAAAACTTATCATTGATGCTTCTTTTGAAGTCTTGTTTGATCAGACTCCCGTCACTTCAAATAACAGTGTAAAATTAAGGCTTTCAGCAGATTATTTTGATGATACCATCCCTGTCGTGACAGATGCAACAGTCTTTTTAACCAACTTATCTGATAATTCTATCATTTCATTTACTGATGAAAATACAGATGGTGATTATAAGTCTGTAGATTCATTCACACCCCTCGATGGAGTAGCATACGAATTGACCGTTATTCACAATAACGAAATCTATAAAGCAAAAGCAACAAAGATAAAATCATCAAAAATCACTTCTATAGTCCAAGGTGAAAAGACCTTATTTTCAGGGGAAGAAGTCGAATTAAAAATATCATTTAAAGATGATGAGGCAATGAAAAATCATTATCTTATTAATGTAGACCGCTACAATTACCTTCCAATTGAAGACCGCTATTTTAATGGATCGGATTATAATTTTTCTTATTTTTATGAAGATGAAAATATTGAATTTCCAAAAACTATAGACATCAAGTTATCAGGAATCACGCAAGAATACTTTACCTATTTTAGAATTCTAATTGGACAAAGCGGACAAAATGCAGGAGGCCCATTTCAATCAGCTCCCTCATCTTTGTTGGGTAATATAATAAATACGACCAATGAAGCGAATTTTCCACTAGGTTATTTTCACATTTCAGAGACCGATACTTTTAAGATAGAATTAGTTGAATAAAACTAAAATTTTATAATAATTCTCCACTTCAAAATAGATAAAAAATGTATTTTTAAGGGATGAATTTTATAAAAACTACAGAACAAGACTCTAATTACAATCATTTGGAAGATATGTCTGTATCAGAGATTTTGAACCACATTAACAATGAGGACAAAACAGTTCCTTTGGCCATAGAAAAATCGTTACCACAAATTGAGGCTTTGACTGAACAGATCGTACTTAATTTAAAAAAAAATGGTAGAATTTTCTATATTGGTGCAGGTACAAGTGGTCGGTTAGGAATTTTAGATGCCTCTGAATGTCCACCTACTTTTGGGGTGCCTCAAGAACTTGTGATTGGTCTTATTGCTGGTGGAGATACTGCCATTAGAAACGCTGTTGAATTTGCAGAGGACTCCAAAGAAGAAGGCTGGTTATCACTCCAAAAATATAATATCTCTGAAAAAGACATTGTAATAGGCATTGCTGCATCAGGAACAACTCCATACGTAATTTCTGCACTGGACAAATGCAATCAAAACAACATCATTACTGGTTGTATCACATGCAATAAAAACAGTCCACTATCTCTTGTTTCTAAATTTCCTATTGAAATTGTTGTTGGACCAGAATTTGTAACTGGAAGTTCAAGAATGAAAGCAGGAACAGCTCAGAAAATGGTTTTAAACATGCTTTCTACTGCTTCAATGATTCGACTAGGAAAAGTTAAAGGAAACAAAATGGTTGACATGCAGTTATCAAATAATAAACTAATAGATCGAGGTCAAAAAATAATCGCAAAGGAATTAAATATAGACTTGGAGGAGGCCTTGATTTTACTCAACAAATTTGGCAGTATAAGAAACGCTATTAAAAATCACACAATATGAGCACGAATGTAGAATTACTCGGAAAAGGTTTAAAATATTTAGGGTTTCTAATTTTTCTATTTATTGCTTCTCCAATAACGCTTACTATTGGCTTTAAAGCTTTAAAAAAATTTGAAAACACTCCCAAAGAATTCCTGTCTTATGCCATTTTATTTGCTGCAGGAATTTTTATGATCTATACAATTTACTTTGCTTTCAAAACTTTTAAAATTTTATTAAAAGCAATATTTAACGACTAACCTGAGTGAATCGCTCCTACTTATCGAATCAACTTCTTGTACTTTATTCGTTTAGGCATTAAGTCACCACCTAGTCGCTTTTTCTTATTCTCTTCATAATCAGAAAAAGATCCTTCAAAGAAATATACCTGACTGTCTCCTTCAAAAGCTAAAATATGTGTACAAACTCTATCTAAAAACCATCTATCGTGAGAGATCACAACCGCACATCCAGCAAAATTTTCCAAACCTTCCTCTAAAGCCCTTAAGGTATTTACATCCAAATCATTGGTAGGTTCATCTAGAAGCAACACATTTCCTTCTTCCTTTAGCGTCATTGCTAAATGTAAACGATTACGTTCTCCTCCAGATAATGTAGATACTTTTTTATTTTGTTCACTTCCTGAAAAGTTAAAACGACTTAAATAGGCTCTTGAATTCACTTGTTTTCCACCCATCATAACCAAATCCTGACCTTCAGAAAAATTTTCCCAAATTGTTTTGTTTGGATCAATATTAGAATGTGCTTGGTCTACATAGGCGATTTTTGCAGTTTCACCAACATTAAAATTCCCTTTATCAGGAGTTTCTTCTCCCATGATCATTTTAAAAATTGTCGTTTTTCCTGCCCCATTCGGACCGATAATACCAACAATACCAGCTTGTGGTAAATTAAAAGCCAAATCCTCATACAATAACTTATCATCAAAAGCTTTGGAAACTCCCGTTGCCTCAATAACATTAGTTCCTAGGCGCGGACCGTTAGGAATATAAATTTCTAATTTGGCATCAACTTGCTTCTGATCTTGACTCATTAATTTGTCATAATTTTTCAAACGTGCTTTTTGCTTTGTTTGACGACCTTTTGCTCCTTGACGTACCCACTCTAACTCTCTTTCTAATGTTTTCTGGCGTTTAGAAGCTGTTTTGCTTTCTTTTGCCATTCTCTGAGATTTTTGATCTAACCAAGAAGAATAGTTCCCTTTCCACGGAATCCCCTCTCCTCTATCCAACTCAAGAATCCAACCTGCTACATTGTCTAAAAAATAACGATCATGGGTAACTGCTATCACGGTTCCTTTGTATTGTGCAAGATGGTGTTCTAACCAATGAACGGACTCTGCATCCAGGTGATTTGTTGGCTCATCTAATAATAAAATTTCTGGTTCTTGTAAGAGCAATCTACATAACGCCACACGCCTTTTTTCTCCCCCAGAGAGTACTCCGATTTTTTTATCGGAATCTGGAGTTCTCAAGGCATCCATTGCTATTTCTAATTTAGTATCTAATTCCCATGCATTCGCTGCATCAATTTTATCCTGCAATTCTGCTTGTTGGGCCATTAGTTTATCCATCTTATCTGCATCTGAATACACCTCTTCTAAACCAAACATATCATTGATTTTATTGTATTCGTCTAAAATGGCAACAGTTTCTGCAACTCCTTCTTTTACAATTTCTAAGACCGTTTTATCTGGATCTAGTTGAGGTTCTTGTTCTAAATACCCTACTTTATAACCCGGAGAGAACGTTACATCACCTTGAAAGTTTTTTTCTACGCCTGCTATAATTTTTAATAAAGTTGATTTTCCAGATCCATTTAACCCTAGAATTCCAATTTTTGCTCCATAAAAGAAACTTAAATAAATATCTTTTAAAACTTGTTTCCCTGTTGATTGATAGGTTTTAGAAACCTTATTCATCGAAAAGATAACCTTCTTATCGTCGCTCATTCTGCTATTTTTTTTATTTTATGTAAAACTACTACCCAAAAATGTAGCCTTTTATACCCTTCCTTTTAATGCATTAAAAACCCAAGCAATTGCAAAAAAACCTACACCAACAGCTGCAAAGCCCCATCCAGCAACGTCATTATATCTAAAAGCTCCAAGAGCTATTAAACCTAACCCTACAAATATCATTATTAAAGTTGCCCAAGCAAGTACTGTATTTTTGTTCATTCCCATAATTCGTAATTAATTCATTTGTGTAGCAAATATCGGTATTTATTTGGTATTGTCAAATTATGAATTTAGTAAAAGTAATCGATAAAAAACAGCAAGAATTAAAGACTCAATTTCTAACAAACTTGCAATGTAGTCACTCGGTTTAATTTTTGTCTCAAAGAAGAAAAACGAGTCAAAGAAAGAGTTCCAATTAAAATATTGGAATGCTTAGATGGTTGTATCAACAGTCTAATTTTGACTTAAATTTTTGATCAAGAATTAAAAAACTATAGTGAAGCAGCTAATCTCGCTCCTTGACTGATGGCTATTTTGGCATCTAATTCTGAAGCAAGAAATGCTCCACCAATCACATGTACGTTGCGACCCGCGTCAATTAGTGGTTGGTATAATTCTTGGAAAGGTACTTGACCTGCACAAATCACAATGTGATCTACTTCTAAAATTTTAGGCTCTCCGTTTTGAGTATAATGCAACCCTTTGTCGTCTATTTTTGTGTAAGAAACACCTCCTATAAACTGAACTTTTTTCTTTTTTAAAGTCGATCTATGAATCCATCCTGTTGTTTTACCCAGATTTCCTCCAAATTTACCGTTGCTTCTTTTGAACATAAATACAGCTCTTGGTGAAGGATCAAATTGTGGTATAACATCTTCAATTCCAGCTCTGGCCTCTAATGACTTATCTATCCCCCATTCTTTCAACCAAGCGTCAATATTTTGAGACGTAGATTCACCCTCGTGGGTTAGATATTCAGAAACATCAAATCCAATTCCTCCTGCCCCAATTACTGCAACTCGTTTTCCAACATTTTTTTTATCTTTTAAAACATCGATATAACTTAAAACTTTTGGATGATTAATTCCTTTTATTTTTAATTCTCTTGGCTTAATTCCTGTGGCCACAATAATTTCATCAAAATCAGCGGCTTTTAAATCCGCTACCGAAACTCTAGTGTTAAGTTGCAAAGAGACATTGTGGATTTCAATTTGTTTTTTAAAATAACGCACTGTTTCATAAAACTCCTCTTTTCCTGGAATTTGTTTTGCAATATTAAATTGACCCCCAATTTCTGAATCTGCATCAAATAGGGTAACAATATGCCCCCTAGAAGCGGCTATTGTTGAAGCTGCTAGTCCTGCTGGACCTGCTCCAACTACTGCTATTTTTTTCTTTTTTTCTGTTGGATTATAATTGAATTCTGTTTCATGGCAAGCTCTTGGGTTCACGAGACAACTAGCTACTTTTTGTTCAAAAACATGATCTAAACATGCTTGATTACACCCAATACAAGTATTTATTTCATCTGTTCTATTCTGAGCTGCTTTATTTACCCATTCTGGGTCTGCTAGAAAAGGACGAGCCATAGATATCATGTCGGCATCTCCTTCTGATAATATTTTTTCAGCAGTTTCGGGCATATTTATTCTATTAGATGTAATCAATGGAATTGACAATTCTTTTTTCATTTTCTTTGTAACCCAAGTAAAAGCTGCTCTTGGAACAGAGGTCGCTATCGTTGGTATTCTTGATTCATGCCAACCTATCCCAGTATTTATTATCGTTGCCCCAGCTTTTTCAATTTCTTTTCCCAATTGTACCACTTCTTCCCATGAACTTCCCTGATCTACCAAATCTAGCATAGACAACCTGTATATGATGATAAAGTCATTACCCAAGGCCTCTCTTGTTTGCTTTACCAATTCAATTGGCAAACGCATTCTATTAGCATAATCTCCTCCATAATTATCGGCTCTTTTATTGGTTTTTTTCACAATAAACTGATTGATCAAATACCCTTCGGAACCCATAATTTCGATACCATCATATCCCGCTAATTTTGATAATTGTGCACAGTTTACAAAATCACGAATCGTTCTTTTAATTCCTGATTGTGATAATTTAAATGGTTTAAATGGGGTTATTGGAGATTTTATATTAGAGGGAGCTACATTGAAAGGATGGTATCCGTATCGGCCAGAATGTAGGATTTGCATGCATATTTTACCTCCTTCTTTGTGGACAGCCTTTGTGATTTTTTGATGATGCTTTGCATGCTTTTTAGTTGACATTCTTGCTGCAAAAGGCCCAGTCCAACCTTGAATATTTGGAGATATTCCTCCTGTAATAATCAAGCCAACTCCTCCTTTAGCTCTCTCAGCATAATAGGTTGCAATTTTATCAATTCCATTTTTTGCTTCCTCTAATCCTGTGTGCATAGAACCCATTAAAATTCTATTTTTTAAGATGGTAAAACCTAAATCTAAAGGTTCAAAAATGTGCTTGTATTTCATAAACTTGGAATTAAATTTATTATGCATGCATAATGAATAGCAATATATGTTTTATTTTTAAAAAAAAACTCAAGATTCATGAGAATCTTGAGTTTTCACTTTAACATGTAATACAATATTCTAAATCATTCGTTGTTATCCAACTCGTCAATAAAATTTAGTTTGTGGAGCACAAAAAAGGAACAACACCCGCTTTGTGACAATGGTTTAATACAAATACCCCATTTTACCCTGCTGGTAATCACGCATCGCTTCCAAAATTTCTGTTTGTGTGTTCATAACAAAGGGTCCGTATTGCGTCACTTTTTCTTTGATAGGGATTCCTGATAGTATTAAAATAACGCTTTCTTTTTTTGCTTCAAATTCAATGGTGTTTCCGTCGTGATTAAAAGTAATCATTTGATGCGCACCTTTCTTTAAAATTTCAGAAGCATTAACAAGAACCTCCCCCTCTAAAAGATAAATTAAAGATTGGTGACTTTCTGAAATTTGAATCTCAATCTTTCCTCCCTTGCTGGCTTTTGCAGTAAAAACGTTTACATCGGTTTGTGTTTGAATCAAACCTGATTCGTGTTGCTGTTTTCCTGCAATGATATTGAGTTGTACTTTTTTATCGTTTGAATACACTTTTGGAATTTGTGCATGCTCTAGGTGCTGGTAATTAGGGGCCATCATTTTATCTTTCGCAGGTAAATTTAACCACAACTGAATACCCTCTAACGTCCCTCCTTTTTTAACAAATTCTTTGGTAGGTGCTTCTGCATGAATAATTCCACGACCAGCGGTCGTCCATTGAACTCCTCCAGCTTTGACAATCATTTCATTACCCAATGAATCTCTGTGAAATTGTGCTCCTTTAAACAACAATGTTATTGGCTCAAAACCTCTATGAGGATGAGGGCCTAGATCAAAAGGGTTGTTAAATTCTGAAATTTCATAAGGACCATAATGATGTAATAATAAAAATGGATCTACATTCTCTAATCCTTCAATAGGTAGGGGTTGTCGCAACCTTATAGGCCCCATGTTTACAAGAGGACTCGTTCCTTTGTATTGTATACTTTTATTGATTTTCATGTCTATATTAGCTTTGAAATATTCATAAATTTAGCCGTTTTTTTTATCTTATTTTATCTAAAATATCACTCAAAATTTCCGCTTCTTCTTTTGTAATTTTTTCTAGAAATTTTAGGTTTTCCGATTTGTCTATCCTTGACAGAAGCAGCAAACCTTCTTTGGCTATTTTCACATAAACAACTCTTCTATCTTGCTCACAACGTTCTCTTTCTATAAGATTTTTATCACATAATTTATCCATTAAACGCGTTGCATTTGGGGCTCGTTCAACCATTCTATCTTTTACAAGCTGCACCTTTATTTTATCTTTTGCTCCTCGTAAAATTCTTAGAATATTATATTGTTGTGGGGAAATCCCATAAGGTTTAAAAAAATCATTCTCTCGACTATTCAACCAATTTGAAGTGTACTTAATGTTGATCAATGCTTTTAATTTACTGCTTTTAAATTTAGAATTGATGTCTTTTGAAATGTCACCCATAATCAAACTTTTAATTTTACCCTTATTTTTATTGAACTCATGAGGTTTGAATACTAAATACCTCTTTAATCATATGGCAAATTTACTAAATATGCTTTTATTTACCAAGGAAAATAAATCCAAGGATGTATTTATAATATTTAAGAATCTTTTTTTTCAAAGTATTCGTATTTTTACAAAATGGAATTTAAATTGGTATCAGAATTTTCTCCCACTGGAGATCAACCCGAAGCAATAAAAGAACTCACTCAGAATATCATAGCGGGAGAAAAATTTCAAACCTTATTGGGCGTAACGGGTTCGGGAAAAACTTTTACGGTGGCTAATGTTGTAAAAGAAGTAAAAAAGCCAACACTTGTCTTAGCACATAATAAAACTTTAGCTGCTCAATTATATTCTGAATTCAAACAATTTTTTCCTGAAAATGCAGTCGAATATTTTGTTTCCTATTATGACTACTACCAACCAGAAGCATACATTCCGGTAACCGGAACGTATATTGAAAAAGACCTATCCATAAATGACGACATAGAACGTTTGCGTTTGAGCACCACCTCATCTTTACTCTCTGGACGGAGAGATGTATTAGTGATTGCATCTGTTTCTTGTTTGTACGGAATTGGTAATCCAACAGAGTTTAAGAAAAATGTAATTCCCGTAAAAGTTGATCAACAAATTTCTAGAACAAAATTTTTACATTTATTGGTAACAAGTTTGTATTCTAGAACGGAACACGAAATAAAAAGCGGAACCTTTAAGGTAAAGGGTGATGTGGTCACTATTTATCCATCATATGGGGATCATGGGTACAGAATCCATTTTTTTGGAGATGAAATTGAAGAGATCGAATCATTTGATCTAGAGAGCAATGCCATTATAGAAAGTTTTCAAGAACTTACTATTTATCCAGCAAACCTATTTGTAACCTCTCCTGATGTTTTACAAAATGCGATTCATCAAATTCAGGAAGATATGGTGAAACAAGTGGACTATTTTAATGAAATTGGAAAACATCTAGAGGCAAAACGTTTAAAAGAACGCACAGAATTCGATCTAGAAATGATTAGAGAATTAGGATACTGTTCAGGAATTGAAAACTATTCTAGATATTTAGATGGAAGAGAACCAGGAACTAGGCCTTTCTGTCTGTTGGATTACTTTCCTGACGACTATTTAATGATTATTGATGAAAGCCATGTAACTGTTCCTCAAACTCACGCTATGTATGGTGGAGATAGAAGTAGAAAAGAAAATCTTGTAGAATATGGCTTTCGATTACCAGCTGCAATGGATAATCGTCCTTTGAAGTTTGAGGAATTTGAAGCGATACAAAATCAAACTATTTTTGTAAGTGCAACTCCTGCAGATTACGAATTACAAAAAACAGAAGGAATTTTTGTAGAACAAGTAATTAGACCAACAGGGTTGTTAGATCCAATTATAGAGATCAGACCAAGTCTAAATCAGATTGATGATTTGATTGAAGAAATTCAGATTCGAGTTGAGAAAGACGAACGAACACTTGTAACAACTCTAACGAAAAGAATGGCAGAAGAGCTGACAAAGTATCTAACAAGAGTTGCCATTCGATGTAGATATATTCATTCTGACGTAGATACCTTGGAACGAGTTGAAATCATGCAAGATCTTCGCAAGGGATTGTTTGATGTATTAATAGGTGTAAACCTTTTAAGAGAGGGATTGGATTTACCTGAAGTTTCTCTGGTTGCCATATTAGATGCTGACAAAGAAGGCTTCTTAAGAAGTCATAGATCAATTACTCAAACTGTAGGTAGAGCAGCAAGAAACATTAATGGTTTGGCCATTTTATATGCTGATAAGATAACCAACAGTATGCAAAAAACGATTGATGAAACAGATCGAAGAAGAGAAAAACAAATAGCTTACAACACAAAACACGATATAATCCCTACACAAATAAATAAAAAAATTGATGACACCCTCTCTAAATCTGCAGTCTCTAGCTATCATTATGACAATGCGATACAAAAGGCAGCAGAACAAGATCTTCAATATTTACCAAAAGAAGAAATAGAAAAACGAATTAGAGATAAACGAAAGCTAATGGAAATTGCTGCAAAGGAGTTAGACTTTATTGTTGCCGCTAAATTACGTGATGAAATTGCAAACCTTAAAGATAAATTATAAAATAATCCGAGGTTTACACTTATTAACTTACAATAAAAAAGCCCCACATAATGTGAGGCTTTTTTTTATTTTTTTAGCTAGTTTAAGAAAGTGCTAAAACTTCTTGTACTTTGTTAGCAGCTTCTTGAAATTCTGTAGCAGAAATAATTTCCATTCCGGAAGTATCTATTAACTCTTTTGCTTCTTTAGCATTGGTCCCTTGTAATCTACAAATAATAGGCACCGTAATTTTATCACCCATATTTTTATAGGCATCTACAACACCTTGTGCTACTCTATCACAACGAACAATACCACCAAAAATATTTACTAAAATTGCTTTTACGTTAGGATCTTTTAAAATAATACCAAATGCAGTTTCAACTCTTTGAGCATCTGCTGTACCCCCAACATCTAAAAAGTTTGCAGGCTCTCCACCAGACTCTTTAATTAAATCCATCGTTCCCATTGCTAAACCAGCACCGTTTACCATACATCCAACATTACCATCTAAATCAACATAATTTAGACCGGCAGCTTTTGCTTCCACTTCAATCTGATTTTCTTCTCGTAAATCACGCATTTCTGCATAATCTTTGTGTCTGTATAATGCATTTTCATCTAAGGAAACTTTAGCATCGACAGCCATAATTTTAGCATCTGATGTTTTTAATACAGGATTGATTTCAAACATGGCAGCATCCGATTTTATATAGGAGGTATATAATGCACTCACAAACTTTGTCATTTCTTTAAAAGCGACCCCTGAAAGACCTAAATTGAAAGCCACTTTACGTGCCTGAAAAGGCATGATTCCAAGTAAAGGATCAATTTCTTCTGAAAAGATCAAATGAGGTGTTTCTTCAGCAACAGTCTCAATATCCATTCCTCCTTCAGTAGAATACATGATCATGTTCTTACCAGTTGCTCTGTTTAACAATACAGACATATAATATTCGTCTGGTTCTTCGTCACCAGGATAATACACATCTTCGCAAATTAAAACTTGATTTACTAATTTTCCTTCTGCAGAGGTTTGAGGCGTAATCAACATCATTCCTAAAATATCATCAGCAATACTTTTTACCTGATCTAAATTTTTAGCCAACTTAACTCCCCCCCCTTTTCCACGTCCACCTGCGTGAACTTGAGCTTTTATTACATGCCAACCTGTACCGGTTTCTTCCGTTAGTTTTTTAGCAGCCTCAACTGCTTCTGCAGGAGTACTTGCTACAATTCCTCTTTGAATTCTAACTCCAAAACTGTTTAATATTTCTTTTCCTTGATATTCGTGTAAATTCATTTGTAGGTATTTATAAACGGAAACAAAAATACAAATTCATATATAAAACCTTGCATAGTTTTCATTAAAAAAATACTGACAATTCTCAATAAATATTTATTTGATAAATACACACTGATATCGACCAACTAAATCTCAAAATTGGATTATTTTCGCTAAAACATGCATTTAATATCAATTTTTTAAAAAAACTAATTTAATAAATTCCATCCCACAGTCAAAAATATAAATATGGCGAAACCAAGCTGTTTTTTATAATTTCTTTTTTATACATTCGTTGTAAAGTTCTAGATATGGTTTTAGGTAAAAATATTCACAAATATTTCGGGAATACAGCGGTTTTAAGAGGTGTCAACCTACACGTAAATAAAGGAGAGATTGTTGCTATTGTTGGTCCCTCTGGAGCAGGAAAAACAACACTTTTACAAATTCTAGGAACGCTGGACAAACCAACTACTCAAGAGGAATTTGAATTGAGTATCAATACAATATCATTGAAAAATTTATCAGATAAAGAAATCTCTGAATTTAGAAACAAACACATCGGTTTTATTTTTCAATTTCACCAATTATTACCTGAATTTACTGCATTAGAAAACGTATGTATTCCGGCATTTATCGGAAACAAATCAAAAAAAGAAACAGAAATAAGAGCAAAAGAATTATTGGAGTTACTCGGGCTATCCGACCGATTAAATCACAAACCGAATGAACTCTCCGGTGGCGAACAACAAAGAGTGGCAGTGGCTAGAGCACTGATCAACAACCCTTCTATTATTTTGGCGGATGAGCCTAGTGGAAATTTAGACAGTACTGCTGCAAAACAGTTGCACAAATTATTTTTTGAATTAAGAGACAAACTAAATCAAACCTTTATTATAGTTACTCATAACGAAGAATTAGCAAACATGGCTGATAGAAAATTGACAATGAACGATGGGAAAATTGTAGCAAAAATCTAGTTGTATGGATCAAAGAGAACTCAAAGAGTTTTTAGACGAGAAAGTAATGCTCTATAACAATCCAAGCTTCATAGAGAGCGACCCCATACAAATTCCTCATTTATTTTCTAAAAAAGAAGATGTTGAAATCTCAGGTTTTTTAACAGCAATCATTTCATGGGGTAATAGAAAAATGATTATCAAAAACGCTCTCAAAATGATGGAATTATTAGACAATGCTCCCTATGACTTTATCATAAACCATCAAAAGAGTGATTTAAAACCTTTTAAAAATTTTGTTCATAGGACATTTAATTCAGAGGACTTGTACCAATTTATAAAATCATTAAAGCACATCTATAAGAAACATCAAGGATTAGAAAAAACCTTAGCAATCATCGGAGAAAGAACAACATATATAGAAGCAATACACAACTTAAAAAAAATATTTTTTGAAATTCCACATCTACAGAGAACAAAAAAGCACATTTCAGATCCATTAAAAAACTCTGCTGCGAAAAGAATAAATATGTTTTTACGCTGGATGGTAAGAAATGATCAAACTGGAGTCGATTTTGGAATATGGAAAACTCACAATGCAGCAAACCTTTCTTGCCCTTTGGATGTGCATTCTGGAAATGTTGCTCGAAAACTAGCACTACTTTCCAGAAAACAAAATGATTGGAAAGCAGTTACTGAATTAGATACTAACTTAAGAAAACTAGACCATGAGGATCCTGTAAAGTACGATTTTGCATTATTTGGCTTGGGTGTTTTTGAAAAGTTTTAATAGCGAATTAACAACCTTCTTATAACAAAGAATTTTATAATAAATTAGTCTTCTAAAAACAAAAAATGCATTTTAAAACTCCGGAAATATTATACTTATTGACACTGTTAATTATTCCAATTTTAGTGCATTTATTTCAATTACAAAAATTTGTAAAAACACCATTTACAAATGTCTCTTTTTTGTATAAAATAGCGCAACAGACACGCAAAAGTTCTCGCATCAAAAAATGGCTAATTTTAGCGACAAGATTACTCTTATTTTCCACCATCATACTAACCTTTTCTCAACCATATATAAGCAGCAAAAAAGCCACATTAAAACAACATAATTATATTTATTTAGACAATTCATTGAGCACAAATACGGAAGGAAAAAAAGGGAACTTACTTCAAGTTTCAGTCCAAGAAATCATAAAAAACGCTTCCAATGAAGACCAGTATTCTCTGCTAACAAATTCAAATTTTTACCCAAAAAAAACAAAAAATGAATTGAAAAAAATTCTATTGAAAGTAAAAAATACTGTAAAAAAAATTGACATCTCTACGGTTTTATTAAAGTTTGAAACCAAAATAAAAAATAAAACTAAAGGTTTAGATAAAATAATATTAATCTCTGATTTTCAGAATATTTACAAAAACAAGTTTACAAATGTAACACCGCTTTTTTCTGCAGTAAAACTAAATCCTTCTATAAAAGACAATATTTCTATTGACAGTGTTTTTATCAGCGATTCAAATACGGTTAATTGCACCCTAAATGTTATCGTAAGAAATCAAGGAAACGCAAAAAAGAATGTTCCTATAGCTATTTACAACAAATCAAAATTAATAAGTAAACGCTCCTCCTCATTTAAAAAAAATACATACAAAAAAATTAAATTTAAAATTAAAAATCAGAAAGAATTAAAAGGAAAAATTACAAGTAATTTTAGCGATGCATACCCCTTCGATGATACACTTTTTTTTACAATTAAAAAAGACCAAAAAATCAATGTTTTATCGATCGGAAAAAATGCAAATTTCCTGACTAAAATATACAATAATAAAGAGTTTAATTTCCTCCAATCAACTGTTCAAAATGCAGATTATAATTCGATACCAAAACAACAATTAATTGTATTAAATGAAATTGAAAACATTCCAAAGGTTCTCATAAAAAAAATGCTAGAATTTTCTGATAATGGAGGAAGTTTACTAATTATTCCGAATAAAAAATCAACTATAAACTCGTACAATGATTTACTAAAAGCATTGGGAGTTGGAAAAATTGATGCGCTAAGAAATAATCCGCTTAAAATTACAAACATCAACTTTGAGCATCCATTATTTAAAAACGTATTTTCAAAAGAAGTAACTAATTTTCAATATCCAACAGTGCAAAGTTATTTCCCTTTTTATTCAGAGAAGGCCACTAATATTGTTCTTTTTGAAAACAACACTTCTTTTATTGCTCAAATTAAAAATAAAAAAAGGGCTGTTTATTGGGTTTCAGCATCTTTGAAAAAAAATAATAGTAATTTTATTAATTCTCCTTTAGTTGTTCCTATTTTCTATAATTTCGGAAAATTAAGTTTTAAAAATAGTCAATTATTTTACAGACTAAGCACCAAATATAAAATTGACATAGAAACAAGCACAAAAAAAGAGCAAGTCTTGACAATTTCGAATGCAGGAGCATCTTTTATCCCTCCTCAATTAAAGTTTCAAAATAAAGTTCGTGTAACTACAAACGAGGAACACTTAAAAGCAGGCTTCTATCACGTTTTAAAAGATAACGACACCATTGTGACACTGGCTTTTAATTACCCAAAAGAGGAAAGTTCTCTGAACTTCATGAACTTAAATGAACTAAAACAGGTCAGTAAAAAAGGAATTATTTCTGGATCCATTTCAGAAGTTTTTGAAGAAACTAACAAAAAAAATAAAGTTCATTGGCTTTGGAAATGGTTTTTAACGATGGCAATTGTATCTTTGTTGCTAGAAATTTTAATTCTGAAATTCTACAAACCATGAATACGCTTTTAAAATCGGCGACGATTATTGATAATTCTAGCCCATTTCACAATCAAAAAAAAGACATTTTAATTACCAACGGAATTATTGAAAAAATTTCGGATTCTATCAAAAACAGCAAGCACTATCAAGTTATAGAATTAGAAAATTTACATGTCTCTTGTGGCTGGTTTGATTCAAGTGTTTCCTTAGGAGAACCTGGTTACGAAGAAAGAGAAACCATTAAAAACGGGTTAACTGTTGCAGCAAAAAGTGGTTTCACTTCTGTAGCGGTCAACGCCAACACAAATCCAATCATTGATCACAAATCTGCTGTTGAATTTTTACGAAACAAATCGAAAGGGTTTGCTACAAATCTTTATCCTATTGGAGCTTTAACCCAAGAGAGTAAGGGATTAGAAATGGCAGAATTGTATGACATGCAACAATCTGGGGCGATCGCATTTGGTGACTACAATTCGCCAATTACCAATGATAATTTAATGAAAATTGCCCTTTTATATGCTCAAAATTTTAATGGCTTAATCTATAGTTTCCCTAAGAACACGTCAATTGCTGGAGAAGGAACGGCAAACGAAGGGATAAACAGTACAAAATTAGGTCTCAAAGGAGATCCTAGTTTGGCTGAACATATTCAAATTGCAAGGGATTTATTTTTACTAGAATATACTGGAGGAAAATTGCACATTCCAACAATTACAACAGGCAAATCTGTCGCGTTAATCAAAGAGGCAAAAAAGAAAGGACTTCAAGTTAGCTGTAGTGTTTCTGTGCATCATTTAACCTTGTCTGATGACGAACTACATGGCTTTGACAGTCACTTTAAAGTAAATCCTCCGTTGAGAACCAAAACGGATGTAAAAGACCTTCAAAAAGGAATTAAATCTGGAGTAATAGACCTAATTACCTCAGATCACAATCCCATAGATATAGAACATAAGAATGTAGAATTTAGCGAAGCAAAAGCAGGAGCAATAGGCTTAGAGAGTGCTTTTGGAGCTATCAATTCTGTTTTAACACTGGAAGACTTCATACAAAACATCACATGCAATCCAAAAGCTGTTTTTGGGATAGAAAATCATTCAATTCAGGAAAAAAATATTGCTGAAATTACGCTATTTAACCCCGAAAACGAATATACCTTTACAAAGGAACATATTTTATCAACATCAAAAAACAGTCCTTTTTTAAATAAAAAATTAAAAGGAAAAGCATACGGAATTTTCTCTAACAATCAACTAATCTTATAACAATACAACTTGAATTATCAAACAATACAAGAAGGTAAAACAACAGCCATCATCAGTCATATTACGATTGTTGGAACTATCGTAGCGCTTGTGATTCATCGTGGTAAAAAAAATTCTTTTGCTGCTTTTCACATAAGACAAATGATTGGATTGGGAATTTTTGGTTTATTAAATCAATACGTTATTACCGATTATTTAGGAAATAATACTGGGGTACTAATCGCATTTATCTTGTTTGTTTTTAGAATCATTGGAGTTTTAGGAGCCATTAAAGGGCAAGAAAAAAGAATACCATTTTTTGGAGATCAATTTCAAGAATGGTTTAAAAATATTTAATTACTACGTTAAAGGTAGCATCACAATGAGCGATTTAAATTACCTGGTAAGAATACCAAAAAAAGAAGTCGAAAACCCTCCCTTACTAATTTTATTACATGGTTACGGAAGCAATGAACAAGATCTCTTTTCATTTTCAGAGGAACTACCCGATCAATTTTTAATTATAAGCGCTCAAGCTCCTATAAACATGCAGCCTGGAAGTTATGCCTGGTATGATATAAATTTTGATCGCATAAATGGTAAATTTTCAGATTTAAAACAAGCGAAAGAGTCTATTGATAAAATAGCCGTTTTTATTGATCTAATAAAAGAAAAATACAAGACAGATACAGCGCAAACATTTTTATTAGGTTTTAGTCAGGGTGCAATTTTAAGCTACTCTTTGAGTTTTTTCTATCCGAACAAGGTACAAAACGTAATTGCATTAAGTGGTTATATAAATACCGACTTATTACCCGCTACTATTTCAAAAGAAATTAGAACTGACTATTATTGTTCTCATGGATCTGTAGATCAGGTTTTACCGGTAGAATGGGCTAGAAATAGCAAACCTTTTCTAGATAATTTAAAGCTTCAAAACACCTACTCAGAATACCCTGTAGGTCATGGAGTTGCTCCTCAAAACTTTT
>JABAZI010000032.1:45920-48081 GCA_018608545.1 Polaribacter sp.
CAAAACACCTACTCAGAATACCCTGTAGGTCATGGAGTTGCTCCTCAAAACTTTTTTAGTTTTAAACGTTGGATTGAAGAAAGATTGTAAGCAAGGGAACCGTTGTTATTTTTCTAAAAAATAAGTAGCATCAGCGAAGTCATCAAAATCTAAAATTGACAAAAAACCATCCATACTTTTAAACTACCTTTACACTAAAAACAACACATGAAGTTTGCTGAATTTTCTTTAGATAAATCAATATTAAAGGCAGTTGCTGAAGAGCGATTTCATACAGCTACTTTGGTTCAACAAAAAGCAATTCCTTTGGTTTTAGCTAAAGAGAATGTCATCGTTTCTGCACAAACAGGTACTGGTAAAACCGCCGCTTTTGCCTTACCTATTATTCAGCTATTATCTGAAAAAGCATCCGAAGAAAAGAGCGTAAAAAAGATTAAATCAGTAATCATTACTCCAACTCGTGAATTAGCAATTCAAATTCTAGAAAAGTTTACCAACTACAGCAAATACACAAACCTAGCTACAACAGCTGTTTTTGGAGGTGTTTCACTAGCACCCCAAAAAGAACTGTTAGCAGAAGGAATAGACATCTTAATTGCAACTCCAGGAAGGTTAATTGACCTTCAATTACAGGGGAATATCGACTTAAGCGCTATTGAGATTTTTGTACTAGACGAAGCCGATTTAATGTTGGACATGGGATTTATAAACGACGTAAAAAAAATAGAGGCTTGGTGTCCTAAAAAAAAGCAAACCTTACTTTTTTCAGCAACGATTCCAGAAAAAATTAATGAACTAGCCAAAACTACTCTCAAAAACCCAGTAAAGGTTGAAATAAACCCTGAAGATACTACTGCAAAAAATATCGGACAACTATTGTACTATCTTCCAAAAAAGAACAAAACAGATTTGTGTTTGCATCTGTTAAGAAATACCATAAATGGAAAAATAATTATTTTTAGGCGTACAAAATTTGGAGTAGATAAACTCGAAGAAAGTTTACTAAAAAATGGGTACAAAGTAACAAGTATTCATGGTGATAAAACTCAAAGTATCCGAAATAAAGCTATTGAGGATTTTAAAAATCAAAAAGCAACTATTCTGATCGCAACAGATGTAGCTGCGCGTGGAATTGACATTATCAATGTAGATGCCATTATTAATTTTGACATTCCAAACATTCCTGAAACATATATACACAGAATAGGTAGAACTGGTAGGGCAGGAAAATCTGGTATTGCCTTTTCTTTCTGCTCTCCGGATGAAAATGGGTATATTAAAATTATTGAAGGGTTGATTGAAAAGACTATTAAAGTCATTGACGACCATCCATATCCTATTTCTAAACCAACTCATAAGAAGAAGCAACCCAACACCATCAGCAAACATAAAAAAGGGAGAAAATCTGAAGCCTCCAAAAAGAAAAAGAAACGCTGGTATTAGTGCTATTTTTCCTCTCAAAAAAATTGATTCTATAAATAACTACTGGGAACTCTTTAACACAAGAAGCACAAAAAGTTGTCCAAAATCAATGACATACGTTTTATCATCTTTTTTTTCTAACAAAGGTTTTAACTCATTATAAGCATAGGATTTCAGAGAGGTTACCTGGATAAACACATTCTCAACCTCTTTTTATTTACATGAAAACATCAGAAATGAGAACACTGAATAATAAATGATTTTAAGCATTTAAAACAGCTTTAAAAGATCTATTATTTGAAAAAGACCCCTTTTATAAAAATTCTTACACAACTTTAAAGCAGTATTAACCGAAAATTTCGTTCAAAATTTTAGCCAGACGAATACCCCCTTTTTGTAATTGAGTTCTCACAATTCCGAAATGCTCATAAGAATATCGATATCGTAAATTTTGACCTGATTCAACAGAATTATAAACGTCGTTAGTAAGCTCATGAACTTCATTTACCCAATCAATCAATGTACCTTTTTCTATTGCTAATATTTGTTTTTTAGATAAACTTCTAGCATTATTAGCTAGCTCTAAATAACTCATCCCCCAATCATCAATCAAAGAATGATCCCAAACATGATGTAAGTTCGTTTTACTCCCAAACCATTTAAGTTGAATATTATTACCACCCTTATCCTCTCTTCTACCAATATGCAAAGGTTGGTGTAAATCACCTAAAAAATGAAC
>JABAZI010000032.1:48181-69785 GCA_018608545.1 Polaribacter sp.
TATCCTCTCTTCTACCAATATGCAAAGGTTGGTGTAAATCACCTAAAAAATGAACTAACATTTTTAGATGAAATTTTTTATCTTTTAAAGTGCTATTTTTATCTTTAAGAACGGCAACACAGGTTTGAATTCCTGTAACTAAGTCTCCTTTTGGATTTTTTTCTGCAGAAGCATAAGTCTCATCCAGATCCATATTGATATAGTGCCAAGAATAATACTTATTATAATTTCTGTCTGATTTTATCTCATCGGCATAGGTAGAAACAAAAGCTAAACTTTGACCATTTAAAATTTTATTAATTCTCTTTTTGGTTCTTTTATTTAAATATTTTTCTGCTATTTCACCTGTAGCTCTATGACCATTTTTACCCCAAAATATGGACTCTTTTTCTGATGCTTTTGAAAAGAAAAGAAAAGAAATCACTAAAAAAAACTTAACATTCATCTATAAATAACATTATTAATTCAAAGCGAATGTATAAATAAGTTGTAATCAAAGAAAGGTATTTGTTAAAAAAAAAATTATTTTAGCACAATTAAGTTAATAATCCATTCTTTAATTACATATGAAAGAATTAATATTGTTAGTGTGTTTCATTCTTTTTTCTTTAAATAGTAAGGCCCAAAATACTGCTGAAGACAAATTGGGGTCTTGGTTTATGTACAACGGTTCACACAAACTTTCAGAAAAATTTGCTCTAAAAACAATGGCTCATTTTCGTTATTTTGAGTTGACCAATGAATTTCAACAATCAATTTACAGACTCGGTGTAAATTATAAGCTAAATTCAAAAGTAAATTTCACAGCAGGTATTAGTTATGCAGATGCAGATACAGCGTATCAAAGCCCATCCGAACTACTAACCGAATTTAGATTGTATGAAGACATTAATGTAAATTACAAACTCGGAGATTTTAAATTAAAACATCGTTTTCGTTTTGAACATCGCTTCATAGAAAAAAATGCTATTAAATCTACTGAAAACTGGTTACGATACGATATCAACGCAGCATACCCACTTTCAGAAAAGTGGAACATGTACGTGTTTAACGAAATATTTTTTAATTTTAAAGGCGATTTAATTTCCCAAAATTGGACTGGCGCTGGGTTCCTATACAAACTAAACAATGCTGTTAAATTCAAAGCAGGATATTTTTATCAGAAATTACAAAATATCGGATTTAACAGATTACAATTAGGCATTGTCTTAAATACCAATCATCATAAAAAAACAAAATAAATGGAACCAATATTCACGAATGATGCGATTGTATTTGGAATTTTAATGAGCTCTTTGGGGGTTGTTTTCTATACAGAATCTAAAACTAATGGATTCTGGCATCGATTTTATAAAATTGTTCCTGGATTATTTATGGCCTATTTTATACCCGCAATATTTACCACTACAGGTCTGATTTCACCAGCGTGGAAAACAACAAATCCTGACGGTGAGATTATATCTCATGCTTCTCAATTGTATTATGTTGCTAGTCGATTTCTACTCCCTGCAGCACTCGTTTTAATGACTTTAAGCATCGATTTAAAGGCGATTTTCAATCTAGGTTCAAAAGCATTAATTATGTTTTTCACGGGAACTATTGGAATTGTCATTGGAGGACCAATTGCCATTTTATTGATTTCATTTTTTTCACCAGAAACAGTGGGTGGCTCAGATTTCGATGCTGTTTGGAGAGGGCTTTCTACCCTAGCTGGAAGCTGGATTGGAGGTGGAGCAAATCAAACAGCCATGCTAGAAATTTACAAATACAATCCTGCAAAATACGGTGGAATGGTCATTGTAGATATTGTAGTTGCCAATGTTTGGATGGCTATTTTACTGATAGGAATTGGTAAAAAAGACACAATAAATAAGTGGTTAAAGGCCGACACAATTGCTATTGAAGAACTAAAAGATAAAGTAATCTCTTTTACTCAAAAAGTAAAGAAAAACCCGACGTTATCCGATTTTATGATCATGCTTGCAATCGCTTTTGGAACTGTTGGTTTTGGACATTTTTCAGCAAAATATTTGAGCCTGTTTTTTTCGGAAATAGTAGCCGCTATTAATTCTCAGACCTTGCGAAATGTATTTTCCTTTTTAGGTTCTAGTTTCTTTTGGTTGATTAGCATTTCTACCATCATCGCGATTCTTTTATCCTATACAAAAGCAAAAAATTATGAAGGTGCAGGTGCTAGTAAATTAGGGAGTATTTTCATCTATATTTTAGTTGCTACTATTGGTATGAAAATGGATTTAAATCAAGCTTTTGAAAACCCTGGTTTGATGGTCATAGGTTTTGTATGGATAAGTATTCATGCAATACTATTGATCATTGTTGCTAAAATAATAAAAGCTCCTTATTTCTTTCTAGCCCTAGGTAGTCAAGCAAATGTTGGCGGCGCAGCCTCTGCACCCATTGTCGCTCAAGCTTTTCATCCCTCTTTAGCTACAGTTGGTGTTTTACTTGCAGTTTTTGGATACGCAATAGGAACAGTCGGAGCTATTTTATGTACTATTTTAATGGAATTATCTGCGACATTTTAAATAAAATTGAAGATATTAGCGACCACAAACTTTTACACATGAAAAAAATTATTATTCTTTTAATAGTATCAATTTTAATAACAGCTTGTTCTTCAGAAAAAGAGACAAACATGCTAGTTCAAGGGCAAATCAAAGGACTTAAAAAAGGCACCCTATATCTTCAAAAGATGAAAGATTCTCTTTTAATTTCTGTGGATTCAATTGACTTATTAGGAAATGATCGATTTAGTTTGACTGATAATGTAATATCCCCTGTATTGTATTATTTAACTTTTGATGGGAATACGACAAACAAAAGAATTTTATTTTTTGGGGAAGAAGGAACCATCACGATCAATGACAAGCTTGATCAATTTGGTTATAATCCAGAAATTATTGGCTCTAAAAATCAAGAAATTTTAGACAAATACAATACGATTAAAAAGAAGTTTCAAAACAAGCGTTTGGAATTGATAAAAGAAGATTTTGATGCAAAAAAAGCAAAGGATTCAAAATTAATTACCGAATTAGAAAATGATTACAACAAATTAATTAAAAGAAAAGTGCTATTTACAACTAACTTTGCAATTTCAAATGCAGACTCAGAAGTAGCTCCTTATCTTGGGCTAACTGAAATGTATAATGCTAGTTTAAAAATGCTAGATACCCTAAGTAATTCTCTCTCAAGTAAAGTAAAGAAATCTGATTATGGAAAGCGTTTTCAAAAATACCTCACTAAAATTAAAACAGAATAAATAAAAGATGTTTATGATTTTATACAAAAACGAGCTTGATGCTCGTTTTTTTTTGTGAAAAAGTATACTCGATCACTAAGGAGCTCCCTTAAAAAAATTCAAACAACTAATCTCTAATTAAAGGCAACGTAGAACATCTTAATAAACCTTCTTGTTTGGCAATTTCAGCATAGGGAACTTCTTCAACTGTAAAACCATTTTCTCTTAGCCAACAATTTAAACGGGTAAAGTTTTTTTCTGAAATAATGATTTCTTCAGAAATAGAAAAAACATTACTATTCATATTGTACATTTCTTCTTTCGTTATTTCAAAAATATTTTCTTTGCCAAAAAAATTGACCAACCATTCGTATTCGCTTTCAACTAAAAAACCGTTTTTGTGAAGAATTGCTTTATTTGTTCCAATTGGTTGAAAACAACAGTCTAGATGCAAGGCATTCTCAGTTGCATTTGTATTTGATTTTCTTAACTCAAAGGACTTTACTTTTTTATGCGGAAATAGTTCTTGTAAGGCTATTACAGCATCAATATTTGTTCGAGCAGTAATATAATCTGCGTAATCTCTTCCAGAATATGTTCCTACAAATAGATGCTCATTCCACGGAACAACATCGCCTCCTTCTACATGACATTCTTTGGGTAGAATGACTATTTTTTTTGGATTTATTTGTGAGATTACCTTTTCTATCGCTTTGTATTCTCTTTCCCTGTCAGGAAGTATGTTCGCTTCAATAAAAGTGTCTTCAATTACAAAAGCAATGTCTCTAGAAAATATTTGATTGTAATCTTCGATTACCTCTGGCCTAAAAACCTGAACATCATACTTTTTAAAAACTTGAACAACAGCCTCCATCTCTGAAACCATGTCTTGCTCTTTTGGGTAGGAACCTGCCAAAACATGATCTATACTTTTAGGATCATAGCAATCCTCTAACTTAGGAATCCCTCCATTGCTTTTGGCAATTCCTAAAATTACCGCTCTTAATCTTGAAGTTTCATTATTTATATTTAATCTTAACATATAAAAGAGGTAAAAAAAGCTTCATGAAATATGAAGCTTTTTGTTTTGAAATATACTATAATTTATCTTTTCCCTATTGGGATAAATTCTCTATAATTTTCACCAATATAAATTTGACGTGGACGACCAATTGGCTCCTTACGCAATCTCATTTCTTTCCACTGTGCTATCCATCCAGGAAGACGACCTAGAGCAAACATTACCGTAAACATCTCTACAGGAATCCCCATCGCTCTGTATATAATACCTGAGTAAAAATCGACATTAGGATACAACTTTCTTTCAACAAAATAAGGATCACTTAGGGCTTCTTGCTCTAACGCTCTGGCGATGTCTAATATCGGATCATTAATCCCTAAATCGTTTAAAACTTCGTCTGCTGCTTCCTTAATAATTTTTGCTCTGGGGTCAAAGTTTTTATATACTCTGTGCCCAAATCCCATTAAACGGAATGGATCATTTTTATCTTTCGCTTTGGCCATATACTTTTTAGTATCCCCTCCATCGGCTTTTATAGACTCTAACATTTCTAAAACTGCTTGATTAGCACCTCCATGTAATGGCCCCCATAAAGCAGAGATCCCTGCAGAAATAGATGCAAACAAACCAGCATGTGACGAACCTACAACTCTAACTGTAGACGTAGAACAATTTTGTTCGTGATCTGCATGTAAAATTAATAATTTATCTAAAGCCGATTTAATAATTGGATTGATTTCAAATTCTTCATTTGGCTTTTCAAACATCATTTTCATAACATTCTCAATGTATCCTAGTGAATTAGAGCCATAGTTTAAAGGTAGCCCTTCAATTTTACGCATAGCCCATGCAACTAAAACTGGGAATTTTCCCATAATTTTTACGATTGCTCTGTACATTTCCTCTTCAGAATCTACATTAACTGAAGATGGATTAAATGCCACCAATGCACTCGTTAGGGATGATAATATTCCCATTGGATGCGCGTTCTTTGGAAAAGCATCAATGATTTTTTTTACATCCTCATCAACAACAGATTTAGACTTGATATCTGAATGAAATGTATCTAATTGCTCCTTGTTTGGTAAATCTCCGAAAATAAGCGCATACGCTACCTCTAGAAAACTTGCTTTATTCGCAAGCTCTTCAATTGAATACCCTCTGTATCGTAAAATTCCTTTTTCTCCATCTAAAAAAGTGATCGCACTCTCACATGAACCTGTATTTTTAAATCCTGGATCTATAGTGATGATTCCTTGAGATGCAGTTCTCAACGTTTTAACATTAATGGCTATTTCATTTTCTGTTCCTTTTATAAGGGGAAACTCATAGCTATTATCTCCAACTTGCAATATTGCCTTATCTGACATTTGATTTTTTTAGTATAATTAAACAGCTCAAAGATACTATATTATTAGATCATTTAAAAGACATACAGATATAGATTTTTAATCTCATGAAGCTTATTTCATCAATTTTTATTGCAAAAAAAAGCCTCATAAAAAATTATGAGGCTTAGCACTAATTAAAAAATTAATTATATTTTAAAAGCATTTTGCTTTGGAAAATAAGCAGTGGCTCCTAATTCTTCTTCAATACGTAATAATTGATTATACTTTGCCATTCTATCAGAACGAGAAGCAGAACCAGTTTTAATTTGACCACAATTTAACGCTACAGCTAAATCTGCGATAGTATTATCTTCTGTTTCACCTGATCTATGAGACATAACTGACGTATACCCTGCGTTTTTGGCCATATTTACAGCAGAAATAGTTTCAGTTAAAGTACCTATTTGATTTACTTTAATTAGAATTGAATTTGCTATTCCATTTTCAATACCTCTTGACAAGCGCTCTACGTTTGTAACGAATAAATCATCACCTACTAGTTGCACTTTATCTCCAATTTTCTCTGTTAAATATTTCCATCCTTCCCAGTCATTTTCATCCATACCATCTTCAATTGAAATAATAGGGTAATTGGCTGCTAATTCAGCTAAATAATCAGCTTGTTCCTGACTACTTCTTATCTTACCAGTCTCTCCTTCAAATTTAGAATAGTCGTATTTTCCATTCACATAAAATTCTGCAGCAGCACAATCTAATGCCACCATAATTTCATCACCAAATGAGTATCCTGCATTTTTAACAGCTAAGGCAATCGTATCTAATGCATCTTCTGTTCCTTCTAATGTAGGTGCAAAACCTCCCTCATCTCCTACAGCAGTAGATAAATTTCTATCGTGTAAAACTTTCTTTAGATTATGAAAAATTTCAGAACCCATTTGCATTGCTTTAGAAAATGTTTCTGCTTTCACTGGCATTACCATAAATTCTTGAAAAGCAATTGGCGCATCTGAATGAGAACCTCCGTTAATGATATTCATCATTGGAACCGGTAACGTGTTTGCTGAAACACCACCCACATATCTGTATAAAGGCATTCCTAACTCATTGGCAGCAGCTTTAGCAGCAGCTAAAGAAACTCCTAGAATAGCGTTAGCACCTAATTTAGATTTATTTGGAGTACCATCTAAGTCAATCATTAATTGATCAATAGCGTTTTGTTCGAAAACAGAAGTCCCCAATAATTCTCCCGCGATTATACTATTTACATTATCTACGGCCTTTAAAACACCTTTCCCCATGTATTCTTTTCCACCATCACGTAACTCAACAGCTTCGTGCTCTCCTGTAGAAGCTCCTGAAGGAACTGCTGCTCTACCTAAAACACCATTTTCTGTCGTTACATCTACTTCTACTGTTGGGTTTCCTCTTGAATCAAAAATTTGACGTGCGTGAACACTTATAATAATACTCATTTTATTGAAATTTAATTAATTTAATATCTACATTGTGTGATGGCTAAATTACAAAATATAGGATATTTACTGATGATTTAAATAGTTACTTACGAAAACGTTTTCTAATTAATCGCTTAAGCAGATACTAGTTTACCTCTAGTTTCGCTTTTTGAATATTGTGAATAAATTGATCAAATAAATATTCAGAATCGTGAGGTCCTGGACTTGCTTCTGGATGGTATTGAACAGAGAAGACGTTTTTATTCTTCAAGCGAATCCCAGCAACTGTATGGTCATTTAAATGTACATGGGTAATCTCAACATTTGCATTGGCTTCAGTTTCTTTTCTATCGATTGCAAAACCATGATTTTGAGATGTTATTTCTCCTTTCCCAGTCAATAAATTTTTAACTGGATGATTGATCCCTCGATGCCCATTGTGCATCTTATACGTTGAAATACCATTTGCCAAAGCTATCACTTGGTGCCCCAAACAAATGCCAAACAGAGGTAGATCTCTTTTTATAATTTCTTTAGCAACTGCCTGAGCCTCAATCAGAGGTTCTGGATCTCCAGGTCCATTTGAAATAAAGTATCCGTCTGGTTGAAAAGCTTCCAATTCTTCAAAAGAAGAATTAAATGGAAATACTTTGACGTATGCACCTCTTTTAACTAAATTATTTATAATATTCTTTTTGATTCCTATATCCAGCACTGATATTTTTAGTTCCGAACGTTCATCACCAACAAAATAAGGCTCTTTTGTTGATACTTTTGAAGCTAATTCCAAACCTTCCATACTTGGCACTTCAGCCAATTGTTTCTTCAATAGATCGATATTTTCAATCTCTGTAGAAATGATTGCATTCATCGCTCCATTGTCTCTAATATAAGAAACTAAAGCTCTTGTATCTACATCTGAAATTGCAACGATATTGTGTTCTAAAAACCAATCTTTTAAGTTTCCATCAGAATCGATTCTGGAATGTGTGAAACTAAAATTTCTACAAATTAAGCCTGAAATTTTTATCCCATCTGATTCTACTTCATTCGCATTTACACCATAATTACCAATATGAGCATTGGTAGTGACCATTAATTGACCAAAATAAGAGGGATCTGTAAATATTTCTTGATAGCCTGTCATTCCAGTATTAAAGCATATTTCTCCAGTAGAAGTACCTTCTATTCCAACAGATTTTCCGTAAAAAATTGTTCCATCTGCTAACAAAACTAAAGCCTTTTTGCGTGTTTGATATTTCATTGATAGTTGTTGTGTTTGGTTTGTAAAACAAAAATATAAAAAAAGGGATAAACATTAATGTTTATCCCTTTAATATGATTTAAAAAAAATTCATTTTTTTATTCTTCAGATTTATCCTCTGTTGCAGGAACTTCAACTTGTGAAGCTTCTACCTTTTTACTTTTTCCTCTACGAGTAGTTTTCTTTGCTTTTTTACCTTTAGGGTTGTAGATTTCGTTATAATCAACTAATTCTACCATTGCCATAGGAGCATTATCTCCTTGACGATTCCCTAGCTTAATGATACGAAGATAACCTCCAGGTCTATCAGCTACTTTTACAGAAATTTCTTTAAACAATTCTGTTACAGCAAATTTATCACGTAAGTAACTAAAAACGATACGTCTGTTATGCGTAGTATCTGTTTTAGATTTCGTAATTATTGGCTCAACAAAAACTCTTAATGCTTTTGCTTTTGCAACAGTTGTGTTAATACGCTTGTGCTCAATTAATGAACAAGTCATATTAGCTAACATCGCTTTTCTGTGCGAAGTTGTTCTTCCTAAATGATTGTGTTTTTTACCGTGTCTCATTACGTTTATTTTATACTTTCATCTTGCATCAACTCATTATGAGGAGCAAAATATGAAAGGTTAATCTCTATCTAATTTATATTTTGTTAAATCCATACCGAAACTTAAACCTTTAACGATTACTAGTTCTTCTAGTTCTGTTAACGATTTTTTTCCAAAGTTTCTAAACTTCATTAAATCACTTTTGTTAAAAGAAACTAAATCTCCTAAGGTATCTACTTCAGCAGCTTTTAAACAATTTAAAGCTCTCACAGATAAATCCATATCAATTAATCTCGTTTTTAACAACTGACGCATGTGTAATGATTCTTCATCATATGTTTCAGTTTGTGCAATTTCATCTGCTTCAAGAGTGATACGCTCATCAGAGAATAACATAAAGTGATGAATTAGTATTTTTGCCGCTTCTGTTAGCGCGTCTTTTGGATTGATTGAGCCATCAGTATCGATATCGAAAACTAATTTTTCATAATCTGTTTTTTGCTCTACACGAAAGTTTTCGATTGCATATTTCACATTCTTAATTGGTGTGTATATAGAATCTGTAAAAATAGTACCTATTGGCGCTGAAGCTTTCTTATTTTCTTCTGCAGGAACAAATCCTCTACCTTTTTCTATTGAAATTTCTGCATTTAACTTTACAGACTTGTCCATGTTACAGATAACTAAATCAGGATTCAATACTTGGAATCCAGAAATAAATTTCTGTAAGTCTCCAGCAGTAAATTGCTCTTGACCAGACACAGATACAGATACATTTTCTCTATCAGTTTCGTCTATTTGTTTCTTAAAACGAACTTGTTTTAAGTTTAAAATAATTTCAGTAACATCTTCTACGATTCCTGGAATAGTAGAAAATTCGTGTTCTACACCCTCAATTCTTAAGGAAGTAATTGCGAAACCTTCTAAAGAGGACAAAAGTACTCTTCTTAAAGCATTTCCAACTGTTAATCCAAAACCTGGTTCAAGAGGTCTGAACTCAAATCTACCAGAAAAATCTGTAGATTCAATCATTAATACTTTATCGGGCTTCTGAAAATTTAAAATTGCCATTTTTTTCTTCGTTTTAATTGTTATTTAGTTGCGCGATCTATAGGTCTGAAGAAGTTCATATAAATCCTTTGGCTAAACACCAATGTGATTAATTTATTACTTAGAATATAATTCTACGATTAATTGTTCTTTGATATTTTCTGGAATTTGTAATCTTTCCGGTACCTTAACAAAAGTTCCAGTTTTTGTATCTGAATTCCAAGTTAACCATTCATACACATTGTTACTAGAGGCTAATGCATTTTCAATAGCTACAAGAGATTTAGATTTCTCTCTTACCGCAACTACATCACCTTCTTTTAAACTATATGATGGAATGTTAACTATTTCTCCATTCACAGTTATGTGCCTGTGAGAAACTAACTGACGTGCTCCACTTCTTGAGTTAGAAACTCCCATTCTGTAAACAACGTTGTCTAAACGAGATTCACATAATTGTAGTAATATCTCACCGGTAATTCCTGAGGAAGATTGTGCTTGCTTAAACAAGTTACTAAATTGACGCTCTAATATACCATAGGTATATTTTGCTTTTTGCTTCTCCATTAACTGAGTAGCATATTCAGATTTTTTACCTCTTCTTCTTGCATTACCATGCTGTCCTGGAGGAAAGTTTCTTTTTTCGAAGTTTTTATCTTCTCCAAAAATTGCTTCACCAAACTTACGAGCAATCTTTGTTTTTGGTCCTGTATATCTTGCCATTTCTTTTGTATTGTAGATAGGGATTATGAATTAAGGCTAATCCTTCGATAATCTAATTCCTATCAAGTTAAAATATTTAATTATACTCTTCTTCTTTTTGGTGGACGACATCCATTGTGTGGTATTGGGGTAACATCGATGATCTCTGTTACTTCTATACCAGAATTATGAATAGATCTAATAGCAGATTCTCTACCATTACCAGGTCCTTTAACATAAACTTTCACTTTACGTAATCCTGCTTCTTTAGCAACATTAGAACAATCTTCTGCTGCTAATTGAGCTGCATATGGAGTATTCTTTTTAGAACCTCTAAAACCCATTTTACCTGCAGATGACCATGAAATTACATCTCCTTTTTTGTTTGTTAAAGAAATAATGATGTTATTGAAGGAAGCTGTTATGTGTGCTTCTCCAGTAGCTTCAATTATTACTTTACGTTTCTTTGAACTTGCTTTTGCCATAATTATTCAGTTTTAGTAATTTAGTTTTCTAATAGTGTAGTCAATAAACTACGATTAGATCTTGATTACTTATCTAACTTTATTTTTTCTTGTTCGCTACAGTTTTTCTCTTACCTTTTCTTGTACGAGAGTTATTCTTAGTTCTTTGTCCTCTTAATGGAAGACCAAGTCTATGACGAATTCCTCTTTGACAACCGATATCCATCAAACGTTTGATGTTCAACTGTACTTCAGAACGTAGTTCACCTTCAATTGTGAAAGATCCAACTTGTTCTCTAATTGCTGCGATTTGATCATCAGTCCAATCTTGAACTTTGATACTTTCGTCTACTTTTGCATTTGCTAAAACTTTTTTAGCTCTGCTGTCTCCTATACCAAAGATGTAAGTTAAAGCAATAACTCCTCTTTTGTTCTTTGGAATATCAATACCTGCTATTCTTGCCATTACCCTTGTCTTTGTTTAAATCTAGGATTTTGTTTATTAATCACATATAATCTACCTTTCCTGCGAACTATTTTGCAGTCGGCGCTTCTTTTTTTAACTGATGCTCTAACTTTCATCTGTTTTGTTTTTTTTTAGTATCTGTAAGTAATTCTTGCTTTTGATAAATCGTACGGACTCATTTCTAATTTCACCTTATCTCCAGGTAATAATTTAATATAATGCATACGCATTTTACCTGAAATATGAGCCGTTACAATATGTCCGTTTTCTAATTCTACACGAAACATTGCATTTGATAATGCTTCTGTAATAGTTCCATCTTGTTGAATTGCTGATTGTTTAGCCATATTATGTGTTCGATTTTCTATTGCTATTTCCCGCTTTCATTAATCCATCATAATGACGGTTTAACAAATACGAATTAATTTGTTGTAATGTGTCAATTGCAACTCCAACCATTATTATTAATGAGGTTCCACCATAAAACATTGCCCAACTTTGTTGAACTCCAAATTGGACTACAATTGCTGGTAAAATAGATAACATTGCTAAAAATAACGATCCAGGGAACGTAATTTTAGATAGTATTGAATCTAATTTATCTGCTGTATCTTTTCCAGGTCTGATTCCGGGGATAAAACCACCACTTCGTTTTAAATCCTCTGCCATCTTATTCGTTGGAATCGTAATAGCAGTATAGAAATAACTAAAAATAATGATTAATAATGCAAACACAACATTATACCACAATCCATTCATGTCTTGAAGACTTGCAATTATTGGAAAACGCTGAGCTAAAGCAACTGGTAAAAACATAATTGCTTGTGCAAATATAATTGGCATCACACCTGCTGCATTTAATTTCAAAGGAATATAATCTCTTGATCCTGCAACATTTTGAACATTTCCAGCGACAGTTCTTCTCGCATATTGTACTGCAATCTTACGAACTGCAGTTACAAGAAGTACAGATAATAGAATTACAACGAACCAAACGATAATTTCGATTAGTATCATCATCAAACCACCTGCTCCTGCATTGGTTGTTTTAGCAACAAATTCTTGTAAAAATGCTGCTGGAAAATTAGCAATAATCCCTACAGTAATTAATAATGATATTCCATTACCAACTCCTTTGTCTGTTATACGCTCTCCTAACCACATCGCAAAAATTGTTCCAGCAGTTAAAATAATAATAGAGGATACCCAAAAGGTTGCTCCACTTACTAGAAAAGCTTCTGGACCCAGACCAAACTGAGTTTTGATTGCCGTAATATAAGTAGGTGCCTGTACTAAAGTTATACCAATAGTAAGCCATCTTGTTATTTGCGTAATTTTTTTTCGTCCACTTTCTCCATCTTTCTGTAATTTCTGTAAATATGGAACCGCAATTCCCATTAACTGAACTACAATAGATGCAGAAATATAAGGCATAATACCAAGGGCCATTACTGACGCTCTAGCAAATGCTCCTCCTGTAAATGCATTCAATAAACCTAAAAGACCTCCAGATGTACTTTCTTTTAATGCCGATAGTTGTAATGGATCTATTCCGGGTAACGGAACAGCAGCCATAAAACGATACACAGCAATTAAACCGATCGTTAGAAGAATTTTATTCTTTAATTCTTCAATACTGAAAATTTCTTTTAATCTATTAATAAGTTTCATCATTTACGGGGATGTTATAAAGTTACAGCTTCTCCTCCGGCTGCTTCAATAGCTGCCTTTGCTGATGCTGTATATTTATGTACAGTTATATTTAATTTAGCTTTCAATTCTCCATTGCCTAATATTTTAACAAGCTCATTTTTGCCTGCTAACCCATTAGAAACAAGAATTTCTAAAGTAACTGTATCTGTTAATACTCCACTATCAACTAAAGATTGTAATTTATCTAAATTGATACCTTGATAGTCTTTACGATTTATGTTCGTGAAACCAAATTTTGGCACACGTCTTTGAAGTGGCATTTGACCTCCTTCAAAACCGATTTTTCTAGAATATCCAGAACGTGATTTCTGACCGTTGTGACCTCTTGTAGCGGTACCACCTTTTCCAGAACCTTCACCTCTAGCAATTCTTTTTCCCTTTTTTATGGAACCTTCTGCCGGTGTTAAATTGTGTAAACTCATTTTTCTATATATCTTATTTAATTTCTTCGAAAGAAACTAAGTGTTTAACTGTATTTACCATACCAATAATTGTAGGAGTTGCCTCGTGTTCTACAGTTTGGTTCATTCTACGTAAACCTAATGCCTCTAAAGTTCTTTTTTGATTCTGAAGACGCCCGATTTGACTTTTTACTTGTGTAACTTTAATTTTTGCCATCGTTCTTAGATTTAACCGTTAAATACTTTCTCTAAAGAAATACCTCTTTGCTTCGCTATGGATGCTGCACTACGTAATTGTAATAATGCATCAAAAGTAGCTTTCACAACATTGTGAGGATTTGATGATCCTTGAGACTTTGATAAAACATCATGTATACCAACTGCTTCTAATACTGCTCTCACAGCACCACCAGCAATAACCCCTGTACCATTAGATGCAGGTTTGATAAATACTTTTGCACCACCAAATTTACCTTTTTGTTCGTGAGGTAAAGTTGCCTCTAAAATCGGAATTCTAACTAAGTTTTTCTTTGCATCTTCAATTGCTTTTGCAATTGCAGAGGCTACATCTTTAGATTTTCCTAATCCATGACCTACAACACCATTACCATCTCCAACAACAACGATTGCAGAGAAACCAAATGCTCTACCACCTTTTGTTACTTTGGTTACACGCTGTACACCTACTAATCTATCTACAAGCTCTAATCCGCTTGGTTTTACTCTTTCTACGTTTTTATATCCTTGCATAATTTCTTAAAATTTTAAACCAGCTTCTCTTGCAGCGTCAGCTAATACTTTAACTCTACCGTGATATAAATATCCGTTTCTATCGAAAGCAACTGTTTCTATACCTGCTGTAGTTGCTTTTTCAGCAATTGATTTACCAACCGCTGTTGCACCTTCTACCTTAGTAGTTGCCTTAATTTCTTTATCTCTTGATGATACTGAAGCTAATGTTACTCCATTTACATCGTCTACTAGCTGCGCATAAATTTCTTTATTACTTCTAAAAACAGATAATCTTGGTTTAGTAGCAGTTCCAGAAATGATCTTTCTAATTCTACGCTTAATTCTAGTTCTTCTTTGTAGCTTTGATAATGCCATAATGCTATATATTATGCAGATTTACCTGCTTTTCTTCTTAATATTTCACCAACAAACTTAACTCCCTTACCTTTGTAAGGTTCTGGAGCTCTAAATGAACGAATCTTAGCAGCAATTTGACCCACTAACTGTTTGTCAAATGAAGTTAATTTAATGATTGGGTTTTTCCCTTTCTCAGATATTGTTTCAACGTTCACCTCTTTCGCTATTTCTAAAACAATATTATGAGAGAAACCTAAAGCTAAATCTAATTTTTGTCCTTGGTTAGAGGCTCTATAACCTACACCAACCAATTCTAATTCTTTAGACCAACCTTTACTTACACCTTCAATCATATTATTGATCAAAGCTCTCATTAAACCATGTTGTGCTTTATGGTCTTTACTTTCAGACATTCTATCTAGAGTGATAATATTGTCTTCAATTTTAACAGTAATTCCTGAAGAGATCGTTTGGGTTAATTCACCTAACTTTCCTTTTACAGTAACAACGTTGTCTTGTATGCTTACATCTACACCTTGTGAAATGCTAACGGGATTTTTTCCTATTCTACTCATTTCTTATCGATTAATAAACGTAACATAAAACTTCTCCTCCAACATTTTCTTGACGTGCCATTTTGTTTGTCATAACACCTTTAGAGGTAGATACAATAGCAATTCCAAGTCCATTTAATACTCTTGGCATCTCTGAAGAGCCAACGTATTTACGTAAACCTGGTGTACTGATTCGTTGAATTTTTCTGATTACTGACTCTTTTGTTTCTTTGTCATATTTCAAAGCAATCTTGATGGTTCCTTGAACATTACTGTCACTGAACTGATAACTTAAAATATAACCTTGATCAAACAAAATTTTAGTCATTTCCTTCTTCAGATTTGAAGCTGGAATTTCTACTACTCTGTGTCCCGCTGAGATTGAGTTTCTTACTCTAGTAAGAAAATCCGCGATTGGATCTGTATACATACTTATTTATATTGCGATTACGGTTTTCAATTATCTCTATTTATGCTACAGATTTCTCTGTGACAATTGAACCTATAATCAGTTAAAATTCTATTACTCTTGTAAAAATAGAGCGTGCAAAGATACACATTCTACTTTTAATTAAAAGCTTTATTTTTACTTTCTACCAACTAGCTTTTTTGACACCTGGTATTAAACCTTGGTTCGCCATTTCACGAAAAGTTACACGAGAAAGACCAAACTGTCTCATATACCCTTTAGGACGACCTGTAAGTTTACATCTATTATGCATTCTAACAGGTGAAGCATTTTTTGGTAATTTTTGCAATGCTTCATAGTCTCCAGCTTCTTTTAAAGCTTTTCTCTTTTCTGCATATTTTGCAACTGTTTTTGCTCTTTTACGTTCACGAGCTTTCATTGATTCTTTAGCCATTTCTTAATTTTTTTTGAATGGTAAACCTAATTCTCCTAATAATGACTTCGCTTCTTTATCAGTATCTGCAGATGTTACAAATGTAATATCCATACCGTTAATTTTTTTCACTTGATCAATATTAATCTCTGGGTAGATGATTTGTTCAGTAATTCCTAAATTGTAATTACCTCTTCCATCGAAACCATTAGCTTTTATACCGTTAAAGTCTCTTACACGTGGTAAAGACGCAGTAACTAGTCTGTCTAGGAATTCGTACATTTTATCTCCACGTAAAGTAACTTTAACACCAATTGGCATTCCTTTACGAAGTTTGAATGATGCGACATCCTTTTTTGACATTGTAGAAATTGCTTTTTGACCTGTAATTTTAGTCAACTCTTCTACAGCATAATCTATTAATTTCTTATCTGCAATAGCAGCACCAACTCCTTTAGAAACAACAATTTTTTCTAATTTTGGTACTTGCATTACATTCTTGTAACTGAATTCCTCAGAAAGAACTTTGATAACTCTTTCTTTGTACTCTGCTTTTAATCTTGGTACGTAACTCATGATTATTCTTATTTTTTAGTTTTTTTAGAGACTCTAGTTTTAGTACCTCCATCAACTTGATAACCTACTCTTACAGCAACACCGTCTTCTACCAACATGATATTAGAAATGTGAAGTGATGCTTCTTTTTTTACAATACCACCTTGAGGGCTTTGTGCACTAGGTTTAGTGTGCTTAGAAACTAAGTTAACACCTTCTACTAGTACTCTGTCCTTCTCTTTAATGATTTGTAAAACTTTTCCTTCAGATCCTTTATGATCTCCTGCAATTACTTTTACAGTATCTCCTGATTTTATTTTAAACTTCTTCATCTTACCTAATAATTTAAAGCACTTCAGGTGCTAATGATACTATTTTCATGAATTGTTTCTCACGAAGCTCACGGGCAACAGGACCAAAAACACGTGTTCCTCTCATTTCCTCTGTAGGATTTAAAAGTACACAAGCGTTATCATCAAATCTAATGTATGATCCGTCCTTACGTCTTACTTCTTTTTTAGTTCTTACAACAACTGCTCTAGATACTTGACCTTTTTTTACAGTTCCGTTAGGAGTTGCAGATTTAACTGATACAACAATTTTGTCTCCAATACTTGCGTAACGTTTTCTTGTTCCTCCTAAAACTCTAATTACTAAAACTTCTTTGGCTCCAGTATTATCTGCTACTTTTAATCTTGATTCTGTCTGTAACATATTATTTAGCTCTTTCTAGGATTTCTACTAATCTCCAACGCTTAGATTTACTCATAGGTCTTGTTTCCATGATCCTAACAGTATCTCCTTCGTTGCAATCATTCTTTTCGTCGTGTGCAACATATTTCTTCGTCTTTAATACGAACTTTCCATACATTGGGTGCTTTACTCTTTTGGTTTCAGATACAACTATAGATTTCTCCATTTTGCTGCTTGAAACAACACCAATTCTCTCTTTTCTAAGATTTCTTTTTTCCATCTTTAAAACTGACTATAGAATTATTGTAATTCTCTTTTTGTTAATTCTGTTGCAATTCTTGCTACAGTTCTTCTTAAGCTTCTCAACTGCAATGGATTCTCCATAGGAGTGATTGCGTGAGCCATCTTAAGATCAGTATAATTCTTTTGCAACGCTCCAAGCTTTTCGTTAAGATCAGCTATGGATAATTCTTTTATTTCTGATTGTTTCATTTTAATTCGAATTATGCGTTAATATCAAAATCTCTTGCGATTACAAACTTCGTTTTAACCGGAAGTTTTTGAGCTGCTAAACGCAAAGCTTCTTTTGCTACTTTCATTGGTACACCACCAACTTCAAACAAAATTCTACCTGGTTTAATAACAGCAACAAAATGATCTGGTGCTCCTTTACCCTTACCCATACGAACCTCTAAAGGTTTCTTAGTGATTGGCTTGTCTGGAAATATTTTAATCCATAACTGACCTTCTCTCTTCATATGACGAGTAGCCGCGATACGAGCTGCTTCTATTTGACGAGAAGTTAATAAGTTCTGATCTAAAGATTTAATCCCAAACATTCCGTTAGAAAGTTGATTTCCTCTACCAGAAATACCAGTCATATTTCCTTTCGCCTTCTGTACCTTACGGTATTTTACTCTTTTTGGCTGTAACATTTTTAATTTCTAATTTTAAAAATTATTTTCTTCTACGAGGTTGTGATCGTTTAGATCTATCACCTCCACCTTTATTAGCACCTTGTTTCTTAGACAAACCTACTAATGGAGATAATTCTCTTTTACCATATACCTCACCCTTCATAATCCATACTTTTACACCTATTCTTCCATAAGTAGTATGAGATTCTACAAGTGCATAATCGATATCTGCTCTAAAAGTTGAAAGTGGTATTCTTCCTTCTTTGTAATGCTCTGAACGTGCCATTTCAGCTCCGTTTAAACGACCTGAAATTTGAATTTTAATTCCTTCAGCGTTCATTCGCATGGTAGCTTGAATAGCCATTTTTACAGCTCTCTTGTAAGAAATTCTATTTTCGATTTGACGAGCAACACTAGTTGCAACTAATTTTGCATCTAATTCTGGACGTTTAATTTCAAAAATATTAATTTGAACTTCTTTCCCTGTAATTTTCTTAAGCTCTTCTTTTAACTTGTCTACCTCTTGACCTCCTTTACCAATAATGATACCTGGACGTGCAGTTGTGATAGTAACGGTTACAAGCTTTAAAGTTCGCTCAATAATTACTCTGGATACACTTGCTTTAGACAATCTAGCATTGATATACTTTCTTATCTTATCATCTTCAGCTAATTTATCTCCGTAGTCATTACCACCATACCAGTTAGATTCCCAACCTCTGATGATTCCTAAACGATTTCCTATTGGATTAGTTTTTTGTCCCATTTCTACTTTGATTAATTACTTAAATTTTTACTACCTAACTCTAAAGTAACGTGATTAGAACGCTTACGAATTCTATGAGCACGCCCCTGTGGAGCTGGTCTTAACCTTTTTAACATTCCTGCGCTATCTACATAAATAGATTTAACAAATAATCCTGCCTCTTCAATAGATGCCTCTTCATTTTTAGCTTGCCAGTTTGCAATTGCAGACAATAACAATTTCTCTAAATTTATAGATGCTTCTTTTGGGCTGAATTTTAAGATTTGTAAAGCTTTTTCAACTTCAACACCTCTTACTTGATCTGCTACTAAACGCATTTTTCTTGGTGATGTAGGACAGTTAGTAAGCTTTGCAAAAGCACGTTGCTTTCTTTCTGCTTTTAACTGATCTGCCATATTTTTTTTACGAACTCCCATTGCCTACCTATTTTTTACCTTTATTTTTTGCACCAGCATGTCCTCTAAAAGAACGAGTTGGTGAAAATTCACCTAATTTGTGCCCTACCATGTTTTCTGTAACATACACTGGTACAAACTGACGACCGTTATGAACAGCAATAGTTTGCCCTACAAAATCTGGAGTAATCATACTTGCTCTAGACCAAGTTTTGATGACAGTTTTGTTACCAGCTTCAATATTAGCTAACACTTTTTTCTCTAATTTATAGTGAACGTAAGGTCCTTTTTTTAATGATCTTGCCATAACTTATTATTTCTTTCTACGTTCTATAATATACTTATTACTCGCTTTAGTCTTAGACCTAGTCTTGAATCCTTTAGCAGGTATACCATTTCTTGATCTTGGGTGACCTCCAGAAGCACGTCCTTCACCACCACCCATTGGATGATCTACAGGATTCATTCTTACTGCGTTCACTCTAGGTCTTCTACCTAACCATCTTCTTCTACCTGCTTTACCAGATACTAATAATTGATGATCTGAATTAGACACTACACCGATCGTTGCAAGACAAGTTAACAAGATTAACCTTGTTTCACCTGAAGGTAACTTTACAGTTGCATACTTACCGTCTCTTGCCATTAATTGAGCAAAAGAACCAGCTGAACGAGCCATAACAGCTCCTTGACCTGGACGTAATTCAATACATGAAATAGTGGTTCCTAAAGGAATTTCACTCAAAGGCATTGCATTTCCAATTTCTGGAGCAATGTCACTTCCTGATAGGATCGTTTGACCTACTGTTAAACCGTTTTGTGCAATCACATAACGTTTTTCACCATCAGCATAACTAAGTAAAGCAATAAATGCAGTACGATTTGGATCGTACTCTATAGTTTTTACTGTTGCGGGAATACCACTTTTATCTCTTTTAAAATCGATAATACGGTATCTTTGTTTATGACCTCCTCCGATATTACGAGTGGTCATTCTACCCTGACTGTTTCGACCTCCAGATCGTTTTTTCGGAGCAAGTAAACTTTTCTCCGGCTTATCAGTTGTTATGGTGTCGAACCCATTTACAACTCTAAAACGCTGACCTGGTGTTATTGGTTTTAATTTTCTAACTGACATTTTGTCTTTTCTTAAAGATTGTTATAAAAATCAATGCTTTCTCCTTCTGCTAATTGAACGATGGCCTTTTTGTATCCACTCTTAATACCAGTTACCAAACCTTTTTTGGTAAACTTCGTATTTCTTTGAATTGGATAGTTTAAAGTCTTAACGCTTGAAATAGAAACTCCATATGCTTTTTCAACAGCACCTTTGATTTCTAATTTATTAGCCTTACTATCTACAACAAACGAATAGCGATTATACAATTCACTGTGGTTTGTTGCTTTTTCCGTAATAATAGGTTTTATTAAAATACTCATTTTGAATCCCTATTTGCTTAAATTTGTATTAATTCCTTCTAAAGAGCCTTCTGTAATAATAACTTTGTTGGCATTCAAAACACCATAAGTATTAATTTCTGAAGCTTTTATAACTTTAGAGTTTTTTAAATTACGAGATGAGATGTACACATTCGCATTTTCATCACCTAAAACAAACAATGATTTTTTAGTATCTAACTCTAATGCTTTTAATACATCTACAAAGTTTTTTGTCTTTGGTGTATCAAAATTAAAATCTTCGATAACTACTAAATTTTTATCGTTTGCTTGAATACTTAAAGCAGACTTACGAGCCAAACGCTTTAAGTTTTTATTCAATTTAAAAGAATAACTTCTTGGTCTTGGACCGAACATACGACCTCCACCTCTAAAAACACCAGACTTGATAGAACCTGCTCTTGCAGTACCAGTTCCTTTTTGTTTTTTTATCTTTCTTGTAGAACCTGAAATTTCAGCTCTTTCTTTAGACTTGTGTGTTCCCTGACGTTGATTCGCCAAGTACTGCTTAACATCTAAATAAATAGCATGATCATTAGGCTCAATACCAAATACATCGCTAGAAAGTTCAACTTTCCTGCCTGTATCTTTTCCTGTAATATCTAAAACTGCTACTTTCATTATTTCTGAATAGT
>JABAZI010000069.1:0-6866 GCA_018608545.1 Polaribacter sp.
TTTTACATTCCTTACTTTGAATTGGCTAAAAAAGAAAATATCTCAAACCCCGAGTATTTTGAAAAAAAATTATTTGAGCTAGAAATTTTACGGACAGATGATTCCGAAGAAGAATTAGATTTTTTTAGAGCGATGTTTCAAGAAATGCTTAGTTTATTTACCCAGCCATTTCACGAGGAAACATTCGATTTCTCTGATGATATTTTCTTCAGTAAAATATCGGATCTAGGGGCTAAATATGCAAAAAGTACTGAATTGAAGAGTATGAATGGTAATAGAGGATCTAAACACTTCATATACATCAACAGGACATTTTTCGGTTTGTATAATTTAATGCATGACCTCAAGGCTAAAGAGGTGAAAATTAATAACTTTAAATCTCTATAATGGCTGTTTTCAACTTTAAAGAAATACAAGATTTAGGAAAAATATTTAAAATAAACTTAATAAATAGTTGCTCTGGATTTAAATCGGCCAACTTATTAGGTTCTATTTCAAATGAAGGAATTCCAAATGTTGCTGTTTTTAGTTCTGTAACCCACTTGGGATCTAATCCTCCAACCTTAGGGTTCATTTTAAGACCCACCACCGTTCCAAGGGATACCTACAAAAACATAAAAGAAAATGGTATATTTACAATCAATCATATTTATGAAGACATCATTGAAGATGCACATCACACTTCAGCAAAGTACCCTGAAAACATTTCTGAATTCAGTGTTACCAGCTTAGAAGAAGAATACAAAGGAAATTTTAAAGCACCTTTTATCAAAAATGCTCCCGTTCAGATGAGTATGAAATTTATAGAAGAAATTTACGTTCCTTCCAATGATGTGATGTTAATAGTATCGCAGATTCAAGAATTGTATGTTGAAGACGAACTATTGCAAGAAGACGGATTAATCAATCTATCTAAAGGAAACATAGCTACTATAAATGGTTTGGACACCTATGCTATTCCAAAATTTAAAAAACAATTAACGTACCAAAGACCTAAAAAATAACAGACAGTGTATGAAAATTCTTGTAACAGGTGCAACAGGTTATATTGGCAAAAGATTAATACCTCTTTTGTTAAACGACGGGCACACTGTTATTTGCGCTGTTAGAGATAAAAAGCGAGCTCAAAACTATTTCAAAGACCGAAAGAATATTGTTTTAATAGAGTCCGATTTTTTAAATGCAGAAAGCCTTAACAACATCCCCAAAGATCTAGATTTTGCCTACTATTTAATCCATTCTATGTCTAATTCTGCGAAAGAATTTCATATTTTGGAAGAAAAATGTGCTTTTAACTTCAAGCGTTTTGCCGAAAAAACAACATTAGAACAAGTTATTTATTTGAGTGGAATAACCAATGACACCAAACTCTCGAAGCATTTACTTTCTCGAAAAAATGTAGAAAAAAATTTAGCTTCAAAAAAATATGCCCTAACCACCTTTAAGGCAGGTATCATTGTTGGGTCTGGCAGTTCCTCTTTTGAAATTATCAGAGATATTGTAGAAAAACTACCTATAATGATTGCTCCAAAATGGTTGAATACAAAAACGCAACCTTTAGGAATAAGAGATGTACTAGCGTTTTTATACAAAGCTCTTAACAAAAGAGAATTATACAACACCTCCTATGATGTATTTGGACCTGAGATATTGACCTACAAAGAAATGTTGTTGGAATTTGCAGCTGTAAGAAAACTTTCAAGATGGATACTAACAGTACCTATAATGACCCCAAAACTTTCTTCTTATTGGCTGTATTTCGTAACCTCAACCTCCTATAAACTAGCGACATCCCTTGTAAATTCTATGGGAGTTGAAGTCATTGGAAATAAGAGTGATATCAATAAAATATTGGAGGTACAACCAATGACCTATAGACAAGCGGTTCAATTCGCTTTTGTCAAAATAAAACAAAATAGTATTATTTCTAGTTGGAAAGATTCATATATCAGTAGTGGTAGATTAAAAAATTACGTACATGAGTTCGTTAATGTTCCAAAACATGGTTGTTTTAAAGACTTCAAAAAAAGAAAAATTAACAACAAACAGAAATTATTAGATAATATCTGGTCTATTGGTGGCGAAAAAGGCTGGTACTACGGAACCTTTTTATGGAAAATTAGAGGATTTTTTGATCAATTATTTGGAGGTACAGGTTTACGAAGAGGAAGAAGACATCCGACAGAATTAAATGCAGGAGACGCATTGGACTTTTGGCGCGTCATCTATGCCGATAAAGAAAAAGGGAAACTCCTGCTTTATGCAGAAATGATTTTACCAGGGGAAGCTTGGCTAGAGTTTAAAGTTGAGGGAGATACCATTTATCAAACAGCGACATTTAGACCACATGGATTGGCAGGAAGGTTATATTGGTATGCAGTTATGCCATTTCATTGGTTTGTTTTTAATGGAATGATTAATAATCTCAATAGATAAATTTGAAAAAACAGCATTTGCCCCAAAAAGAATGTTTGGTTTGTAAAAAACCATTTGCTTGGAGAAAGAAGTGGGAGAAAAATTGGGAAAATGTAAGATATTGTAGCGAAAGATGCAGAAGAAACAAAAAAATACAGGATTAGTATGGTTCAGAAATAACCTGCGAGTTCATGACAATCAGTCTTTATCAAGAGCGACTGAAAATCATGAAAGAGTCATTGCCGTTTATTTTTTTAATCCTAAAGATTATATTGAAGACGCTTACGGGTTTAAAAAAACAGCAAGATACAGAGCGGCATTCTTAATAGAAACAATCAAAGAGTTACAGTTAAATTTGGAGAAAAAAAACATTACACTCCTTGTGTATTATGAATCTCCAGAAAAGAAAATTAGTGAAATTTGTAGTGAATTTTCAGTAGTGAGCATCTATGCTCAAAAAGAATGGACAACACAAGAAGTAGACACGAACAACGCTATAAAGAAGACACTTTCAAGTGATGCAAAATTAATTGAAGACTATGATCAATTTTTGTATCACCCAGATTCAGTAACAAAAGACTTCTCAAATATTCCTACTGTATTTAGTGTATTTAGAAAGACCCTAGAAAAGACTGTAAAAATAGACTCTGAGAAATCATTTGTTCAGCCATCATCGACGAATCAAATTGAAAATTTGACTAAAATTCCAACAATTGAAAATCTAGGTTTTGAAGATTTCACCACCTCAACAAAAACTGCATTTCCTTTTTTAGGTGGAGAAAACGAAGCTTTAAAAAGGTTAGATCGGTATTTTTTTAAGACAAAAAAAGTTGCTTTTTATAAAAAAACGAGAAACGGATTAATAGGGGTAGATTACAGTACAAAATTTTCTCCATGGCTTGCAAATGGAAGTCTATCTGCCAAAACCATCTATTGGAAAATTAAAGAATTTGAAGATAAATTTGGAGCAAATCAATCTACTTATTGGGTGATTTTTGAATTAATTTGGAGAGACTTCTTTAAATATATATCTTTAAAACATGGTTCAACTATTTTCAAAATTGGAGGAATCCTAGAAAAAAAATACTCTTGGAATTTTGATTCAGAAATCATCCAACAATGGATAAACGGCAATACAAAAGATAATTTTGTAAATGCAAACATGATCGAACTTAAAGAAACAGGGTGGATGAGCAATCGAGGACGACAAAATGTAGCTTCTTATTTTGCAAAAGAACTGCAACAAGATTGGAGAATTGGAGCCGCTTATTTCGAATCTATGTTATTAGATTATGACGTTCACAGTAACTACGGAAACTGGATGTATGTTTCAGGTGTCGGTAATGATCCGAGAGACCGAAAATTTAATACAAAACTTCAGGCAGATCGATATGATGCAAATCATAAATTCAGAAAACTGTGGTTAGAAAAAACATTGTTTTAAAATGAAAAAATTACGATTAATTCTCGGTGACCAGTTGAATATAAATCATTCATGGTTTTCTAAAGCGGATACGAATGTTGTCTTTTGTTTGTTTGAAATGCGACAAGAAACAGATTACGTGAAGCATCACATTCAAAAAGTTACAGGCTTTTTTTCAGCGATGAGACATTTTGCGAATGTATTGAAAGCACAAAATCACCAGGTTGTATATTTCAAAATAAATGCCCCAGAAAACACACAAAGCTTAACCGACAATATTTCAAAACTAATCCTAGAACACTCCATTCATAAATTTGAATATCAAGAGCCTGATGAATACAGATTAGATCAACAGCTTAAAGACTTTTGTAATGATTTAAATATGGAATCTATGGTCTTTTCAACAGAACACTTTTATACAGAAAGAGGAGATTTAGAAACCTTTTTTAAGGGTAAAAAACAACTTTTGATGGAGCATTTTTATCGCAATATGCGAAAGAAACATCAAGTTTTAATGATTGACAAACAACCTGAAGGAGGCAAATGGAATTATGACGCAAGTAATAGAAAAAAATGGAAAGGGGAAGTTTTAATTCCGCAAGAAATTAACTTTGACAACGATGTAACCGAAGTGTTGGCAGATATTAAAAAATCTGGAATTGTTACCATAGGAAAAATACATCCAACCTATTTTGAATACCCTATTTCTAAAAAACAATCATTACAACAACTCAATTACTTCTGTGAGCACTTGCTGGTTCATTTTGGCGACTATCAGGACGCCATGCACACCGATAAAATCTATCTTTTTCATAGTAGAATTTCATTTGCAATGAATACAAAGTTAATTTCACCCAAAGAAATTATTGAAACGGTTTTAAAAACTTACAGAAATAACCAAAATGAAATTGATATTTCTCAAGTCGAGGGATTTATTCGACAAATCTTAGGATGGAGAGAATACATGAGAGGGATGTATTGGAAGCTCATGCCCAACTATAAAAAAGAGAATTACTTAAACAATGAAAATAAGTTGCCATCATTTTATTGGACAGGTAACACCAAAATGAACTGCTTAGAAAAGAGCATCAATAATTCTCTTGACAATGGCTATGCGCATCACATTCAACGATTAATGATTACAGGAAATTTTGCGCTTCTCACAGGGGTACATCCAGATGCAATAGATGCATGGTACCTTGGCATCTATGTAGATGCTATTGAATGGGTGCAACTCCCTAACACAAGAGGGATGAGTCAATTTGCAGATGGAGGTAAAATTGCAACTAAGCCCTATGTTTCTAGTGGAAGCTATATTCATAAAATGAGTAACTATTGCAGTTCTTGTCATTATAACAAAAGCAAAAAATTTGAAGATGATGCTTGCCCTTTTAATTCCTTGTATTGGAATTTTTTAGACGAGAAACAGACCGCATTGTCCTCTAATTTTAGAATGAAGATGATGTATAGTTTACTAAACAAAATGTCATCAGAAGAACGAGCAAAAATCAAAGAAAAAGCAAATCATATTATAGAAAATATTGATGAATACTAGTAAGGAAGAAATAAATATTGTTTGGTTTAAACGGGATTTGCGTTTGCAGGATAACGAGGCAATACACAATGCTTTGGCATTGAATAAGCGCATCCTTTTTTTGTATGTTTTCGAGAATACTTTAATCAATGACCCTCATTATGATGAAAGACACTGGAATTTTATTAGACAATCTCTAGAAGATTTAAACAAGCAATTAAAAGATTACAAGACAAGAGTTCTCTGCATAAGAACAGATGTTATTAACGCTTTTAATCAACTATTAGATGTTTACAAAATAAATACAGTTTTTTCACATCAAGAAACAGGGCTTTTAATTACCTATAACAGAGATAAAGATTTTGCGAGATACTGCAGAAACAACTCGATAAAATGGGTTGAAAATAGGAATAATGGTGTATTGAGAGGCTTGCTTAACAGAGAGGATTGGTTTGAAAAATGGGAAGGTTACATGCAAAATACTCAATATAAAAATGAGTTAAATACGCAACAAACACTCTTTACAGAAGAAATATCAATACTTGAAAAGTATTTTCAAGTAGAAAAACTACAAACTCCTAAAAATAATATCCTTCAAAAAGGGGGGGCTACAATGGCATGGAGATATGCAGAAACTTTTTTTGAGAAGCGTCATGAGAAGTATATGAATAATATTTCGAAACCCACATTAGCAAGGGAAAGCTGTAGTAGACTGTCTCCCTACATTGCTTGGGGTAATATATCTACCCGTCAGATATACCAGGAAGCCATAAAACACAAAACAGCAGCAAACAAAAAACATTTGGGTGCTTTTATTTCTAGGTTGCGATGGCAAGCACACTTCATACAAAAATTTGAAATGGAACACACCATGGAAAATGCGAGTATTAACAAAGGCTACCAAAAATTAAAAAAAAGCATCTCTAGTGAATATCAAAAAGCTTGGGAAACAGGAAAAACTGGTTTTCCTCTAATAGATGCCTGCATGCGATGCTTAAATGAAACAGGATACTTAAATTTTAGAATGCGCGCTATGGTTGTTTCCTTTTTTACGCATATTCTATGGCAACCCTGGCAAGCCTCATCTAAGCATCTATCACGATTATTTTTAGATTTTGAACCAGGCATCCATTTTTCTCAATTACAAATGAGTGCTGGTGAGACAGGTATCAATCTTCTTCGGATATACAATCCAATAAAAAACAGTTTATCACATGATGAAGACGGAACTTTTATAAAAAAATGGGTTCCAGAATTAGCACATTTACCAATTTCATTTATACATGAACCCTATTTGATGACAGCTTTAGACCAACAGTTTAATAATTTTAAATTAGGAGAAGACTATCCAAATCCAATCATAGAGATAAAGTCTGCTAGAAAAAAAGCAAGTGACATTCTTTGGAATATGAAAAAAGACGCGAGAGTTCAGGAAGAAAACTATCGTATCCTAAAGAAACACACCTATTCCGAAAAAAATAAAATGTAAAACAA
>JABAZI010000069.1:6966-13469 GCA_018608545.1 Polaribacter sp.
CAAGTTATTGAATTGATGCGCAAAGAAATGAAGATGAAAAGCTTCAAAATGTGGAGAAAAAGAGTTCAAGGAAGGAAAACAAAACACCAAAAGTTACGAACTTTTGAAAAAGGAAGATTCAAATGTTCGAGACAACGATCAATATCAAATAACTCTATATCCAAAAGATAAACCGTGCTTTGCTTAAAGATAATAATCTGTGACAGCACATAAAAAAGATACAAAATGATTACAGAATTAAAACAAAAAGAAATTACCGAAGAATTAAACAGATTATCATTTGAAGAAGTGGGAGACGACCATCTTTACTCGGGTTTACAAACCCCCATGAAAAAAGATGCTTTTAAACTCTCAGATGAAGAAAAAAAAGACAAAATAGAAAGCTTATTTACAGAAATTATGGATGTAATGGGTTTGGATTTAACCGACGATTCTTTGAAAGGAACTCCTAAGAGGGTAGCCAAAATGTACATTGAAGAAATTTTCTCCGGATTAAACCCTGTTAATAAACCAAAAATTGCTCTGTTTGATAATAAATACCAATACAATCAAATGTTGGTAGAAAAAAACATCACTTTTTATTCCAACTGTGAACACCATTTTGTTCCGATTATTGGTAAAGCTCATGTTGCTTACATTTCTTCGGGGAAAGTTATTGGATTGTCAAAATTGAATCGAATTGTGCAATATTATGCCAAAAGACCTCAAGTTCAAGAACGATTGACCAACCAAATTGCAGAAGAATTAAAAGAAATTTTACAAACAGAAGATGTCGCTGTTATTATAGATGCCAAACACCTTTGTGTTTCTTCAAGAGGGATTAAAGATGAGACATCTTCAACCGTTACCTCCTATTTTGGTGGAAAATTTAATACACAAGAAAAAATAGTAGAATTACAAAACTCATTAAAGTATTAACTTATGGACTTACTAAACGAAGCATTGGAATTTGAAACAAAAAAGATGAGATTTCCTACGACCAGCGACCGAATCATGGCCGCTAGAAAAGCCAAATCGTTAATTTTAGGATTGAACGAAATTTATAAAAAAAATAAAGACTCCCAGATTATGGATATCATGAAACGACTAACAACAATCAAACAAAAGATTGAAAAACGTTTGAAGGGAAAACCTTTAACCGCATAATAAATTCATATTTTAGTTGCTTTTCTAACTTTTATAATTATATTCGAAAAATATAGAATATAATTAAAATAAAATGGAATTATTAGAAAGGGCTATAGAATTTGAGAACAGGAAATTCTCATTCAAAACTACAAGTGATCGAATCATAGCCTCAAGAGAGGTCAAAGCTTTAATATTAGAGCTAAACGAGATATACAAACAAGAAAAAGATCCAGAAATTATGGATCAAATGAAGCGCTTGACTGCTGTTAAACAAAAAATAGAAAAGCGCTTGAAAGGAAGACCTTAAAGCATATGAATAAAATCTTAATTATAGGAGGAAGTAAGGGAATTGGAAATGCAATCATGAAAACCCTGATTGATGATAATTTAATCGTAAACCTGAGTAGAACCCCTCCTTTAATTACCCATCAAAATCTCACCCACATAGACTGCAATATTTTAACGGATGAATTACCTGAAATTGAAAAAATAGATTCCTTAATTTATTGTCCAGGTAGTATTAATCTAAAGCCAATATCACGTCTAAAATTGGATGACTTTAGAAATGACTTTGAAATTAATGTCATCGGTGCTGTAAAAACAATTCAACATTACCTTCCTTCGCTAAAAAAGGGAACCGATCCAAATATTTTACTTTTTAGCACAGTAGCTGCTAAATTAGGAATGCCTTTTCATGCCAGCATTGCTGCTGCAAAATCTGCTGTTGAAGGTTTGACAAAATCATTAGGGGCAGAACTAGCACCCTCAATTCGTGTCAATGCGATCGCTCCCACTGTGACAGACACCACATTGGCGTCAAAATTATTACGTAACGAACGTATGATCGAGAATATTACAGAACGTCATCCTTTAAAAAAGTATCTACATCCAAAAGAAGTTGCTGACATGGCTAGCTTTCTAATCTCTGATAAAGCAACTTCAATCTCAGGTCAAATTTTTGAATTAGACTGCGGAATTGTAACATTTAAAATTTAATTTAAAAAAAAGAATGACTATATATGATATTGAGATTAAGAGTCTCCAGAACAATCCTATTCATTTATCAGATTTTAAAGGGAAACACCTGCTTTTTGTAAATGTAGCATCTAAATGTGGTTTTACTCCTCAATATAACGAGTTGGAAAAATTAAACAATACACATTCGAATAACTTGGTCGTTATTGGAGTTCCTTGCAATCAATTTGGAAAACAAGAACCCGGAAACAGTGACGAAATTGAAGAATTCTGTAAAGTCAACTATGGCGTTTCTTTCTTAATCACTGAAAAAATTGATGTGAAAGGTAAAGAACAACACCCACTATACAAATGGTTAACTTCAAGAGAATTAAATAACAAAAAAAGTTCTTCTGTAAAATGGAATTTTCAAAAATATTTAGTCTCTCCAGAAGGCAAACTCATCGATTATTATTATTCAATTACAACACCAATGAGTTCAAAAATTACAAAACACTTAAAATCTTAAAATGATGTTTGGTTTATTCAAAAAGAAAACAGAGGTAGAGAAATTACAGGAATTGTACAAAAAATTGATGGAGGAAGCATTTAAATTGCAATCAATTAATAGAAGTCAAAGTGATCATAAATATCAGGATGCAGACGACGTTTTAAAAAAAATTGAGGAGTTACAGTCAAAATCTTAAACAAATGAAACAATTAAAATTAACTGTTTTATTTCTGTTTATCAATTTTGGTGGTTTAGCTATCGGAAGTTGGTTAATGAATAATGGACCTACATCCTCCTGGTACACTAACTTAAACCAAGCCCCCTGGACTCCTGAAGGCTGGGTCTTTGGAGCTGCATGGACAATCATCATGATTTGTTTCTCAGTATATTTAGGACAGCTCTTTGTAAAACAGAATCGTTTAAAATTAATCATTATTTTTTGTGTTCATTTTATTTTGAATGTGGGTTGGAACTATTTTTTCTTCAATCAGCATCTGATTTTATTCGGTTTAATCATACTCATTTTATTAACAGCTCTCATTTGTTATTACTTCTTCAAAGAAGGAAAAGCTTCGCATTACAAATACCTGCTCCTACCCTACATGTTATGGCTTTGTATTGCGACATCATTAAACCTTTACATTCTAATTCACAATTAAAATGAAAATCTATACATTCCATAGAAAACAAAAATTACCAATCTCCCTAGAGGAAGCCTGGAAGTTTTTATCGAACCCTAGAAATTTAAAAACAATTACTCCAGAGTATATGAGTTTTAATATTATTTCTGGAGCAGAAAAACCCATGTTTGCAGGACAAATAATTCAATATATAGTAACCCCAATTCTTGGAATTAAAACAAAATGGGTCACAGAAATCACGCATGTGAAAGAGGGAGAATATTTTGTAGATGAACAGCGGTTTGGGCCCTATGCACTTTGGCACCATAAACATTTTATTAAAAAAATTGATGGCGGTGTAGAGATGGAAGATATTATTGATTATAAAGTACCAATGGGTCTTTTGGGTCAAATTGCACATCCATTTCTGGTCAAACCAAAATTAGAAGAAATTTTTGCCCACAGACAAAAAAAATTAATAGCACTTTTTGGAACCTATCATAATGAATAAAAAAAGGAACATCTTTTGGTTTAGGAGAGACCTCAGATTAAATGATAATCGTGGATTGTATGAAGCTTTAATAGCGGACAAAGAGGTACTCCCTATTTTTATATTCGATCAAGAAATTCTCAATAAGCTTCCGAAAGACGATGCTCGAATATCCTACATTCATCAGGAGTTAGAAAACATCAATCAGCAACTTAACGAAATTGGAAGTTCACTAACTGTTTGTATTGGGAGGCCTAAAGAAGTTTTTTCCGCTTTGTCAAAAAAACACGAAATTGATACAGTGTTCTGCAATCATGACTACGAGCCCTATGCAATTCAAAGAGATCAAGAAATCAAAGAACTCCTATCATCCAAAAATATTGGTTTCAAATCCTACAAAGATCAAGTAATTTTTGAAAGAAATGAAATTACCAAAAAAGATGGTACCGCTTACAAAGTATATACTCCATATTCAAAAAAATGGCTAGAGGCCTTTGAAATTAATGGCATCCAATGTTTTCCTTCTGAAGAAAATTTATCGAAGTGTATAAAAAAAGACTCCAACCAACTCCCTACATTAGCAGAGATTGGTTTTAAAAAATCTTCCATAAAAGTAGCCTCCTATAAAGTTACTTCTAAACTAATTGACACCTATGAAGAAACGAGAAACTTTCCTGCAAAAAATAGTACTTCCAGGTTAGGAACTCATTTACGTTTTGGAACCGTTAGTGTTCGAAAAATGGTAGAGAAGGCTGCTAAAAGTAACAACATCACATTCTTAAAAGAATTGATTTGGCGTGAATTTTTTATGCAAATATTATGGCATTTCCCGCAAACAACAAAGCTTAGTTTTAAACCAAAATACGATCGAATTCTTTGGAGAAACAATGAAAATGACTTTGAAGCTTGGTGTAAGGGAAAAACAGGTTATCCTCTTGTTGATGCAGGAATGAGAGAACTCAACCAAACAGGATTCATGCACAATAGAGTGAGAATGTTAGTAGGAAGTTTTCTTTGTAAACATTTGCTAATTGATTGGAGATGGGGTGAAGCATATTTTGCAGAAAAATTGCATGATTTTGAACAATCAAGTAATATTGGAAACTGGCAATGGGTTGCAGGATGTGGTGTAGATGCAGCACCTTATTTCAGAATATTTAACCCAACAACTCAAATTCAAAAATTTGATAAAGAGTTAAATTATATCCAAAAATGGGTGCCAGAATTTCAAGAGTTGACCTATGATTCTCCAATTGTAGAACATAAATTTGCGCGAGAAAGATGTTTAAAAACTTATAAAGAAGCACTGCAATAGCCAAACAGAATAACTTCCAAAAGCAACCAACTAGAAACGTAGTTTCCTTTTTAAAAAGGTAGCCTTGTTACTACTTATCGGCGATAAAAAGAAATTACATCTAAATTCCAAATAAATCGATCCAAGGGAAAGAAGAAAGAATCAACCTCTCAAACGTGCAAATAATTTTATTTCAGTTTAAAAATCACAGCTAGAAATTATATAAGATTAAAAAACTCCAAAATATTGTAAAATCTTTATTATTTTAGAGCACAAATTAGAAATAACATATGCTCATTATAGGAATAACAGGAGGAACAGGAAGTGGAAAAACCACTGTTGTAAATCAAATAGTTAAACATTTACCAGAAGAGGAAGTTTGTGTTATATCTCAAGATTCATATTATAAAGCAACAGACAACTTATCTCTTGAAGAGAGGGCGAAAATAAATTTTGACCATCCAAGAGCAATCGATTTTGATTTGATAGTTCAGCACCTTAAAAAATTAAAATCCAATGAAACAATAGCGCAACCTGTATATTCTTTTGTTACTCATAATAGAACCAAAGACACTGTTACAACCTATCCTAGGAAGGTAATTATTGTAGAAGGAATTTTAATTTTTAACAACGAAGAACTTAGAAGTTTATTCGACATAAAAATATTTGTACACGCAGATACCGATGAACGCCTTATAAGAAGAGTTCGAAGAGACATCACTGAAAGAGGAAGAAATGTCGAGGAAGTTTTAAACCGCTATCAAGACACCTTAAAACCAATGCACCGACAGTTCATAGAACCAACTAAGAATTTTGCAGATATCATCATCCCTAATGACAGACACAATACTGTCGCGATCGATATTGTAAGATCAGTAATTAACGAACGCTTATAAAATTGATGACTTTTCAAGGATTTAAAAATAATAAAGTAGTAAAGATTCTCACAAATCTGTACGTTATAATCTTCATTCCTTTTCTGATATGGATGCTTTTTTTTGATGAAAACTCGTATTTGATTCATCGAAAATTTGACAACGAAGTTCAAGATTTAGAACGCACCATCTCTTTTTATAAAAAGAAGATCGCAGAAGACAAAGCGACCATTGAAAAGCTTCAAGATTCACTTCAATTAGAACAATTTGCAAGAGAAAAATATCTAATGAAAAAAGACAATGAAGAGATCTATTTAATAGAATTTAACACCTCAGAAAAATAAGTGAATAACTCCCTATTTAATGAATTTGAGAAAACAACTCCAACTGCTTGGAAACAAAAAATCCAAGCTGAATTAAAGGGGGAAGATTACAATGAATCACTTCTTTGGAAAACAAATGATGGAATCGTCATAAAACCTTTTTACACTTCAGAGGATCAAAAAAATCATGACCCTATACAATTTAAAGATGGATTTAGTATTTGTCAAACAATTTTTATTGATCAGGAAAAAATAGCAAATTCTTTGGCTATTGATGCCTTAAAAAGAGGGGCGAATGCTATTTTATT
>JABAZI010000069.1:13569-42232 GCA_018608545.1 Polaribacter sp.
TAGCAAATTCTTTGGCTATTGATGCCTTAAAAAGAGGGGCGAATGCTATTTTATTCAAAGCAAATGCTATTTTTGATTACAAAAAATTACTCCTTGACATTTCTGTGAAAAATGTTTCTTTACACTTCCATTTTTCTTTTTTAGATGCTGAATTTCAAACTGAGGTAGCGAATTATATCAATTCTGACACAACCTTTTTTCAGACTGACATTATTGGGAATTTAGCAGCAACTGGAAATTGGTTTTTCAACTTTAAAGAAGATGTTACCATCCTAGACAAAATTCAAAAAAAATCTAACAACTGCATTGCTGTTTCAGCAGATTTATATCAAAATACCGGGGCTACAATTACGCAACAACTTGCCTACACTTTAGCCCATGCCAATGAATATTTGAATCATTTTGGAGAGGTTGCTGCCAAAAAAATCCACTTTACTTTCTCTGTTGGAAGCAATTACTTTTTCGAAATTGCTAAATTAAGAGCCTTTAGAATCTTATGGTCAACCCTATTAGAGGAATACAATATCTCTAATTTTGATGCGCATCTGTTTGTACTACCAAGTCATAGAAATAAAACCTTGTACGATTATAATGTAAACTTGCTGAGAACTACTACAGAATGTATGAGCGCAATTTTAGGAGGTGCAAATACAATTTCTAATATTTCTTATGACACGATCTATCAAAAATCGAATGAATTTGGTGAACGTATCGCAAGAAACCAACTTCTTATCCTACAACAAGAAAGTTCTTTAAACAGGGGTCAAAATATTGCAGATGGCACTTATTATATAGAATCCATTACCCATCAATTGGCTGAAAAGGCGTTACTTATTTTTAAAGAAATAGAGAAAAATGGCGGCTTTTTAAAACAATTAAAAACAGGTGCTATTCAGAAAAAAATTAACAACAGTGCCTTCAAAGAAGAAAAAGAAACTCGTTTATTAGGAACAAATTTTCAACAAAACAAGAACGATAGGATGCAACAAAATTTGGAACTGTATCCTTTTGTAAAAAAACGATCTATAAAAACGTTAATTAGTCCGTTGACTAGAAAACGAATTTCAGAACCTCTTGAAAAAGAACGATTACGCTCCGAAAAGAGAACAAAATAAAACCAATTGAAATCCAGTAATTGAATCAAATTAGATGTAGCTTCTATAAATGAATAGAAAAAAAGTACAACATATAGCACTAAAAAACGAAACAAAAACAGCGCAACATGCTCTAGACCATGAGGGTTTTATCGCTGGAGTGGCACCAAATCTTCGGGGGCCTTATGCGACTATGTATGTAAGAAGACCCTGGACCATAAGACAATACGCAGGATTCTCTACGGCTGAAGAGAGCAATGCTTTTTACAGACGAAATTTACAAGCTGGTCAAAAAGGGCTCTCTGTTGCATTTGACTTAGCTACCCATAGAGGATATGATTCAGATCACAAACGAGTTCAAGGAGATGTTGGTAAAGCTGGAGTTGCGATCGACTCTGTTGAGGATATGAAAATTTTATTTGATCAAATTCCATTAGATAAAATGTCAGTTTCTATGACGATGAATGGTGCTGTCTTGCCAATTTTAGCCTTTTACATTGTGGCGGCAGAAGAACAAGGGGTCTCTCCAGAGAATCTCTCAGGAACCATACAAAACGATATTCTAAAAGAATTCATGGTCAGAAACACTTACATCTATCCTCCTGCTCCATCCATGAAAATTATCGCTGATATTTTTAAATATACAAGTGCCAACATGCCAAAATACAATTCTATCTCTATATCTGGCTATCACATGCAAGAGGCGGGAGCAACTGCAGAAATTGAATTGGCCTACACACTTGCTGACGGATTAGAATATCTCAGAAAAGGAATTGAAACAGGTATGGATATCGATTTATTTGCCCCAAGATTATCTTTCTTCTGGGCGGTAGGAATGGACCACTTTACAGAAATTGCAAAAATGCGCGCAGCCAGAATGTTGTGGGCAAAGCTTGTAAAACAATTCAATCCAAAAAACCCAAAATCTATGGCATTGAGAACACATTGCCAAACCAGTGGTTGGTCTTTAACAGCTCAGGATCCATTTAATAATGTAGCCAGAACAACCATAGAAGCGATGGCTGCTGTATTTGGAGGCACCCAAAGCTTGCATAGTAACGCCTTGGACGAAGCCATTGCCTTGCCTACCGATTTTTCTGCAAGAATAGCGAGAAACACACAGTTATATTTACAACAAGAAACATCTATTACCAAAACAGTAGATCCTTGGGCGGGAAGTTATCATCTCGAAAAATTAACAGAGGAAATCGCCACAAAAGCATTGAAATTAATTAACGAGATTGAAGATTTGGGAGGAATGACAAAAGCCATTGAAAAGGGAATTCCAAAAATGAGAATTGAGGAGGCTGCTGCAATAAAACAAGCTAAAATTGATAGCGGACAAGATGTTATTGTGGGTGTTAATAAATACGCATTAAAAGAGGAAGACCCATTACACATACTAGAGGTTGATAATGAGGCAGTTCGAAATTCTCAAATTGAACGATTGAACAACCTAAAAGAAAACAGAAATAATACAGAAGTTCAAAAATCTTTAGTAGCTTTGACTCAAGCTGCAAAATCTGGAAACGATAATTTATTAGATTTAGCAATCAAAGCGGCAAGAAACAGGGCTACTCTGGGTGAGATTTCTGATGCTTTAGAAGTTGTTTTCGGAAGACACAAAGCAGTACATAAAACCATTTCTGGCGTGTATAGTAAAGAAATAAAAGATGACAAACTTTTTTCAAAAGCAAAAAAATTAGCTGATGATTTTGCTGTTTTGGAAGGAAGACGTCCACGTATTATGATAGCGAAGCTTGGCCAGGACGGACATGATCGAGGGGCAAAAGTAGTCGCTACTGGTTATGCCGACTTAGGTTTTGATGTAGACATCGGCCCCTTATTTCAAACACCCCAAGAAGCAACAAAACAAGCGGTAGAAAATGATGTTCATATTCTAGGAATTTCCTCATTGGCTGCAGGACATAAAACATTGGTTCCTCAAGTAATCGAAGCCTTAAAAAAATATGGGCGTGAAGATATTATGGTCATCGTTGGAGGGGTGATACCCGCTCAAGATTATTCCTTTTTATTTGATGCTGGAGCCGTAGGTGTATTTGGACCTGGAACTAAAATTTCTAAGGCTGCCATTGACTTGCTTACCATTTTAATAGACAGTATCGCTGAATAACTACGAGGCTTTATATACTTAATCTATTGACAATCAATTAAATAATTGGCTAATTTTAATAATTTTTAAGACATTATCCACGCAAAAATAATTCTTCCTGGTACTAGAGATGGACTTTATTTTTAACAAATCTTAACAAGAAAAAACAATAGTCCAATTAGAAGTATTCTTGCTTTTATCCTTAAATTTGCAGTGCATTAAAATTTACCCAATTCGGATGAAAAATATTCTCTCGCTACTCTACTCTACTCGCTTAATGGCGGTTTTGTTTATACTATTTGCAACAGCTATGGGTGTGGCTACCTTTATAGAAAATGATTTTGGAACTCAAACCTCTAAAGCATTGATCTACAATGCATGGTGGTTTGAATTAATCATGCTTTTTTTCATCATTAATTTCTTTGGAAACATTTTTAGATATCGTTTGTTAAGAAAAGAAAAGTGGCCCGTTTTGTTATTTCATGTCGCTTGGCTGTTTATTTTAATTGGTGCAGGAGTTACCAGATATATTGGTTATGAAGGAGTGATGCCTATTAACGAAGGAGAAACTACCAGTTCGTTCCTGTCTGAAACTACTTATTTGAATGTTGTCATTGACGACAATAAGGATCAAGCTCCAAAAATTCACGAGAAAATGTTGCTATCTGCATGGGGGAAAAATAATTTTGAATTTGATACCTATTTCGGAAAGAGCGCAAATGATCAGCAAAAGGTTACCTTTAAATTGATCGATTACATACCATGGGCAGAAAAAAAATTAGTGGAAGATGAAAATGGTGAGGAGTATCTTTTCTTTGTTGAATCTTCAGAGGGATCTAGACACGAACATTATCTTAAAAAAGGAACCATACAAAATATTCATGGAATTTTAGTTGGTTTTAATGCTCCAGATAATAACGCTACTATTAACTTTTTTAAGGAAGAAGGTAGTTTAAAAATGCTGACAAAAGAAAGTGGTGATTGGTTTAGGATGGCCGATCAAAAGAAAGGGATCGTTACAAAAGATTCTGTGCAATATTTTCAATACTTAACCTTACACAACGTGTCAGGACTTCAATTTGTAATTCCAAGACCCTCAGAAAAGGGAACCCTTACCATGGTCAGTGGTCTTAAAGACCCTAAAAAATTAGATGTTGTCGTTTTTGATATCACTACTGACAACACTACTGAAAGATTCGAATTAACAGGAGGACAATACAACACACAGGGAGCTAAAGAAATTACTGTTGGAAATTTGAATTTTAGAATGCTCTACGGTGCAAAAGAATTAAAAACACCTTTTAAAATAAAACTCAATGATTTTCAATTAGAAAAATACCCAGGATCAGAAAGTGCCGCTTCATATGCAAGTGAAGTTACAGTGCTGGGGTTAGATGAAACTTTTGACTATCGTATTTTTATGAACCATATTTTAGATTATAAAGGATATAAATTTTTTCAAGCAAGTTATGACCTATCAGGTGAAGTAGAACAAACCAGACTTTCTGTGAACCATGATTTTTGGGGAACATTTATCACTTACTTAGGGTATTCAATGTTATATTTTGGGATGATTTGTATCTTTTTTGCTAAAAACACACGCTTTGATGACTTAAAGAAATCACTGGTAAAACTGCGTAAGAAAAAATCAATAATTGCGGCAATCACTCTATTGTTATTTACATATAGTTCGTTTGCTCAGCACACAAGTCACCAACAAAATAGATTTTCGAACCAACAAATTGACTCTATTCTAAAAGCCAATTTGGTTAATGAACAACACGCAGAGGCGTTTAATAAATTGGTCATTCAAGATGCGGGGGGGCGTATGAAGCCTGCACATACTTTTGCATCAGAGTTGGTTAGGAAGGTAAGTCAAACAAATAGTTTTAACGGAATGAAACCGAGTCAGGTGCTGTTGTCTATCATCGAGAATCCTCGTTTATGGTTTGAAGTACCGTTTATTTATTTAGAAAAAGGAAATACTCAAATAAGAGAAACTCTGGGTCTGAAAGAAAAAACAAAATATGCCCGGTTATCCGACTTTATAACACCCTCTGGAATTTATAAAATTAGAGAAAAAGTATCAGAAGCACAGAAAGAAAATGTAAAAAATAAATTTCAAAAAGATCTCATAAATATAGATAGAAGAGTTGGATTGTTATATAGTGCTATTGGAGGTGGTATTTTAAAAATATATCCAATTCCAGGGGACGAAAACAATACATGGGTGTCACAACCCGAAACCTCCAGAGCAAACTTTACAGCTACTGATTCTGTTTTTGTTCGTCAATCATTACCTGTTTACATTCAGTTTTTACAAGAAGCCAAAAAAACAAATGAATATGCAAAAGCAGACAAAATATTAGAAGGTATCAAAACCTTCCAAAAAAAATATGGTACCACTGTATATCCTAAAGAGAGAACCATAGCGCTAGAAATTTTATATAACAAATTCCAGCCTTTTTTATCTTTATCTAAATATTATGGATACGTAAGTTTACTATTAATTGTATTTGTTATTACTCAAATTTTTTATGAAAAAAAATGGATCAATACCTTCGTTAGAATTTTAATTGGCTTGGTAGGGATTCTTTTTGTATTGCACACACTAGGACTAATTTCTCGATGGTATATTAGTGGAAATGCCCCTTGGAGTAATGCATATGAATCTATTATCTATGTAGCTTGGGCAATTATGCTTTTTGGATTGACGATTGGTAGAAAATCTTCTTTAACATTAACTGCTGCTACTTTTTTAACGGCAATTACATTGGCTTTTGCCCATCAAAACTGGTTAGACCCAGAAATTGCAAATCTAATGCCCGTTTTAAACTCCTGGTGGTTATTGGTTCATGTTTCTATCATTGTTGCTAGTTACGGACCTTTATCGCTCTCAATGATTTTAGGAATATTTGCACTGTTTCTGATTGTTTTTACAACAAAAAAGAACAAAAAGAAAATAGATTTAAACATCAAAGAACTGACAGTTATTAACGAAATGTCCATGACTGTTGGATTGGTCATGCTGACCATTGGAAACTTTTTAGGTGGTATGTGGGCCAATGAAAGTTGGGGACGTTATTGGGGTTGGGATCCTAAGGAAACATGGGCTTTAATATCTATCATGCTATATGCGTTTGTTTTGCATATGAGATTGATTCCTGGATTAAGGAGTAGATTGGCTTTTAATTTTGCATCTGCATTGGCCTATTTATCAATAATGATGACGTATTTTGGTGTTAACTTTTACTTATCAGGATTGCATTCTTATGCCAGTGGAGACAAACAGGTAACCCCAAGAGAAGCATTTATCTACATCGGTTTCATTGGAATCCTTTTTATGTTTGCAGCATTTAAATACAAGAAATATTATAAGAAGTAATCAAATAGTTGAACAAGAAAATGTATTTTTGCATTTGATTTTAATATTAAACAACATCATGTTCCACAAAAACATAAAATTAATTTTAGCAACACTTATAACTGTCTGGTCAGTATTTCATTTCAGTCAAGGAAATATTATGAATGGAATTTCCATCTTATTTCTAGCAGGAATTTTCATTTTATTATACTTCAAAAACGAATTTATTATCATGGCGTTTCTACAGTTGCGGAAACAAGATTTTGAAGGAACCAAAAAATGGTTGGGATATATAAAAAATCCTGAGAGCGCTTTAATTATTAAACAACAAGGCTACTATAACTATTTACATGGGATCATATTAAGTCAAACAAACATAACACAAGCTGAAAAATTTTTACGAAAAGCGGTAAAATTAGGCTTATCAATGAATCATGATTTGGCCATGGCAAAACTACAATTAGCAGGAATTGCAATGACGAAAAGACGCAAACGTGAAGCTACAAATTTAATGGCAGAAGCAAAAAAATTAGATACAAACGGAATGCTGAAGGAACAAATGCAAATGATGAAAAAACAAATGAAAAAAATATAATTTTCTCATATTTATATCACAAAAAAATCCGCTATATAGCGGATTTTTTTATGTGTAATATTTCGAATTACTTTAATCTTGTTAGACTAAGATCTTTGTTATACCTCACAATAAACGCCCCTTTATTTTCTGAAAGACCTGTGGGTGTATTTAAATAATCAAACTTGGTCTCAACCCTATAGGAGGCCCCTTTTTGAAAAGTGGCCTTTAAATCATCTCCAGAGGCCAAACGCATCAAAATATCATAAGTGATATCAAATGCTTTGGTTGCATAAAAAGAAGGTAACGCATTGTTTTTTTTGAGATATTGAGTATTAAATAGTTGGGTTGAAGGAGAAGCTTCGTCAACAAATTCGTCACTCACATAGGTATAATTTAATTTCGCTAATTTAAAATTATCGATTTTGTCGTAAGCTACTCCTTTGTTGAAGGAAAAAACACGCATGCTTAATGAATCCGACAAGCTATTTGCACTGTTAATTGCATCTGCCACAATCACATTATTATCTGAAGCAATGACAACCCAATTAAAAATATCTGGTTTAAATACATCTGTAAATCGCTCTCTTGCAATATAACCATCTTTAGGTTTCACAACATGAACAGTAGTAACAGAATCATGTGCTTCTAAAGATTGTTTTATATGCCTTGAAGAAAAATCTGACGCTGCCTCTCCATCACTCACTAAAATAATATTTTGATTCGTAATACTATCTTTAAGAAAGCCAATCAATTCTTCACGAAAAGTAGTTGTTTCGGGAGATGTTGTGATCAAATTTCCTGAAGAAAATGTTGATTGATTCTTAGAATAAAGAGGGAAAACAACAGGTATTTCTAAGTTACTGGCTACAACCGTTGCTTCCTCTGAATATAAAGGGCCAATAATTACATCATTTTCGTTTAAATCATTAGCAATTAAAATACTGTCTATTTTTGTACTGTTTCGTTCAGTGTCAAAAACACTCAACTCTATTGACACCCCTTGTTTTGTGAGAGAATCTATTGCAATTTCTGCCCCTAAGTATACATCTGTTACAATATTTGCTAGTTTGCTCTTTGTGAAAATTTCACTAGAAGCTATTGTGTCGTATTTATTTGTTTTAAAAGGAAGTAACAACGCTACTTTTAATGAGGTGTTTTCTACTATTGAATCTTGATAAATACTATTATCGATAGCGTCTCCTTCTTGGCGTGATTTGATCTTTATCAGTTGTCCCGCTTTTAACCCATCTAAAAGAGAAGGGTTTAGACGAATTAATTCTTCTTGTGAAACATTATAAAAACGAGTTAAACTATAAAATGCATCTCCTTGTTTAACTTCATAAGTAACAAAATTCTTTTCGAGTTCTTCCTTTTTATTTTTTAAGACTTCTTCTTCGTTATCCGAAGAAACCACTATTGCTTCTTTTTGAGAAGTATCCTCAGTGAAATTTAATTTATTATTAGGAATGACAATCACAGTATTTGCCTGTGGCTTTCTGCCTATGTCAGGATTTAATCGCAATAAATCTTTGGTCCTCATCTCCAATTTTCTGGCAATAGTTCTCATTGTTTCCCCTTTTTTAACTGAATACTGAACGTATTTCTTTTGTTGTCCACAGGAGATCGCAAATGTGAAAAAACAAAGAAAAAAAATTACGTTTATATGTCTCATTTTTTTTATTCCCATTCTATTGTTGCGGGTGGTTTTGAACTAATATCATATACAACTCTATTGACTCCTTTTACCTGATTGATAATTTTATTTGAAGTTTTTTGCAAAAATTCATATGGTAAATTAACCCAATCTGCTGTCATTCCATCTGTGCTTTCAACAGCTCTTAGTGCAACTACTTTTTCATAAGTGCGCTCATCTCCCATTACACCTACAGAATTTACAGGAAGCAACATTGCGCCAGCTTGCCAAACTTGATCATACAAGTCGTCTTCTTTTAATCCATTTATGAAAATCGCGTCTACTTCTTGTAAAATACGAACTTTTTCAGCAGTAATGTCTCCTAAAATACGAATCCCTAAACCAGGTCCTGGAAAAGGGTGACGGCCTAACAATTCAGGATCAATTCCAAGAGAAGCACCAACTCTCCTCACTTCATCTTTAAAAATCATGCGCAAAGGCTCTACAATTTTTAATTTCATATAATCCGGTAAGCCCCCAACATTATGATGACTTTTAATGGTTGCTGATGGCCCGCCATTTACAGAAACAGACTCAATCACGTCTGGATAAATTGTACCCTGAGCTAGCCAAGTTACCTCCTTAATTTTATTTGCCTGATCATCAAAAACCTCGATAAAAGAGTTTCCTATCGCCTTTCTTTTCTTTTCTGGATCTGTAACACCTTCCAAAGCTGATAAGAAACGTTCAGAGGCATCTACCCCTTTTACGTTCAATCCCATTCCTTCGTATTGAGCAAGTACACTTTTAAACTCATTTTTACGTAATAACCCGTTATTAACGAAGATACAATATAAGTTTTTGCCAATAGCTTTGTGTAATAATACAGCAGCAACCGTTGAGTCTACTCCGCCAGAGAGTCCTAAAACCACTTTATCGTTTCCAACTTTATCTTGAATTGCTGCAACAGTACTTTCTACAAAAGAAGCAGGTGTCCATGTTTGGGCAATACCGGCAATTTTAACTAAAAAATTTTCTAATAACTGTTTTCCATCTTTAGAATGGTACACTTCTGGATGGAATTGAATCGCAAACGTTTCTTCTCCTTTAATTTTATAGGCTGCATTTTTAACTTCACTTGTACTTGCCAAGAGCTCTCCATTGGTTGGCAATTCTTTAATGGTGTCAGAGTGGCTCATCCATACTTGACTTCCTTGAGAGATATTTTCAAAGAAAATTTCATCGTTTTTTATGAAAGATAAATTGGCTCTACCATATTCTCGAGTATTCGATGAAGCTACTTTTCCTCCCGAAAAATGAGCTAAATATTGTGCTCCGTAGCATACCGCTAAAAGTGGTTTCTCACCTCTTATTCCTGACAAATCTGGATGTAAAACATTAGTACCTCTTACAGAATTTGGACTTCCTGAAAGAATAACCGCTTTAAATTCTGATTGATTTTTTGGTGGATGATTATAAGGGTGAATTTCACAGTAAATGTTTAATTCTCTTACTCTTCTCGCAATAAGTTGTGTATACTGCGATCCGAAATCTAAAATAAGTACGTTGTGTTGTTGCATGCGCAAAAATACTATTTCAGATTAAATTTATATACTGAAAATCATATTTTTTATAAAGAAATCATGTTGGCAAGAAATCCGTGCTAATTTGTTTAAAAATTAGTACTTATAAACAATTGCATTCAAACTCATTCCTGCCCCTACAGAAGCAAAAATAACAATATCTCCTTTCACTACTTCTTGCTTTTCAATTTGCCCTTTCAATACCATATCGAATAAGGTTGGCACTGTTGCTACAGAGCTATTTCCTAAAGTATGAATACTCATTGGCATGACGCCTTCTGGAACTTGTTTTTTAAACAATCTATAAAAACGTTTTATAATAGCCTCATCCATTTTTTCATTGGCTTGGTGTATAAAAACTTTCTTTACCTCGTCTATTGAAACCCCACTTTTATCCAATGCCGATTTCATAGCCAAAGGAACATTTACAAGAGCAAACTCATAAATTTTTCTACCTAGCATCTTAATATAACGGATGTCTTTGTTTTCAGCTTTGTTAAATGATGCGCCATAATATAAAAAATAAGCTTCGTCTTTTGCAAAAGTTTGGGATGCGTGACTTAAAATTTTAGATTCGTCTCCACTTGTTGCTTCTACGATACAAGCACCTGCCCCATCACTAAAAATCATGGAATCTCTATCGTATTTATCTACAACCCTAGACAAGGTTTCTGCGCCAATTACTAAACATTTTTTTGCAATCCCTGCTTTGATAAATGCTTGTGCTTGAATAACTCCTTCAACCCAACCAGGACATCCAAAAAGAATATCATAAGCAACACAGTTTGGGTTTTCTATACCCAATTTGAATTTAACTCTAGTCGCTAAGTTTGGTAAATTGTCACTTTGAATGGTCTGATGCTGTACATCTCCAAAATTGTGGGCTAGAATGATGTAATCAAGTTCTTCGGGATTGACAGCTGCATCTTCGATTGCTTTTTGACTTGCAAAAAAAGCTAAATCTGAAGTATTGTAAGCTGGTTTCGCATATCGTCTCTCTGCTATACCAGTAATTGCTTTAAATTTTTCTATAATTAGATCGTTTCCTGAAGTAAATGGAGAGCCATCCTCATTTAAAAAATGCTCATTTGCAAACGCTGAATTGTCTTTTTTTACAGAGGGAATATAAGCTCCTGTTCCGGTTATTTTTGATGAGATCATCTTCTGTTTTTTTGAAAATTATTTAAAACTAACGCTTAGAAATCAACTAACATTGATACAATACTACAATATAATGATATTCAAAACAAAAAAACAGCTCTTTTTATAATCTCTGTCTTTTTTCAAAAACCACTCCCAATGTCCTAATGACCGATATTGCTGAATTATTGCAATAGAAATATTCTTGTCTAAACGATCACAAATCAGGTAGCGTAAATACGACATCCAACTGATCAGATGGTCTTTTAAAAAGCGAACAACATCGTTTATTTAAAATTAGAGAACACAAAAATTAGAGGTAGGAATTATCAAAAGAAAAAGGAAGTAAAGAAAGTAGGGACTCTGTAACAACTATTTCGCCGATTTCACCCATAAAAATCACTTTAAAAGGTGTTTTCTGATTAATCTCATATTCAGATAGGGTTTGTCTACAGGCTCCACAGGGTCCAACGGGCTTGTCTACTGTGGCTATTAAAGAACTTGCAGAAATAGCTAAGGCATGAATCTTAACCTTTGGAAACGAAGAGCCCGCTTTCCAAACAGCAACTCTTTCGGCACACATTCCCGAAGGATAGGCCGCACTTTCTTGGTTATTTCCTAATATAATTTCTCCATTCTCTAGAAGCAAAGCGGCACCCACATGAAATTTAGAATAGGGAGCATAGGCTGTTTTCCTAGCCTCTATTGCTTTTTTCATCAACATAGCATCTCCTGAAGAAAGCTCAAAAATATCTTTATATATGGTTGCCGAAGTAGCAATTTCAATTTTTCTCATAAAATATTGTTGGTCAAAAAAAGCAGTCTTAATTGACTGCTTTTTTTTTGTTTTATAAATCTACTAAAAAAAAATGACTTTTAATAATCATCGTATACTTCACCCAAATCAAAAGACAAAGAAAAACGCAACGAATTTTCTAATGGATTGTTAACGTCTGATGAATTCACTAAATAGGATAAATCTATATTCAAAGCATTGGTTTTAAAACCGCCTCCTATTGTAAAGTATTGTCTGTTTCCTTTATCCTGACTTTCATGAAAATACCCTCCTCTGACGGCAAATGCATTATTGTATAGATACTCTCCTCCGAGAGCATAGGTAAACTCTTTCATTTCTTCGCTAAAACCACCTGGAGCGTCTCCAAAAGAACTAAACATTCCTTCTACCCAGCCTAAATCTTGCTCTGAACCGTCTGGTTGAGGGGTTGGTACGAGTAATTTTGTAAATTCAACAGTCGTTGAAATAGTATTGTAATCATCTAAAATAAAATCAAAACCACCGCCTAATTTTAAATTCGTTGGAATAAAATCTTCTTGACCAGGAGTATAGGAAACTTTTGGACCAATATTAGAAATATTAAATCCTAATCGGTAGCGACCTTCAAAATTTTCATAGCTTTCCTCAAGGGATTGATAATAACCAGAAACATCAACCGCAAAAGAGTTGATAGGCTGTATTGAATTCCCAGCAGTTCCATTGAATGCTAGGTTAGATCTAATGTATTTTAAAGAGACTCCTGCTGAAAAAGTTTCACTTAATTTTAAGGCATAAGAACCTGTAAAAACAAGTTCATTTGGATTGATCGTTCCATTAGAGTTACCTCCACTATCTGTCAAATCTATTTGACCTAGAGAAAAGTACTTGAAATCTGCACCCCAAGCTGCTCTTTCACTATATCTATTGATGTAAGATCCGCTTCCTATAAAAATATCATCTGTTAAATTACGCAACCAAGGTGAATAGGTAATTCCTGTTTTTACTTGTCGGTTGCTAAATGTAATTTTTGCAGGATTGTGAAACAAAGAAAAAGCATCTGCTGATGTTGCTACTCCCATATCTCCCATTGCCCCTGCTCTCGCATCGGGTACAATCAATAAAAAGGGAGTGGCTGTTGTAATCCCTCCTGTAGACTCTGTATTTGTTTGTGACGATGTTTTCATGGTGACAAATACACAAAGTAAAAAATAAATTGGTAATTTTTTCATTTGATGTTCTTCTTTTGTTTGTTTTACAAATATCTACTTTTTATTGAAGTATCACTAATTTTTCATACTTCTCTGAAACGAGGTTACTATCGGTCGCTGTTACTCTTAATTTATACACATAAACTCCTTTTCCTATTTTATTCCCAAAATCATCCAACCCATTCCAAGAAATACTTCTACACAAAGTCTCTGCAGAAATCACATTTTGATGAATTGTTTTTACTAATTTTCCTGAAACAGTAAAAACTTGAACTTGAACTTCTAGGAGCTCATTAGGTTTATTATGATTGAACCAAAATTCTGTATAATTGATAAAAGGATTAGGATAATTTAAAACATTTTCAAGTTGTAATAAACCATCACTAATGACTTCAAAGTTTAACGTTGTTTGAGAAGAATTATTATAGGTATCCCAGGCTTTAATTTTTATGGTATGAGGACCTACGGCTAAATCTCTTAATTTATAATTTACCTTTCCATTCGTAAAGTCGTCATTTGCCGTTTGATAAAAATTATTTAAAATAATTGGGTTGGTGGTATCTCCATCTAAAACAGCAACAATATCGTGATCTACCGCTGTTATAGAAGTATTAATCCCACTAACATCAGACAGTGAAACAATTAAGTTTGGGGACATATTTGTATTGCCTCCGTCGATAAAAGATTCATCATTCATGTACAATTTGATCTCTGGACCCTGGGTATCTTCGGGAGCATTTTCATCGATCCCTCCAACAATTATATCAGCATTGTATCCTGCTTTGTCAATGTCACTGCTTTTGTTTTGTGCATAAAAACTTAACTTTCCTTTTCCGAAGGCTACTTTGATATCTTTAGGAACAATAAAATCGAATTTAAAAAGCCCATCTGTAACGGTAGAATTTCCTTTAAACAACTTACTATCTTGAGTATCAAAAGGCATTACAACACCAAAGCCATCATTATCTAAGGTAGTTTTGTTGATCGATTTATCAAATACTGTTGTAGAAAGTGAACCATTAAAGTCTTTTAAAATAGTATTATCCTTATCCGCTACGATTCCTTCAAAACTTACTTTAGACAATGCTTTTAAGGTATCTAAGGGTTGTGATACTAATTTTCCATTCATTTTTGTGATGATCACATTGGGTTTAGGAATTGATAATTTCATTGCAGGATCTCCAAAATAATATATGAAAAGTTTTTGTTCACTTGTTGAGAACTGATTTTTAGTCTCTTTTAAAGACTCTGCAATGGTTAAATCTTCATCGTCAAACTCTAATAAAACCCGAATAAACTGTTCGTTAAATTTTTGTCCAGTGGGAATAAAAACTTCTCTAGTCGTTGTAACCATACTCGCTGCACCTCCATTTGGATTCCAGAAGATAAGTTCTCCTGCGGTGGTTCGGTTTGGATTGTCAAATCTTGAAAAATCACAAGTAACAGTAATCAAAAGAGGCAATGTCTTTGGATTGTTAAGCTTCTGTATTTGAGGTTTATCTAAAATTTTTTCAGAGGCAAAACCGTCTTCACCACCATGACCAAAATAATCAAAGACCAAGGTTCCATTTTCGATGGCATTGGTAATGGCTGTTTTTACTTCAGGATAGCGTTCTCCTCCAGAAGAGTTCTCCTGAACGTAGGCGTCTAAATAAATTTTAGTAATATTAAAAATAGGTTTTTTATTGTGTACCTCAACGGCAATAGATTCCAATCCACTCTGAAGGGGTTTATCTCCGCTAACATCGATGTCATCTGCTAGAAAAGTAATTGTATTTCGCCAATCTCCCGGAGTGTTTTTTTGATAATAGGTTAAAATTTTATCCACTACTTCTGTTGCTTGAGAGACCGAAGAAACTGGTATACGACTTGAAGTCACATCGATCGTATGAGATGGTCTCATGGTTCCTTCCTCTGGGTCTAACATTACAAAAAAATCATCCGTTACATAAGAATATGCCAAATTAAAACTGTTGTTTGATAATTTTACAGGAACAATATTATTGTTCATCGGTATTCGATCTTTATAATCATAGGAAGCGTCTCCAAAAAAGCAAACATATTGCAACTTTTTATCGGCAGAGGAATTCGTCTCGTACAAATGTTTGATAAAATCTCTGAGCCCTGTAATGTCTTTAGAGCCCGAAGAAAACTCATTATAAATCTGATCTAAAATTACAACTTTAGTCGTAAGGTTTGAATTGTTTTGATGATAAACTGCCAAACGTTGTGCCTGTGAAGATAATTCAGAATTGGTTATGACTAAGTAATTGATGTCTTTTAGGGCGTGTAAGTTTTGATTTGAAACCCTGCCATTTTGAAGTGGTTTAGGAGTATAGTAATCATTTTCAGAGAGTACCACATACTCTTTTAATGCTCCGCCTTCAGCTTTAAATGTAAAGTTTCCCTCTGATTCTTCGTTCTGGATATTTTGAGGCTGTAAATGATTACTTATGTCCCATACTTGAAAAACAAGAGCATTGTTTTGAATCTGGTACGCAACCGTTTCTGCAGTAGTGGCTTGCTCAAAACTTCTAAAAGAAAACTGATTTCCATTGGCTAGCAATTGTTTTTTACCAACTACTTCGATAAAATCTAGAAAAGCACTGGCAGAGGGGTTTCCTCGATTATCATAAGTTACCGTGACCTCAATAACATTTGCTGAATTCTCAATACTAGCGGTTTTTTCAACTGCTATTGCCTTTGTATCTCCAAATACTGCAGAAAAATTGAGGCTAAATAATGCTTCCTCATTTACTTTTACATCCATTACTGAAGAAGCGACAGAGGTAGACACGCCTCTCAATCGAACAGAAATAGGCTCATTAGTAACTGCGTTTGGGAAAGGAATTTTAAAACGCTGTGTATTTTCTATATTAAAATTGTCATCAAAAAACCATTGTGTTCCTGCCGCAATAATGTTTATTTCTTCTTTTTCAAAAAATGTATAATCGTCAAAATGGGTTATTAGGGTCGTTGCATTTGTTTCTAAAGTTGGTTTTTGTTGAATTCTCAAACCATCTCTACTTCCAATAGTAATAAAATAATACGCTTCATCACTATAAATATTTTGTCGATGCTCTGCAGTCTCAGAGGCAACACTAACATCCCAATCGTGGGGTCCTTTTGCATAAAAAAGAATAAAATCTGAGGAATCGAAAGAACCATCTCCCTCTCCTTCAATATAAATGGCATTCTCTTGTAAATCTTCGGATCTAGAATCAGAATTCAAAACAGGTAATAAACTTCCTCCATTCCCATAAATTTGAATTTTTTTTGGATTCAAATTATTGGTAGAAATACCAATTTGTTGTAATAAATTTTTATCTATTTTAAAAACCCCAGTTGTATCCACAGAAAACTTAAACCAATCTCCCGATGACAATACCGAATTGGTTGTTTGGGTGAAAATTGACTGGCAAAAAAAACTTATGACAAGAAGTACAATAGATCTCTTCATATTTGTATTCAAAGAACGCAAATAATTTATATATATTTTAGCATAAACTTCATAAATTACACTAAACATAGAAAACATTCGTTTTCCTTTATGAGTCCAAAAAATATCTAGTTTTAAAAGATAAAAATGACTTGTTTGAATCTAGAATTATTGTAAATTGCAAAATAAAGATTAAAAAACCCTAACTAATTTTTCAATCAGAAAATGAAAGACGTACTAAAAATAACTGTTCTCACTCTGTTATTAGCACTAGTAGCAAGCTGTAGCAGATCAACTTCAACAAATTCAACACTTACAGGAATCCCTTTTAACAATGCTCGATTTGGTAATTACATCAAAGGAACTGGATTCAAAACTAAAGAAATTCCTCTTGGAATGGTAGCCATTGAAGGAGGAGCTTTTACAATGGGACAAGTGCAAGATGATATCATGTTTGACTGGAACACGACGCCTAAAAAGATTCATGTTCGATCGTTTTATATGGATGAAACAGAAGTAACCAACTCTGAATACTTCTTATACTTACAATATATTAAAGATGTTTTTCCTCCGTCAGAAGAAAAATACAAACACATTTATAATTCCGTCTTACCAGACACTTTAGTTTGGAGAAAAAGTCTAGGAAACACAGATCTTTTATCTGAGAATTACTTAAGACATCCCGCTTTTTCAGACTACCCTGTTGTTGGTGTTAGCTGGCTTCAAGCAAATCAATACTGTAAATGGCGAACGGATGCTGTAAATCTAAAGAAGCTTATCGATAAAGGCTACATCAGTAATGTCTTTCAAAATGATACGATAAGAAACTTTTTTGATACTGAAGTTTTTCTAGCAGATTCAGACAAGCTTTTTGATGGAGATACTACCGTATATAAAAGGGGCATCAGAACAAGAGGAACTGTTAAAGGAACTCGAAGCTCATTTCAAGGCAGAAAAATCACACAAGCGGATGGTATTCTTCAACAAAAATTTAGACTTCCTACGGAAGCTGAATGGGAATTTGCTGCCAAAGCCAATATTGAAAACAGAGAGTACAATAACATAAAGGGTAGAAAAAAGTATGCTTGGGACGGAAAATATTCCAGAGAAACTAAAAAAAGATTTAAAGGAGATCAACTAGCAAACTTTAAGCAAGGTAAAGGAAATTATAGTGGTATCTCTGGATGGAGTTCTGACGGTTCAGACATTCCTATTCGTGTTAAATCCTATCCACCCAATGCATTTGGATTGTACGATATGTCTGGTAATGTTTCTGAATGGGTGGCCGATGTTTACAGACAAAACATTGATAACGAAGCGAACGACTTCAATTACTACAGGGGGAATGTTTTTACACAAAAAATGATTGATAAGGAAGGGAAAGTAGTCATTGCAGGAAGTTCAACTGAAGCTCAAGTAGACTATGAAACACTACCAAATGGAAAAATAAATCCAAAACAGTTTCCTGGAAGTATTAAATACGCCCCAATTTCAAAAAAAGATATTGGCATTAGAACCAACTTTAGGATTTCTAATAATTCAGATATTGGAGATGGTGATTTAAATTCTTCTAGATTTTACGAAGATGATGAAGATGCGTTTGCTTCTAGGCCTGCTATGTATAATTCACCGGATCAAAATATTCCTGAAGATGATCAAAAAAGAACGACATTGATTAGTAACAAAACACGGGTTTATAAAGGTGGGTCATGGGCCGACAGAGAATACTGGTTAGATCCTGCTCAAAGAAGGTACTTACCACAGTATATGGCTACCAATGATATTGGTTTTAGGTGTGTTACTGACATGTTAGGTATGAGTAATAAAAAAAGAACTGCTAGAAATCCATCTAGATAAAAATAGTAATGATGCTAAAAAAAACCTCACTGAATGTCAAGCGGTGAGGTTTTTTTATTTTTTAAACAATGAAGATTAAAGATCTATACCATTTATACGCCTTGCACTTTCTTGTGGATACCGACACCAGAAAGATCAGAAAGAACACCCTCTTTTTTGGATTGAAAGGAGCTCATTTTAATGGTAATGAATTTGCAGAAAAAGCGCTCAAAATTGGAGCTAGCTATGCTATTGTAGACGAGGAAAAATATGCAACGCAGCAGCAGATTATTCTTGTAAACGATGTATTGAAGACTCTCCAAGAGTTGGCAAATTATCATCGAAATATCTTAAAAATACCAATTATTGGAATCACAGGGAGCAACGGAAAAACAACTTCAAAGGAATTGATACATGCTGTATTATCAAAAAAATATAGAACAACTGCAACAGAAGGAAATCTAAACAACCATATTGGTGTGCCACTCACCCTGCTTTCGATGACTCCTAAAACGGAAATAGGAATTGTAGAAATGGGAGCCAATCATCAGAAAGAAATTGAATTTTTGTGCACTCTTTGTGAGCCTGATTTCGGATATATTACAAATTTTGGCAAAGCTCATTTAGAGGGTTTTGGAGGACTAGCAGGCGTCATTAAAGGAAAAAGTGAATTGTATGATTTTCTAGAAAAAAACAAAAAAACTGCTTTTATAAATCCAGAAGATACGCTTCAAGAAGAAAAAACAAAAAATACGATCAGACACTTTTTTCCTGCTCATTTAAAATTTTTAAAAGCGAACCCCTTTGTGAAAATTTCTTTTGATGGAACTCAAATTGAGAGCCAGCTTATTGGAAATTACAATTATTCAAACATTGCTGTTGCCTCTACAATTGGTGCATATTTTAAGGTTTCAACAGGTAATATAAAGAAAGCGATTGAGAACTATACTCCAGACAACAACCGCTCGCAAATAATAAAAAAAGACTCCAATCGGATCGTTTTAGATGCGTACAATGCGAACCCTTCTAGTATGAAAGTTGCCGTAGAGAATTTTAAAATGATCGATAAAAATACAAAAACAGTGATTCTAGGCGATATGTTTGAATTAGGAGCAACCCAACTAGAGGAACATCAAGCGATTGTAGATATCGTTGAAAAATTAGGCTTTGATAATGCTTATTTTGTTGGTGAAATTTTTTATAAGACTAAGGCAACCTCCATGCTTTTTAAAGATTTTAAAGAATTATTTACCAAGCTAAAAACAAACCCACTAAAAAATCAATCAATTCTGATTAAAGGTTCTAGAGGAATGCAATTAGAAAGACTCCTGGAGGTTATTAATTGATATTGTCTTTATGATATGCAAGTAAATTATCAATAGGTCGTTGAATAACATCTGTGATTACCAAATTGTTTTTTTGTGCAATCTTCTCTAAAATATCTCTAAAATAAAAGGCAATCGATCCAATAAAATAAATGGGTGTTTCTGCTGTTTTATTATAGGGTAATATTCTATACTTAAAGAATTCTTGGAATCCTTTTTTTATAATTTTTTTAATATACTTTTCTTCTTTAAACTCGAACATAAATTTAGCAAAGGTGGCCAAATACATGTTAGGATTTGGAGCTCTGTATAAATTTTTTTTAATATGATCTGCATCTAAGTCAAACTCATTTCTAAACTTCTCTGCGATTTTCTTAGGCATTTTGTGATAGTAATAATCGATAATTAATTTTTTTCCAAAATAATTACCACTGGCTTCATCCATTAAAATGTAGCCTAAAGACGCAGTCATCATCTCCATCTGTTCTCCGTTAAAATAACAACTATTTGATCCCGTTCCCAAAATACAAACCAAAGCTGGTTCCTTACCAGAAGCCGCATACACTGCAGCCAACATATCTTCAGCTATAAAAATTTTTGCATTGACAAAAATAGATTCTAAAATTGATTTTAAAATTTCGATGGGTTTTGGAGTACCACAACCCGCTCCATAGAAATGAATCTCAGTTACCTCATCCTTAATATGCATCAGTTGGAACATGTTAACGATTCTATTGGACAACTCTTCACGAGGAACAATCGCTGGATTAAGTCCTAATGTTCTCACTCTAAATGCTTCTTCTTTATTCGTATTTAAAGCAATCCAATCTGCTTTTGTAGAACCCCCGTCTGCTATTAATATCATGTTAAGATTTATTTTACCCAAATATATTACAACTAGTGACGATATACAACAGCTTTCAAAAACTCAATCGTTTTCGATAAAAAAAATATTCTAATCAACTTCAAATAGGCATGAAGAAAGGGTGAAATATTTATCAATGAAGCCTAACGATGCATAAGAAGAGCATTCTTGTAAATGTTTTGAAGTTTTTTGATGAAACCCTTTTTTATTTTTTTTTACAATCTTTTTTATTTTTTTACGAAGTTCCTTATTGGGTAGCAATCCGTTTTTGACAGAATGACAATCTTTATAAAGAGTTTTCTCAAGATGTTCGTCAAAATTTAATAATGCTTCCGTTCTTTTTTCTTCATTAGGAAGTTCAACAATCTTTATAGCACTGTTTGACATGTTAATTTCTTTGATATAATTGGCTATGTCTAGGATTTTAACAGGGGCATTCATTTCTAATAAATACATTGCATTGGTATTCTCTATCGCAATGTGTATGATGTTTTTTGCAACAACATCACTATATATAAAATACCTTTCTACATATTTACCTCGAACTTCTATATCATTAGCTTTTTCGATATTCTCGAGAAAAAGGGGAATGACAGATCCACTAGAGTTGATCACATTTCCAAATCGTACAATTTTTACCTGTATTTTGTTAGAGAGAAAGTAGGATTTTAAAAATAACTCTGCAAGCATTTTTGAAAGCCCCATGTTATTGATCGGATTAACCGCTTTATCAGTAGAAACAAAGATGAAATCTGAAACACCATATTTTAATGACAATTTAAAAACGTTGATGGTCCCTTCAACATTTGTTCTTATCAATTCGTAGGCATCATTTTGGTATAAAGAAACATGTTTACAAGCGGCAGTATGAATGACCAGTTTGGGGGTATGCAATTGAAAGATGGATTCCATTTTCCTATGATCTCGTATATCTGCTATTTCAAATTGAATACCATTCGAGGAATAAGACTGCTTTAATTTAAATAAATTGAATTCAGAGTAATCCAAAAGAATCATGTTTTTAAAATTTATTCCAACAAGTGTCTCAACAAGTTTGCTCCCAATAGATCCTCCGGCACCGGTTATTAAAATAGACTCATTTTGATATTTATTTAAAAATGCTTTTCCAACGAAAGGTGCTTTTTTCTGAAGTGCTTGTTCAATAAAAAAAGATTCAAACATAATTTTTATTTTAAGAAGGTTTTAAAAACTTGACAAATTCTATCAAATTCTTCAGGGGTTAAATTAGAACTAGAAGGCAAACACAATCCCGTCTCAAATAGTTGTTGACTATAGTGATCACCATAATATAAGGTCTTTTTTAAATAGGGCTGAAGATGCAAAGGACACCACAGCGATCGCACATCAATATTATGTTTAGAGAATTCCTTTAATACTGATGTTTTAGAATTCAAAGAAGGATCTAAAAGGATACAGTTTAACCAGAAGTTTGCATAAAAATTGGAGTTCTTTTCTTTTTGTAATTCGATACCTCCCAGAGTCGTTATAAATGATTGATATCTGAAATGATTCTCTCTTCTTTGTTGAACCCTTTTTTCTAAAACTGTTAATTGTTTCAACCCAATTGCTGCCAAAACATTACTCATTCTGAAATTATACCCAACTTCTCCATGAATAAAACCTTCTTGTTTAGCTTGAGTTGCCAAATAGATTGCTCGTTCTTTATCGTGGTTCTCTTTACAAATTAAAACACCTCCTGATGAAGTCGTAACAATTTTATTCCCGTTAAATGATAAAATTGAATACTCTCCAAACGTACCGCACATTTGTCCTTTATACATTGACCCAAGTGCGGCGGCTGCATCTTCAATGACTGGAATTCCATACTTCCTTGATACTGCTAAAATTTCATCCCACTTTGCAGGCATACCATAAGAATCTACGACTACAATTGCTTTTGGCCTACACTTTTTCTTCAATCGATCTTGGATGGCTTCTTCTAAAAAAACAGGACACATATTCCAAGTCTCTTTTTCACTTTCAATAAAAACAGGAGTCGCCCCACAATACAATATTGGATTCACTGTTGCACAAAAGGTAAATGTTTGACAAAGAACTTCGTCTCCAGAACCGATCTCCAACAATTTTAAAGCAAGGTGAATGGCGGAAGTTCCCGAGTTTAGTGCAACTACTTTTGAGTTTCCCCCCATCACGCTCTCTATAGATTTTTCAAAAGAGGCTATATTTGGCCCTACAGTACTAACCCAATTAGAAACTATTGTTTCTTTGAACACATCGAAATCTTCTTTTTCAAAATGAGGTTTAGAAAGCCATATTTTGGAATACATGTAGTAAGGTTTTATAAATATATTTTAAATCATTCAAAAGATGGTACTTTTTTAAATAATTGACATTGAGCACTGTTTTTGCAGGAAACAATACCGACACATTATACTCCGAGGGATGATTTTGTTCAGCGAGTAGTGCTTCTTCATTAAAATTCCATAAAGAAGCAGGCCCTGTTAAGCCTGGCTTAAGTGATAAAATAATTCGATCCGATTCTTTTAGAGTCGCTATTATCTCTGGCAGGTCTGGTCTAGGACCAACAAAGCTCATATGACCTAATAGGACATTGACTATTTGAGGTAATTCATCAAATTTTAACTTTCTTATTTTCTTTGAATATTTTGAAATGTTCCCTGTTATCTGATGCGTTCTAATTTTGTAAATTGTAAATAATACTCCATGTTGGCCTACCCTTTTTTGAAAAAACAATCCAAACTGTTGCGTATCTATAGATGCTACTATGATTAAAACAAGAATTGGAACTATCAAAAAAGGCAAAAAAAGTAGGGATAAAAAAAGATCCATTCCTCTTTTACACAGGGATTGTTTTTTGCTTAAAAAATTCATAGCGTCAAGCATTTCAAAATTATCTTTTTGAAATCTGAATAAGTTTTGGTGACATACATTCTATGTATAAATACAGCTATTTTTTTGCATCACGTTTATAGCAGCAAACTAAAATATCTTTTGATACAATGAATCAGATGATCTTTTTTGATCAGGACTGGAGAGATACACATTTCTTTTTCTTCTTTCAATTTAGGTAAAGATACAAAATTTTATGCTATCTTTATTAAGACTATTCATTTCAAGATGAGATTCTTATGTCAACCATTTTTTTTATAAAATACTAATTAATTGAAGTCTTCTAATAGTCTTCATACTTTATCTGATTGCTGCAATAATTGAAGTAACTTTGTTATATGAAATTCAAAAATACCCTACTTTTAATTATTTTTTTTTGTGGAACTGTCTATTCTCAAAACAAACAAAATATTCCCTCTTTTTCAATTGGAGAGGAGTTGTATTTTAAGGTTCGCTACGGAATATTCAACACAAGTTTCGCAAGCTTAAAAGTGAAAGACACTCTTATAGACAATCATTCTAATTATCACGTAGTTGCTCATGGAGAATCAACAGGTCTCGCAAAACTATTCTTTAAAGTTGAAGATGATTATTACAGTATTTTTTCAAAGAACATAGCGCCTTTAAAATTTGGAAGAAATGTAAGGGAGGGCAGTTTTACTGCAAATGAAAATATTATTTTTGATTCTGTTAATAATAAAGCTACGGTCAATGACTTAAAAAATAAGACAAAAAAGCGTGTTCCTGTATCTAAAAATATTCAAGATATTATTTCAGCATTTTATTTTTTTAGAACAGTACCCAAAGAAGAAATAATTGCTAAAAATACGGTTTATAAGCTTCCTATGATTTATAATGAAGAGGGAGAATTTACCTTCGAATTACGGTACATTGGTGAGGAGACTATAAAAACACAACTTGGCTTAAAACAGTGTTATAAGTTCAAACCCTACTTACCTAATTTAGGTAGAATTTTTAAAGATCCTAATGCAATTACCATTTGGGTTACTAAGGATAAAAATAGAATTCCCGTTAAAGTGAGTGCAAAGATCGTAGTTGGAACAATTCATGCAGAATTAATGGAAGTTAAGAGCCCTCAAAACAATTAAACAAAAACCTTTCAAACAATACTGTTAGATTCTGTTGTCAAAAGCTAAAAATGATGTATTCTATAATTACCTCATTTTTTTCCTTAGAAAAGAAAAAGAGATGAGTACCATATTGATATTGGCAGATAATTGTAAAAAAATATAAGAGCCATATAATTTCAATTTTATAAAGAGGTACAATTTTATATAAACTAATTTTTTTGTAACTTTGAGTATAAAACATATTATTTTGAACAGCAAATTATTTTCAATACTCGTACTTATATTATCAACAAATCAAATTGTCGGTCAAGAAATTGCTCCTTTTACCATCAACAGTAAAATAGCAACTTATTCAAGCCAACAAATAGAATTAGATCTAAATTCTATCAGTTTGGATGTAAATGAAGATGATTTAACATTTAGTTTGCCGAATAATAGTGAAGTCAACGGGTTGGTTGGAGTTAATTCAAATACAGGGGTGTTAACTTATACACCCGATCAAGATTTTTCAGGAACTGTAAATATTCAGTTTGTTGCAAATGATGGGATAAACAATAGCGAACCTTCAAGTGTTTTTATTGAGGTGATTTCAAAACCAAATCAAGCTCCTACTGCTTATAACAATCATTATTCACTAAAAGAGAATTCATCAATAAATGTTCAGTTGAATGGTTTTGACTCAGATAGTGATGATGTATTAACCTATGCCATTCAGACACAACCAACAAACGGTTCACTCGAAATAGATACTAATTCTGGTTCGGTTGTTTACAGTCCTAAAGGAGGTTTTTCTGGAGAAGATTCTTTTACTTTCAAGATAGAAGACCAATCAGGATTAAAAAGTCAGGAAAGTACCATCGGGTTATCCATAAGAAAGCTATCGAATAATGTCCCTATAGGGAACCCGTTTATAGCAACTAGTATACAAAACGAATCAGTACTTGTTAACCTTTCTGGATATGATGCTGATAATGAAAATCTTAGCTACACCTTAGTTGAAGAAACCTCCAACGGAGTTATTACAATCAATGAACAGGGAACAGGAACCTATGTACCCAATAGTGAATTTTATGGTAAGGATACTTTTAGTTTTTATGTGTCAGATGGAACGTCAAACTCTGCTACTTCTCAGGGAATCATTTCGATCAAAAAAATAGATAATAATGCTCCCATTGGATTTAATATAACTAGTGTGGTAGGGTACAATAGTAACAATGTTATTATTGAACCAACCTATGAAGACGCTGATGGAGATGAAGTGTCCTCTTTAATCGTGAGTCAAGCTAAAAACGGGGAAATTAACTTGGTCGATGGAATACTAAAATACACGCCTAATGTAGATTTTTACGGAACTGACTCCTTTAAATTTGTATTAAATGATGGAATTTCTGACAGCCAAATAATCACTCAGTATGTTAATATTATTGGTCCAGGAGACATTAATGCCGATGGTGAAATTAGTACTACTGATTTAATCTACCTAGCTTCTTTCATTGTAAACATTGAAGGTTTTACAATGCCAGATTCCTTCACTGAGATTTTTGATATAAATAATGACAACAAAGTTTCCTCTGGAGATATAATTCACTTGGCTTCAAATATTGTGGGTATAGAAGTTTTTAAAATAGAATTTTAATTAATTAGCGGTAACTTTTCCAATCTCACTACTAACCTTCCCATCACTTACCTTAAAGGAGACTTCTACTGCTTCTCCATTCACAGGAACTACCTTAATAATATTACTATTTTGCTCGACGAGCTGACCATTTGTGACATCGATATCAGTATATGATAGATTTGTTTTATCGATAGGATCAGAATCTAAACCATATAGCTTCACTTCAAATGAGTAGTCTTTAGTTTGTAAAGGAGATAAATCGTCTGTATAAGAGTCATATATTTTAGAATCTGCTAAGATGGACTGTAACTCATTGTCTTTTATAGCAGATACCCCCTTAATTCGTACAAGTGAATTTCCAACTTCTCCCTTTGAATTTTCTTCATTGAGGACAATAATCGTCGTAAAATCCTGTCTACTAAACGCTTTGGACACATCTCCATATAAAAGCACACTATTTTTATTCGTTTTTACAGAGAGGGGATTACCGTTAGAACTTAATTTCACTAATTCAGTGATCGTAGCCCCAAAATTTAGACTCACTTCTTTTTCGTATTCTAAAAGAATGGATGCCACGGATACATCATCCCTCGTGATCACCTTCGTTATATTATTTTCATGAGTAACCATAAAATCTATAGCTTTAACAGTTTTGGCTGGATTTCGTGTCATCGAATATGAAATTGCAACAGGTGTTGAGTTTGTGGTTTCTATAACATTTACATCTAATTTAAATGGGGTACTTTCTTGTTTTCCATCACTAGCTATAATTTCAAATGTGTCTTCACCAGAAAAACCTACCTTGGGAGTATACACAACAAGACTGTCTGTAATTTGTGATAAGGTTCCGTTAGATGGTGAAGTTTTCACGGTATATGTAATTGGATCATTGTCAGAATCAAAGGCTTCTAAAATCAGCTTTTTCGAAGTATTATTATAAACGCTCACGGAATTTGAAATACCAACTGGAGGGGTATTGTTCGCCTCTTCAACCGTAATAACTACTTGAGCAGGATCTGATGTTTTAATTCCATCACTAGCCAAAATATTGACAGTATCACTCCCCGTAAATCCATTACCAGGGATATATTTTAAGAGACCTGATTGAGAGATCGTAGCGGTTCCATTTTCTGCTTGCTTTGCAATTGAAAAGGATAAATTCAATCCTTCGGGATCATTCCCAACCAGTTGAACAGAAACTTCAGTTCCAGATGATGTAACTGTGTTTGTTGATGAAAGAGTTGGACTTAAATTGATCAACTCATAGACGAGTATACCGATTGTATAAGATGAACTTGAAGATTCATCATCGGAAACTGTGTACGTAAATGAATCCTCTCCGAAAAAAGAGACGTTAGGCGTATATTCAATAATATTTGAATTCTCAGTTGGAGCGATAATTCCATTAGAGGCTTCAGTATATTGAAATGAAATTTGATTTCCTTCAGCATCTGACCCTATCAGTTTTATGAATATTGATTCATCTTGATTTGTTGTTAAATTTAAATTTGCTCCTAACGGAGAAGCATTTTTATTTTTAGAAACAGATATCGATACCGTTGCATTTTCACTATAATCACTTCCATCAAAAGATTTAATAGAAAGTTCATCTAAACCATGAAACCCTTGATTTGGGATATATTTAAGAGTATCAGCACTGATAACAGCAACTCCAAATGAAGCTTCTTTTGCAATTTCAAAAGTCAAGTTTGGACTGTCTACGTCTATCGAAGTTAATTTGACCTCTACAGCATTATTTTGTTTTGTTGTAAGTGAATAATCATTGATTGTTGGCAAATCATTTACAGGCGTAACATTAAAGGTTGTTTTACCAGTCAACACATTGGTTCCATCAGTAACTTCATATGCAAATTCGTCAGTACCAAAAAAATCTTTTTTTGGAGCATAAGTTATTTCTTTACCAGAGTTACTCAAAACACCCCCTTCAGCACTGATTTCGGGAACAGTAAAACTTAGTTCATCACCATCCCTGTCTGTAGCTATTAGATCAAAAATCACCACCTCATCCTCAAGAACAACAATCGTTTGATCTGTAAGCACGGGAGAAGTCTCTGTGATTAGAATGACATCTCCATTCGTAGGTGCTTCA
>JABAZI010000069.1:42332-48121 GCA_018608545.1 Polaribacter sp.
AAGCACGGGAGAAGTCTCTGTGATTAGAATGACATCTCCATTCGTAGGTGCTTCAGTCTGAACATATGAATTGTTTGCCCCGGAAAGAAATACTTGACTGTAACTCACTGGAAAAGAACCCGAATTGGATATATCTGACAAATAAACAGGTAAATTAATGATGGTTCTATCTCCTGCAGGAATTGTTTTTTGTTGCGCACTGTATATTAAAAAGCGTTGATTCCCATTACTTAGGGTTGAAGTAGACATAGAAAATCCGTCAAATACTGAGGTATATTCTATATTTTCATAATCTATGTTTATGTTTTGGTCTACTGATACATCAAACTGTAATCCTCTCAGAGGCAATTCGTTTATTAATTTCACTTGAAGCGTTTCGGTATCATCAAAAAATATTTCAAGCGCCTCATTGTAAAGATAATTTTGTGAGACCACAGTTCCTGTGACCGTAAGGTTATCAGAAACAGATTGCCCATTATGATGAATGGTTATGGTCTCTTCAAATCCACCCAAAGTAGTTGAGGAATAGTTGGCATTCAAAGTCTCAGAACTGAAGGGACTGATGGCTATAGGAAACTCCATTTGAGTAAAAGAAATCTTATCCTTGTTGTATACGATACTATCAATTTTTAAATTCAGAGAAGAACTGTTATAAAAACTGAAGCTAAAGTCCTTTTGAACTGAAGAATTGAAGTTATTCAAATTAATTTCAGATGGAGTAATCTCTAGGGTTGGAGCAGTCACCTGAAGGGTTGTTCCATAATAATTACTCAAAATATCTTTTTGAGTAGCATCCATGGCTACAGCTTCATACATTTCAATTTGATATTGACCTGCTGCATCATTAGGAGTAACCTCAAAGGTTAATAGAGCTCCTTGGTTTTCTTTAATTAATTGATTTGACAAAGAATATATCAAAAATCTGTAGGTGTTGTTCCCAATATTATTTGCACTAAAATTATGTTCCGAGATACGATCTGTCAATGCTATACTATTCGTATCTAAAATAAAATTTTCCGGAAATTTTAAGTCAAACTGAACACCTAAACATTCTTTCTGATTTTCTAGTAAGAGGCTAACTTGGGTAGGTTCTCCACGAATAGCCGTCTGAGAAGACAAAAACAATTCATTCCCTGAAAAAACAGTTCCTTTTATAGATACCGATTGAGCAGCTCTTTCTTCATTTGTATCACTCGTCTCAAATGAAATAATACCGTCGATAGCAATTTCAGTAGAAGTGTCTATGTTTAAATTTATACTTTTATTTTCACTAGGATTGATTGTAAAAGGAAGCTCTTCGGTTGATATAACTCCCGTTGGAAGAATAATTTTGGAAACAACTAATCCTTCACTTCCGGTATTATAAAGGCTAAAAGAAGTATTATACGTTTGACCAACAAGCAGTTGACCAAAATCAATATTTTTTACTTCAATGAATAGTTTAGGCCCTAGTATCGTTATCGTATTGGTCTCAAAATACATGTCAATTTTATTTCCAGAAATATCGGAAACAACAAAGTCTCGAATAGTTGGAGAAATATCTGCTGGATTTTTGAGACTTTTATACTTCATTCGTAAAATCGGGGTGTTATCAAAAGAAGTATTCTTATTGTTTGTTGTGTATCCAATCACTCTAAGCGTTTGACTGTCTATTTGCTTGTAACTTAAATTAAATGATTCAATCAAAGAAGTGACTGGAACTGTACCAAACTCTAAAAAGGATTCCTCAAATTCTATATCGAACTGAAAAGCACCGACTTTAACATCACTATTTACAAAAATATCGAATTCAAAATCAACATCTTGTTGCACAGATTTACCTTCCATAGAAAAGTAATTCTGTGCAGACATAATGTTACTACCTGCTACTAAAAAGCAGAAATACATAATAATATTTCGCATATCTTGACTTATTGTTTTATGAATTTAGAGATGTGCTTAATTCCTTTTTTATCAACTGAATCAACAGAGAACTCTAAGAAAAATACTCCTATCGGAATGTTTTTCAAGTCAATGGAAATACTTTGCTTACCATATGATAAATCTACATTTGATTTTTTATAGATCTCTCTTCCTAATAAATCTATTATTGAAATAGTTTGATTTTTAAGAGTTGTAGGAGTAAAGTATTCGATGTTCAAAATATCATCCGTAACAGGATTCGGATAAATTTCTAGTATACGGAACGAATCTAAATCAATTAAATCATCTACAGATAGAGAACGAACTATCACATTGAGCTTACCACCATCTGTTGTAGAAACTATTATTGAATTAAGATCAATTTCATCTTGGTTGCCATAAAATCTTAAAATTTCTGACGTGTTATCAAGTGGAGTTGCATCAATACTATACATTAGCATTTCGTAGGTTCCCTCTTTTTGAATCTTCGTTTTGTTTAACACACTTAGATCTTCCGAGAATAAAACCTCTGCATCGTTGTTGATAGACATTTGTAATCCACCAACCTTGTGTTCGCTATCCATATATAGTGATTCATTCACCCAGTATAAATAGACATCTCCCACAGCTTTGCTAGATCGGTAGTCTATTTGATCAACAGATCTTTTTCTAGATCCATTTTTATTAGTACTGGATACTGAGTTATTTGTAGTTGTTGTCTTAGGATTAAGAATGATATCAACAATACCCATTAAATCAAGAACATTTACCACATTATCATCATTTACATCAGTCGCATATTCTATAAATCTAGAAAGTTGAGTTCCTAACATAAAGTCGACAGTATTAATGATATCTGCTATATTAACAGAGTCATCTCCGTTAGAATCTCCAAGTTCATAAAGTAAATTATCTTCACTAACAGTAAATACATCTTCAAAAGAAAATTCAGAACCAGTTTGACCGTTATCAACAGATTGAACTGACCAATAGTAAGTTCCTGGTTTCAATGCAATTTTCCATCTGGTATTGTGTTCTGCATTCCCTTTCCCTGCTGCTTTTCTTACTCCATTTATTGAAGAGTTGGATGAAACAACATCTTCAGCTCCTGGGGAGGTTCCCATTTTAATTGCATAAGAAAGCCCTTCTAAATCTGTGTTGTCATCAACAGCACTGTTCCAAGTAAGCTCAACAAATATTTTTCCTAAAGATTTATCAAGTACGCCATCTAAAACACTTGAATTCAATAAGAATGGCATGTCTGGCTTTACATTGGTATTTTGAGCATCTGCAACGGTATCGTCTGCATTCGTAGATGAAGAACTATTCTTAGAAAATAGTGAACTCCTCAATATTTTCGTCTTGGTCTTTTTACTGGCTTTTCCACTAGTTTTAGTTGTGAAAGATGCTAAATCATCAGTGTTAGGATCGTAGATTTTAGAATCTGCTGTAATTGCCTTTAACTTACCATCTTTTAAAGCGGCCACACTCAAAATACGTTGAAGTGAATTTCCGACTTCTCCCTGTGAGTTTTCATTATTGTGAACAAGAACCGTAGTAAAATCTTGTTTACTAAACGCTTTGGTTACATCACCATAGAGAATCACATTATTTTTATTCGTGACTACAGTAAGTGGATTCCCGTTAGCACTCAAACTTAATAATTCAGTAATGGTCGCACCAAAATCCAAACTAACCTCTTTTTCATATTCTAAAAGAATGGCTGCCACAGAGATATTTTCCCTCATGATTACTTGAGTATTACTGTCTTCATGGGTAACCATAAAATCAACATCTTGAAAAGTCGGTGGATTCGTAATCAAGTAAGATTCGTTCCTGTAGTTTAAGTAAGTTCTAAAGATGCTTTTACTTTCATCGTCTTTATTTTTACCTGCAATTACAAAGTCAAGATCTTCATCACCGTCCAAATCTCCGAACTCGACACGAGCATCAACAATATCACTTAAGTCAAAATTACTTTCAATAAATCCTGCCGCTGGAGTGTACTCCATTAACTTGGTAACTTTATCACCTGAAGCAGTTTGTCCAGACAACAACATGTCTATGTAACCATCTCCATTAAAATCTCCTAAATCAACATTTGTATTTTTCATCGGAAGGAGATTTGTTTCTACTGAAGGCCAGGTACCTGTTTGATCATTTTCTAAAATTTCAAATACATCAACTCCAGTATCATCCGTTCCGGATAACATGATGTCTAAATCACCATCTGAATCAAAGTCAATAAAATCGGTAGATCCATTGGAAACTCCTGTAATGATATCTTCAGATACATTTAATTTAATGTCCGTTTCTCCTGGTTCAGTAACATTTACAAAAACCTTAGTAATACTGGTTCCAACGATCTTATCTCCACTAATAATAATATCTAAATCTTGATCATTATCATAATCACCAAAATCAAAAGAAGGACCTTTAATTCTACCGATATCTGCTATTTGATCTGTTAAATCAGTTTTATCAAAATTATTATTTGCTATATTGTAGGAGAACATATAGAACTTAACATTCATAAATACATCGACCTCACTGTCAACTCCTATTACGAAAATCTCGTTGACTCCATCGTTATTAAAGTCTGCGATTCCATATTTTTCTTCAAACAATTCCAAATTACCAATTGATTGTTGTGCTAAAACTCCAAGTGAGTTCGTTTTTTCAGGAACTTCACACGGTTCAGAATTACAATCAATTCTTGACGATCCATCCTGGAATCTATACACTCGTGTTCCATCTAAGAAAACAGTAACAACAACATCATTTTCCCAATTCCCTGAAGCTTCATTATATTCGTTGCCTATATATTCTTCATAGTTAGGTGTTTGACCAAGTGTTAAACCATTTAAGTTATTGTCTGTAGACATGAATAAACTATTTGCTCCTTGATTCATAAAATCAGCAAATTGAATTTCTTTTACATCATTATAATTTTCATTAAAATTATTGATGGTAGTACTCTCTAAAATACCCTGATCATAGGAGTAAAACTTAACTTGATTATCTACCGAGATGATAACGTCTAGATCTTCATCATTGTCAATATCTACAACTTTTAATGTTGGGTCTTGACCTGCTGAAATCGATTTATCAAACAATCCTCCTTGGTTAAGAATTTTCCAATCATATACAATTGTAAATGAATTTTCCTCAGAATAAGGACCCGCTTTTAACCCTTGATCAACGGCTTGTACAGACCAATAATAGGTTCCTGGTTCTAACTTTGTTTGATAAAAGAGGTTATAATTATTTGGACTTCTGGAAATCAGTAAATCTCCTGTTTCTATATTACTAACCGTGTAAGAAAGTTCAGTTCCTCCAGCAGATGTACCCAGTCTTACATTATATCCCAACGACGATGTAAAATCATCAACTGGTTTTGACCAACTAAGTTCTACCACACCGTTTCCAATTAAATTAGCATCCAATCCGTTTATGAGGGCTGGTTTGGCATTCTTTTTATTATTTACCTCCGTTTCATACAAATAGGTTTTTTCTCCAACTCCGATTTTTAGTCCTGTCATAAAAAGGTCTAAATCACCATCGTTATCATAATCTACCCACTCTACAGAAGAATTAATCAAGGGATCAAAAGTGAATAAAGATGCTACGTAGGAATCATAAGTATTTGTTTCTGCATTAAGAATAGGTTTGCTCTTTCCTTCGAATAATTTTGTATATCCCTCTCCAGTAGAGGTCTCACCTGTGAATAAGAAATCATCAATTCCGTTATTATTAAAATCACCTGCAGCAATGTCTCCATTTTTAAGTTGAGGTACTGCAAGAGGCGAGTTAACCGCATATCCTTTGCCTTCACCCATCACCATATATCCAATGGCTTTTGAATCTTGAGGTTTGAATATTTCGAG
>JABAZI010000069.1:48221-57744 GCA_018608545.1 Polaribacter sp.
GCTAAATTTTGATCAACACCTGAAATAAATAAATCTACTTTCCCATCTTGGTTCAAATCTACCCATTCAACAGCTCCAAATCCAACACCTGTGAATTGAAGATCAAGTTCTTTAAATACAACCTTACCATTTTCGTCCTTAGTATTTTCATACACTTTGGAAATCAATGTAGCTCCAGCATCACCGATTAAGGCTAAATCTTTATCACCGTCTGAATCAAAATCTCCCCAAGAAAAATCACCGTTTTGAACTCCTGTAAAGACATCTTCACGAAGCGTCATTGTGGTAATATTATCCAAAATTGTTAAGGTTATGTCTTCTGTTTGAGTAATAGACCCATTAGTAATTGAATTATACTTTATGCTAAATTGCTCTGTTCCTTCGTTCATAAGCTCGTCTTCAACACCTGTTATAGATGCGCTACCCTGAGAACTCCCTGCAGGAATGACAAACTCCAAACTATTCTTAATTGAACCTTTTGAACGGGTATAACTAAAACCACCTTGTCGACCTCTGTCCCATGAAGTCATTATAAAAGTATAATACTCTTTTGTTTCTGTTAGGTATAAAACACACTCCTTGTTTAACCAACTACCTTCTCTGTCCTCTCTAAATTTTCGTCCCCATCGAGAAATACTTTCAAAGGTTAACTCTGATAAATTCTCTATACTTCCAAGAGCCAACATAATTCCGGATGTTTGATGTCTTTGTTGAGAAACTTGGTTTTTTGCATTGTATATACCGTGCTGATTGCCTCTTGTTAACCAAACAGTTTCAGAAATTCTATCTTGGTATTCTGGATCTGAGGCACTTGCCCAACCAGGTTTTACGAAATTCACATTTCCAGCTTCTGAAGCAAAGAAGTAATCTAAGTACTGCTCTGCAATGGCACCATTTTCAATGACATCATACGATATTACCGTTTCTTTAGAGTGAGGAGCTGATAAGGTAGCTTTTAACTGCAAAACTTCATGCTCAGCAAATTCAGTATCATCAATTGCTAAGCTAGCCTCAGGATAATCATCACTATGAAGCTCTAATAGTGCAGTTGCTGTGGTATCAAGAGTAGCATTTGTAAGATTCGTCAATTTAAATATAATAGTTTCAGCAATTTCAATTTCAGTATCATCTAACGTAGCAGTACTTATTTGAACAGTTCCTGAAGAATTAGCAGGAATCACCACTGATTGATTTGATATGGTATATTCTGTATCTTTTGTAGCAGTTCCGCTAAGTGAAATATCAAAAGTAATTTCCAAACCAGATACCACCTCAGGAATAAAACTAACATTGACAGCTTCTTGTTGGTTTTCATCAATAAAAGGAGCCGAAAAGCTAATATTCATTTTAGGTGCCGTGTCATTATCTGTTATGTCTATCGTCAAATTACCTACGATGGCACTATTAGGAGAATTTGGATCTAAAATTAACTGTTCAGGTCCTTCAAAACTTAAGTCATCTACAATTTGCATCTCAACTACTGAAGACAAGCTACCCGCAGGAATGATTATTTGAGGGGCATTTTGCTTAAAATAAATTTTATTGCTATTCCCTTGTAAGAAAAAGTTTCCGTTATTATCAATAATAAAATAACCTCTTTCATCTGCAGGTATGATTTGCTCATTGGTTTCGCTTAAGTATTTGAAATCCATTAAATCTTCCAAAACCATCGGAGTATTTTGAGTATATGTATTGAAAACGGCAATCTCTCCTTGCTTCTCTCCATAAGACGTATTCCAATTTTTCATCCCAAGAGGAACATACATCTTATTGTTTTTAATAAACATGGACTTGATATAATACTGTTCTGGAGCCGTCGTATTATTGAAATTGATGGTACTGCTTACATAATTAAACTCAGAATCAAGCACGACAATTCTCCTTCTATTGTTATTGTCTAACACATAATAATAGGTTCCATCAAAAACAATATCCTCTGGACTATTCAAACCAGCCGACCCTGAAGCATATCCGCCGTTCGGGTCTCCAAATAGTAGGGTTCCTTCTGTGCCTCCTTGTTCCCACTTCACAATACGATGATTTTGAGTATCTGCAATAATTAGGTTTCCATTTGCATCTATAATGATTGAACTTGGTTGAATAAGTTGATTCAACTCATTACCATAATTATTCTCTGGGGTTACCGCCAATTTGTTTTTATAATTAGAACTAGCAGAATATTTATATACCGTATTCTCTTCAACTATATAAAGATTGTCTTCTGCATCAAATGTAAAAGAACTTACATGAGGATTATTATTGTTATTATAGTCAATTATACTCGTATAAGTCTTGTCTTCATTTATTTTAAAAACACCAGAACGTCGAATAGAAAAATAGACGGTATTTTTGTGAAAGACCATGTCTGTAATCTCATTTTCGTTATATCCAGACACGCCAAACAAAGTACTAATCCCGTTGTTTGGTAATTCAAGAGACGAAGCAATGTCACTACCATCGGCAGTTCCACTTAAATTGAAGTTAACCGTTGTATTTACAGACCTGATTTCATCGATGACAGCTGTAATTGTTGTTGACTCTCCTTCTGTAAGTTCAGAAGTAGCAATAGCTGTAGAGATTGTAATCTCGTCATCAACTTCAAATGTTCTTGAAAAATCACTTGTAGACGAATTGGTTAGCTCAAATGAATTCACCAGGGTTTCAACTCCTTCAAAACTTAAATCATCTTTAAATTCTACGGTATATTTCATTTCTTTCTGACCAGCTGGAATAACCAATAACTGGGAATCTGCTGAAATTGGGTACCTGTCTCTAGTGTAGGTTACCGAAACTTCTTCTGGGTTCGGACCTTGATTACCATTATCTGCCCATGCATTGAATACAATATTATAATATTCATGTGAAGCCTCGCTCTCACTTCCATTTTCGAAATCACCATTTGTAATGAGGTTTTCCGATCCATTGGTTAAAGAAACATTGTCTATATTCACCATGCCTGCTTCTGCTCCTAGATCGAAAATTATTCGAGCATCTGGTGCACCAAAGTTGGCTTCATGGGTAAATGTGTAGGTTGTTTTTGTAGGGGTGATAGATATCGGTTCTTGTGTTTTTGTTGAGGTCGTCCAAGGTGATTGGCTAAGACCAATTCCTGCAATTATGGTTCGTTCTACATCAGACCAAGCATCAAAGGTAAGGGTATACGTATTTCCTTCAGTTATTGCTACTTTTTTACCCATATTTACTGAATAAGGTTCATTTGGATTAGTAACATTAACTGAATAGTAATTGTTCCCAGAAGAGTCTGAAGTAGTAGAAGCAATAGAAGCGTCATTATTACCAATTATCCATGGAGAGGAGGAAATACCCGCGCTAGAAATAGATGCTATTTTTAAAATATAATTGGCACCTAAGTTATTTTTTACATGATAGCCCGAGTTATTAAGACCTCCAATTCCTTCGTGGAAAGTAAGGTTTTCTATATTATCATAAGATCCAAATGCAATTTGCACGCCTTTGGGTGATAAATCTCTTTGATGATCATTTTCGTATTGAGACGAACTCTTATTTTGCAAGAACCCTCCATTAGAATCTCTGGTCAACCAAACATTGTCATTAATCCTATCTTGAAAAGCGGCATTATTAGGATCATCACTCCATTTTTTGGAGAATGTAACTTTACTGTAACTCTCATCAAAAACAATGTTGTAATCGTTGGAATCCGTGGTTCCACTCAAACTAAGCTTGGCAGTCGTCTCTTTTCCATGAATATCAGATAGTTCGATGGTAAATTCTTGAGTATCTCCTTCTCTAAAAGAATTGGTGTCTGGTGATACCGTAAAACTTGGATAATCATCACTATACAATCCTAAAGAAACACTCTCACTGGCCAATGTCGCATTGGTGATTCCAGTTGGTGTTATGATAATGGTTTCGAGTATTTCTATAGCCGTATCATTTAAATCTGCTGTAGAAATAGCAACCGAGGCCGTGGTTTGACCGGCAGGGATAGTAACCGTTGTTGCAGATAATGCGTATTCTGTTTCTGTTGTAGCAGTTCCAGAAAGTGCTAAATCAAAAGAAGTATCTAATGTAGATACAATATCCATGGTAAATGTTAAAGTAACTGCCTCTGTTTGATTCTCTTCGATAGAAGTAGCACTCAGTGCCATACTAACTACTGGAAGATTGTCTATACTTTTAATCGTTACACTTGCAGGAGCAATGTCATTGTCCCTATTTGAAGTAGCGGAAACAGTTAATGTCTCGTCATTCTCATATAAATTATCATTCTTTATCAATAGGCTTAACGATGAAGTAGTTTCACCAGCATCAATTTTAATTTTTGGGTTGTTCAAATTAAATCTCAGAATAGAATTCTGAATTCCATCTCCTCTTTTGTAAAACAAAAGATTGTTATTTTGATCGAATTGAAGTTGAGCTCCTCCGTAATAAGAATCATTTCCTACATTAAAATCTCCAGAGATAACTTTAGGACTGTTTGTTTGACCTTTGGCATAATAGACAATTCTATTATTTCCTCTATCGTAGACATATACTCCACCCGAACTATCTACCAACAAACCTGAAGGGCTACTTAAATTTTCCGTTGTGAGTTGTTCTATAGTTTTTCCTGATTCTTTTTTGTAGATGTATCCACCATCCCAAATAACTATGTATAAGGCATCATTGTCATCTAGATAAAGACCTCCTCTTACCCGTGCATTGAGAATTACCTCTCCTTCAGCGGTCCCTTCTGTGAACTTCATCACTCGATTATTATTATAATCTGCAACATATACAGTTCCATCACTGGCTACCACCATACCTCTTGGAGTATATAACAAATTCAATGCATTACCACTGCTCCCATTTTCGTCTCCAGCAATCAAAACAGGATCCTGATTATAAGCATCGTAGGCATATTTTACAACTCTGTTATTGCTTAAATCTGACACATAGATGTTAAGATTATCATCTACATGAAATGCAGATTCCCATTCGTTGTTAAATTGATTTATTAATTGCCCCTGACCATTGTTGATAAGCTCTTCTAAATCAGCACTGATGTTGGTATCATCTCCCACATATTGTCTGGAAACTTTTGATCGGTACAACAGGTATAAATAATCATTTTTAATAAGGATATTTTTAAGATCTGAAGCGCTAGTTGACAAAGCAGTTCTTACTCCGTCAGGAGTTACCTTAAATATTTTTCGATCTTGATCTAGCACATACAAATTGTGATTTGAATCCTGAGCATAATCAATTGGAGAATTTTCAAATTTGATTGCATTGGTGTCACTAGGACCCCCTACTACATAATCAAAAACAGCATTGCTATTCACAGTGAGTGAATAATCTGCTGTTGTAACTCCATCACCAGTCAAGTTTATATAAACTTCTGTATCATATGGTTTGGCAGCAGCAATCGTTGCCGTAACATCAATACTCTCGCCCTCATTAACCTCTGCTGCAGAAAAAGCAATCGCAACTTCCGTTTGATCATTTACAATAAAATCTGCTGTTTTTTCGACCAATTCCACATTGGCAGCACCTACAATAGAAAAAGAATAATTATCCAATCCTTCAGTAATGTTATCAATATTCGTAGCAACGGTCATCTTAAATTCTGTTTCACCTGCAGCTATTTCAAATGAACTATACCCTTCTGCGTCTTTGTTCAGTGGATAAGCGCTTCTTGTATATTTGTAGGAAATTCCTTCATCATCATCTCTATTTCCATTTTCATCCCAGTAGGTAAAAACGATGTTGTAGTAATCATAAGAAACAGTCCCTTCGGCATCGACATCTCCGACAACTCGCATCACATAATTTTGATTGGCTTTCTCTTTTGGATGATGACCATTATTTCGATTATCCCTCCAATTCCTAAAGGTTAGATTATCTATGTTTGCATAAGAACCTAGCGCGAAACTTATATTGGTTGGGCCGTTGGATGAATACGAACTTTGATAGTACTCGGTGCTTTTGTTCATAGGAGCCCCTTGGGTTCCTCTTGTGAGCCAGGCATATTTATTAATTCTATCCTGATACAATGCATTTTCAGGATCATCTGACCACTTTTTTGTAAATGTTACCTCTCCTCCTAAACTCAGTTCGAAATCACCACTGGTAACTGTAGACAATGCATTTTTAACTTTAAATTTGGATGCTTTACCATGAAAAGTTTCTAAAGTTAACGTAATCTCATTAGAAGTTCCTTCATCAATAGTTTCTTTTTCAACTGCAACCGTAAAACTTGGATAATCATCACTATACAATCCTAAAGAAACACTCTCACTGGCCAATGTCGCATTGGTGATTCCAGTTGGTGTTATGATAATGGTTTCGAGTATTTCTATAGCCGTATCATTTAAATCTGCTGTAGAAATAGCAACCGAGGCCGTGGTTTGACCGGCAGGGATAGTAACCGTTGTTGCAGATAATGCGTATTCTGTTTCTGTTGTAGCAGTTCCAGAAAGTGCTAAATCAAAAGAAGTATCTAATGTAGATACAATATCCATGGTAAATGTTAAAGTAACTGCCTCTGTTTGATTCTCTTCGATAGAAGTAGCACTCAGTGCCATACTAACTACTGGAAGATTGTCTATACTTTTAATCGTTACACTTGCAGGAGCAATGTCATTGTCCCTATTTGAAGTAGCGGAAACAGTTAATGTCTCGTCATTCTCATATAAATTATCATTCTTTATCAATAGGCTTAACGATGAAGTAGTTTCACCAGCATCAATTTTAATTTTTGGGTTGTTCAAATTAAATCTCAGAATAGAATTCTGAATTCCATCTCCTCTTTTGTAAAACAAAAGATTGTTATTTTGATCGAATTGAAGTTGAGCTCCTCCGTAATAAGAATCATTTCCTACATTAAAATCTCCAGAGATAACTTTAGGACTGTTTGTTTGACCTTTGGCATAATAGACAATTCTATTATTTCCTCTATCGTAGACATATACTCCACCCGAACTATCTACCAACAAACCTGAAGGGCTACTTAAATTTTCCGTTGTGAGTTGTTCTATAGTTTTTCCTGATTCTTTTTTGTAGATGTATCCACCATCCCAAATAACTATGTATAAGGCATCATTGTCATCTAGATAAAGACCTCCTCTTACCCGTGCATTGAGAATTACCTCTCCTTCAGCGGTCCCTTCTGTGAACTTCATCACTCGATTATTATTATAATCTGCAACATATACAGTTCCATCACTGGCTACCACCATACCTCTTGGAGTATATAACAAATTCAATGCATTACCACTGCTCCCATTTTCGTCTCCAGCAATCAAAACAGGATCCTGATTATAAGCATCGTAGGCATATTTTACAACTCTGTTATTGCTTAAATCTGACACATAGATGTTAAGATTATCATCTACATGAAATGCAGATTCCCATTCGTTGTTAAATTGATTTATTAATTGCCCCTGACCATTGTTGATAAGCTCTTCTAAATCAGCACTGATGTTGGTATCATCTCCCACATATTGTCTGGAAACTTTTGATCGGTACAACAGGTATAAATAATCATTTTTAATAAGGATATTTTTAAGATCTGAAGCGCTAGTTGACAAAGCAGTTCTTACTCCGTCAGGAGTTACCTTAAATATTTTTCGATCTTGATCTAGCACATACAAATTGTGATTTGAATCCTGAGCATAATCAATTGGAGAATTTTCAAATTTGATTGCATTGGTGTCACTAGGACCCCCTACTACATAATCAAAAACAGCATTGCTATTCACAGTGAGTGAATAATCTGCTGTTGTAACTCCATCACCAGTCAAGTTTATATAAACTTCTGTATCATATGGTTTGGCAGCAGCAATCGTTGCCGTAACATCAATACTCTCGCCCTCATTAACCTCTGCTGCAGAAAAAGCAATCGCAACTTCCGTTTGATCATTAACAGTAAAATCTACTGTTTTTTCAACCAATGCTACATTGGAAGTACCTACAATAGAAAAAGAATAATTATCCAATCCTTCTACCACAGCATCAACTGTTGTGTTTATGGAAATTTGAAATTCAGTTTCCCCTGCGGCTATTTCAAAAGAACTATACCCTTCTGCATCTGTGTTCAGTGGATAAGCGCTTCTTTTATAAATGAATGAGGTTCCTGGACGTGGGTTTTCGGAAGAATAATCTTCTCTTCGACCATTTTCATCCCAGTAAGTAAAAATAATATTATAGTAATCGTAAGAGAAAACACCATCAGCGTCTACATTACTAACCACCTTCATCACGTAATTTTGGTTAGTTTTATTCTTAGGATGTTGATTATTATTTCTCAAACTCTCCCAATTCCGGAAGGTTAATTGATCTATGTTTTCGTAAGAGCCCAGTGCAAATGTAACTCCAGTTGGACCTGATCTAGTATAATTAGATTGGTTGAATAAATTATCAGAGCTTTTATTCATAAGAGTTCCCTGCGTACCTCTTGAAAGCCATGTGTATGGATTAATTCTATCCTGATACAATTCGTTTTCAGGATCATCTGACCATTTTTTAGTAAATGTTACCTCTCCTCCTAAACTCAGTTCGAAATCATCATTGGTAACCGTAGATGATGCATTTTTGACTTTAAATTTGGACACATTCTCACTCGCATTTGACAATCTAACGGTAATTGTTTGGACATCTCCTTCGTCGAGAGCATCATTTTCCACAGAAACAGTAAATGTTGGATCTTCAACTTCTTTTTCATTTGAAATTGCAGTTTTAGTCAATTTTTTTGTAGAATTTAATTCTAAATTATCATAGGAAAACAAGGAATTTGTTCCGTAAATAACTGTTGAATTTATGTAAACAACTGCAAGTAAGACAATTTTTAAAAAAGATTTCTTCATGGTCAAAAAGTTTTATATCTAATAAATTTAAGTAGTTTAATATTAATTGTTTGTTTTTATCTTAAAATTTAGTCTTAAGATAATATTACACAAATATTACGCTTGAAATTGATCAAAGTCAAAGGCATTTGTATATTTTTGAATATTATTACAGAATATAAAAAGCAACCCATGAAAAAAAATTACGCAATTGTCGTTGTGCTGACTTCATTGTTATTCACAGTAACAATGAATTCTCAAACACCGGATTTTAACCTTTCTACAACTAATTTGGTTATTTCTGAAAATGATAGACCATTGACGAATGTTTCTGAAAGTATTTCCATAACAATGGTTTCACAACCAACTAATTCAGTTACAGTCACCCCAGTATATACTATTGAAACAGAATTTAATGTTAGTCCAAGCACATTGACTTTTACAGCATCAAACTGGAATGTAGCACAAACATTTACCTTTACAGCAATCAATGACAATTCAGTCGATGGTGATAATGAAGTAAATGTAACCATGACTGCAACAACATCTTCATCACACGACTCAGGATCAGGAGACGGTTCGCATGACTCAGGTTCTGGAGACGGTTCGCATGATTCAGGTTCCGGAGATGGTTCGCATGACTCAGGTTCTGGAGACGGTTCTCATGATTCAGGGTCTGGAGACGGTTCGCATGACTCAGGTTCTGGAGACGGTTC
>JABAZI010000069.1:57844-68620 GCA_018608545.1 Polaribacter sp.
CTCATGATTCAGGGTCTGGAGACGGTTCGCATGACTCAGGTTCTGGAGACGGTTCTCATGACTCAGGCTCGGGAGATGGCTCTCATGACTCAGGCTCGGGAGATGGCTCTCATGACTCAGGTTCTGGAGATGGTTCTCATGACTCAGGTTCAGGAGATGGTTCTCATGACTCAGGTTCAGGAGATGGTTCTCATGACTCAGGTTCAGGAGATGGTTCTCATGACTCAGGTTCTGGAGACGGTACTTCAGATGTAACAACAGAAAAAAACTTGGCAATATCAATACTGGATTACAACCAATCGCCCTCAGATATTGGTGATTTTGATATCAAAATTGGATTCAATACTGAAGACTATATACTTGCCTCAATTTCAGATCCAGATGGTGATGAGATCTCATTAAACACAACCAAAGCATTAAATTCAGGAACCGCATCACTTGAATCAGGTAACTTATTATACACACCAAATAAAAAATTCTTTGGTTCAGATACTTTAGAAATAAAATTTACTGACGATATTTTTACGACCAACAAAACAAGCATAAATATTGATGTTATTGGGCTTGGTGATTTGGATGGAGATGGATCTGTAACTGTTAGTGATATAGTATATTTTGCTTCCTACACTCTCGGAATAAATGAATATGAAATCCCAGATACTTTTAACAACGTTTTTGATGTAACTCAAAATGGAGAAATAACCCTTGAAGATCTTGTTCATCTTGAATCATACCTGGTTGGAATTGATGGTTACAATTTAACTATAAAATAAACAAAAATATGAAAAAAATATACACCTTATTATTCGCTATTTGTATTAGCTCTAGCTTATCAGCTCAACAAGTGTCAATTGGAGTTGACGGTAATGACATGTACTATAAAACAGAAGCAAACATCTATTTAGCAGCACTTAAGTTAACTTTCGAAAACGAAATCACGACAAGTACAACAGACAATATATCTTCTTTCCAAACTCTTTATGGAGGGGTGAATTCTGCACCACAATTAACCATTAATGCAGGGAAATTATGGACTGTTACCATGTCTACTGATAACAAAACAATGTTAATATACTCAGATGCAAATGGTGCATTTAAACCAACATCAGACGGAGAGTATGTGAAATTTTTCAAGCTCTCTAATGCAAATAAATTGGTTTCCATAGACGAAGTAGCAGGATTTTTGAGTGAGGATACTAACTTAGTACCAGCAGAAGCAATCTCCCCTTCGTTTGCAATAAATAGTTCACTATCTTTGGGAAACTTTGAAAACAGTCCAGAGTTAAAAATATATCCGAACCCTACAACAGGAAATAGAGTTTTAATTTCAGGTCTTAACGAAACATTAGAAGCAAGAATCTATGATGTAATGGGAAGAGAAATTCTTAATACTTCTGTTTCTCCTTCAGAAAGTAGTATTGATATTAGCAACTTAAAGAGCAACGTATATCTTTTAAAGTTAAAAAATGACAAAAGCTCTCGTGTTCACACGATCGTAAGACATTAAAAACAACAAAAAAGTTTAAAAAGTACTAGTATATCATTTATACTAGTACTTTTGTCATTTATAATTGAAATGAAACAATATCTATTTCTTATTTTGTTTTCTGGTTTTTTTGCCAATGCACAATCTATAACTGGAACTCAGGGGTTATTTTTTATTCCAACTGCAGAAATGCACCCCGACAGAACCTTGGTATTGGGTGCCTCCTTCATACCCGAAGGATATTTTCAACGATACGATAAAAAAGAAAATCCGGGAATGCCTAGCTTTGTGACAGTTACGGTTCTTCCCTCGGTAGAAATCATGTTTCGATATACACATGAATTAAATCTACCTGTAAATTTTGAAACAAGATACTTTCCAGATCGAATGTTTGCTTTTCGTATTCGCCTTTTGAAAGAAACAAAATATGCACCTAGCATCACCATTGGTGCGCAAGATTTTACAAAATATTTAGGTTTATCCACAGCTTCTACTAATTATGCTGGTACCTACCTAGTTTTAACAAAATCATTTAATCTGAATCGATTTCAATTCAAACCAACAATAGGATATGGTTCCGATGTTTTAGGACTAGATCGTTACGATTTTTTAGGGCTTTTTGGAGGTGCTGAAATCTCGCACAAAAACTTACCTAACACTTCATTGTCCATGGAATATGACTCAAAAAACATACACTTAGGACTTTCGCATACATTTTTTAATAGGTTCGTCTTGAAAGCTGGATTATGGGATCTCAACAAACCAGCCGCCATGATCGCTTACAAATATCAGATATGGTAATACGTTATATTGGTTTTTTATTCTTAATGTTCACCACTTCATTTTTAGCTCAGGAGGAGTTGGCTAAAAAAATGGTTTCCCTTGGGTATGAAAATGTTCGTGTGTTTACAAAGAATGACGAACTTTATGTTGGGTATGAAAATAACCGATATCGTTTTGAAGGAGATGCGCTAGAAGAGGTGCTTAAAACACTTTCTGAATCGAACCTAGTGGTCAATCAACCAACTCACTTGTTAATTTATAACACAGGTCTTCCCGTAGTATATTTTAACATTCCATTTAAGGTACTTTCTTCAATTCAGAATAATGCCTTCTCTGAAACAGATACAAAATCGATATACGCCTCTTTAAATGTAGCAAAAATGGAATCGGTGTATAAAGAACATACGCCCTACAATAATTCCTTTTACAAATTTGATTTTCAATTGGGATTTCATTTAGACTATCAGCTTGGAAATTTTGATAATGGAGTGAAAGAAAAACTATACGCCAGACCAAATATGCAAACAGTACTTGGGCATGGAACACAACTAAATGCATCATATCAGATGGTAATCATCAATGATTTGAATAATCAATTTTATTCACGCCCATACATGGTGGTCCTTTCACAGGATTTTAAGTTGCCTTATAATGGTTTCATTAATGCATCTTTGGGGTACTTTCAGTTCAATAGGTTTGGATACAACATTCGATTCGACAAACTGTTACAGGAAGAGGCTTTTCATGTTTCATTTAATTATGGGATGACGCGTTATTCTTATCTCGACGAAGAAGTGATTCCTATTTACAACTCAAATCAGCAATCTTTTTACAATGCAACATTAAACTACAGGTGGAGAAAACACGATGTTGACATTCGCTTAAATTACGGGACATTTATGCAAAATGACTTGGGATACCATTTTTCAGTTTCCAGACAATTTGAAGAAAAATTTATACACTTATTTTACAAAAAAACAAACTTAGGGGATGTAGGAGGTTTTGGATTTATTGCGACATTACCTCAAAAAAAGTTCATGAAACCTAAAAAAATACGAGCAAGACTTGCTGACAATTTCAAACTTAATTACAACTATTTTGGAAACAGTATTGCACGAAGTTACGATACAGGTCCATCGCTGTTTTCAGATTTAAAAGAATATTACCCGAGTGTGCTTAAAAAAGCAATTCAAAAGCGATTCATGCTAAAAAAGTAACAATTCAGTTCAACCTTCACTTTTCAGTTACTTCTAAAATTACGTTTTATTGTTATTGTATTTGTAAAGAAGCAATAATAATATTAAAAAATAAATTCGATGAAACCCCAATTAAACAAAGGGAAAGATTCAAAGTACCGTAAAACAAGGGAATAAAAAAGGCCAAAAAAGTTGTTTAATAGATATTATTATATTAATATTAATATTGTAATACTATCTTTTAATACAAACAATATTACATCTAGGGTTTATGATATTAAAAAAAAGCAGGTCGTTATTTATTATTATAGTATTGATTCCACAATTCTTGTTGAGTCTTGATGATGGAATCTGTTTTTCTAGTGATAAGGATGTCTTTTTTGTTCAAAACGACAATAATATAAGCATTGTAACTATTAAAAATCAAATTATAGATGACTTTTATGTTCCTGAAAATATTTTTGGAAAGGAATATTCTTTAGATAAAGATTTTAAATTGTTTAAATGGAAAAACAATACCACAAGAATTGTAAACAAATCAAGTGGAATGGTGTATGAATCCATAAATGACACCCTAAAACGAATTGATAACTCATTTGATCACAAGATGTCTTTCGGGAGTCACGTATTTAAAAAAAATGACACCATTTTTAAATTTGGAGGTTATGGCTTTTGGAGTACAAGAAATTTTTTCAACTATTTCAATGAAAAAACAAAGGAATGGGAATTTTACCCAACCAAAGGAACGCTATTGGCTCCTGGATTGTATGATCACAAAGGAATTTTAATTGACGAAGATTATTTTGTTACCAACGGTAAAATAATAAATCTTTTTGATGGCTTTAGCTTTGAAGAAAACAAGGAGATTTGGAAGTTTAATTTTTTGACAAAAAAATGGACAAATCTTGGAATATCAAATCTTCCCTTTTTTGTCAATTACATAAAACATGGTGAAAAAATTATCGTAAACACTCTCAATGACAAAACCCAGTTAGTAGATTTCAAAACAAATTCATTTGAACCTTTAGAAAGAAAAAACTTAAGTATCAGTATTTTTAACAAATCAGCATTTGTGTTAAATGACACTCTTTACAGTTTTAAAAATGGTCGTACTATCAATTATCCTGTTTCTGGGCTCATTTTACCAAAAATTCAAAATGATCAACAGTATATTTATACGACTCCTAATGAATTGTATATTGGTTTGTACAATGCTGGAATTTTTGCGCTTTTTATAATTGTCTGTGGAATCTTTTTTATGCGATACAAACAAAATCAAATGCCACAAACATCTAAGCTTGGACTCAGGTATAAAGGAGTAGATTATCTTCTCAAGGATAATGAAAATGCAATCATGAATCTTATCCTTTCAAATCAAGAAGTTTTCTCTCAAAAAGTATACGATGTGGTTGAAAACCCCCATCTCAGTTACCCTCAAAACAATAAGATTAAGCTAGATACAATCAATAGTCTCAACAATAAATTATTCAAAATCTTGGACATAGACAGGTTTATTGAATCTAAAAAATCAAAGGAAGACCAGCGAGTACTTGTTTATTTCTCAAACCATAAATCTATTTTTTCAAAAAAGACCTACGATGGTGAATAAATCAACCAAGTTTCTCTTAGAGAGAGATTCAATTCCAATTCACTAGATAATAACTAAGTATATTGGTTAAAAATAATAGATGAAGGACAACGATGCTAACATGTAAAAAACTAAAGCAACCTCTTAACATCTTCAAAATCCAATCCTCCATAATTTCCAGAACTCATTAAAACAAGCGCTACTTTGTCTAAATTTTGACGGAATAAAAAATCTTTAAACTCTTGAGGATTCGTATAAATTATCAAATCATCTCGTTGAAAAGCCTCCGCAATTTGTTGCGATGTAACAGCTTCTAGTTGTTTCATTTTTACTGCTTTTGGAGAATAAAAAACAACTGCTGTATCAGCAGATTTTAACGAGTTTTTGTATTCTGATAAGAATTCAGCATTCAAACTAGAATAGGTATGCAATTCTAAACAAGCCAATACGGTTCTCTCAGCATACTGTTCTTTGACTGCTTTCGTAGTTGCTGCTACTTTACTGGGTGAATGTGCAAAATCTTTAAAAATTACTGAAGCATTCGTTTCTGCAATTTTTTCTAAACGCTTACTTGCTCCACTAAAACTTCCAATTGCTTCATAAAAACCATCTTCATCAATTCCCATGTGTTGACAGATCCATTTTGCACCGGCAAGGTTTTGCAAGTTGTGTTTTCCGAAAATTTCTAAGGGTAAATCTCCTGCTGTTGTCTCCAAAAATGTAATGCCATTTTCAATATAATGATTTGGAGTTGCATAAGGATATTTCTTAATGTGATTTTCAGATAATTCTACGACCTCTTTCACAATTGTATCTTCCTCGTTATACACCATACTTCCTCCATGGATCATAGAATCCGTAAAAATTTTAAACTGCTCTATATAATTTTCAAAAGTTGGAAAAACATTGATATGATCCCAGGCTATTCCACTCAATAAAGCAATATTTGGCTTGTATAAATGAAACTTAGGTCGCCGATCTATGGGGGAACTCAAATATTCGTCACCCTCTAAAACGATAAAATCATTTTCTTCTGTTAAATGTACCATGGTTTCAAATCCTTCTAATTGAGCTCCAACCATATAATCCACCTCTTTTTCGTGATAATTCAACACATGTAAAATCATCGAAGTAATCGTCGTTTTACCATGTGAACCTCCAATAACAACTCGAGTTTTGTCTTTAGACTGTTCATATAAAAATTCAGGATAGGAATAAATTTTTAATCCTAATTCTTGAGCTTTTAACAATTCAGGATTGTCTTTTTTTGCGTGCATACCAAGAATAATTACCTCTAAATTTGAGGAAATCTTTTCTGGAAACCAACCAAACTCAAAAGGTAACAAACCATACTTTTCTAAACGAGATTTGGAGGGATCATGAATGGTATCATCACTACCTGAAACTTGGTAACCTTTTTGGTGAAGGGCAATTGCTAAGTTGTGCATTGCGCTTCCGCCAATGGCAATAAAATGTATATTCATCAAAAGAATTTTTATAAAAGGTAAAAATACAAAAGCTTTGTAAAATATGAATTGTCTTTAAAGCGAAACTCCAATAAAAAACAGGGAACTATTTTTATTCCAAAACAACTCTTGTAGGAGTATCGGTTCCCTTGACAATACTCTCTGTTCCCTTCGCAACAGCTTGGATGGTTTGAGTAATGACTGTCATATTCAAAGTCCCTGCCTCATCAGATACTTGATGATAATCCTTGTCAACATCAATTGGTGTTGTTGAAAAAGTGTGAGAAGGTACCCCCAAACGTGCCAAGGAAGCGTTGTCTGATCTAAAAAATAGATTAAATTTAGGATACGGATCTGGAAATAACTGATAGGGTGATCCTTTTAAATTTCGCTGAATAATTTTGCCAAAATCAGAACGTTCAAAACCAGTCAACCAAGCTGTATTTGGTCCGAAAATTGGGTTTTTACCAATCATTTCTAAGTTGATTCCAGCCACAAATTTTGTAGCATCAATTTCTTTACCAAAATGTGAAGAGCCCTTTAGCCCCATTTCCTCCCCTGCAAAGGCAATAAAAACCAAAGTGCGCTCGTTGAAATTTTTATTTTTAAAATATTCAGCGAGTGCTAATACGCCTGTTACCCCTGAAGCATCGTCGTTTGCTCCATTATATATGCTATCAACTTGTTCCGCTTTTTTTAGAATTCCCAAGTGATCATAATGTGCAGAAAAAATCACAAATTCATTTTTATTGCTTTTTCCTTCTAGAACACCAATGATATTACTTGCCGTAATCTCTTTTTCAGTACTTCTATTTTTAAAAGTAAAGATTTGTCTGAATGTTTTTAAATCTTTGAAAGTAGTTAGACCTATTCGTTTAAATTCTTTTTCTATATAAACTGCCGCTTTTTCTATACCAGCAGTTCCAGTCCTTCTCCCCTCCATTTTATCAGAAGCTAAGGTATATAAATGCTTTTTTACCCTATTTGAATCTATTTTGTATTCATTAGAAAAGACTACTTTCGATACTACTTTTTTCTTATTATGGCAGGAAATCAAAGCCATTAATAACATAATCAGTGTCACTTTTATTTTCATTCACATTAGATTTTAAAAGGTTAAATATAGCTAATTTAATTTCGTATTTTTGACAAAAATTTTAACGAATGATACTCTCTGAAATTCCAAACATAAAACACACGGACGCTGATAATTTTTTTTTACTTGCTGGCCCTTGTGCCATAGAAAGTGAAGAAATGGCACTAAGAATCGCCGAAAAAGTAATTAAAATTACTGATAAATTAGAAATTCCATATATTTTTAAAGGGAGTTTCAAAAAAGCGAACAGGAGTAGAATTGACAGTTTTACAGGAATTGGAGATGAAAAGGCATTGAAAATTTTACGTAAAGTTTCCGAAACTTTTGGAGTACCAACTGTGACAGATATTCATGAAGTTTCAGATGCAGCAAAAGCAGCTCAATATGTAGATGTTTTACAGATTCCTGCTTTCTTAGTTCGCCAGACAGATCTAGTTGTTGCAGCAGCAAAAACTGGAAAAGTTGTGAACTTAAAAAAAGGACAATTTATGAGTCCTGACGCAATGAAACACGCAGTTCAAAAAGTAAAAGATGCAGGCTCTCAAAAAGCTTGGATCACAGATCGAGGAACCATGTTTGGATACCAAGATATGATTGTAGATTTTAGAGGAATCCCAGAAATGCGAGCATTTGCTCCAACAATTTTAGATGTTACTCACTCACTTCAACAACCCAATCAAACTGCAGGTGTAACTGGAGGAAGGCCAGAAATGATTGAAACGATTGCAAGAGCTGGAATTGTAAATAACGTAGATGGCCTGTTTATAGAAACTCATTTTGATCCTGCCAATGCAAAAAGTGATGGTGCTAACATGTTGCATTTGGATAACTTAGAAGCGCTGTTAACGAATTTAGTAGCCATCAGAAAAACGATTACAAACTTATAGGTTTGATTTTTATATCTTAGCAACTAAATACCAAAGACATGCATGATACTCTTGAAAGTAACTTCACTTTAAAAGGATTGACAAGTATTCTAATTGGATTGTATTTCTTTATTGCGGGATCTATTATTAATTCGATAATAGAAGGCTTTCTAATCGATGACAACCCAATGGGCATGCTTTCTCCTCAAATAATAGAAATAGTAATCTTTACACTCATTTTTTTTGTTTTTCTGTTTTCTTCTTTGGCTTTATTTTTTGGAGGTAAAAGAACTGCTAAAAAGTTTGAATACAAACTTTGGAATACAGAAACTAAAATAGCATTTCGCAACTATGTTCTTAAATTTACAGTGATTTTTTTGGTCTTAACGATACTCATGAATTTGGGTTTCATAGATTACCTCACTCCAGTTTTTCTGATTCTTTACGGAGTTTTATTAGCACTATCTATGAATAAACAACGTAAAAACTTGTTGGTATTGTCAGGTGTAAGTATCCTTTTAGCAGCTATTTGTTTCTTGATTCCAAGTTATTGGCATGCGTCTCTTTCTATCATAGGAATCGCTCATATAACATACGGTGTTGTTGTAAGGTACTAGTATCTTTTCCTTAATTCTCTGATCATCTCTTCAAGCCCGTTTAGTTGAAGCTCATACACCAACTCCATTTGTTTCCCTAATTTTCCATTCGGAAAACCCTTCGTTTTATACCAAACAATGTAGTGTTCTGGCAAATCAATTAGAAAACGACCTTTATATTTTCCAAAAGGCATTTTCATTTTGGCCAAGTCTATTAAAAATTGTTGGTCTCCAGTCATTTATTCTTTCCCATCAACATATGCTTGTAAATAAGAAAAACGTTTGGTTAGCTTTCCTTTTTCTGTCATTTTTGCACGTTGCAAAACACCCTCTTCATCATTGTTAAAAAAAGCGGGGATAACATTCTTTAAAAACAACTCTCCAAAACCCTCACTAGCATCTTTTGGCAATTCACACGGTAAATTATCTACCGCCATCACGACTATCGCTTCTTTATCTTTATAATCTACTTCAGATTCGGTTGCGGGATGATAACCATATAGAGGCGATGCAATTGTAGAGGCTCTTATTGTAGAGGCAACAGGTCCATTCACATCACAAGAAATATCAGCCACATATTGTATCTTAAATTCCTTAGATCTTGCATCTTCTCTTGTAAATAGATAAGGAGCTCCATTCCCATAAAAATGTCCTGCAATAAAAAAATCGGTTACCATAGCAAAACGCATAAAATCAGATTCATAATTTTCTGGATGCTTGTAAAAATCAAAATTATCGAGTACCTGATGATCTTTGCGTTTGTTATAATCCAAAACATCTACCAAACAATACACGGGTTCTTCAAATGAATTGTGAAGGTACTCCGCTACTGAAACTTGCGTAATTTTCATTGCATCCAACATTTCTTTAGCACCATAAGCAACTTTTCCATTTCCAGTTAAAAGAATTTTAATAGGGGGTAGCTTGATGTTATTCAATTCTGATATCAATTCTTGCTGACCCTCTAAGGTTGCTGCTTTTGGCAGATTAAAAGTATTGTTTTTTAAACCAATTGCTCTAAAACCATTATATGCTCCAACAATTCCGGCATAACGTCCAAAACCTATTAAGCGCATGCCGTTTTCTTTGACAATGGTTTCATGATCATATAATTCTATGTTTTTGGAAAGAACAGCCTGAATTAATTTACGATTGTAAGGTTGTTTTTTAATTGTGTGACTAAAAAAGAAATATTTTTTATTCGGAATTAAATTTTCAATTGGTACTTCTTTTACACCAAAAAGCACATCGCAATCGGTCATGTTATCGGCAACTTCAATCCCATTTTTTTGATACGCATCATCAGAAAAAATTCTAATAGCTGAAGGCTCCACTTTTATAATTGCTTCAGAAAATTTTTCTTTGAGTTCTTTTAATTTTAGGGGAGAAAAAACAACTCTTCTGTCTGGAGGGTTTTTGCGTTCTTTTATAATTCCAAATCTCATCAAATTAATTTTTTATCAAAATTAGCGCATTTAGATAGGATGCGCAAATGATTAATCGGTTTCATTTTCATACTTTTGTTGTCTTATTCATTAGAACGAAGTTCTGAAATAAATTCAGAATAAGGGGACGACTGGTTTTGACAGCAAGGACAGTGGATTAGTAAGCATACCAAGGCATGAAATAATACTTGTAAAACTGATTTCAACTTTTTAAACGGCGAAGATAACTACGCTTTAGCTGCATAATCCGAATT
>JABAZI010000009.1 GCA_018608545.1 Polaribacter sp.
AAAAGTGGCTAAAAAAGAAGCAGCTCCTAAAGTTGAAGAAGCAAAAACTGAAGAATTAGCAGCTCCTAAAGCTGAAGCAGCTCCTAAAGTTGAAGAAGCAAAAACTGAAGAAGTAGCAGCTCCTAAAGCAAAAACTGTAAAAGCTCCTAAAAAAGCAAAGGCGAAAAAAGAGGTTACTGAGACACCATCTGAAGAAACAAAATAATTATAATTTAAAAGATACATAACATGGAAACAGTAAAGATTAGTGCTGCTGATGTTAAAAAATTAAGAGAAGCTACTGGAGCTGGAATGATGGACTGTAAAAAGGCATTGGTTGAAGCTGCTGGCGATTTTGATAAAGCAATTGATGTTTTACGTAAAAAAGGACAAAAAATTGCAGCTAAAAGAGCAGATAGAGCTTCAACTGAAGGAGTTGCAGTAACAAAAATTAATACCGAAAAAACTGTTGGTGTAGCAATTGTGTTAGCCTGTGAAACTGATTTTGTTGGTAAAAACGAATCTTTTGTAGCTTTAGGTGGTCAATTTGCTGATATTGCTTTAAACTTTACCGACAAAGAAGCTTTCTTAGCGGCAGATTTTGAAGGAATGACCGTTGCAAACAAACTAATAGAGCAAACTGGTGTTATTGGAGAAAAGTTAGAGATAACAGCTTTTGAAAGAATTGAAGCTGCTTATGTAGGTACGTATACTCATATTGGTAAAATTGCTGCTTTAGTTGGTTTATCTTCTACAATAGACAATGCTGAAACGTTATCCAAAGATATCGCGATGCAGGTTGCCTCAATGGGAGCAACTACTCTATCATACAAAGACTTTGACCCTACATTTGTTGCTGCTGAAACAGAAGCAAGAATTGCAGTAATCGAAAAAGACAATATCGAATTGGGTAGATTGGGGAAAACATTAAAAAATGTTCCTCAATATATTTCTATGTCTCAATTGTCTGAAGAGGTTTTAGCGAAAGCTGAAGAAGCTGCAAAAGCTGAATTGGCTGCTGAAGGGAAACCAGAAAAGATTTGGGATCGAATTTTACCTGGAAAGATGGAAAGATTCATTTCAGACAATACCACTTTAGATACAGAACAATGTCTATTAGACCAATCTTTTATTAAAGATGAAAAGAAAAATGTTGCGCAATATGTCAAAACATATGGAGATGTTCAAGTAAACTCATTCAAAAGAGTAACTTTAGGGTAGTCTTTCTAAATTTTATAATCTAAAACCTCGCAAATTTGCGAGGTTTTTTTATTTATCAAAAAAAGGAAACTCAAAAAAAAAGCTTAATTTTGCATAACTTGTTAAAACAAACTATGAATTATAACAGAATTCTTTTAAAATTAAGTGGAGAGGCGCTAATGGGAGACAGACAGTATGGTATAGACCCTAAACGTCTTTCTGAATACGCAAAAGAAATAAAACAAGTCGTTGCTAAAGGTATCGAAGTTGCGATTGTTATCGGTGGTGGAAACATCTTTAGAGGTGTTGCTGGAGCTGCTAATGGTATGGATCGTGTACAAGGAGATCATATGGGAATGTTAGCAACATGTATTAATGGATTGGCGTTGCAAAGCGCACTTGAAGATGAAGGAGTTAATACACGTTTGCAAACTGCTTTAGAAATTAAAGAAATAGCTGAACCTTACATAAAAAGAAGAGCGATTCGTCATTTAGAAAAAGGACGAGTAGTCATTTTTGGAGCAGGTACAGGAAATCCCTACTTTACAACGGATACAGCAGCGGTTTTAAGAGCTATTGAAGTAAATGCTGATGCAATTCTAAAAGGTACTCGTGTCAATGGAATTTACAATGTAGATCCAGAAAAGGATGCAAATGCCGTAAAATACGAAACGATTACATTTAAAAATATTATTGAAAAAGGATTAAAAGTAATGGACATGACTGCCTTTACTTTAAGTGAGGAAAACAAGTTACCAATCATCGTTTTTGACATGAATACAAATGGAAATTTATTAAAATTAATTTCAGGTGAGAAAATTGGAACGATTGTTAACAATTAATACGCTAAATCTTTTTTAAAAAATTTAATACGATGAACGAAGAAATTGAATTTATACTAGATACCGCCAAAGAGGCAATGAATAACGCCATTGACCATTTAATAAAAGAATTAAGATCTATTAGAGCCGGAAAAGCAACACCGTCAATGTTGACGAACGTGATGGTAGATTATTATGGTTCTCAGACACCCTTGAGTCAGGTTGCAAATGTAAATACTCCAGACGCTAGAACAATTAGTATTCAACCTTGGGAAAAAAACATGCTTCAAGAAATTGAAAAGGCGATTCAATTGGCAAATTTAGGTTTTAATCCAATGAATAATGGAGATTTGATCATGATCAACGTTCCCCCGTTAACAGAAGAAAGAAGAATCGGTTTGGCAAAACAAGCCAAATCAGAGGCAGAACATGCTAAGGTAGGGATAAGAAATGCTCGTAAAGATGCAAATAATGAAATAAAGAAAACAACTATTTCTGACGATATGAAAAAAATTGCAGAAGAAGATATACAAAAGTTAACAGACAAATTTGTAAAAGAAATCGATGAAAAATTTTCTTTAAAAGAAAAAGAAATCATGAAAGTTTAAAAAACAAGAGAGTGTTGCTATACACTCTCTTATTTTTTTAGAAGTACTCTCCAATTAATTAACTTTTACACAATCAATCAAAATGAATTTCTGGACAAAAATTGCAGGTTTAATCTTAAGAAACCGTTATTCAGTCTTATTAGGAATTGCAATTATCACTGGATTATTAGCTTCCCAGATGAAGTATATGAAATTTTCATACACTGAGGCAAATCTATTGCCAAAAGATCATGAGGTAAATTTACAGTACGATCAATTTTTAGAAATTTTCGGAGAAGAGGGAAATTTAGTCATTTTAGGAATAAAAGACACAACGGTTTTTACTCCTAAAAAATTTAATGCTTGGAATGATTTAGTTCGAAAGTTTGACAACTTAGATGAAATAGACTTCACTCTTTCTATCGCAGATATTCAAAAATTAAAAAAAGACACTAAAAAAAGAAAATTTGTATTAGAGCCTCTTTACGAGAAAAAGCCTTCTACCAAAAAAGAGGTATTGGCAATTAAAAAACAACTTTTCGAGAAACTTCCATTTTATGACAACCTCCTTTTCAATAAAGAAACTGGGACGCTACAAACTGCCATTTATATCAAAAAAGAAATCATCAATACCCCAAAGCGAAGAGATTTCATTTTTAACACTTTACTACCAACTATAAAAGAATTTGAACAACAGAACAATGTAGATGTTCGAATTTCTGGAATGCCATATATTAGAACTCTTAATGCACAGAACATCCAAGATGAAATTGCACTTTTTGTTGTGGGTGCATTGGGAATTACGGCCGTTATTTTCTTCTTTTTCTTTCGTTCTTTTAGAGCAACATTTATTACGCTTCTAGTAGTAATGATTGGAGTTTGTTGGGCTTTTGGTTTCATCGGTTTATTTAGATATGAAATCACCGTTTTATCTGCTTTAATACCTCCTTTAATTATTGTAATTGGAGTCCCAAATGCTGTTTTTCTTATTAATAAATATCAGCAAGAAATAAAAAAACATGGTCAACAAGCAAAGGCTTTACAGCGTGTTATTTCAAAAATAGGAAATGCCACGTTAATGACGAATATTACAACTGCATCTGGTTTTGCAACCTTTGTTTTTGTAAAAAGTAATTTACTGAGAGAGTTCGGAATTTTAGCTTCTGTGAATATTGTAAGTATTTTTATTTTAGCTTTATTGATCATTCCTATTTTATATAGTTTTATGCCCATTCCAAAGAAAAAACATTTGAATCATCTTGAAAAAAGATGGATTGAAAATGTGGTTAATTGGATGGAAAAAATGGTTCGAAAGAAGAGAGTTACTGTTTATTTTACGACTGTTGTTGTAATCGTAGCAGCAATTATTGGCGTATATAAAATTAAAGTCTCCGGTAGTTTAATTGAAGACATGCCAAAAAGTTTGGAATTTTATAAAGACATAAAATTCTTTGAAAGTGAATTTGGTGGCATCATGCCTCTAGAAATTTTAATAGACACCAAGAAAGAAAAGGGAGTCATGAAACTATCCACTTTAAAAAAGATGGAGAAGTTAAACAATGTCATTGAGACGTTTCCTGAGTTGTCCAAACCCATCTCTGTTACAAATCTAGTTAAGTATTCAAAACAAGCCTATTATAAAGGAAATCCTAAGTATTATCAATTACCATCAAGGCAAGAACAAAGTTATATTTTTTCTTATACTAAAAATTCAAATAATGATGCTGGAATGCTCAAGAATTTTGTGGACTCTACGGGTAGATATGCAAGAATAACAACGTTTATGAAAGATATCGGCACCGATAAAATGGATGTTATTCAAAAACGACTAAAAGCCGTAATTGATAAAGAATTTCCCGCTGAAAAATTTGAGGTATCTCTTACAGGAAAAGCCTTGGTATTTATAAAAGGAACTAAATATCTGATTAAAAATTTAGTCATTTCTTTGTCTTTAGCTATTTTATTGATCGCCATTTTTATGGCTTGGATGTTTAGATCTCCACAAATGATTTTTATTTCTTTAATCCCTAATATGCTCCCATTATTAATTACTGCAGGATTAATGGGATTCCTAGAAATTCCTATAAAACCCTCTACAATTTTAGTATTTAGTATTGCTTTTGGGATTTCTGTAGATGATACGATTCACTTTTTAGCAAAATACCGCCAAGAATTGATGGCGAATAAATGGAAAATAAAAACATCTGTATACGCAGCGCTCCGAGAAACTGGAGTAAGTATGTTTTATACCTCTATTGTATTGTTTTTTGGTTTTCTAACGTTTATGCTTTCTAGTTTTGGAGGTACAATTGCTCTGGGAGGCTTGGTTTCAATAACCTTATTACTAGCAATGGTTTCGAACCTATTACTACTTCCTTCTTTACTGTTAACTTTTGAGAAAAAGATTGCAAACAAGAAAGTATTTAAAAAACCTTCAATTAGAATTATCCCTCCAAAAGAAGATACTTTATTAGACTAAAATTTGTTCTAATAGCGATACGTATTCATACAGGAGAAAGCATAGATTGTGTTAATACTAATGAGCCCACTATTAAATTAAACTACTTAAAAATATCATTGCTCATCTTATCGTAAAAAAGTATCTTTATTTTTTATAGTAGCATCTATTCATAACAATATTATTTTAAAAGTATGATACATAATAACGTTGCCAAAATTTTAAAATCAGAAGGAATATTTTCACAAGAGGTAGCTCTTAAAGGATGGGTTAGAACATTTAGAAGCAATCGTTTTATTGCTTTAAATGATGGTTCTACAATTCATAATATTCAATGTGTTATCAATTTTGAGGAGACTTCTGAAGAGATTTTAAAAAGAATTAATACAGGGGCAGCCATTTCCATAAAAGGAATATTAGCCGAGAGTCTTGGAAGAGGACAATCTGTAGAGGTACAAGTTTCTGAAATTGAAATTTTGGGAGATTCTAATCCAGATGAATACCCTATTCAACCAAAAAAGCACAGCTTTGAATTTTTAAGAGAAAATGCACATTTACGTGTTAGAACAAATACTTTTAGTGCAGTAATGCGCGTACGATCAAAGTTATCTTTTGCAGTACACCAATATTTTCAAGAACGTGATTTTAACTATGTGAATACTCCAATTGTAACTGGTTCAGATGCGGAAGGTGCGGGAGAAATGTTTAGAGTAACTACGTTTAAAGATAATGAAGCTCCTGTTACTAAAGATGGTAAAATTGACTTCTCCAAAGATTTTTTTGGGAAAGAGACCAACCTAACTGTTTCTGGTCAATTGGAAGCTGAAACTTTTGCGATGGCTTTGGGTAAAGCCTATACTTTTGGCCCAACTTTTAGAGCAGAAAACTCAAATACTACAAGACATTTAGCCGAGTTCTGGATGATAGAACCAGAAGTGGCTTTTATGGATTTAGATGGTAATATGGATTTGGCTGAAGACTTCATTAAATATGTAATAGCATATATTTTAGAAAAATGCGAGGCCGATTTGGCCTTTTTAGACCAAAGACTCACTCAAGAAGAAAAAAGCAAACCACAAGCGGAGAGAAGTGAAATGAGTTTGTTAGATAAATTAAAATTTGTTGTCGAAAACAATTTCAAAAGAGTTTCATATACAGAAGCCATTGATATTTTAAGAAATTCTAAACCGAATAAAAAGAAAAAATTTCAATATCCTATTAACGAATGGGGGGCTGATTTACAGTCTGAACACGAACGTTTTTTGGTTGAAAAACACTTTAAATGTCCTGTTATTTTATTTGATTATCCGGCAAATATAAAAGCTTTCTACATGCGCTTGAATGATGACGGAAAAACAGTGAGAGCCATGGATGTTTTATTCCCTGGAATAGGAGAAATTGTTGGAGGTTCACAAAGAGAAGAACGTTATGATGTTTTGGTAAACAAAATGAAAGCTCTTGGAATAGAAGAGGAAGAATTATGGTGGTATTTAGATTTGAGAAAATTTGGAACAGCCGTCCATTCCGGTTTTGGATTAGGCTTTGAAAGATTGGTTCAATTTACTACAGGAATGAATAATATTAAAGATGTCATCCCTTTCCCAAGAACTCCTCAAAATGCTAATTTTTAATTTGATATATGTATATTTAATCAATGCTAAAACAAAGCTTACAATACAAACTATTACAGAAATTATCTCCTCAACAAATTCAGTTGATGAAGCTAATTCAACTCCCTACACAAGCTTTTGAAGAACGTATAAAGCAAGAAATTGAGGAAAACCCGGCATTAGATAATGGAAAAGAAGAAATAGATGCTATTGACGATGATTTGTCAAACGAATTTGAAGAAAGAGAAAATGAAAAAAATGACGCTGAAGAAATTGACATCAATGAGTATCTAAGTGATGATGAGATTCCCTATTATAAAACTCAGGCAAACAATTATTCTGCTGACGATGATGAAAAAAATGTGCCTTATGCAGCAGGAACAACTTTTCACCAATCTTTAAAAAACCAACTGACTACCTTCAGCTTTAATGAAGAAGAGCTAGCTATTGCAGAGTTTTTAGTGGGAAGTATTGACGACAGTGGTTATATAAGAAGAGCTATTATAGATTTAGTCGATGATTTGGCTTTCACTGCAAATATTTTTACCACAGAGGAGAAGGTAATTGCTGTTTTAAAAACAGCTGTTCATAATCTAGACCCTATTGGTGTTGGCGCTAGAGATTTAAAAGAATGTCTTGTTATTCAACTTAAAAGAAAAAATAAAACAAAAATTAGAGCTTTAGCAATCAATATATTGGAAGTCTCTTTTGATCATTTTGTAAAGAAGCACTTCAAAAAACTACAAGAAAAGTTTGCTATTTCTGAAGAAGAATTAAAAGAAGTAAATACTGAAATTTCTAAACTAAACCCTAAACCAGGAAGTTCGTATGCAGGAAATAATAAAATAGCAGAACAAATCGTTCCCGACTTTTCTATCAAACTTATAGATGGAGAATTAGACTTGGTTTTAAACGCCAGAAATGCCCCTGAGTTGCGTGTTTCTAGAGAATATAATACGATGTTAAAAACATATCAAGAAACGACGCTAAAAAGTAAATCTCAAAAAGATGCGGTGTACTTCATCAAACAAAAATTAGACGCTGCAAAATGGTTTATTGACGCTATTAAGCAACGTCAACAAACACTTTTAGTAACTATGAATACCATCATGCAGTATCAGTATGATTATTTTCTAACTGGAGATGAACGAAAATTGAGACCCATGATTCTGAAAGATATTGCTGATAAAATTAAGATGGATATTTCTACTGTTTCTAGAGTTGCAAACAGTAAATACGTTTCTACACCTTATGGCACAAAATTAATCAAAGAATTCTTTTCTGAATCTATGAAAAATGATCGAGGAGAGGATGTGTCTACCAGAGAAATAAAAAAAATTTTAGAAACTGTAGTTCTAGAAGAAAACAAGAAAAAACCTTTAACTGATGAGAAATTAGCCCTTATTTTAAAGGAAAAAGGATATCCGATTGCTAGAAGAACCGTTGCAAAATATAGAGAACAACTTGAGCTACCTGTTGCTCGTTTACGAAAAGAAATTTAGTGAGAGTTCACAAATTTATATCAGTCGTATTTCACCCTATTGTAATACCTACAATTGGAATGCTATTGTATTTTTTCTTGATCCCAAACAATTTAAATGCGGATCAAAGAATTGTGATTCTAAGCTTTGTATTTATAACAACTTACATTTTGCCCTTATTTATTTTAATTCTTTTTAAGAAATTCAAACTGATACAATCTTTTAAAGCTGAAAGTATTCAAGAAAGAAAAATTCCTATTGGAATAATGATACTTCTATTTTATTTTTTGGGAGAAATCTTTAATAGAGTTTCAAATTTATCTGACATTGGTCTTTTATTTTATGCAAGTAGTTTTGGGTTGGTATGTGTTTACGTCTTATTTACCTTTAAAATTAAAACGAGCATTCATCTGCTATCAATTGGAATTACTACGGGTTTTTTTATAAAATTAAACGCTTTACACAATGAAAACTTAATTGGTATAGTTGCCTTATTGTTCTTGCTTTCAGGACTCATAGCTAGTGCTAGGTTACATTTAAAGGCACATACAGAAAAAGAGGTTTATATTGGTTTTTTTATAGGTTTGGTATCACCAATTGTTCTTTTCTACTCTCTATAGAATATAGAAAATTAAACCAAATTTTAAAATTTTAGTATCGATCTTTTCTCCATTTAAGTTACTTCCTTTAAATACGGGGGTTAGACCATAAAAAATATTAATATTAAATTCGTCATAGCCAGTAGAAAGCGTTAAGCCATATTGCAACCTATTATAATTCGAAATATTAGAATACTTATACGTAGTATTACTCTCGTCATCAAACTGAAATTTATTAGAGAGATTATAGAAGAATTTAATCCCTGTATACACTCTCCAAAAATTGTATTTCGTTGCCGTTGATGTTCTCCATCTTAGCTCTAAAGGAAATTCTAGATTATGTGATGTAAACAAGTTCGAACTAATCGTATTGTCAGTGCTAAAAAGGGTGTTATTGTTTAATTCTTCAACTTTTAATTTATGATTTAGAAAATCAAACCCATAACCTACTCCTCCGGCTATAGAAATAGATCCTTGTTTATTTAATATAATATCCTTTATAAAACCTGTGGAAAGTGAATACGAAAAATTACTCTTTGTAATTTGTGAGGGTTGATTGTAAAACTGAGCGTAGGAAACAGCAACATATATTTGGTCATCTGCATACCGATCACCAAGTTGGAGCATCTCTTTCTGTCCAAAAAAATTGGCTCCGAAAAAAACTAAAAAAAAACAAGTGGTAATTGTTTTCATATTAAAAAATAATCAAGTTTTCATAAAGGTACAATATTTCTAAACCGTCACATTATAAAAAAAAGCAAAAAAAAAAGGACAATTCAAATGAACTATCCTTTTAATTATTTTTTTGTGATTTGTTAATTAGCTCCCGATGATTTAGAGGCAGAATAACTGATCTTAAGCGCATTTACATCTCTTAATTTTAATCTAATATCAGTAATTGTACCCACGCTAGATTCTTTATCAGCTTTGATAGAGGTTGTCATAAAAGGAACTTCTTTTTCAGAAACCTTCGACCTCGCATTTATAATAAATGCAGGAACCTGATCTGCTGTAGAAATTTTATCGTTCAACTGAATTCTATTAAAACCACTTCCATATTTAATATCTTTGGCTTTCCCAACGTAAATCGTGCTAACTAGGCTTTTATGCTCTAATTTTTTCACTTCTGATGCCGATGGTAATCTGGGATTGTCAATCTTTAAATCAGTTTCTCTCATGGTCGTTGTTACCATAAAGAAAAACAACAACATAAAAACAATGTCTGGTAAAGCAGCAGTATTTACTGCAGGCATTCCTTTTTTCTTTTTTCTAAATTTAGACATCTTGTTAAATTTTAAAAATTAATTTGTAGGTTCCGCATCTGAAATTATTTGAGGATAACTGATTTTGATATCTTCAACTTTTTTCTTTAACGCTTCATTTTGCTTATCATCTTTATACGACTCTTCGAGTTCAACAAAAGGAATGTTGTATTTGATTAAACTCAACCTGTTTCTCAACTCGGAGTAGGCTCTCAACAATTCATCTTGAACCATTAAGTAAGTTCCATATTCTGTTAAGCGATCGCTCTGTACCGAAATAATTGCTTTGTTTGGATGATCCGATGATGCTTTACTCGTTGGAGGTTCATCGTCTCGCCTAACTGAACTACAATAATCACAAGGTCCAGTTTCAACACCTTTCTCAACTTTACCATCACCTCCGCCATTATTGATAAAAGCAATAGCAGCCTCTTTTAAATCTTTAATATCCATTCTTTCGCCTTCAACTAAAAGCTCATTATTTCTATTAATGTTTACCTCAAAGATGTTCTTTTGTTTGATAATTGGTGGAACATAATCTGCTGGTGGTTTCTCAGATAGTTTCTTTGAAACTCCAGAATCTACATTCATAGTTGTTGTTACTAGAAAAAATATTAAAAGCAAGAAGGCAATATCTGCCATAGAACCTGCATTAATTTCTGGATTCTCTCTTCTTGCCATTTGCTATGATTTTATTAATCCTTTTACTAAATCTGCAACAAAAAATCCTAGACCAATGATTCCAAGTATCATGCTAAACCAGATTCCTGTTCCTACAATTCTATTTGTTGAAGAACCCTCTTCTCCTCCAGCTAGTATGAAGTCTGCATTGTCTAAAACGACATTACTGTCAGATAGACCATAAGCTCCTAAAAACAACAGCCCTAATACTCCTAAACTTAACAATGTTTTCTTTAAACTCTCTGGATTTTTAAACAACCCAGACAAGGATAAAAACAACGTAATTCCTACTGAAAAATAGAGTAAGTATTGTGAAAAATACACCAGTGGACTTACTACTTTATTCGCTACATCTACATCGCTTTTAACAGTCTCTTCTCCTGCCATTAGTACTCTTACAAGTAAGATGATACCAATAAGCGAAAGCGCTGTGATAACGTATGTGATAATTTTTGATATTTTGTTATCTTTCATAAAAAGAATTATTTTTTATACTTTACTAATAGATCCACTAGTGAGATAGAAGCATCTTCCATATTATTTACAATGCTATCTACTTTAGAAATGATGTAATTGTAAAAAATTTGTAAAATAATTGCAACAACTAATCCAAATACCGTTGTCAATAAAGCTACCTTAATACCTCCTGCAACTACTGCCGGAGAAATGTCATTCGCTACAGCAATTGCATCAAATGCTCCAATCATACCAATTACAGTTCCCATGAAACCAAGCATTGGTGCTAAGGCAATAAATAGTGATAACCAAGAAATGTTTTTTTCTAACAATCCCATTTGAACGCCACCATAACTAACAATCGCTTTTTCTGCAGAATCAATTCCATCATCTACTCTATCTAAACCTTGGTAAAAGATAGATGCAACAGGTCCCTTAGAGTTTCTACAAACTTCTTTTGCAGCTTCAACACCGCCAGCACTTAAAGCTTCATCAACACTTGCTACTAATTTCTTAGTATTTGTTGTTGCCATGTTCAAATAAATAATTCTTTCAATTGCGATTGCCAAACCTAAAATTAAGGCTACTAATACAATTCCCATGAATCCTGGACCTCCTTCAATAAAACGAAGTTTTAATTCTTGGTGAAAAGTTCTTGATTGTTCAGCTGCTTCTTGGGCAAAAGTTGATTGAATAGCTCCAAAAAACATAAATCCTGTTACAGATAGGATATTTACTACTTTTTTCATCTTTGTTGTAATTAATTTTTTATTATTAGTGGGTTAAAGATATAAATTTAAACTCGAAAAATAATGCGTAAATAACTTTATCTTTATTACTTAGAGTTAATAGATATCAATTGTAATTTTATGATGGCAAGTAACAAAAAAATATTGACCCTTTAAAAAAAAACCCAATCTATTTAAATTATTATGAGTAGATTATTTTCCTTCAGACATTTAGAGTGATACATCTGTCATTTCACCTCTAAGCGATTTTTCAAAAATATTTTTAAAATCTGTTGTAGATAAATGTTCATTTAACAAATACATTAACTTTGCCACTGCAGATTCTAAGGTGATATCTTTACCATCTATAACCCCAATTTCCTTGAGCATTATACTCGTATCATATCTCCCCATTAAAACGCCCCCACTTTTACACTGTGTCACATTCACAATTTTAATTCCTTTTTGGATTGCTCTTTTCAACACCGCTATAAACCGTTCTGAATTTGGAGTATTTCCTGCACCATAGGTTTCTAAAACAACTCCTTTTAAATTTGAAGTGTTTAAAATACTTTCTATAACCATATTTGTAATCCCTGGAAATAATTTTAAAATAACGACATCATCCACTAATTTTTTTCGAATAACCAAAGACTGTTCTTTGTTGCTTTTTCGGTGAATCAAAGACTGGTTAAATTTCAGATGAACACCACTTTCGGCCAGGGGTGGAAAATTCATTGATGCAAATGCTTCAAACTGTTCTGCACTAATTTTTGTGGTCCTATTTGCCCTGAATAATTGATACTCAAAGTATAAGCAAACCTCTGAGATTACAGGGACCCCATTTTTATGCGCACTTGCAATTTCAACAGAAGTAATCAAATTTTCTTTAGCATCTGTTCTTAAATCTCCAATAGGCAATTGAGAACCCGTAAAAATAATAGGTTTTTGTAAGTTTTCTAACATAAAACTAATTGCTGAAGCAACATAAGACATGGTATCTGAACCTGTTAAAATAACAAAACCATCAACGTCTGTATAGTGTTCTTCTATAATTTCAACAATATCTATGTAATACTTCGTATTCATATTTGAGGAATCAATTGGGGTCTCAAAAGAAACACTTTGTATCGAACAATCTAATTGCTGTAATTCTGGGATTTTTTCTATAATTTGACTAAAATCAAATACTTTAAGGGCATTCGTTTTATAATCTTTGATCATTCCAATAGTTCCGCCAGTATAAATAAGTAGTATCCTAGGTTTTTTTGTCATTTTGTCATTTTTATACTCCAAATAATAAAATTGGAATACTTTATGATGTAAATTTATCAAACAAAAAGTCAAAAACAATTTTAAAACAATATAAATTATGATCGAATTTTATCTTTTAATCGGTATTATCTCTCTAGCAAGCTGGTTCGTCAGTAATACTTTAAAGCAAAAATTTAAAAAATATTCGCAAATTCAGTTAAGAAATGGAATGAGTGGAGCAGAAATTGCAGAAAAAATGCTCTCAGACAACGGTATTTTTGACGTAAAAGTAATTTCTACTCCAGGTCAATTAACAGATCATTACAATCCCAAAGACAAAACAGTCAATTTAAGCGAATCTGTTTTCAATCAAAGAAACGCCGCTGCCGCTGCCGTTGCCGCTCATGAATGCGGTCACGCAGTTCAACATGCAAAAGCATATAGCTATTTGACATTACGTTCTCAATTAGTGCCCATTGTAAGTATCAGTTCTAAATTTTCTCAATGGTTGGTTATTGGAGGGATTATCATGGGAGCTGCTTCTGGAGCAACAGGGATTGGATTTTATACTGCGATTACAGGTTTGATATTGATGGGATTTGCGACCGTTTTTAGTTTTATAACATTACCGGTAGAATATGACGCGAGTAACAGAGCTTTGGCATGGTTACGAAATAAAAACATGGTTTCACAACAAGAATTAGCCGGAGCTACGGACGCTTTAAGATGGGCAGCAAGAACGTATTTAGTGGCTGCTTTGGGTTCTTTGGCGATGCTTTTATACTGGGCAATGCAAATTTTGGGAGGAAGAGACTAATTTTCACTTGAATTAAAATTTCTAAAATAACACCTATAAGCTTCGATTTTATCGAGGCTTTTTTTTAATAATTTTTAAATCGTCAACTAAAACAGATTAGTTACTTTTGAAAACTAATTTTTTAAATTTAAAAGAATGAACTATTTTTCAACATGTTTTTTTATTTTTATGTTCGGGATCTTAAACTCCTTTTCACAACATACTATCTCCGGAAAAATTATTGATGAACAAAACCAATCACTTCCTTTTGCCAATATCGTAATAGAAGAAATTGGAAATAAAAAAACCCCAACAGGAACGGTCTCTAATGATAATGGTGACTATCTCCTTGAAAATGTTGCTTCAGGAAAATACACCATTGAAATTTCCATGCT
>JABAZI010000025.1:0-8155 GCA_018608545.1 Polaribacter sp.
AATTCTGCATCTTTGTATTAATGACAGGAATCGTATATAAATCTACTGGAAGTTGGTATCAGGTAAAATCTGAAGATGGTAAGTTTCATCAGTGTAGAATTAAAGGTAAATTTCGAATTAAAGGAATTAAAAGTACCAATCCTGTTGCTGTTGGTGATCGGGTAATTTTCGACTTAGAAAAAAAAGGAGATGAAGAGACAGGTGTTATAAAAAAGATCTTAGATCGAGAGAATTTTATTGTCAGAAAATCTGTAAACCTTTCGAAACAAACCCATATTATAGCCGCAAATATTGATCAAGTTTTTTTACTTATAACCATTAATAATCCGCCAACATTTTCAACATTTATAGATCGTTTTTTAGTCGCTGCAAGAGCCTACAGGATTGATACCGTGTTGGTTTTTAATAAAATAGATTCTTATGCAATTGAGGCTCGGGCAGAGGTATTATACCTTAAGGATATATATGAAGCAATAGGATATAGATGCATAGAGGTTTCTGCTACCCAACATAAAAATGTAAGCATTATTAAAGAGGTAATGAAAGGGAAGACATCGATGTTTGTTGGTCATTCTGGAGTAGGAAAAACAACATTAGTAAATGCAATTGATGCTACTTTAGATTTAAAAACCAAAGAAATTTCAGACCAACATCGTCAAGGAAAACATACCACAACATTTGCAGAAATGTTCGATTTAAATTTTAATGCACGAATTATAGACACACCAGGAATCAAAGGTTTTGGAGTTGTAGATATTGATAAGTATGAATTAGGAGACTATTTCCCTGAGTTTTTTGCCTTAAAACAAGATTGTAAATTCAATAACTGTATCCATACAAAAGAACCAAATTGTGCCATTAAGACGGCGTTAGAAGAAGAACGGATTTCTTGGTCTCGCTATAAAAGTTATCTTCAAATTTTAGAAGGAGAAGATGAAACAGCACATTTTAGAACAGATATTTGGAACGAAGATCAAGATACTCAATAGCCTATGAGAATTGTTGTTCAAAGAGTATCAAAAGCAAGTGTTACGATTCATGGAGATAAAGTTGCAAACATACAAGCAGGATTGCTGATTCTTTTGGGTATTGAGCATGATGATACAGAAGAAGATATTCATTGGTTGGTAAAAAAAGTTTCAAATCTTCGAATTTTTAATGATGAAAATGACGTGATGAATTTATCTTTAATGGATCTCAATGCAGCGGCATTGGTGGTGAGTCAATTTACTTTGCATGCCTCTACAAAAAAAGGAAGCAGACCCAGTTATATAAAAGCAGCAAAACCTGAAGTAGCAATTCCTTTGTATCAACAATTTGTTACCTCTTTAGAAAACCTACTTGGTAAAAAAGTACCTACTGGAGTATTTGGTGCAGAGATGAAAGTGGAGTTGTTAAATGATGGGCCAGTCACCATTATGATTGATTCCAAAAGAAAAGAATAGTTTTTCCTTATCACCGACAACTGTTAAAATTATCAAAAAAAATACTTTTTTATTTTCCTTGGAAAACAAAAAACATATATTTGCCATGGAAAATAAATTTAAAATCAATATTAAAATGAAAAAAATAGTTTTATCAATACTTATTGTCGCATCACTTTTAACAGCATGTAAAGGGGAGAAGAAAGAAAAAGTAGCAGTAAACGAAGCTGTAAAAGTTGAAACAAATATTGCTGAATTAAACAACGTAGATACTGCCGTTTCTGTGTTGACATGGAAGGGTAGCAAGCCTACAGGTTCTCACAATGGGACTGTCGCTCTAAAAAGCGGAGGGATGTTACTTGAAAAAGGAGTTTTAAAGGGAGGTGAGTTTGTCATAGATATGAGTACCATTACAAACCTTGACATGGCTGGAAGTGATGGTGCAGCAAATATAGAAGGTCATTTAAAAGCGCCCGATTTTTTTGATATCGCTGTATATCCCACTTCTAAATTTGTGATTACCAAAGTAGAAGAAGCGGAAGGGAAATTATTAGTAACAGGAAATCTTCAAATTAAAGATGTTACAAAGAGCATTACAATTCCTGCAATGATTGCTGCAGAAGCTGGGGTCACTACTTTTAAGAGTGATGTTTTTAATGTGGATAGAGCAGATTTTAATGTAAAATATGGTTCTAAAAGATGGATCGAAGGATTAAAAGATAAATTTATAAATGACTTAATGGAGATGTCTTTTGTAGTCGTTCTCAGATAACGAATATTAATTTTAAACTATAAAAAATATGAAATCAACTAAAATCGATAGACCAACTTGTGGTTGTGGGAATACGTCAAACCCAGATGGATATTGCGACGGATCGCATTTAAGCAAATAGCTTGCTATCAAACTGAAAGAATAATTTAAAACCCAAAACAACTGTTTTGGGTTTTTTAGTTATATTGCAGTGCTATAAAAAAAGAAAAACTTCATGAAATACCCTACAAGAATTTTATTTCTTATATCATTATTTACCTGTAATTTAATTTTTTCTCAAGAAAATACCTACGCTTCAACTTTAATTCCTGATGAGTTAACAGAGGATGCAAATGCAGTTGTTAGAAATAGTATTATTGAGATTACTATTAAAGGAATTGATAAAATGGTTGTGTATGAAAAAGAAGTTGTAACAGTTCTTAATGAATTAGGAAATGATGATGCAAGAATAGCAAAAAGGTATAATAATGATACCAAAATAACAAAACTCTCCGCTAAAATTTATGATGCTTTAGGAAAGCAAATAAAAAAATATTCAAAAAGAAAATTTTCAGATGTAAGTGCCATAAGTGGTGGAACCTTATATTCAGATGAAAGAGTTAAATATGTAGATTATATTCCTGTTGCTTATCCCTACACTGTTGTGTTTGAATCGGAATATAAAAACTCTTCTACAGGTTTTATTCCAAGATGGTATCCTACAGAAGGATATTATGTTGGGATAGAAAAAAGTCAGTACAAACTGAATAATCCGTTAAAAATTATTGTTAGAACAAAAAAGAAGAATTTTAAGAATTACCCTATTCAAGATAAATCTTCAGAATTTAATTTACATTATATTTTTGAAAATCAACGAGCAATAAAACCAGAAGTACTAACGATTGCTTCAAGAGATTTCATGCCTTATCTAATAGTTGCTTCAAATAATTTTTCATTAAAAGGAGTTAAAGGGTATGCTTCTAATTGGAAAGAATTTGGAAAATGGGAAAATAACAATTTAATATCAGGACGAGATATTTTAGAGCCAGCAACGGTTACAAAAATAAAAGACTTGGTAAAAGATGTAGATAATCCAATTGAAAAAGCAAAACTTATTTATGAGTTTGTGCAAAATAAAACACGATATATTGGTGTGCAGGTTGGTATTGGTGGTTGGAAACCAATCCTCGCAAATCAAGTTGATAAAGTAGGTTATGGAGACTGTAAAGGACTAACTAATTACACAAAAGCATTGTTAGCTGCAGTTGGAATAACCTCTTATTACACCCTGGTTTACGCGAAACAAAAAATAAATATAGACAAAGATTTTGCAACTTTTCAAGGGAATCATGCCATCCTAAATATTCCTGCTTCTGAGCTTTCGGGAGGAAATGATGTTTGGTTAGAATGTACCAGTCAAACGATTCCATTCGGTTTTCTAGGAGATTTTACTGATGATAGAGACGTACTCGTTATAACTCCAGAGGGAGGGGTTATAAAAAGAACACCCTCTTATAAAAATGAAACAAACTTACAAACCACAAAAGCAACGATTCGATTAGATGAAAAAGGGACCATACAAGCAACTTTAGTAAGGGTTTCTAAAGGATTGAAATTTGATAATAGATACCATTATGATAGGTATCCAAAAGAAGAATTAATTAAGCACTATAAATCTAAGGTTTGGAGCTATAATAACAATTTAGAAGTTGAGTCTGTGAAATTAAAAAATGATAAAGAGCAGGTTGTTTTTACGGAAGATTTTTCAATTTCAATAGAAGATTATGCAACTGTTACTGATGAAGAAATCCTTTTTAGGGTCAATTTTTTTAATAAAAATAGTTTTATCCCCAAAAGATACAGAAATCGGAAATTACCCTTACAAATTTCAAGAGGTTTTAAGGATGAAGATGATTCTATTATTGAAATTCCAAAAGGATATCAAGTAGAAACTCTGTTTGAAGACAAGTCCATCATTAATAAATTCGGTATGTATCAAATTTCAATTGATAAAATTGACGAGCATCATATAAAATACAAACGTACTTTATTTATTAAAGAAGGCTTATATCCTAAAGAGGATTATAAAGCTTATAGAGCTTTTAGACGGAAAGTTGCTAAGAATGATAATTTAAGAATTGCATTGATAAAACTCTAACGAACCCTTCATATTGAATATAATTCTAGTAAAAAAGTTATGAAGTTAAAATTAGTATTGGCCTTTAGTTTTGTTGTTGTTTTTTGTTTTGGACAAAGCAAGAAATCGACAACGATGGGCAAAACAACCATAGAGGAATTAAAGATGCAAAGGTATGAAAAGGATACAACTGCAGGTGCCATCGTTTTATACGAACACGGTAATTACTATATAAATACAAAAGAGAAATTTAAATATAAATTTACAACCGATTTTTATTTTAGAATAAAAATTTTAAAGAAAATAGGTTTTGATAAAGCGACTATTAAAATTCCGTTTTATGATGAAGAAGAAGTGCATGATATTCAGGCGGTAACAAATAATTTAACTGAGAATAATGTCATGCATACAACGAGTTTGGAAAAGGATAAAATTTATACAAAAGATTTGTCTGGAAAATGGAAAGAAACTTACTTTACCCTGCCAAATATAAAAGTTGGGAGTGTGATTGAATTTCGGTATTCGTTAATCTCTCCTTATGCACAAATAGATGATTGGAACTATCAATCTGATATACCAAAGTTAAAAAGTGATTTTACAGCAGCTATCATAGGAAATTATAAGTATAATATTCGACTTGTGGGAAATTTAAAGTTGCATAGAGATAATTTTCGTGTGAAAAATGGTTGTTTTTATTTACCAGGAATTGCAACAGGTGCTTGTGGTGTTTTAGAATATGGAATGGATGCTGTTCCAGCATTTAAAAAGGAGGCCTATATGTTGAGTCAAGACAATTATTTATCTCGACTTTCTTTTGAATTAATATCAAATACCGATGTTCGAGGACAGGTCACCAATTATACAAAAACATGGAAAGCTGCAGATAAAAAATTGGAAACCTATTTTTTATCTGGTCAATATTTAAAAAAGAGATATTTTAAAGAGAATCTATCAAGTGAGGCAAGTTTGAATTCTGAGAATAGCTTAGAAAGGGCAAAGCAAATTTATAAAAGGGTACAAAACCATTATACATGGAATGAAAAATACTGGCTTAACAGAAAAGTAGAGGTTAAAAAAGCATTTAAAAACAAAATAGGAAGTGTTTTTGAGATTAATTTGTCATTATACTTCGCATTGCAAGCGGCAAATATTGAGAGTAAGTTGGTACTCTTGTCAACAAGAAATAGGGCAATTCCCACAAAACTGTATCCGGTAATCTCTGAGTTTAATTATATGGTTGTAAGGGCTGTAATTGATAATCAGGTCTACTTTTTAGATGCTGTAAATAAATATTTGGGATTCGGCTTGATCCAATCTGAGAGTTTAAATGGAGAAGGAAGAGTGATGGATTTTAAAAATGGAAGTTTTTGGGAGCAGATTAAACTATCACAAAAGACCTCTAAAACAATTAGGTTGTCTTTGCTTCTTAAAGATGATTCGTTTGTTGGGGATTTGTCAATTAAAAAAACAGGTTATTTTGCTGTACATAAAAGAGTAGAATTTAATGGCTTGTCGGAGGATGACATTTTAGAAGACTTTGAAAATAACCATCCAAATATTGAAGTGGAAGATGTTGCATTGGAAAATTTAAGTGACAACGAAAAAGTACTCAAGGAAACCTATAAAATAACTATTGAAACAGATGTCATGGGGAGTCGCAGGATAAGGTTGAACCCTTTTGTAATTGGTAAGATTACCGAAAATCCGTTTAAATTAAATAAAAGAGATTATCCTGTTGATTATGGATATGAGAGAAGCAAAACCTATTTAATTAAGCTCATAATACCCGAAACATACAAGATTGCTAAGCTTCCCAAAAATATGGGTGTGGCATTGCCTAATAAAGGCGGTAAAATTATTTTTAATATAAGTCAGAAAGAGAATACCATCAATATATATTTAAATTATTCTTTGAAGAAAAAAAGCTACTCTGCTGATGAGTATTTTTACCTAAAGCAGTTTTATAAAAAATTGATCAATCTTCAAGATTCTTTTATAGAAATAGAAAGAATTTAAAAATTTAAAGACTTAAAACTTTTGTTTTCTTATACCTGAATTTCAGTGGTATTTTTTACTTCTTCAATGGTAAAAGTACTATGCGTACTTCCAATATATTTAATGGCTGTTAGTTTTTTAACCATAAATTCTCGGTACTCATCCATATCTTTGACATACACTTTTAAGATATAATCGTATTCACCACTTACATGAAAACACTCAGAAACTTCCTCTAATTTTAAAACCTCTCGTTCAAAAGTAGTGACATAATCTTTCGAATGTTGCATCAGTTTGATATGACAAAAGACCAAAAAAGATTTTTCAATTTTATGCTTATTAATGATTGCTACATACTTTTGAATGACCTTTCCTTTTTCTAATTTTTTAATACGCTCATAAACAGCAGTAACCGATAGATTTAATTGCAAAGAAAGTTGTTTGGTGGTTTGTTTGCTGTCGTGTTGCAGCAAATTAAGAAGCTTTTTATCTGTAACATCCAAGACCATATGTTTAAATTTTTCTAATAACTGATGCAATAAAGCGATTATTTAGTTTATAAATCTAAAAATACATATTTTTTTAGATTTATAAACTGTATTTGCATCTTTTGATTGATAATTTTTCTTTTATATTGTTATTTTGTATTTATAAAATCAATATCTTATGAAATTTAAACCAGCAAATGCTCTTCAAGAGCTACAATTTTTTGGTGAATTTGGAGGTGTAAATCCATCCATTTCAGATTCCTCTACTTATACATTTATGTCGGCAAAAACAATGTTAGACACATTTGAAGGAAATGCAGCGGGTTGTTATTTATATTCACGTCATTCTACCCCAAGTAATTTATATTTAGGCGAAGCTTTAGCAGCTATGGAAGGAACAGAAACAGCCAATGTGTCTGCTTCAGGAATGGGTGCGATAACCCCTGTGCTATTGCAGTTAGTTGGTGCAGGAGAGCACATTGTTTCGAGTAGAACCATTTATGGAGGAACTTATGCGTTTTTAAAAAATTTCACCCCAAGATTGGGGATTGCAACCACATTTGTAGATATTACAAAAGTAGATATTGTAGAAGCCGCCATCACAAAAAACACGAAAGTATTGTTTTGTGAGACTGTAAGTAATCCTTTATTGGAAGTTGCAGATATCAAGGCTTTATCGGCTTTGGCAAAGAAGTATAAAATAAAATTAGTGGTAGACAATACTTTTTCGCCCTTGTCAATTTCTCCTGTAAAATTAGGTGCAGATGTGGTATGTCACAGTCTTACAAAATTTATAAATGGGACTTCAGATGCTGTTGGAGGAGTCGCTTGTGGTACTCAGGAGTTTATCGATGATTTACGAAATGTAAATGACGGTGCAAGTATGTTGTTGGGGTCTACAATGGACAGTTTACGAGCAGCCTCTATTCTAAAAAATATGAGAACGCTTCCTATTAGAATGAAACAACATAGCCATAATGCTTCTTTTTTAGCACATCAATTTGAAGCTGATGGACTAAAAACAGTCTATCCAGGGTTGGAGTCGCATCCTTCGCATCAATTATTTAAATCCATGATGAATACTGCCTATGGCTTTGGAGGGATGTTAACCATTGACGTTGGTTCTTTAGAGAAAGCGAATGCTCTAATGGAGTTAATGCAGCATAAAAATATTGGGTATTTAGCGGTTAGTTTAGGCTTTTATAAAACGCTTTTTAGTGCACCAGGAACTTCAACTTCCTCAGAAATTTCAGAAGAAGAACAAAAAGAAATGGGATTAACAGACGGTTTAATTCGTTTTTCTATTGGCTTGGATGATGATATTGAAAGCACTTACGAACTGATGAAATCTTGTATGATA
>JABAZI010000025.1:8255-14222 GCA_018608545.1 Polaribacter sp.
TCTGCAACAGCAATTGTATTAAAAGCAACTCTGTAGTTAGAAAATGGAGCAAATAGCTGGGTGCCATAAGGTGTAAAACAATCTAAAATTGGATGTGTAAATATCGCTAAAAAGAAAAGCCATGTCCAGTTTTTTAGAGTCGTTTGACCCTCTCTTTTTCCACGATTATAAAGTGTATAAGTGATCCATCCAAATAAAAAAGCTCCTAAGAAAGCAAACAAAATAGAATGCATAAACCCTCGATGAAAAGCCATCGCTTGTATTTCATTGCTGTATAAAAACCGCCCAATAAAAACATCTAGATCTGGTATGGTACCTCCAATAGCTCCAAATAATAATGCTTTATTTCCAATTTTTTTACCCAATACAATTTCTCCACAAGCAGCACCTAAAATAATTTGAGTCAATGAATCCATGGGGGCAAAAATAAGCCATTCAATTTGATTTGCATAACCGTAGGTAAAAGCGTAACATTACATTCCAAATTTTTTACAATGCAAGCGAATAAAAATCAATCAGAAGTTAACATCGGAAATCAGCAAATAATTGATAACAAAGAGTTAAATATTTGGGAGGCTTTGTTTCCTGTTTTAGCGTTAGTTGCCATGTTAGCTTATAATGTTTTTGTTTTTGGAGATGATGCTTTGAGTGGTAGTAATCAGTTTGTTTTACTTTTAGGTGGTGCTGTTGCGGCACTTGTGGGGTTTAGAAATAAAGTTTCTTATAAGGTGATGATTGATGAAGTTGCAGAAAATATAAAATCTACAGCTGGCGCAATTTTAATTCTTTTAATGGTCGGTGCTTTAGCGGGTACTTGGTTGATTAGTGGAATTATTCCAGCGATGATTTATTATGGGTTACAAGTCTTGAATCCCACAATATTTTTAGCGGCATGTTTGATAATTTGTGCTATTATTTCTATTGCAACGGGTAGTTCTTGGACAACTTCAGCAACCGTAGGTATTGCATTAATAGGTATTGGGGAAGCTCTTGGTATTTCTTTAGGAATGACAGCAGGTGCTGTTTTGTCTGGTGCTTATTTCGGTGATAAAATGTCGCCACTTTCAGACACGACCAATTTAGCACCAGCAATGGCGGGTGCTGATCTCTTTACGCACATAAAATATATGGCTTACACAACCGTGCCCACCATTATCATTACGTTAATCTTTTTTATCATTATAGGGTTTACACAAAATTCAAATGGCGAGGCAGATACTGTTGTTTTATTAGCCGATATAAACAAGGCGTTTACGATTACACCTTGGTTATTTTTAGTACCAATAATTGTTATCTTTTTAATCATTAAGAAAACTCCACCATTAGTTGCATTGCTTGCAGGTACTGTTTTAGGAAGTATTTTTGCATTAATTTTTCAACCAGAAGTTGTTGCACAAATTACGGGTACTAAAGAACTTACTTTTTCTTCTGCTTATAAAGGAATTATGCAAGCAATAACAGTTAAAACATCCGTAGCAACAGAAAATGCAGCACTAGCAGATTTATTTACAGCAGGCGGAATGTCTAAAATGTTAGGTACAATTTGGCTCATCTTATGCGCTATGGTTTTTGGAGGGATTATGGATGCAATTGGAGCATTAGCTAAAATTAGTACTTTTCTTTTAACGCTGTTTGATTCTATTTTCGGATTGTTTTCAAGTACAGTTTTTACTTGTATAGGATTAAATTTTACAGCATCAGACCAATACATGGCCATTGTAGTTCCGGGGAAAATGTATGTAAAAGCTTATGAAGATAAAGGTTTAGCACCCGAAAACTTGAGTAGAACTTTAGAAGATTCAGGGACCGTAACCTCTGTGTTAATTCCTTGGAATACCTGCGGAGCTTATCATTCTGGAGTTTTAGGAGTTGCTGTTTTTGACTATGCTATTTATGCCATCTTTAACTGGTTAAGTCCTTTTATGACACTCATTTTTGCAGCTTTTAAAATCAAAATTAAGCAGTTAGCAACCAAGTAAAACAATTCTTTCTGTTCGCGTTTTAAGCCAAAATAAACCAGTAATTTTTAAAGTTTAACTGACTAAAAAGTGCTGTTTTTTTGAATCCTTGTGTTCATAAAAACCTTAAATAAACCAGTTCCATACCAATCCAAAACGAATTGTAAAATCTCTGTACGGATAATTCGGAGCAGAAAAGTAATTTTTTTCTGTAAAATTAGAGGTAACATTGTCAATTTTAAAATACAAACGAGTTCTTCTTATTTGTGCATTAAAGAAAACATCTACGGAAGGAAAGCCGATCTCTTGGGTATTTTGGATAGTAAATTCAGCCAATAACGGATGGTAGGCATTTGCTTTGTATTTAGTGAAGTAGTTAAAAGTTGCACCAATATTTACTAACATTGGTTTGCCTTCAAACCAATAGTCTTCGTAATATAAGGTGTTTCTTGTTACGATCTCTGGAACACGAAAAACAGAACTTCCACTGCTTACATTTTGGAACATCAATGTATTGTCGAGTGCAAATTTTTTATATTTAAATTCTCGATTCGCTTTTACCTTTAAATACGTAATCTGATTCGAAAATTGTTGTGGTTGATTGTTTTCATCAAAATAAGTGTAGTTGTCTATATTGGTAAAATTAAGCGAGCTATTGATCCATTTAGAACGGATAGAAAAACCTAAGTCCCTTGTATTTATGGTGCTAAAATTATTTTGCCAATTGTAATCATCAAATTTACTTTGATGGAGCAACTTATTGAAATTTGCAGATTTAGAACTGATCAATACCTGTCCTTTTAGTTCAAACAACTCCTTTTTTTTATATAGTGCCTCACCTTTAAGGTAATTACCAGATAAATTTCCGTTTCCTGGAGTTAGATTAGCGGTCGCATTCAACTGAAAATTTTTAATTTTAGCATTCCAATCAGCTCCAAAAGAAAGGGCATTTCCTTCCAATGTTGTTTTCGTAATATTGCTAGTGGTATTTAAAATAGTATCGTACCCATAGGAGTAATTTATAAAATTTATTTTCGCTTTAAATTTACCTAAAACATATTTAGAATTGAACTCCAAATTTAATTCGTTGTTGGAAAAGGTTTGATTCGCTTCATTTTCAGATGCACCAGTTGAAGAAACATTTCCTAAAAATGGAGAATTTGTAGGCTGAGAAAAACGGTAAGATTTCTTTTCATTGGTAAAAACATGGCCTATTTTTAAATTACTAAAATCCTTTTTATTCACGGTATCTTTACTAGACAATAATTTATAACTGTGGTCTAGATAAATTCTATTGCCATTAAATTGATTTTCAGCATCATTTAAATTCACATCTAATCTTGCTCTTGTCGTATAGTTTTCGCCATTACTTTTGAATTTTTCAATTTCACTTTCTGGAAGCCCCCCACTTTCTTGATTAAAGAAATCTTGCCTTGTTAAGTGTCCACGAATTTCATATTGATTTTCTTTGGTTCTATAATGAAAAGCCCCTCTAAAATTACCATTACTTGCCAGAGATCTCCTATAGGCGCCCAGAGACCTTAAGCCTTTGTATGATAGCGAAACATTTAATCTTCTTGAAAAATTTACTGTAAAAATGGCATCTAAGACTTGCCCTTGTTGTAAACCTGTTCTGTAGGTAATTTGTGTGGTTGGCGTAGGAACTTCATAATATTTTATTTCGTCAATATCTAAGTAGCTAAATTGTTTTGCGGTAAAACCAATATCTGGAAATAATTTAAGGTTGCTAAAATCATAGCCAAGATTCGTAAAAGTTTGACCCTGATTATGAAAGCTTAATAATTCAAAATTATCGGTTCTTAAATAATTAAATGCATAGTCTTTTTGAATGGTTAGCGTTGTGTCTACAAACGTCGTGTCTCGCTTATGAGAAAAAATTTTATAATCTGTGTATGTTGTTTTACCAGATAATTTTACAGAGACTTCTCCTGAATTAGTATTTGCATTTTCTTGAGTATTACCTCCTGAATTAAAACCATTAAGTTTTTGACCCAATTTCATAGGTCTTTGAGAAAACAATGCGTTTGCTATAAAGAAGGTAAGTAGTAATGAGAAAAATAATGATTTATTCATAGTTAGTCGCTTCAATCGCAAATGTAAAATAATAAAACGAAAATAATTGTTAATAATTATCATGATAAACAGGAATTACAGCATGGTTCTTAAAACATCATTCTAGATTTTTAAAAAAGAGCGCATTACTAAAGAAGCAGTAATCTAAATTTTTTTTTCTTTTCTTTGTAACATGTTGGCATCTAATTATAGTGGTTTTTCTTTAGAAGCAGGAACAGATGAGGCCGGAAGAGGCTGTCTTTCTGGTCCTGTTGTTGCCGCAGCCGTTATTTTACCCATAGATTTTACCCATCTCTTTTTAAATGATTCAAAGCAATTGTCTGAAAAAAAAAGAGCTCAATTAAGACCTTTTATTGAAGAAAATGCCCTTGCTTTTGCGGTTTCTTTTGTTTGGCAAGATGAAGTAGATAAAATCAATGTTTTACAAGCCTCAATTACAGGCATGCATCGTTCAATAGAAATGCTTCAGATAGAACCAGAATACATTATCGTTGATGGTAATAAATTCAATAGTTATAGAGATATTCCCCATAAAACCATTGTCAAAGGGGATGCAAAATACCTGAGTATAGCAGCGGCATCCGTATTGGCAAAAACCTACAGAGATGAATACATGGAAAAAATTCACAAAGAATTTCCAATGTATAATTGGAAAAAAAATAAAGGGTATCCTACCAAAGAACATCGAAATGGAATTCGTGAATTTGGTATCACAAAGTACCACAGAAAAACCTTTAAATTATTGCCAGAGCAATTAACGTTAGAATTATAATCATTTTCTTAAAATCATCCTCAAACTTTTTCTATTTTTACCCTTCCAATTTTAGATAATGATCAAAAAAGCTACCGCAGAAATCACCAAATGTATATTACACAAAGTTGCTAATAAATTTAACAGTGGACAGAATGTTTTTTCGGAAGATTTAATTCGTTTCGATCAAGAAAGTTATGATTTGATGAAAAGTTTTTTATTAAAGCCTTTCACAAGTCTTTCACAAAGTTATCGATTTTCTCATCATGCAGACGTTCGCTTAAATGAATTGAATAATTATGCCTCTGAAATTTTTAAAGAAGAAGGTGTTTTTATAGAGTATTCTAAAAATATTGTAAACCATTTGTACGAGCAGTCTAGTTCTGCACAAATAAAAACAGGAGATGTATTAGTTGTTCTCCTAGAGGGATTAGAATTTAATGGTGTCTTAACAGAAGCAGTAGGCGTTTTTAAAATTGAAAATAAAGTTGATTTTTTTCAAACCTATTTAGACGAGAATGAAAACTTCGATATTGTTGTTCAAAAAGGAATTTCCACCAAAAAAATTGACAAAGGTTGTTTGATTCTAAATACAACAGATACACAGGGTACTGTTGTTCTTTCAATAGATAATAATAATTATGATGCTCAATATTGGATCAAAAACTTTTTATCTATTACGTTAGCAGACGATTATAATTCGCATACTCAAAATTATTTAGAGTTGTGTAAAGATTTTTCTGAAGAGGTCATAAAACCTGAATTAGGAATGCATGGACAAGGAAATTTTTTAGCAAACACAGTAGATTATTTTAAAGAAAATGAAGCAGTCGATTATGCTGCTTTCAAAGACGAAGTCTTCGCGGAAGAGAAACACAAAGCGTTGTTTGACGATTATAAAAAGCACTTTGAAACCTTAAATGATGTCTTAATTAGAAATAATTTTGATGTTTCTGGAGTGGTTCTAAAGAAAGAGAAAAAAAAGTTTAAAACGGAGATTAAGCTAGATACAAATCTCAGTATAAAATTAGACGTAGATGCACCAGAAGCGGCTTCAGAATATTTAGAAAGAGGATACGATGAAGAGAAAAAAATGAAATATTATAAGGTGTACTTTAATGAAGAAAAATAATAAGCTTCACATGTACTGAAAGATTCGCTGTT
>JABAZI010000048.1 GCA_018608545.1 Polaribacter sp.
TAACTTGTTTATATGCAGAACTTTTATCTGCTTATCACTCCTTTTTGAGGGGATAAACGGAAGTTTAGTTATATATGCTACCGTTTCTCTTTTATAAATCATCAAGCGGATTTATATTTCTTTTTAATTTCGAGCCAAAGGCTTTCACAAAAAACAACCCTCCACTATTATAGGTTGCTGTTTCCTGTGTAACAAGAACTTTTGTTCTCATTCATCATTAAAATTACGTATGAAAAATAATCAATACAAGTAAAGAATCTGTATTTAGATGAAATGGGGGTTTTATGAGGTAAATAAGAACATAGGGCTCTTATTTTGAGGTAAAGAGCGCTACATCGTTTTTAGAAACTGTTTTTTCTCCCAAAATAATTAATCGCTCTACAATATTTCGCAATTCGCGAATATTACCAGTCCAGTCATACTCCTGTAATAACTGAATGGATTCTGTTGAAAATTCTTTTTTGGGAGTACCCTGTTCTTCCGCTATTTTTTTTGTAAAAAAGTCTACTAGCAATGGAATATCTTCTCTTCTGTCATTTAATGCAGGAACTTTGATAAGGATCACCGCTAATCGATGATACAAATCTTCTCGAAACCTGCCTTCGGCAATTTCTTCCTTTAGATTTTTATTGGTCGCAGCAATGACTCTTACATTGACCTTAATATCTTTGTCAGAACCAACCCGAGAAATCCTACTTTCTTGCAAAGCTCTTAAAACTTTTGCTTGCGCAGACAAACTCATATCGCCAATTTCATCGAGAAAAATAGTTCCTCCATTGGCAGACTCGAACTTTCCTGCCCTGTCTTTATTAGCCCCTGTAAAAGAACCTTTTACATGTCCAAACAATTCACTTTCAATCAGTTCTGAAGGAATTGCGGCACAATTTACTTCTATCATGGGAGCCTTTACTCTGTCCGATTTTTCATGCAACCAATGCGCCACTAATTCTTTCCCTGTTCCATTCCCTCCTGTGATTAACACTCTTGCATCTGTAGCAGCTACCTTATCAATGATATTTTTTATCTGAACAATTGCTTTGCTTTGACCAATCATCTGGTAGCTCTCACCCACTTTTTTCTTCAATCTTTTATTTTCTACCAGCAATACCTTTTTATCCAAAGCATTTCTTACCGTATTTAAAAGTCTGTTTAAGTCGGGTGGTTTGGATATATAGTCAAAAGCCCCCAAACGCATCGTTTGAATAGCAGTATCTATGTCTCCATGACCAGAAATCATCACAATGGGAACTTCAGGCTTCATTTTCTTCGTTTTTTCTAAGACCTCAACACCGTCCATTTTTGGCATTTTAATATCACATAAAACCAAATCATAGTCATTATTTTTAATCATTTCTAATCCAGCCAATCCGTCTGCAGCTTCTTCTACATGGTACGATTCGTTTTCTTCTGAAATAATTTTATTTAAAACTCTTCTGATCGCAGCTTCATCTTCTATGATTAATATTTTAGACATATTTATTTTGTTGGATTTATAAGATGAATATTCTTCTGTGGAAAAGGAATTGTAATGTGATGTTCTCTAAATTTTTTATCTATAGCAAAACGCAAATCACTTTTTATAGATACATGCTCATAACTATTATTGATCACAAACAACAGTTTAAATTGTAATGAACTCTCTCCAAAATCTGTTAGCAGTACTTTTGGAGTCATGGATTTTAACACCTTGGGATGTGCTTCTGCAACCCCAATTAATACAGATTTTACCAACTCTAAATCAGAACCATAAGAAACACTTAATTGAATTCCTTCGGTGGTTTGGGTTCCGTTTTGAGTCCAATTAAACAAACTACTTGTTAAAAACTTATGATTTGGGATGATTAAAACCTTGTTATCTATGGTAACCGTTCTAGTCGTTCTTAATCTAATCTCCTCTACTTTACCAACCTTACCCTCTATTTCAATAATGTCATTTACATGGAGTGATTTATCAACCAAAATAAAAATACCAGACATGATGTCTTGAAATAAGGTTTGCAACCCCAATCCAATCCCCACCAATAAAGCAGCTGATCCCGCCAACAATACACTGAGTTTTATTCCTGAAGACTCAAGCGCGATAATGAATACGATAGAATAAACAAAGTATTTTATAAATGAAAATACCGCTTTGAACTTCCCTTTATTTTCTTCATCTAATTTTCTATTGACAATCTTTTTGAAGAGTTTTAAAAATAAGCTTGTTAAGAAAAAAACAAGGATTACAAACAAAATTGTTTTTACATCAAGATGTATATCATCTGTGATGTTTATGGAGTAATTTAAAATCTCTTTTAATTTTTTCATGGATACTAGCTTTTATATTTTAACCATCTGTACAAATCTTTATAAGTAGGTTTTTTACCATACATTAAGATACCTACTCTGTAAATTTTAGCAGCCAACCACACCATACAGACAAATGTGATCAGTAAGGACGCCATAGAAATAGCGATTTCATACCAAGAAACTCCAAAGGGAACCCTCATCAACATAACGATTGGCGATGTAAATGGAATGTGTGAAAACAAGACGGCTATAGATCCGTGTGGATCATTAATAACCGTTGCAAAACCAACATACACTCCTAAAATTAAAGGCAGCATTATCGGCAACATAAACTGCTGTGTATCTGTTTCATTATCTACTGCGGCTCCAATTGCAGCAAATAAAGAACTATAAAGCATAAAACCTCCCAAGAAATAAAAAATAAACAATACAAACATTTTTAAAATAGGAAGCTGTAAAATTTCCTGAATAATAAGCATGCTTTTATCTCCTACAGCTCTATCTTTTATGGTTTCCATTTGTTCTGATGAAATTCCTGCTGATTGCATTTCTAGAATATCTACTCCAAAAATAGTGGAAGCAAGGGTTAAGATTGCAAAAATTAAGACGCCCCAAATAAAGAATTGTAACAATCCTGCAGCAGCATTTCCTAAGATTTTACCCATCATAAGTTGAAAAGGCTTTACAGAAGAAACAATAATCTCAATAATCCTACTTGTCTTTTCTTCAATAACACTTCTCATTACCGATGTTCCGTAGATCATTACAAACATCATTAATAAATAACCCGCAATAAAACCAAAACCTATTTTTAACTCATTGATTAATTTTGAGGACTCTTCCCCTGAAAAATCGAACATTTTTATCGATGTTTTAATTTTAGAGGCTTTAATTTTTGCCAGGTCAATGCCAAAATTATTGAGCTTTTCGTTTCTGATTTTAGAGGATATCTTATTTTCCAGGGAATTCATTAATGACATTCCTGGAGAATCTTTGGAATAAAATTCAATCGATTGTGCTAACAATTCTAAACTGTCTTGCTTCGGAATAAATAGGGCTCCATAATAACTCCCTGCTTCAACTTTTTTCTTTGTTGCTTCAATTCCCAAGGCGGTGTAATCTGTATAATGAATTGTTTTAGTGTCCTTAAAATCTTCCGTAGAAAATAACCCAGAATGATCAACAAATACTATTTTTTTTACTTTTTCATCATTCTTTTGCATTAAAAAATAAATCAAAGCACCCATGCCCACCATAATTAAGGGACTTAGAAAGGTCATGACAATAAATGACTTGTTGCGAACCTTCGCAATAAATTCTCTATGAATAATTAGTTTTAATTTGTTCATCATTTAACTGTTTTTTTGGACTGCCTGTATAAAAATATCGTTCGCGGTTGGAATTAATTCTACGAAATGCTGCACCTCTCCTCTTTTTGTTAAAAAAGACAGTAAATCGTTTGCAGTGTTTCCTTTCGGCAATTTTACGTTTAAAGTTAAACTATCGTTTAGTAATTTAAAATTTGAGGGAGATACCTCAAAATTCTGTTTCAATTCAAATGTTACCTCTTTTGCATTACTTGTTTTTAATCCAATTTGAAACGTATTGGTTTTAAAGGTACGTTTTATATCATCTAACTTTCCATCTAAAATTTTATTTGATTTATCGATCAACGCAATTTCATCGCACATTTCCTCAACAGATTCCATTCGATGTGTTGAAAAAATAATGGTGGCTCCTTCATGACGTAACTGTAAAATTTCTTTGGCAATTAACTGGGCATTTATAGGATCAAAACCCGAAAATGGTTCATCAAATATTAATAATTTTGGTTGGTGCAATACAGTCACAATGAATTGTACTTTTTGTGCCATCCCTTTAGATAATTCTTCAATTTTTTTATCCCACCAAGCAGCGATGTCAAATTTTTCAAACCAATATTTTAAGCGTTTTTTTGCTTCGTGTTTACTCATTCCTTTCAATTGTGCCAAATACAACGCTTGCTCACCAACTTTCATAGATTTATACAAACCACGCTCCTCCGGTAAATAGCCAATATGTGCAATGTGTTTTGGAGCTAGCGCCTCTCCATCCAACAGTATCAAACCACTGTCTGGCAATGTAATTTGGTTAATTATTCTGATTAGAGATGTTTTTCCTGCTCCGTTTGGTCCCAACAACCCAAAAACACTTTCTTTTGGTATGTTTAATGAAACGTTATTTAATGCAGTAAAATCTCCATACGTTTTTACAACATTCTTTACTTCTAATAAATTCCTCATTAAGTTTGATCTTTATACTTCTGTCTAATCTAGTTTCAAATCTACATAATTTATGATACATTAAAATTAAAAAAAACACAAAGCTTCAGGGATTGTTGTGTTAAATTTACTATGCATGCATAACTTTTTTATTATTTATTATGCACGCATAATAAATTTACCTATATTTGATCCAATGGAGAAACACAAATCGATCGATCATGAACTAAGAGCAACCTGGCAAGCGGTTGCAAAGATGTATAATGAGCAAGCAGCGAAGCACGATAGCACCATGGCTACAGCCTTTGTTTTGCTTAACATTGACACAAAAAAAGGGACACAATCCACAGCACTGGGACCTTCAATGGGAATGGAACCCACCAGTCTTTCAAGAATATTAAAAACAATGGAAGATAAAGGTGCTATTTGCAGAGAGAAAAACCCCAATGATGGGAGAAGCGTTATCATTAAATTGACCGACTATGGTAAAGAAATGCGAAAAATTTCTAAAGGCCATGTAATTCAATTTAATGAAACTATTAAAAACCATCTTTCTGAAAAAGAATTAGAGAATTTTTTTAAAGTGACATCAATAATAAATAAAATGATTTCAGACAAAGACATCTATGAAAATATGGTTACTGAATCAGTAAAAACAAACTAAACGAATGACAAGAAGAATTAAAAAAGTAGCAATCGTTGGCTCTGGAATTATGGGAAGTGGAATTGCATGTCATTTTGCAAATATCGGAGTTGAAGTGCTTTTATTGGATATTGTTCCAAGAGCACTGAATGATAAAGAAAAAGCAAAAGGACTTACCCTAGAAAGTAGTATCGTTAGAAATAGATTGGTCAATGAAGCATTAATGACTTCATTAAAATCAAAACCCTCTCCTATTTACTCTCAAAAATTTGCTGATAGAATTACCACAGGAAATATTGAAGATGATCTGCATAAGATTAAAGAAGTAGATTGGGTAATGGAAGTTGTTGTAGAACGTCTAGACATCAAACAACAAGTTTTTGAGAAAATTGAAAAATATAGAACTCCAGGAACTTTAATTACTTCAAATACCTCTGGAATTCCTATTAAATTTATGAATGAAGGAAGAAGCGAAGATTTTCAAAAAAACTTTGCAGTCACTCACTTTTTCAATCCACCGAGATATTTAAAATTATTTGAAGTGGTCCCTGGTCCAAAATGTACGCAAGAGGTTACCGACTTCTTAATGATGTATGGGGATAAATTTTTAGGAAAAACAACTGTTTTAGCCAAAGACACCCCTGCATTTATTGGAAATAGAATTGGAATTTTTGGAATCATGAGTCTGTTTCATGTAGTAAAAGAAATGGGGTTAACTATTGAAGAAGTTGATAAATTAACAGGTCCCGTTATCGGCAGACCCAAATCTGCTACCTTTAGAACTATTGATGTGGTGGGGTTAGACACGTTGGTTCATACCGCCAATGGAGTGAAAGACAACTGTCCAAATGATGAAATGAGAGATCAATTTGTCATTCCAGATTTTGTCAACACCATGATGGAGAACAATTGGTTAGGAAGTAAAACCAAACAAGGTTTTTATAAAATGACTAAAAATGCCAAGGGTAAAAAAGAAATTTTATCACTGGACTTAAATACCCTAGAATACAGAGCGAAAAAATCAGCAAAATTCGAAACCTTAGAACAAACAAAAAAGATTGATCACGTTGCTGATCGGTTTAAAGTATTGGTTGCAGGAAAAGATAAAGCGGGTGAATTTTACAGAAAAAGTTTTGCAGCGATGTTTGCGTATGTTCAAAATAGAATTCCAGAAATTTCTGATGAACTCTATCGAATTGACGATGGGCTAAGAGCTGGTTTTGGATGGGAACAGGGTCCTTTTCAAATCTGGGATGCCATTGGTGTTGCCAAAGGAGTTGAGATGATGAAAGCTGAAGGGAAAGAACCTGCAACTTGGGTAACAGAAATGTTAGCAAATGGAGAAACTTCTTTTTATTCTGTTAAAGAAGGGGCTACATTCTATTACGACATACCTGCGAAATCACATCTTAAAAAACCAGGACAAGATTCCTTTATTATTTTAGATAACATCAGAAAAACCAATGAAGTTTGGAAAAATTCTGGCGCTGTGATTCAAGATATTGGCGATGGTATTTTAAATTTAGAATTTCAATCTAAAATGAATACTATTGGAGCAGATGTTTTAACTGCGATCAATAAAGCAATAGATTTAGCCGAAACCAATTACCAAGGACTCGTTGTTGGAAATCAGGCCGCTAACTTTTCGGTAGGAGCCAACATCGGAATGATTTTCATGATGGCTGTTGAACAAGAATATGATGAGCTAAATTATGCCATCAAATATTTTCAAGACACCATGATGCGCATGCGTTATTCTTCAATTCCAACCATAGCTGCTCCTCACGGAATGGCCCTAGGAGGTGGTTGTGAAATTTCTTTACATGCAGACAAAGTGGTGGCAGCTGCTGAAACTTACATGGGATTGGTAGAATTTGGAGTTGGTGTGATTCCTGGTGGAGGTGGCTCTAAAGAGATGGCTCTTAGAGCATCTGATTTATTCCATAAAGGAGATGTTCAGTTAAATGTATTACAAGAACACTTCTTAACCATTGGAATGGCAAAAGTAGCAACATCCGGTTATGAAGCGTTCGATTTAGGATTGCTTCAAAAAGGCAAAGATGTCATTGTTATCAATAAAGAAAGACAAATTGCGCAAGCAAAACAACACGCTTTACTCATGGCAGAAGCAGGGTATACTCAGCCATCAGCTCGCAAGGATGTATTGGTATTAGGTAAACAAGCTTTGGGAATGTTCTTAGTAGGAACGGATTCTATGGAAGCAAGTCATTACATTTCGGAACACGACAAAAAAATCGCTAACAAACTTGCTTATGTGATGGCAGGAGGAGATTTATCAGAACCTACCAAAGTTACTGAACAGTATCTTTTAGATATAGAACGTGAAGCATTTTTAAGTTTAACAACAGAACGTAAAACTTTAGAACGTATTCAGCACATGTTAAAAACTGGTAAACCATTAAGAAACTAACAAAATGAAAACAGCATATATAGTAAAAGGATATAGAACAGCCGTGGGGAAAGCTCCAAAGGGATTGTTTAGATTTAAAAGAACCGATGAATTGGCTGCTGAAACCATTCAGCATATGATGAAAGAGATTCCTCAATTAGACGTAAAACGCATTGATGATGTCATTGTAGGAAATGCGATGCCAGAAGGATCTCAAGGGCTAAACATGGCACGTTTAATCTCTTTAATGGGGTTGAAAAGTGTAGATGTTCCTGGGGTTACCGTTAACAGATTTTGTTCCTCTGGGGTGGAGACTATTGCCATGGCAACTGCTAAAATACAAGCCGGAATGGCAGAATGTATCATTGCTGGTGGAGCGGAAAGCATGAGCGCAGTTCCTATGACAGGGTACAAACCAGAATTAAATTACAATACTGTCAAGGCAGGACATGAAGATTATTACTGGGGAATGGGAAATACTGCAGAAGCAGTAGCAAACCAATTTAAAGTATCTAGAGAAGATCAAGATGAGTTTGCCTATCATTCTCATATGAAAGCCTTAAAAGCTCAAGCTGAAAACCGTTTTCAAGACCAAATTGCACCCATTACTGTAGAGCAAACCTACTTAGATGCAAACGGAAAGAAGGCTACCAAAAGCTATACAGTTAAAAAAGATGAAGGACCAAGAGCCGGAACCAGTAAAGAAGCTTTGGCTAAATTACGTGCAGTTTTTGCTGCTGGCGGAAGCGTTACTGCTGGAAACTCCTCTCAAATGAGTGATGGAGCAGCTTTTGTAATGGTCATGAGTGAAGACATGGTCAAAGAATTAAACATTGAGCCTATCGCTAGGATGGTAAACTATGCTGCTGCTGGAGTAGAACCAAGAATTATGGGAATAGGTCCTGTTGCCGCGATACCCAAAGCACTAAAACAAGCTGGTTTGCAACAAAATGATATTGATTTAATTGAATTGAACGAAGCATTTGCCTCCCAATCTCTGGCGGTAATTCGTGAATTGGGTTTAAACCAAGATATCATAAATGTAAATGGTGGAGCCATTGCACTAGGTCATCCATTGGGGTGTACAGGAGCCAAACTTTCTGTTCAATTATTTGATGAAATGAGAAAGAGAAATATGAAAAACAAATATGGTTTGGTAACCATGTGTGTTGGAACAGGGCAAGGAGCTGCAGGTATATTCGAGTTTTTAAAATAAACAATAAAATTAAAAAGATAGAAAATGAAAACAATAGAAAAAGACATTTTAAGAGGAGGACAATTCTTAGTAAAAGAATCTAAATGTGAGGATATATTTACTCCAGAAGACTTTTCTGAAGAACAAATCATGATGAAAGATGCCGTTAAAGAATTTAACGACAGAGAAATTGTAGCTCATAGAGAACGTTTTGAAGCAAAAGATTACAAGCTTACCGAGGAAGTAATGAAGAAAGCCGGTGAACTTGGTTTTCTTGGTGTAGCAGTTCCTGAAGAATATGGTGGGATGGGAATGGGTTTTGTTTCTACGATGATCACTTGTGAATATATTTCTAGTGGAAATGGATCATTAAGCACTGCTTTTGGGGCTCATACCGGTATTGGAACAATGCCCATAACCTTGTATGGAACAGATGCGCAAAAGCAAAAATATGTTCCAAAATTAGCAAGTGGAGAATGGATGGGTGCTTATTGTTTAACAGAACCAGGTGCTGGTTCTGATGCAAACTCCGGAAAAACAGCAGCTACACTCTCTGAAGATGGAAAGTCTTATAAGATCAATGGTCAAAAAATGTGGATTTCAAATGCTGGGTTTTGTAATTTGATGATTGTTTTTGCTCGCATTGAAGACGATAAAAACATTACAGGTTTTATTGTTGAATACGACGGAGCTAGCCCAAATGGAATCACCTTGGGGGAAGAAGAACACAAATTAGGAATTCGTGCAAGTTCTACACGTCAAGTATTTTTTAATGATACGGTTGTTCCGATAGAAAATATGCTATCAGTGCGTGGTGGTGGTTTCAAAATTGCTGTAAACGCATTAAATGTTGGACGTATTAAACTAGCTGCAGCCTGTATTGACTCTCAAAGAAGAGTTACTGAAACTGCTTTAAAATATGCAACAGAACGCAGACAATTCAAAACTCCTATTGCAGATTTTGGAGCCATTAAATCAAAATTAGCAGAAATGGCAACCAACACTTATGCCGGAGAAGCTGCCAGTTATAGAGCTGCTAGAGACATAGAAGACCGAATTAATCAACGTCTTGCTAATGGAAATACTCATAGTGAAGCAGAACTAAAAGGAGTTGAAGAATATGCTATTGAATGTTCTATTTTAAAAGTAACCGTATCGGAAGATATTCAGGCCTGTGCTGATGAAGGGATTCAAATCTTTGGAGGGATGGGGTTTTCAGAAGAAACACCGATGGAAGCTGCATGGAGAGATTCTAGAATTTCTAGAATTTACGAGGGAACCAATGAAATTAATAAAATGCTTTCCGTTGGAATGTTGATAAAGAAAGCAATGAAAGGTCATGTAGATTTACTTGGGCCTGCAACGGCAGTGGGAGAAGAGTTAATGGGAATCCCTTCCTTTGACACCCCTGATTATTCTGAATTATTTGCCGAAGAAAAAGAAATGATTTCGAAATTAAAAAAGGTTTTCTTAATGGTTGCAGGAGCTGCAATTCAAAAATTTGGACCTGATTTAGAAAAACACCAACAACTATTATTGGCAGCTGCTAATATTTTAAATGAGGTGTATATGGCAGAATCTACCCTATTGCGTGCAGAAAAAAATACGAAACGTTTTGGAGAAGATGCACAAGAAGGACAAATCGCTATGGCAAGACTGTATCTATACAATGCTGTTGATATCGTTATAAAAAACGGTAGAGAAGGTATTGTCTCTTTTTCGGAGGGTGATGAACAACGCATGCTATTAATGGGTCTAAAGCGTTTTACCAAGTATGCTAATTATCCTAATGTAATAGAATTGCGAAATCTAATTGCTGAGAAATTAAAAGCAGAAAATAAATACTGCTTTTAAAAAATAAAAAATTTACAACCTATGGTAAGTTTAAAATTTAGTTAGTAGCATGTTTAAAAGAGATCATTCTCAGGATGGTCTCTTTTTTATTGAGGAGGTATCTACTGTTATAAGATCCCTTTTTATAAAATTATCCTAATTTAGTAAGTAAAATAGATCTTATGAAATCCGTTTATTATATTCTGATGAGTTTTTTATTCCTTTTTTGCAATAAGCCAGAAGAGAAAACAACATATCCAATAGAAAAAAAAGACACTGCTGTAAGTGTTCAAAAACATCCAAAATTTAACACCTATTGGAATACCGGTAAGGCAGAAATTACTTCTTATGCATTAACTCAAAGCAGGTATGGACAAATCCACCAAGGAACTGCTGTCAATATTTTTGTCACTGAAGAATTTTTACCAAATAAACAAGTAAAAGCAGATAATCAAGATGAGCATAACATTTCAATTTTAAAACTCAATAGTACTAAAAAATTTGTTACCGGAATCTATCCATATTCACTAATGACAAGTACCTTCACACCTATTTACACTTCACAAAAAGCAATTAAAATTTCTTTTTCATCGCAAGAATGGTGTGGTAACACTTTTGTACAGTTAAATAACAGAGCACAATTTGAAATTGATTTTCGCTCCTATTTTGAAACGAATGCAGATAAAAAAATCGTGTTGACAAAAAACATCTTAGAAAATGATCTTTGGAACTTACTCCGCATCAATCCAAAAAAATTACCTACAGGAAATTTCAACAGCATTCCGTCTTTTGAATTTTTAGCATTAAATCATCAAAAGATAGCGGCATATCAGGCAAATGCAAGTCTAAAAGAAGAAGGTGATTTCATCACGTATTCTATTTACTATCCATCACTAAAAAGAGAACTAACTATAAAGGCAACCAAAAAATTTCCTTTTACAATTGAGAATTGGAAAGAGACATTTACCAAAAATGGAAAAGAAAATACTTCAGAAGCTACTAAAATTAAAACAATACAAACTGCATATTGGAATAAAAAAAGAGTTACAGATACGAAAGAAAGGACGTTATTGGGATTGTAACATATAACTGATTTTTATATCACAATTCATTTAATATCAATACTTTTGCACGCAATTTGAAAACAATCTAAATGAAGCGCATAAAACAGTACAAAAAACTTTTTAAAGTGGAAGGCCCTATTAATTTAAAAGAATTAAAAAAGACCTACAGAGGCTTAGTGAAAGAATGGCATCCGGATAAATTTCAAGACCAAGAAAAAAAGGATGAAGCAGATGTTATGAGTACTCAAATTATAGATGGGTATCACTTTTTAGTTAGCATTGCTCCAGAAACTAAAGAAGCTAATTTAGAAGCTTACAAAACTACTATTTCAGAATTTCAAGTGGCAGATTGGCATCATAAAAGTATGTTACTAGAAGTAACTTTTACAGACGGTAATACATATGAATACTTTGGGGTTAGTAAAATACTTTTTGGGAAATTTATAAATGCAAAATCTATGAATAATTTTGGGAAAAGAAATATTTTCAACTCTTTTACGTACAGAAAATCAATGAAAGCTGCTACTGAAGTATAAGTTTTCAATACTATTAATATTAAAAAAGAGCGTACAAAAATGTACGCTCTTTTTTAATGCTGTTAGGCTAAGTAATATTTTACGCTAAAGCACCTAAATATCGCTCTGCATCTAAGGCTGCCATACAACCAGTTCCCGCAGCAGTTACCGCTTGTCTGTATTCTTTATCTTGGATATCACCGGCAGCAAAAACACCAGGTAAATTTGTTTTAGTGGTCTTTCCTTCTGTGATTAAATACCCTGTTTCATCCATCTCTAAAACACCTTTAAATAAATTTGAATTTGGTGTATGCCCAATCGCAATAAATACTCCAGTTACAGGAATATCATGTGTCTCTTTTGTTTGGTTATTGATCGCTCTCACGCCTTCAACAACATTACTTCCTAAAACTTCTTCAATCTCTGTATTGTATAATACTTCAATATTTGGTGTTTTATTGACTCTGTGTTGCATTGCTTTAGAAGCTCTCATAAAATCTTTTCGAACCAATACCGTAACTTTACTACAAATATTAGACAAATACGTTGCTTCTTCTGCTGCAGTATCTCCTGCTCCTACAACAACAACATCTTGGCCTTTATAGAAAAAACCATCACAGGTTGCACAGGCAGAAACTCCTCCACCAATCAAACGCTGTTCACTTTCTAAGCCTAAATATTTTGCAGTTGCTCCTGTAGAAATGATTATAGTTTCAGCCTCAATATGCTTCGATTCATCAACAATAACTTTATGTATTCCACCTATTTCATCACTTAGATCCACCTTGGTAACCAAACCAAAACGAACTTCAGTTCCAAAACGCTCTGCTTGTTTTTTCAAATCTTCCATCATTGCAGTTCCATCAGTACCCTCTGCATATCCTGGAAAATTATCTACTTCTGTAGTAGTTGTTAATTGACCTCCCATTTGCATTCCTGTATACATAACAGGTTTCATATCTGCTCTTGCAGCATAGATTGCAGCGGTATAACCAGCAGGTCCAGAACCAATGATGAGACATTTTATTTTTTCTATATTTTCAGACATAATATCATTCTTTTTAATGGCGTAAATGTATCAATTTTTAGACCCAAGTAAAACCAATGTTTATAAGTTTTAATAATGAAAATATAATTCAAATCAATGAACTTGAAACATTCGATAATAACAAGTGATTTGATTGTTATTCTACAAAAAGAATGTATATTTGCACTCCTTAAATGAGTAATCATTTTCGGGGTGTAGCGTAGCCCGGTCATCGCGCCTCGTTTGGGACGAGGAGGTCGCAGGTTCGAATCCTGCCACCCCGACTAAAAAGCTAAAATCTTATGATTTTAGCTTTTCTTATTTTATAAAAATGTGTACTGTTTATATTCTTTTTTCTGA
>JABAZI010000082.1:0-8190 GCA_018608545.1 Polaribacter sp.
CATCATAATCCTGGTCAATTAATTGAAAATTTCCAATAGTATTTATTTCATTTTTTACATAAGCTTTTAGTTGCGCATTAACTCTACTTTCATCTAAAGCAATGAAAAACGTATAAATGGCAGGGATCATCACAATGACACCAACGACAGTTGCGATGGTAGCGTATCGTTTTCTTTTGGCTGCGTTTGCATATTTATGCATTGGAAAACTTAAAAGTTTCAAAACTAAAAAGGTTGCCAAAGCAATAAAAATAGTATTGATTGTAAACAGAAACATGGCGCCAAGAGCATACTTAAATCCAATTGAATCTCCAGAAAATCCTTTCGCTAAACCATAGCCTGCTGTACAAAGTGGCGGCATTAAAGCCGTGGCTATTGCGACTCCGAAAATAACAGATGCAACAGTACCTTTTTTTGTTCTAGCAACCATTAATGCTAAACCTCCAAAAAAAGCAATGAGCACATCTCTAATGTCGGGTTTTGTTCTCCCTAAAAGTTCTGAAGTATCTTCACTTAATGGGAAGCAATAAAAAAAAACAAATGAGGTTAGTAAACTCAAAACAATCATGGTCGAAAGACTGACTGCGGATTTTTTAAAAATTTCAATATCATTGATTGCAAAAGCACTCCCTATTCCAAGAATCGGCCCCATTAAGGGTGATATTAACATGGCTCCAATAACAACTGCAGTTGAATCTGCATTTAACCCTACAGAGGCAACAAAGACAGCAAAAATGAGAATCCAAGCGGTTGCTCCTTTGAAAGGAATGTCTGCTTTTATAGCTCCCATAGTAGCCTCATAATCTGTATCCTCCCTAAAATCTAAAAGCTCTTTTAAATAATTTTTAAGGCCAAAAAACAACCCTTTGGCATTATTTCTAATAGTATTATTGTGGTCATGAACTATTTCTTCTTGTACCTGTTTTTTCTCCATACGATGTCAGTTAGAACCTGTGAAAGATACAAAAAAAGTGAGGAGAATTTACTCTAAATAAATTTTATCAATTTCTAATTTAAAGTTTTGCGCTTTTTTATTTCCAATTAAAAACGCTAGTTCTTGAATACTTTCTGAAGAAAAATTATTCATCTGTAATTTTCGACCTCTAAATGCAGGATACATGTCTGAGAGTTTTATACGAATGGTTTGCCAAGCTCCATTGGTTTCAAAAACAGAAATGAAAGAATGAGGGGCATACAACTCATCTTTAAGTCTAAATTGATATGGATTTCCATCGCCTTTTATTCGAATAACAACATGTTGAAAGTTAGAAACTTTGATTGCGGAAAAACGGTATCGCAAGGAAGAAAATCCGCCATTATTTTCTATAGAGACGGCTCCATAAAACTCTCCATTACCCTCTTCATTAATCTTTAGGTTTCCTTTAGACCTTCCTCCCATTACAACGTCATCTACAACTCTCCATCGAGATACATTTGCATCAGAATTAAAATCGAAAATAGTAGTACTTGAATCACTCATAAAAATGATGATGAAAATTGATATAAATATTTTACCCATGATTATTTAAAATTATGTCAATAAAAATAATCAATAAAAATTTATTTTATGTTGAAATAATGTTAAAAAAAAACTCCACACTAGGTGTGGAGTTTGAAACTATGTGACCGGGCTGGGGCTCGAACCCAGGACCCTCTCCTTAAAAGGGAGATGCTCTACCAACTGAGCTACCAGGTCATTCTTTTTCGTTTTAGCGGGTGCAAATATATAGTATATTTTCAAAAAAACAAATCTATTATCTACTTTGTTTCTCTTAAATATGCTTCTCTAACTTTTTTAAATAAATTCGAAGAATAAACGAAATTGACAACTGCTTCATTATCAGTTTTAAAAATCTCATCACTGGTTCCTTCCCATGCTTTTTTACCGTCTTTTAAAAAAATTATTTTTTCTCCAATTTCCATCACCGAATTCATATCGTGTGTGTTAATTACAGTTGTAATATTGTATTCATCAGTAATTTCTTGAATTAACTTGTCAATTACAATGGCCGTTTGAGGATCTAGACCAGAATTGGGTTCATCACAAAATAAATATTTAGGATTCATGACGATCGCTCTCGCAATAGCGACTCTTTTTTGCATTCCTCCAGATAATTCTGCAGGTAATTTTTTATTTGAGTTCTCTAAATTCACTCTTTTCAAGACAAAATTTACACGGGCCAACATTGCTTCATCAGATTGTTTGGTAAACATTTTCAAAGGAAACATCACATTATCTTCTACCGTTTGAGAATCTAACAATGCACTTCCTTGAAAAACCATACCAATTTCTTGTCTCCATTGTTGTTTTTCGGTTTCTGTAAATTCTGAACTCAAGGTTCCATTAAAAAAAATAGCTCCTTCATCAGGAGTGTGCAAACCAATTAAAGATTTTAAAAAAACAGTTTTACCTGAACCACTTTGACCAATAATCAAACTTGTCTTACCGGGATGAAAAGTAGCAGAAACTCCTTTTAAAATAGGATTCCCTTCAAAGCCTTTGTATAATTTTTTTACTTCTATCATATCTTAAGTTAAAAGCATTTGAGTTAAAAAATAATTTGCTATGACAATTAAAATTGTAGTCCAAACAACAGCCTGAGTACTAGCTCTACCAACTGCTATTGAGCCTCCTTTAACATAGTATCCATGATATGAGGGAACCGTGGCTATTAAAAAGGCAAAAATGAGTGTTTTGATCATTGCATAGGTTAACAAAAATGGATTAAAGTCTGTTTGAAGTCCTTCAATGTATTCTGCTCCAGAGAAAAGACCCGACAATACACCAGAAACCCAACCTCCAAAAATTCCTAAAAACATCCCCAATGATATTAAAAAAGGGTAAAAGAAAACCGTCGCTATTATTTTAGGTAAAACTAAATAATTTAGAGAATTTATTCCCATCACTTCCAAAGCATCAATCTGCTCAGTAACTCTCATTGAACCGATACTAGAGGTGATATAAGACCCCACTTTTCCGGCCAAGATAATAGAACAAAAAGTAGGAGCAAATTCTAAAATTATAGAGCGTTTTGCAGCAAAACCAATTAATGATTTTGGAATAAATGGACTCTCTAAATTTAAAGCGGTTTGAAGAGAAATAACCCCTCCTATAAAAAAGGAAATAAACATAATAATTCCGAGAGATTTTAAGCCTAAATCTTCAATCTCTCTGAGTAAAGCTTCGTAAAAAACTTTTGAACGTTGTGGCTTTTTAAAAACACGTCCTAACATTATAAAATATTTACCAATATGCTCTAGGTAATTCATTGCATCTAAATTTATGCTAAAGTATTAAAATATCATTAATAGAAAGTTAAATTTACAAGATCTATCTAAAAAAATAATTACTTTTGAACTATAATCAATTATTCCATTATGAAATTTAAAATTCTTATCAAAATTTTATGCTTTTCTGTTCTTTTAGGGAGTTGTAAATCTACCTCTTCAACATCAACTAAAAAAACTAAATTGGTTGTAGGTATCGTTATTGATCAAATGCGATATGATTATTTAACAAAGTTTGCAGATCGATTTGGGGAGGAAGGATTTAATCGAATATTAAAAGATGGATTCTCATTAGAAAATGCACATTTCAACATCATTCCCACCTATACTGCTGTTGGCCATGCAACGATCTATACTGGAACGACTCCTAGTGAACATGGAATTATTTCCAACGATTGGTATGATAAATATGAAAAAAAAATGGTGTATTGTGTAAACGACAACACCTACAAAACACTTGGTAACAATGGATATAGTGGTCAGAAATCTCCAAAAAGATTAGTTACTTCAACCATAACAGATCAATTACATTTGGCTCAAAACATGCAGGGTAAAACAATTGGTATTTCGATTAAAGATCGGGCTGCTATCCTGCCTGCAGGGCATACCGCAAATGGAGCTTATTGGTATGATGGACAAAACTACAACACTTGGATCACAAGTACTTTTTACATGGATAAACTTCCTCAGTGGGTGACCGATTTTAACACGAACAACAAAGCAGATGAGTATCTAAACAGTCCTTGGAAAACTCTTTATGATATTAATAGTTATGTAAACAGTAGAAGTGATGACAATATTTTTGAAGAAACATTAATAGGACAAGAAACACCAACACTTCCGAAAGATTTAAAATCCTTACGTACTAAAAATAATAATTTTGATTTATTAAAGACCGTTCCTGCTGGTAATACATTTACAGTAGATTTTGCAAAAGCAGCGATCATTGGCGAACAATTAGGAAAAAGTAAACACACCGATTTCTTGGCTGTAAGTTTTTCATCAACTGACTATGTTGGTCATAAGTATGGAATTTCCGCTATAGAAACAGAGGACACCTATTTAAGGTTGGACAATGATTTAGCCGATTTTTTTCAATTTTTAGACAAACAAGTAGGAAAAGATAATTACACGCTTTTTTTAACTGCAGATCACGCAGCAGTTCATTCTCCTGCTTACTTACAATCTTTAAAAATACCTGCTCATTATCTAAATGTTGAAAAGTTAAAAACTTTTCTATCTGAGACGACCAAGCAGTATTTCAATTCATATGAATTGATTGAAAGCATCTCTAATTATCAAATCTTTCTCAACAAAGAAAAATTAGAATCTCTAGGTTTAGACATACACGTTGTGGCACAAAAACTAGCAGATGAAGTAATTAATTTTGATCAAATATACAAAGCAGTTACTGCCAAAACACTTCAATCAACTCATTTCTCCTCAGGAATTTTAAATTCTCTTCAAAACGGATACAATCAAAAATTTTCAGGAGATGTATTAATGATTCCTTATCCTGCAACACTCATTAGAGGCAGAAAAGGAACGAGTCATGGCTCTGGGTATTCTTATGACACCCACGTACCAGTTATCTTTTATGGAAATGGAATTAAAAAAGGGGTCTCTTCAAAAAGGTATAATATTACAGATATTGCACCCACCATTGCCAACTTATTAGATATTGAAGCACCAAATGCAACCAATGGAATTGTTATAGAAGAGGTTTTGAATAAAAAAAAACACCCCTAATTTGGTTCTATAATAAACTTCTAAGAATCCTAAAATAAAATACCTTGTGCTAGTTTTTTGTAGGAAGAAAAACCTCTGCCATCATACAACGAGCACTCCCTCCCCCACAAATTTCTATCGTTTCTAATGAGCTTGAAATAATTTGACAATGCTGTTGTATTTGACTGAGTTGAGATTGGGTTAAACTCTCAAATGCTTGTTGGCTCATAATTAAAAACCGCTCATCATCCTTACCTCTTACTTGCAACATATTCCCTGCAAAATGAACGACTTGATCTTCGGTAATATCGATCACTTTTTTTCCGTCTTCTTTGAACTGTTTCAAAAGGTTTTTACGTTCCGTTTTATCATCAATAGAAGACAAACAAATCACTACAAAAGTTTCTGCAATACACATCATAACATTTGTATGATAGATTTTTTCTCTCTGACCATTTACAGTTTGATTGGCCGTAAAAATCACAGGAGTATATTCAAAATCTTCACAAAACTCAATAAATAATTCTTCATTTGCTCTCGGTGAAAGTGCACAATATGCTTTCCTGTTTTTTCTATCAAGAATCATACTTCCCGTCCCTTCAAGAAAGATATCATCTTCTTCAGCAATTGTATAATCAACTATATTTTCTATCAAAAAGCCTTCATTTTCTACCTGCTCCAAAACATCTTCACGTCTTTCCAAACGTCTATTTTCAGCAAACATAGGATACATGGCTACTGTACCCTCTTCATGAAAAGAAATCCAATTATTAGGAAATAAAGAATCTGGAGTATCAAATTCTTTTGTATCAAGAACAACAATAACATGAATTCCAAAACTGCGCAATTTTTCTACATAAGCATCAAATTCATTTTGGGCTTTTTTTGTGAGGGCTGAAGGAAGTAAATGAGCATTCTTTTTTTGATAATAATTATTTACAGCGGTTTGTTCATTCATCCTGAAATGTACAGGACGAATCATCAAAATTGTATTTGTTGTTTGAGGCATTTTACGAGCTTGTTAAAAACAAAATTAGACAATTTTATCTGTATAAATTTATATGATTTCATTATTATAAAACAACCTCTAAATACGAACCAGTATCTTTTGTTTATTTTTACCTTATGAAAAAAATAGTTTTCTTTTTTATAGGGTGTATTCCTTTTCTTTCTTTTGGTCAAGCTATTTCTGAAAAATTTGTTTATTTATCTAAACTTGATTCAACTATACAATTTGAATTGCGCTATCTAGGAAACGATAACTTTATAGGAAAACCAATAGATGGCTATTAAAAAACTGCGTCATCATCACCAAAGAAACTGCTCATGCTCTAAAAAAAGTACAAGAAATTCTTTTAAAAGAAGGATTGAGTCTCAAAATCTTTGACGCGTATAGACCTCAACAGGCCGTTGACCATTTTGTGCGTTGGGCAAAACAAACAAACGATACTTTAATGAAAAAGCAATACTACCCAGATGTGCCAAAATCTGAATTATTTACACAAGGGTTTATCGCTAAAAAATCTGGACACTCCAGAGGTAGTACTGTCGATCTAACCATCATAAACAGCACTACAGGTAGCGAATTGGACATGGGGAGTCCCTATGATTTTTTTGGAAAAAAATCTCATCATTTTTCTAAAAATATAAAGAAGAACCAACAAGAAAACAGGCTTTATTTACGAAGAATAATGCTCGCTAATGATTTTAAACCCTATGAAAACGAATGGTGGCATTTTACACTTAAAAAAGAGCCTTTTCCAACTACTTATTTTAATTTTCCAATACAATAGAAAGTTTTAACAAAATAGCAACATGTTCACTAAAAATCAGTAGTATATTTGTGAACCCTTTCTTGAAAGTATTAGACCCATGAATTCAAAAATTACACTTCTTTTTTACACAATTATTTTGATATCGAGTTATCAAATGTCTGCTCAATTAGACAATAATTCAAGAAACACAGACAAAGGAACTGTTGACATAATTTCTCTCAAAACTACGAAAAGAGCCGAAAAAACTAGCTCGATAGAATTGAAAGGAAATAATGGTTTTAAAAATGCTTTTGACAAGGAAAAAGAAAAATTAAAAAGAGAAAAGAACGAAAGTGATTTCAATAATAAAGGCATCTTAACCACGGCCAAACTTAATGAAGAACGTTTTTTAAAAGCTTTCAAAAAAATAAATGGACAGTATATTTATCCAAAGATTGATCAAGATTTAGGAAGTTTTAGAACCAATTCTAAAAGTGTGAATATTATTTGTAGAGACTTTCAATATCCAGATGGAGATCGTGTTACTATTCTGATCAATGATGTTCCCGTCATTCAAAACATCGTGCTTGAGCAAAGTTATCAAAAATTCAACATCCCTTTAGATATTGGTATTAATAGAATCGCTTTTAAAGCATTGAATCAGGGAAGTTCTGGACCAAATACGGCTGCTTTTAAAGTTTATAACGATGCGGGGGTGCTTATATCTTCTAATGAGTGGAATTTAGCAACAGGAGCTAAAGCTACTCTAGTCATTGCTAAAGAAAAATAAACAGCCTCCGAAAACGATTGAGTTAAATGTCTAAAATCATTTTTTTTTATTCTATTTAAAACCGTTATTTTTGTTCTTATTTTGTAAAAAAAAACGATCGCTATTTAGTAGCAATAACAAGAATTATAAAGAATGAAAAAAATCACCAAACAAACCTACTTAGATTGGTATAAAGACATGCTCTTTTGGCGTAAATTTGAAGACAAATTGGCTTCTGTTTATATTCAACAAAAAGTAAGAGGTTTCTTACATTTATATAACGGTCAAGAAGCAATTTTAGCAGGAGCACTTCATGCTATGGATCTGTCTAAAGACAAAATGATTACCGCTTATAGAAATCACGTACAGCCTATTGGTATGGGTGAAGACCCTAAACGTGTAATGGCTGAATTGTTTGGAAAAGTGACAGGTACCTCCAAAGGAATGGGTGGATCGATGCATATTTTTTCTAAAGAATTTCGTTTTTATGGTGGACATGGTATTGTTGGAGGGCAAATCCCCTTAGGTGCAGGACTGGCTTTTGGCGATAAATACAATGGTACTGGTGGCGTTACCTTAACCTGTTTTGGGGATGGAGCAGCGAGACAAGGTTCTTTACACGAAGCATTTAACTTAGCGATGTTGTGGAAA
>JABAZI010000082.1:8290-13327 GCA_018608545.1 Polaribacter sp.
CACTCGATGTCTGATGCTCAAAAATACAGAACCAAAGACGAAGTTGAAGAATACAAAAAAATAGACCCGATAACTCAGATTCTAGATATCATAAAAGAAAAGAAGTATGCTTCTTCAGACGAAATCGCTGCGATCGACAAAGAAGTAAAAAGTTTGGTAAAAGAATGTGAGCAATTCGCAGAAGATTCTCCCTATCCAGATCCACAACAAATGTATGACATGGTGTATGAACAAGAAGATTATCCTTTTATAAGTTAAGATATGGCTACAATTATAAACATGCCTAGATTAAGTGACACCATGGAAGAAGGTGTTGTGGCAAAATGGTTAAAAAATGTTGGTGATAAAATTGAAGAAGGCGATATTTTAGCTGAAATTGAAACTGACAAAGCAACTATGGAGTTTGAGTCTTTCTATGAAGGTACTTTATTACACATCGGTATTCAAGAAGGAGAAACCTCTCCTGTTGATGTGTTGCTTGCTGTAATTGGTGAAGAAGGAGAAGATATCTCTGAGATCATCAACGGCAGTTCAGAACCAACCCAAAAAGAAGAGACTTCAGAAGAAGTAAAAGAAGAAACGAGTTCTGAAGAAGTTAGTAGTCCGTCTAGTGCGACCACAATACCCGAAGGAGTTCAAGTAATTACGATGCCTCGTTTGAGTGATACCATGACCGATGGAACTGTTGCTACTTGGTTAAAGAAAGTTGGAGACCGTGTTGAAGAAGGAGATATGCTTGCTGAAATTGAAACCGACAAAGCAACCATGGAATTTGAGTGTTTCTATGAAGGTACCATCCTATACATAGGAGTTCAAGAAGGAGAAACAGCACCTGTAGATAGCTTATTAACGATCATAGGCCCAGCCGGTACGGACGTTAGTGCAATTGTTGCCAATGGTGGAGCTAGTGCTCCAGCTGAGAGTACAACTTCTGAAAAGAAAGAAACCAAAGCAAACACCAAAGTAGAAGAAACTGAAACTACTGTGGTAATAAATAACACCTCAGACGGACGCATTTTTGCATCTCCACTGGCAAAGAAAATCGCCACTGACAAGGGAATAAACTTAGCAGATGTGAAGGGTTCTGGTGAAAACGGTAGAATCATTAAAAAAGATGTCGTTAACTATACCCCTTCTTCGAAAGTTGAAGAAATGATAAATACTGCTGCTCCTGTTGCTTCAAGTTTTGTTGCTGTTGGTGAAGAAAATTCTGAAGAAACTAAAAATTCTCAAATGCGTAAAGCAATTGCAAAATCTTTGGGGAATTCAAAATTTACAGCTCCTCACTTCTATTTAAATGTAGAAGTAGATATGGACAATGCCATGGCTTCTAGAAAAACAATCAATGGAATTCCAGATGTTAAAGTATCGTTTAACGATATGGTCGTAAAGGCGTGTGCGATGGCATTGAAAAAACATCCACAGGTAAATACTTCATGGACAGAAGCAAATACCATCACGCACAAACATATTCATGTAGGAGTTGCGGTTGCGGTTGCTGACGGGTTATTAGTTCCTGTTATAAAACATACAGATCAATTAAGCTTGACCCAAATTGGTGCAACTGTGAGAGATTTGGCTGGAAAAGCAAGAGATAAAAAAATCAAAGTAGATGAAATGCAAGGAAGTACTTTTACGGTTTCTAACTTGGGAATGTTTGGTATAGAAAGTTTTACTTCTATTATTAACCAACCAAACTCTGCTATTTTATCTGTTGGAGCCATTGTTGAAAAACCAGTTGTTAAAAATGGTCAAATAGTGGTTGGAAACACCATGAAATTGACCTTAGCTTGTGATCACAGAACGGTTGACGGTGCAGTTGGAGCACAATTTTTACAAACATTGAAAACGTTTATTGAAAATCCTGTGACCATGCTGGCTTAATACAAGCTTCTTAAATAATTAGATTAAAACTCGCATTTATTGCGGGTTTTTTTTATATTTATTTTTTATGAAATCTTTAGAAAAAAAATTAAAAAATCCTGTTTGGTACTCATTAAAAGAAACGCACAATAGATTTCTGATAGCCTATGATTCCGTTCAATTTTACCAGCCGAAAGTGTGTACTTTTGGAGCTTTTGAAGACCACTCAAAAACAGCCGACGCATTGGATGCCTATGCTACTATCGCGGAACGGTTCTTTGTAGTTTCTGAAATCGAACCCACGATCAATCCAAAAAAAATCGTTTTGGAAAAAAAGATCGTTGGATGTCAAATGGTCCTGAGAGGACAAGTAAAACTTAAAGTAGAAATCTCAGAAAAAATTGTTTTGTTAACTAAAGAGTATCTCGATGAAATCTATGACTTAATCTGGTTGGTAATGCCTGGATATTACCAAAAGAGAACTTTTGAAATGGGCAAATACTTTGGTATTTTTAAGGAGGGTAAATTAATCTCGATAACAGGACAGCGCTTGCAAACGAACGATTTCATAGAAGTAAGTGCGGTGGTGACACATCCAGATTACAGAAAAAAAGGCTATGGAAAGCAATTGGTAGCCCACACGACAAATGAAATTTTGAAAGAAGGGAAAACACCAATTTTACACACAGATAAAGGAAACTCAGCAATTCCGCTTTATAAAAATTTAGGATATCAGGTAACCCGAGATATGAATTGGTGGTTATACCAAAGAAAATAATAGCTATATTAATTTATTACACGGTTTATCTAAATTTATAAACGCCATTAAAATGCCGAAAAAAGGAAAAGGAAAAGCGAAAAACACCGCAAACAAAGCAAAACACAGCAAATTGATGGCGAGAAAAACAAACAAAGTAGCGTTGGAAAAAGTCAAACATAAGGAACGTTTAAAAGCGATTATCAAACAGGTAAACGACCTCAAAAAGTCAGAAGATATTTTATGAATTTTAGGTATTTTTTAGGGGCCATCATTTCAATTCCATTGCTCCCTTTGTTGTATTTTCAAGGGAAAAATATTAGGAAGAGAATTCCCAAACTTCCCGAAGCAAAAAATCCAGAAGGATCTGTAAATACGCATTTCAATGAAACGTTGCACCTTCTAACTATCGGCGAAAGTACCATTGCAGGCGTGGGTGTCGAATACCATCAAAATGGCTTTACAGGTGCATTGGCAGAAACTCTTTCTAAGAAATTAAAACGAAATGTACAATGGAAGGTATATGCAAAAAGTGGCTACACCGTAAAACACGTATGCACAAAAATAATTCCCAAAATTAAAGAACGTTCTTTTGATATGATTGTTATTGGTATGGGAGGAAATGACGCGTTTACATTAAATTCTCCTAAGAAGTGGATTTCAGACATAGACCGTCTTGTGAATTTACTACAAAACAACTACCCAGCAACCCCAATTTTTTTCACCAACATGCCCCCTATCAAAGAGTTCCCAGCTTTTACAAAAAGTATACGATTTGTGATCGGTAATTTGGTAGAAATCTTAGGACAAGAATTGCACAGCTTCACAAAAAACAAAGAGGCTGTTTTTTATTGTAACGAGATGATCACCCTAGATAAATGGAATGAAAAAAATTCGTTAAAATCCAATAACGCTTCCATTTATTTCAGTGATGGTATGCACCCCTCTGAATTGACCTATCGTATTTGGGGAGAAGAAATGGGCGAATTTATCTCTAAAAAATACAAGAAACGATCGATTAGAAATTAAATCACATAAAAAAACCCAAGCTAAAAAGCTTGGGTTTTTTATTGTATTTCCTCTTATTTATTGATCTATTGAACCCAAAACACGTTTCATAAAGGTATTGAGTGCTTCTTTTTTAGAAACGCCTTCCTTGATCATTTTATCTACTTCAATGGCCCCATATAAATTAGAGATTAATTCTCCAATTACATCCAGTTCTTCGTCTTTTAAAGAGGCAACTTCTGTAATCGATTCTAAGGTTTCTATGGCTTCCAGCACATAATCTTGATCGTTTTCTTCGATAAAAGTAGTCAAATGCTTTATAATAGGTAGTTTCATAATTAAATCACTTCGTTTACCAAGTCTTTTAAAACTTCAAACTTATTAGTTTGCGTTTGATTGATCATTTTTCCATCGACAAAAGCTGCAAATGTTGGCAAATTACTGACATCTGCTAATTTTCTACTCTCAGGAAATTTTTCAGCATCTGCAATCACAAAAACCACCGCTTCATTTTCTGAAGAAAGCTTTTTGAATTTCGGCTTCATTATTCTACAATTCCCACACCATCCCGCAGAATATTGAACAACAACCGTTTTATTACCTGCTACTATTTCAGCTAAATTATCTTGACTTAGTTCTTGCACCATGATTGATTGATTATGAATTAATGAGAAGCTAAATATGCTGCAGTTCCTTTTGCATTTGGAGACATAGCATCTTTCCCTTCTTCCCAGTTTGCAGGACATACCTCACCGTTTGTTTGTACATGCGAATACGCATCGATCAATCGTAAAAACTCATTGACATTTCTACCAACTGGCATGTGATTGATTCCTTCATGAAACACAGTTCCCTCTTCATCGATTAAATAGGTTGCTCTATAAGTAACATTGTCTCCTTCTACTTGAACAGATCCTGTTGCTTCGTCATAAGTTTCATTCGTAATGTCTAAAATCCCTAAAATTGAGGATAAGTTTCGGTTGCTATCTGCTAAAATTGGATAGGTCACTCCTTCAATACCTCCGTTATCTTTAGAAGTACTCAACCAAGCAAAATGAACTTCTGGAGTATCACAAGAAGCACCAATTACAACGGTATTTCTTTTTTCAAATTCTCCTAAAGCAGCTTGAAAAGCATGTAATTCTGTAGGACACACAAAGGTAAAATCTTTTGGATACCAGAACAATAACACCTTCTTTTTGTTTTGAATTGCCTCTTCCAATACATTTACTTTAAATGTATCTCCCATTTCATTCATTGCGTCTACACTTAAATTTGGGAATTTTTTTCCAACTGCTGTTGCCATTGTTTATTTATTTTTTATTAATAATTATTTTCTAGTACAAAGATAAATAAGGTACCGGTGCTAACTGTAAAAAGTTAATGCGAACTTTTTATATTTGCATCAA
>JABAZI010000074.1 GCA_018608545.1 Polaribacter sp.
TTTCAGCTACAGTTTTTGAACGATTTGAGATGCCAAAGTAATCTTCCTGCTCTCAGATCACTTTATTTTTAAATTCTGATAGAATCTTATTTATAGCGGATAAAAGAAGTAACAAAAAAGACAATTTAAAGTACTTATGAAACCATGGGCAACTTTTCTTCTTTTAATTCTGCCATTTCTAAACCTCTTGAGTAAGTTAAACTAACATTTGTTATCTTTGAGAATAATATAAATTATGAAAAAATATCTACTTAAATACTCCCTTGAATTCTTAGTGATAGTGATGGGTATATCTGTTTCTTTTTGGTTGAATAATTGGAGTGAATCTATAAAAGAAAATAATATTGAAAAGGATTTAGTAAATATATTGATTAGAGATATAGAAAATAAAAAGAATGAGAATAAAAATGATATTGGAGTTATTAATAGAGGGATAGAAAGAGCTGAACGAGTTATAAACACTTGGGAAACAACAAAAAAAATTGATACAACTGATTTAAAACGCGTATTAAGGTTATTGGGATCTGACACTCCATATTTCAATGCAATTTCGCCTATTTATAATAGCCTGTCAAACACAAAATTATGGAACAATCTTCCTTATGAGTTAGTTAATGAGATAAACGATTTATATCGAATGAGATATCAGGAGTTGAAATTAAGGTTTGAAAAATTTCGTGAGATTGGCACATATTGTAAATTACATTTTTTACTTCCTAATGATTTAATTGATTTAAATAGAGATACAGAGGTTATATATGAAATTATTAATACTGTTGATAAGGAATATGTATTGAATGTAAAATTACTATCGCACAGTGCTAAAGGCTTAAGATCATTAACAAAAGTAATTATTGTTGCTTCAGAAAGTATAATAGAAAATTTAAAAAACTACAACAAACCCAAACCATAGGCATTATCCTCTCTCTTTAACTCAGGGAGTTCTAAACCACATAAATAAGTCAAACTTACATTAGTAGCGGAATACCTCATCGCTTTTGAAGCTTGGTTAATGAACCAGTTCTTTTAGAGATTTCTATAGCCCCAACGTGTCTATACGAGTATAGTGTTTGTCCTTGTTCAAGTAGGTTAGACTGTCACTTACTAAACCGATGACATGGTTTGATTTGTTTACATCGAGAAGTAAATGTTATCGATTAGCACTGTTGCTTTAACAAATGCACCATTGGAATCCTCAGGATTCCAAATAGAAAATGGAATTGTTAACTCCGTATTGTTTAAGCCTGAAAAATCAGCCAATGGAATTGTATACTCTACAAATCCATCGCTAAGTTCAGTTCCTGTATAATCGGCCAGGTAAACAACAGCATCAGATGCAACAGATTCAAGTTTTATCTCACAATTTACTAAAGAATCAGGCTTGTTTAGTGAAAATTTAAGCGCTGTAAAAGCACTTATATCTTTAGAAGTATCAAGCTGAAGGTATCCACCACCCCAATTTTCACCTGGAAAATTAAAAACCAAACTAGCATCTCCGTCAATCGCGGTGTCAGAGGATACTACTTCTGGTGCTCCAGGACCATATACAACTGCCTCTAAAGTACCAAGATCTGTAAATCCGTCCTGAATGGCATGATCTGCGATACTTTGTTCTATTAGTTGTCCCACAGTTTCTTCTTCAATATTCAAAACGGGAGCATCTGGAGCCTGAAAACCATTCTTAGCGTATACTCTAATATAATCTGTATACATTGTTTGAGGGAAAACGGTTGTTTCATCAGGTTCACCGGGCCAATAGCCTCCTACAGCAACATTCAGAATTAAAAAGTAACTGCGAAGAAACTCCTTCATATCATCTTCAATTAAAATTGTATTTAGCGAATTGCCATCTACATTAAACGTTATCGATTCAGGAGTCCAATCCAAAGTAAATACATGATAAGAAGAGCTAAAGTCTGGAGATTTGATCGAACTTCTTTGTATTTCACTATGTTTATTTTCATCGTCAGTAAAATGAATAGTTGAATACTGTTTTGAGGGCTCGTTCCCTAGGACTTCTAAAATATCTATTTCTCCGCATCCTGGCCAGTCAATCTGATCTTTGTTATCTCCTAGCAACCAAATGGCAGACCATAAGCCTTGTCCTTTAGGCATTTTAGCTTTTATTTCAATGCGACCAAAGCGCATGCTAAAAAGGTTTTGTGTAGTTAGTTTTGCAGAAGTATATCCTCCTGAATTATCTTCAAGTGCAGTTATCGCTAAAACGGAAGCACCTTCATCTTCTATGATACTTGAATTTTCACTATTTGATGTGTAAATTTGTTTTTCATCATTCCCCCAACCAATAGGCAATCCATAATCTCTTCCGTCACCTAACTCATAGTTCCAGTTATTCGTATTTATTTGGGCTTCATTAAATTCATCATTCCATTGTAAGGTCCAACCTTCATAGACGGTTGGAATGTCTGCTGAATCATTTGTATCTGGGTCATTAGAATTATCCTCTTTATTGCATGAAATTATTATGACTGCAAATGATAACAATAAGCTTCTAAAAGCAATTTTTTTCATAATGTATGTATTGTGATTTGTGTAAAGTAATTTTTTAATGGAGCTCAAAAATACATAAAAATTAATTTTTTTTTACAATTAATTTTTATTTTTTACAAAATTGATCAGAGGCATATCCTCTTTCTTCAATTCAGGAGTTCTAAACCTCTTAAGTAAACAGTTCACTTTATACGTATCTGATTTTATTTTTTTAATTCATCAACTTCTTTTTTTAAATTTTCTACAGTTTTTTTTAATTGAAGTACTTGACCTAACGCCCCTATACCAAAGATAAATCCCATAATTCCCAAAGCTTCCATATTCGTTTTATTTAGTGGTGCAAGTTAAGACAACAAACTTAAACCATGGGCAACTCTTTTTCCTTTAATTCAAGAAGCTCTAAACAAAGTAGATAGGTTACTTACATTTATTATATTTGAGGCATAAACCAATTTCATTATGAAAAAATTATTATTATTAATTGCAATAATCATCTTATGTAGTTGTGAAAAAGACGACACAGGTAATGTAATACCCGCTCCAGCAAAAGTTCTTGGAGAATGGGAACCCTATAAAATTGAAAGACAGGTTTTAATCCTTGATTGGAATGCAGGGGATTTAGTTCAATCAATTGGTTGGAGTGATGTTACACCTTCATCTATGAATGTTTCAATGAAATTTAACGAAGATTTTTCATTTAATGTATTTTATGACACTGTGATTACTAGTGGCGGAATATGGAGTAAAACAAATGATGATAACTTCAGTCTCACTTTTACTACGAATCCATTTTCAGATCTTCAAGAAAATTACACAATAAATTTTTATTGTGATAATACAATGTCAATACAATATCTCTTAGAAGCACCTGCAGGTGATCATGATTTCCAAAATGATGACTGGTATATAATTCAATATTACAGATTGCCAGAAACATCAGCGTGTGATGATTTAATTAATTACAATGTTACTGACTAAATAGTATAATGAGTAGTCTTCATTATTAAAATTGAACACAACTTCGATTTATTTTATGATTAGCTTTATAATCAAATTCCCGCCACTAAAAAATAAAACGGTTCTGTTTTTATAAAGCGTAGCCGTTTTCTTATATTTATATCCAATTCATAATTAAATGATTTATTATTCTAAAGTCTCCTACACATTATTAATTGTTGTATTTGTAGTTTTTTTTGGGCCATTAATCCCCAACTACATAGACGAAGGGTTTAACAGTAATATGTTTTTAATGACTTTAGCTCTGATCATTTTATTTGGATTTGTTTTACATATGTTTTTGAATACCACCTACAAGATTGAAAAGGGAAAACTTTATATAAAATGTGGGTTTTTCAACTATAATCCAGTAAATATTGGGGAGATGAAAAAAGTTTCTAAATCATCAAATATCATTTCCTCTCCTGCAGCTTCATTTGACAGAATAGAAATCACATATGGTAAGTTTGACGAATTAATAATCTCTCCAAAATACAAAACTAAATTTGTTGAAGATTTGCAAAAAATAAATCCTGGGATTATAAATAATCTATAGAGACAAGTGTCTTGATCAAACAGTTCTTAACTCAAAACCTTTTGTAGTGTAATCGTTTTTTATATTTTTAATGTTTAATGAAAAATAGGATTCAAATCTCAATAGTACTTTTGTTAATATCTTGGAGAAACGTATTATTTAATTTTTAGCAAAGAGTCATTTGGGCCTATAAAATCTAAACCATAGACCTATAAATAGGGGGTGTTCTCCAAATAAAGAGTTGTATCCCTTTTAAGAGAAATATGGCTGGAAATCCAGCAACATAGATTGATAACTATCTTGAACTGTTTGAATAATTAAATTCTTATCCGATTTCAAAACTTCAATATCATCTATTTCATTAAATTCTCGCATATTGAAATTTCCCCACAAACTGAATTCAATAATTATTGGAGATAAACGAATCCCTTTTTCCGTTAACAAATAAATATTTTCTTTTTTGTTGTCTGGCCCTTTCGTTTTGAAAATCAGTTTATACGACACTAACAATTTTAATCGTGCAGATAAAATACTTGGCGCAATTTTTTCATCTGAATCAGAAATTTCCTTAAAAGTCTTTTTCTGCTTAACAAGCATATCTCTAATGATTAACAAAGACCATTTATCTCCTACAACATCTAATGTAGATGAGATTGGACAGCCAGAGCGAAATTCCTTTTTCATTTTTTGTAGATTATCACTATTAATTCAGTAGTAATTATTATTTTTGCTTTCAATTCCATAGCAAAAATACAAAAATTAATTATAAATTATGATCGCAGGACATTTTACAACGGCATTAATAGCAAAACAAAAATTCCCAAAAGGAACCTTACTTTATTTTTTAATGATCTCTCAATTACAAGATTTTTTGTGGTTTACCTTTCACTATTTAGGTCTTGAACCAACCAATCCGAGTGATGCATTTGATGCCACTTTAAGTAATATGGTAGTAGATATGTTATACAGCCACGATTTGTTACCGCAATTATTTTGGTTGGCAATTGTTTTCTTTCTTGGGAAAATGCTATTCAAAAACACCAAAATAGGCCTGGTAAGTATGGCTTTAGTATCAATCCATTTTGTTTTAGATTTCTTTTCAGGTCATGTGCACCATATTTTTGGAGCAGATACATTGGAAGCTGGTCTGGGATTGTATGCATCTAATCCTTATTTAGCCATTTTAATAGAAGCCATATTTAGTATTGCTGCTATGTGGTATTTCTTTAGAGAAGAAGCAGAAAAAGGAATTATTAGAACTACAAAAAATAGAATTGCAATTATTTCTGTTATTGCTTACGGAATTATTTTTATATTACTCATCGCCACAAAATCTTTTAGAGAGTTATTTGGTATTCCAGAATTTGATTTAGGATTTAACACCAATATGCCAACGATCATTTTTACATACGGAGCAATGCTTTATTGCTTGAATTATTTTGTACCGAAGTTTACACTCGTAAAAAAACAATAAGCTAATGATCTTAGGAATATTAAATTTCATTAAGGAATTAAAATTTCGGAATGAATCCTTATTTTATTTTGGTTTGTTCTGTTTCTCTCTTTCAATACTATTTATCGTTTTAACCAAACTGACAACAACCCAAGTTCACGGAGTAAACGCATGGTTTAAGCCCTTTAAATTTGCTATTTCAATAGGTTCATTTGCTCTGACAATGGCTTGGTATTGTCATTATTTATCAAATTTTAATCCAACACCTTTCAATTGGACAGTAATTATTTTATTTGGTTTTGAACTTATTTACATTACTTTTCAAGCCTCTAAAGGACAATTATCACACTTCAACTTTGACACACCACGCTATGCTATATTGTATTCGTTAATGGGTTTAGCGGCCGTATTGGTTACACTCTATACTGCTTATATTGGCTTTCTCTTTTTCACACAGTCCTTTCCAAATTTACCAAGTCATTATATTTGGGCTATTCGTTTGGGCATACTGATTTTTGTTGTTTTTTCATTTGAAGGAGCCTTAATGAGTTCACAGATGAGCCATAGTGTTGGTGCAATAAATGATAACTCGAATTGGTGGATTATTGGTTGGAGTAAAACTGTAGGTGATTTAAGAGTTTCGCACTTTATAGGAATGCACGCTCTACAACTACTCCCATTTCTTTCTTTTTATATTTTTAAAAATACAAAAGCGACTGTTATTATTTCATTATTTTACGCAGTTCTTGCTTCCACAACATTAGTTCAAGCATTACAAGGAAAACCTATTTTTCAGAATACAGAAATAACTAAAAAGCAAGAATAAAAACGGCATACAATATCGTGTATATTTAATTGCTTGGTTAGAGCCCATTTATCTACATAATATATTTTAAAGAAGAACGCTCCCAAGGAGTAATCAAAAAAGGGGACTCTTTTTTATGCTATAAACTCAAAAATATTACTCAAAACTAGTGACTAATTTGGCAAATTTAATCGAGGCCCACAACCCTATTATTGAAAAAACAACAAGCATTGAAAACACATACTGATGCCCAATGATTCCGGGGTATGTGTCTAATAAGTAGCCAATAACTGGGCTTGCAAATATATCAGGGGTGTATCCAACAACAGAAATGACCCCTACCGCAGTTCCTGTCAATACGAGTGGAATACGCCCTTCTTGCATAAGAGAAAAGTATAAAGCACGAATAGCATAGGTTCCTGTAGCGACCACAATTAAGGAAAAGAAAAACACATAATTCATGTCTACTTGAACGATTCCAAATGAAAAGATTAAAGCGCCAATTAACATAATAATAAAACCAATGATAATTATATGAACATAACTTTTCTTGTCTGAAAACAATGCAATTAGCAAGCACACTAGTGGGCGAAGATACATTTGTAAGGACCCTATATTTGCAGCTTCTAAATTATTAAAATTCATGACATCAGAGGCATAGAGCGAGTATATGTCGGTTACTTTATAGCCAACATATGCAGAGATGATGATGAACATGATAAGCCAAACGGATTGGATTTTTAAAACAGTTTTGATATTAGGGAGTAAAGCAGCATTCTTGTTTGTAACCCCCTCTTGACTTGATTTCATAAAAACAATTACAAGGATTCCTGTTAAGAATACAATAAATGACGAGAATAATATCACATATCTGAAGGCATTTTTACGTTCAGGCAAGCTAGCCAACTCAATGTCATTTGTTAAAAATAGAGAAAAAATAAGCACTCCTAAAGTACCTATAGAGGCGGCTACCAAACCTCTCCCTCCATCTAACAATCCGAAAGCTTCCCCTTGACTTTTTGAACCGCCCCATACACGCGTCGCTTTTATCATGGCACCCCAAAATAAAAAGACCGTTGTGAAACCCCAATACCCCCATAGGAGTTGTAGCATAAAATAGGAGGGATAGGTAGCTAACATAAGGCCCCCTAAAGCAGTAAAAAAGAGCGATAAAGCGATTAATATTTTAGGTCGAAATTTATCTGAAAGAACCCCACCGTATACGTAAGAGAGTATAGCCACTGTTCCGTAAATAGAGAATAAACCGCCTAATTGAAGATTCGTTAAATTAAAGACTTCTAAAAATGTTGGTCTAAAGACTCTCGCTAATACATAGGGTAATAAAAAAATTAATTCTCCTGAAAGTATTAAAAGAGTGATACTTAAAAAAGAACCTTTCTTAAGTTCTGAATCTTTCAATTTTATGCTTTTATTGGTTGCCCACAAGATACATTAATTAATAAGATAGAATTTTAATTACGTTCAAGGTTCTCCTTTACAAAAAGTGCAACCTTTTTTCCATTGATTACCGTTCTGTTTTTTTTAATAAATCACATTATTCAGACCACTTTGTGAAAATTCCAGGAATAATATAAATTTTCCAAACCATAGGCAACTCTTCTTCCTTTTAATTCAGCTATTCTTAAACCACGTAAGTAGTTTAAAATTTAATTTATACGAGAGTAATTCTTTATTAACACATAATTAATTGTACATTACAATTAAATATATGCCGACTTAATTATGAGAAAACTTTCTATATTATTATTATTATCATTTTCAATTTTGTTTCAAAGTTGTTATAGCTACAAAACAATAGATTACAATAGCATTTCAAATGAAAAAAAACAAAAGCTTGAGGTCAAAGGGGTTGGAGGAACAAATATTAAAGGAACATTAGTTTCTAAAAATGAGCAAACAATGACTTTAGATGCTAATGGGCAACTTCAAAAAATTCCTGTAAGCGAAATTTACGAAGTCAAAGTTAGAAAGTTTTCAATCTTAAAATCTTCTGGATTACTAGCTAGTTCAGTAGTTGTCGCAGCTGGCGTTCTTACTATTTGTTTTCTATTGGTACTATTGGGGTTGTAGGCAACTTTTCTTCCTTCAATTCGGTGATTTTTAAGCCTCTAAAGTAAGTTAAATACACAATCGTTATATTTGGCTGATGAAAAAATTCATTTGTATTTTATTAGTGAGTGTAGTATTTTATTGCTGTAAAAATACACCAACAGAAAAAACAATTAAGATTCCTTCTGAAATTAAAGCAATGTACAGCAAATATGTGAGTGCTTGGAGCGATGCAGATTTCACAACGATAACTGAAGAGATATACGAATTACCCTTTTCCCTATACCTAAATGACAGCACGATTGTTTATAATAATAAAGAACAATTAAGGTCATTTCTAAAAAATTCATTTCATACTTTAGAAGAAAATAATTATGGTTACTCAATTACCAATAGTTGGGAGCATTATAAAAAAGATAATAATGTAGTAGTCATTGAAATGAATTTCACAAGATTTTTAAAAGATAGCACTGTAATGGGTGCAAAAAATAGAACAGCTACTTATGTTTTAAGAAAGAAGAATGGGGCTTTTAAAATTTCAGCATTGATTCCTCACACACCAGTGTCAGAATAATTAACCATAGAGAACTTTTAGAGAGAAATTTCATCTACAAAAACAACTCAAAAGTGAAAAATTTAATTTTAATATTATTTATAGTCATTTTTCAAAGTTGTAATAGCAATGATTGTCCAATGTGTTTTTCACCACCTCAGAGTTTTTTGTTTGAAATTATAGAAAAAACAAGTGGAGAAAACATATTCACTAACGGATCTTATAAGTCAGAAAATATAGAAATAACAGACAAACTCAATAATAAATCAGTAAAATTTACATTTATTTCAGAAAATAATATGAATTTGATTCAAATCGGTTCAATTGGTTGGGAGACAGAAATTGTGGATCTAAAAATTGGTATTTCAGACAAACAGATCTTTGATTTTTATGTTGATGTTGAAAGAAAAATGGGAGATTGTTGCAGCTACTCAGAATATAATGAAATAAGAATAGTAGCCTCTGAATATGAATTAGACTCTCAAAAAGGAATTTATACAATATTGATGGAATAAAATACGATTTATCATTATCTCATATGATTTGTTATGAGTATGCCTCAACCTCCAAAATCAAATTTAATTAGACACTGGAAAAAATCATAAGGAATACAACGACACTTCAATAAGAGGTTCGGTATTATTCCAATCGAGAAGGCTACTATAACAATAAAACGGTTATACTTTTTAAAGTGTAACCGTTTTTTAATTAAAAAAACATCGTTTTGATATTTTCAAGTTGGACCATAAATGGTCTTGTATTTATTTTACCAGTCTGCATTCCACTCACGTATGGTATGAACCAATCCATCCTCACCAATAAAAAACATATCGATTATACGGTCTTTTTCAATCGTCCCATTTTTATTAAATCTTGTTTCAACCGCTCCCACTTGAACGATGCTTCCAGACCAGGACTCAACATTATAAGGAAGGTAGTAAAGTACTTTCTTTTGGATAGAGTCATACTGAGAAAAGTAGTCCTTTAACATGTTTACGTTCATTTTAATGGATGATGTCATGTTATGTGGATAGTACGTCAAAGTATCACTTATTGAAGAAAACACTCCCTCGGCATCTAATGACACATGACTTGACAACATTTTTTTAATAATCGCAACATCAGCGTCTGATCCAATTGAGTATTTTACTCCTGTTTTAACCCACTCTCCAGCTTTTCGATCTATTTCAATCTCTTTGACTGAATTATTACAAGAAATTAATACCAAAGCGAATAATAATAATGTTATTTTTTTCATGATTTGTATTTTTTATAGTTTGTAATAGCCACCAAATTAGTCTATTAGGTTATTCGATGATTCGTTTTATTATTGTTTTTTTTTAAAAACAGTTATACTATTATAGTGTAATTTAAAACTCAATCTCTTCAAAGTTTTTAGGCAACTCTCTTTTGTACTGAACGATGGTTTGAATTTTATCATTTACAATCCAAAAACGTTCGAATAAAAAGTTTTCTAGAATTTCACCATTTTTTAAATAACGGGAATCACTAGAAGGGATAGACACTACAGCAATTGAGTTGTCTTCAAGAGTTTGTGTTGACAATCCGTGAGGGACCCATTTTAAAGAATCTAAGCTTGCAAAATAGTTTTCATATAGTGCTTCGCTTACCTCCAACATTTCACCAGAGTGAGTATATATTTTCGCGTTTTCAGAAAACAGAGACGCTAAATTTTTTGCATCTTGAGCATTGTAATATTTTCCTGCCATTTTCACGAGGTCAATATTTTTCTGTTCTCCAAGTTTAAAAGACTTTCCTTTAAGTTCACCCGTATACCATTCACCTACCGTCAAAGACGAAGATTTTTCAGATGTATTGCAAGAGCAAATTATAATTGCACATAGAATCAATAATTGTTTTTTCATATCGTTTTAAATTTAAGTCGTTTAAATTTTAGTAGCTCCAAAGTTAATAATTATAAAATAAATTGCCAAACACAATTAATTTTTGAAGTGGAATTAAAAAAAATAGGGATAACTTTTTCTTTTTATTTAGGGAGTTCTAAATTTCTTAAATAGATTAAATTTACTTATATTTAAGTATGAATTATAAAATTTTAATGTGTATTACTGCGTTTCTAATTATAGTTAACCTCATCACTCAATTTTTTACAAATTTTTGGGTGAATGTTAATTATTCTGATTCAATCAACTCGGTTTTAGGTATTTTTTTAATTTTGTTTGGTACACAGGCTTTTTCAAAAAAAACAAAACTATAAGGAGTTCTCTCTTCCTCCTTTAACATAGTAACTTCAAAACCTCGTGCGTAAGTTAACCTCACATTTGTTATATTTGGTAAATAATTATTATGATGAACAAATTTCTTTATAAATGGAATTCATTGGCTATTTATGGCTTGTATTTCGATATCAAAATCAGTCATAGAAAATACATTAGAATTCGTTTTTGGTAAATACGAATCAAAACGAAACTACAGGTATTTTTTCTCTTTCATTTCAGGCAGTTTAAAAGCATGTAAGTAAGTTAATTTACATTTGTTATATTTGAGTATTCAATCAATTTAATTATGAAAAAACAACTATATCTCTTCGTATTTTTAATTTCTTCACTAGCTTTCTCACAATCTAAAGAACGCATCAGTTTACATCTCTTTGATCTTCCTTCAGGTATAACCATCGAAGAATTTCAAAAAGATCTTGATAAGGCAAATAATATTTATGAAAAAAATGGATTTGGCGTTAATAAATACAAGGTTTATCAAGTAAATTCTGATGACCAAGCCAAAGAACATCGCTATATGTGGTTAAGTACCTGGTCTGATGATGCTGAATATAAAAAGGCACACGCTGAAGAAATAGATGATTTTTGGGTGAATTATTTTACTCCAAAATATGAAAAGATGTTAGATGAGCATATTTACAGAAAATTTTTCTCTGTAAAGTAAATTCATTTAGTCCAATATTCTCAATTTTTTAATTCTAAGAATTCAATACCGTGAAAAAACTCATATACTTATTTTGTTTCACAACGTTATTAGGATGTACTTCAAATGATGAAAAGGTTACAAAGGGATGTATAGACCCAAATCTAATTGATAAAAATGCTATATGCACTGAAGAATATTTTCCAGTTTGTGGCTGTGATGGAATCGTTTATAGTAATGCGTGTAAAGCAAGTTCCGCAGGAGTTATTTCTTATTCAGATGGAATTTGTGACTAATACTCCAAATTTAAATTACAGATCGCTTTTTTCCTGTATAATAACTATTTAATTATGAAAAAATCACTAATAATCACGTTCTCTATTCTTATTCTTTTAAGTTGTGAAAAAAAATCAGAAGAAACGCCATTATTAATAAATACAATTGAAGGTAAATGGTTGTATCCTTCAGATACCCCTGGCATAAGTGCGCAAGGTATTTCAAATACAATGTATCTATTTGAAGATGGAATAAGGTATACTTACTTCTGCACAGAAGGTGATTGTGAATCTCAATATAAATCATTTAAGGCAGGCGATGGAAATCACATTACAAGGACTTACGAATATTCAATTGAAGATAATGTTTTGACAATAGATTTAAATTTTGGTAATTTAATGGTTTTACCTTTTGTGTTTGAATGTGATGGAGGTAGACTTAATTTTCAAGATTCCGACTTTCCCGATAGAGTAGATTTTGTAAGATTGGGCTCAGCTTGCGACTAATTTTTAAACGTTATTTAATTCGTGTATATCGAATGATGTACAGTATTATAAGCAGTATACCCATTTTTATATTTTCAAGACTAAAAATTTTAAAGAAGTCTACATTCCATTTTCCATTGATATGTATTAACTTTAGAAATGTGGGGTTTCGGTCTAGAATTTTGGGAAAACGGATCTCTTGCACCAGAATGGAATGATAATGCGACTACATCAGAGGGTGTTCAGGAAAACAACCCCCTTGGCTATGTATTGTTTCATAATTATATGGCTCCAGTAGTGTCGAAGCCAAAGATTCATATTTTAAGATTTATGTTTCAAGATAATGACGGAGGAGTTTCCGGGTATGTCTCAGATTAAAACCTTTTTTATCAAGTATAAATTAATTATGGTGTAGGAAGTTAGAGGTACATTTATTATATTTGAATGAAACCAATCCAAAAGGCGATTCATATTCACGATCCGCTTTAAAAAATCAACTTAATAAACTGAAG
>JABAZI010000044.1:0-2974 GCA_018608545.1 Polaribacter sp.
CAAAACCTGAAGCGGTTACAAAAGCATCCTTGTCTTGACCATCTACTGGTGAGGAAATTAAGTGCCAGTTGGTAGTAGGGATAGTTCTTGTATAACTAACGGTTCCTGTAATAGATCCATCTGAAATGATAGAAGCACCTGCTGCAATAGACATACTATTTACTGTTATATCTCCAGTAATATTTAACTCTGCATCTGAAGGAATTGTAATATCAGAGCTCGCACCAGGAATAACTCCTGAAGACCAGTTTGAAGCACTGGCAAAAACTCCATCTGTTCCAATCCATGTAGGATTTTTCCAAAAATAAATATTGTCTAAATATACAGTTCCATTACCTACTGTTTTAGTTTGAATTAAAGCCGATAAATCTACACCTGCAAAATGTGTTAATGGTATATCAACGCTTACCCATTTCCCTAACTCAAATTCTGACGAACCTACAAGGTTGTATAAAATTTCTGTTCCACCACCTATTAAGTAAAAATCAAGAGCAGTAGCATCAATTGTATAAAAATCCAAATGAAGATATTCCATAGAAGATACATCTGTAGTAGCTAACAACATACCTTGATAGTTAAGATTTGCATACTTTAAAATGTTGTCTTCTAAACTAACTGCATATTCTGAAACTTGTGTACCTTGACCCCATTGTGGGTTTAGATCTGTAAATATGTTCGAACTATGATAGACATTACCATACACAGAGATTACATCTGCAATTGCTTTTGTAGGCGTTGGCGCTGAAGTTGATGGAGTTTCCTCTGCATAAAAAATCGTATAAATTTTATCAGCACCAACACTTGGGGTTACCGTTATTGTTGCACTTCCAGGAAGTGTTGTTGCAGGAGAAATGACAGCCGTAGAAGCACCCTGTGTTGGGGTTGCATCTAATACTGGAATATCTCCAACTACTGATCCGGCAGCTAGTCCTATTGTATAGTCTGTTGTTGCTGGGTTAAAGCCTGTGATTTCAACACCACCAGATGTTATAGTAGATAGTGTAGCATCTGAAGCAGCATCTGATGGATTTTTCCAAAAATAGACATTGTCTATGTAAAAGGAATTAGTATTACCAACAGCGGAAAAAACAAGTAAATTAATGTTGGTCAAATCTACACTATAATCTGTTAAAGGAATAGTAATTGTTTGCCAAGAACCTGTTGTAACTGATCTTTCTTCTTCCTGATCAGCAACACCCGGTGATTCTAATTTTAACTTAAAACTAGTTACGTCAGAAGCCCAATAATCAAAACTAATATATTGCATTCCTGAAGTACCAACATCTATAGAAGCAGATGGTGATATTCCTGCATAACCTGAACTAGTGTATGTTTTAACAGCATTATTTGAGATAGTCTCTTCAGTTCCACCTGTCATTAGAGACCAACCTGTTCTCCATGTTGACATAGCGATATCAGTATAAGCATCACTAAATAGAGAAATAACATCAGCAGCTGAAGATGTAGGTGCATTTGGCGCATCGCTTGGTTTCGTTTGCTCTATATAATAAATTGTATAAACTTTGGTAGTAAAATCCCTTGAAGTTACCGTTATTTCAGCGTTTCCAGGAAATTGAGTTGCAGCAACAATATTTTCCGAGGAAGAAATTTGGGTTGGTATTGCAGTTAATACAGGTATATCCCCAACAACTGATCCAGCAGCGAGTTCAATTGTATAACTAGTTGTTGATGGGTGAAAACCAGAAATTTCAGCACCTCCTGAAGTTATTGTTGATAGTGTGGCATCTGATCCAGGTCCTGGAGCAACTACTAGTTCTGTTATGTTATCTACATAGGTTGTAGTTACAGCAACAGCTTCATAACCATCATTTAATTTTTTTAGTGGAAAAAAGAGAAGTCGAGCATAGACCGCATCTGATGCTGCAGAACTATTATCAGCTCCATCAGTAAAAACAAAAGTTAATGTTTCCCAACCATTTCCTGTATGAGATTTCTCCGAAGCAGAAGCGGTAAGTCCTGTTTCATCAACTTTAGCTAACATTACAAAAGCTGAAGTAGAATATACATCTACAGATACTCTTTTTTCACTTGTAGTTAAATTAATAGCCGTAGTTAAAGTCGCTTGAGCATTTTGCCATGGCTGACCTGTTGTGGAGGTAATAATTTTTAAAACATTACCTCTTGTTCCGTTCGCTTCTGGGTCAGAAACGACAGTCGCTGAAGTAAGACCTTCATCGGCAACAAGTGAATATGTGGCTGGATTTGACTCGAAATCCTCCAGTAGTGTTTGCGAATGTCCAACTGTAAAGTACAATAGGGACAAAATTAATAATGTAATTTTTTTTAATGTGATTGGTTTTAGTTAATAAGTAAAATTTTCGATTTATAAGTATAAAAAACTTTCTTTTTAATAAAACTTTCACAACCAATACAAAAAACATACAAAAAACATACAAAAAAATTAAATAAGCTCATATTAATCTTTTTTCGCAAGCTATATCTTAATACATTCTCTCAATGGATTAAGAATTTGAGATAATAATATTGGTAATGTTGAGGTAATAATCTAGTAATGTTTGGGTAATGTTTGGATTATGTATGGTTAATTTAGAACACAAAAGAGTTAAAAATGGACATATTTTAAAAAAAAACTACAATAAACTCATTTTTATAGTTTATGTGTATTTAAAAACAATTTGTAGGATACTTAAAACAAGGTATCCATCTGCAAATATTGCAAAAACTCTTTTTTGGTTTCTTTTTCTTTAAATTTCCCACCAAATTCTGAAGTTACCGTAGAACTTTCTATGTCTTTAATCCCTCTGGAGTTCACACATAAATGTTTTGCATCAATCACACAAGCAACATCTTGGGTTCCCAAAGCTTCTTGCATTGCTTGAACTATTTGCATTGTTAGACGCTCCTGAACTTGTGGTCTTTTAGAAAAATACTCTACAATTCTGTTCATTTTAGAAAGTCCAATTACCGTACCGTTAGAAATATAGGCTACATG
>JABAZI010000044.1:3074-13012 GCA_018608545.1 Polaribacter sp.
TCTTAATTAAGTTGCAAATTTACGTGTTTACAACGTATTATTCATAAATAATAATCGATAATAACTTAAAAATTTTCTTTTTTATTGTTCTAACTTGTTTACTAATTCTGTTAAAGAATGGTCTGATTGTTCTCCAGAGAGGCTATTTTTTAAGGTAAAAATATTGTTTTCTACTTTAGAAACAACAAATTCGATCTCTCGATTAGCTACATACTTCCATTGTCGTTTTTGCTGCTTATTACTCTCTGCTAAATCTGGATAAAACTCTGACTTAATATGATGTTCACGCAAATACGTAACAGCTTTCATAATGGATAAATCTTTGGTTTTATCAAAATTTAAGAAAATGACTTTTGGTTTTGGGAGAGATACTTTTTGAAACAACCCTAATTCTTCTAAAACCAAATAAATACGATCCAATCCGAAAGAAATCCCTATACCAGAAACATCCTTCAAGCCGAAAACACCTGTTAAGTCGTCGTATCGACCACCCCCTCCAACAGAGCCCATTTTTACACCTTCAGGAGGAGCTACTTCAAAAATAGCACCCGTATAATAATTTAAACCTCTGGCAAGAGTTACATCTACTTCTAAATTGGCAGATTGCAACCCTAAATCATTCATCGAGTTAATTATGAAATACAATTCCCTTACCCCTTCTAACCCCTCTTTGGAGTTTGCTAACATCCTTTCTAAAGAAGCTAATTTATCTAAATTAGATCCAGAAAAATTGAACAGAGGTTGTACTTTTTTTATGGCTACTTCAGTAATTCCCTTGGAAATCATTTCGTTTACTACGCCTTCCTCCCCAATTTTGTCTAATTTGTCTAAAGCGACTGTAAAATCGATGAGTTTATCTTGAGCTCCGATCACTTCGGCAATACCAGAAAGTATTTTTCTATTGTTTATCTTGATTGTTGTTCCTAATAAACCTAATCTACTAAAAACAGCATCATATAGCTGAACAAACTCTACTTCTTGCCACAAAGATTTACTTCCGACTACATCTGCATCACATTGAAAAAACTCTCTAAAACGTCCTTTTTGAGGTCTATCTGCTCTCCACACGGGTTGTACTTGATATCTTTTAAAAGGAAAAGAAATGTCATTTTGATGTTGTACCACATAACGTGCAAAAGGAACTGTTAAATCGTAGCGCAATGCTTTTTCAGAAATTTGAGAAGTTAACTTTAAGCTATCTCTTTTAGTTAAGAGGTTTTCATCTGCTTTTTTTAGAAAATCTCCAGAATTTAAAATCTTAAAAATAAGTCTGTCTCCCTCTTCACCATATTTACCCATTAAAGTAGCGGAGTTTTCGAAACTTGGGGTCTCTATAGGTTGAAATCCAAAAATTTCAAAGGAGGCTTTAATCGTATTCATAATAAAGGTTCGATTTGCTACTTCTATTGGAGAAAAATCTCTCGTTCCTTTTGGAATGCTTGGTTTCATGTAAATAATTATGAATTAAAATTCTATGTCCTCAAGAGCGATTTTGAATGTACGTCTTTAGTTTAATCTAGCAGTTTCCATTGATTTTTATAAATAAATCATTACTAAACATACTCAGATCAAAAAACTAAAAAAATACACTCCTAAAAAAACGCCATTGAACTTCATTGGCAAATATCGTAAAAAAGTTATAATTTTTTAGAAGTTGTAATGGATTTATTTCTTTTCTTTAAACTATACAAAGAGGCGTTTAATTCAAAACCCAACAGGAGAATGATCGCATTTAACCACACAAATAACATTAAAATCAAAAGAGTCCCAATGGAGCCATACAACTGATTGTATTGTGCAAATTTTATAACATAAATTCCAAATAAGTAAAATGTAAATAAAGTAACAACTGTGGTTAAAATGGCGCCAGCAGAGAAGAATTTTGTTTCTTTTCCTTGTTTAGTCCCATACCTAAATAATAAAGAAACTATCGTAAAAATCATCACTAAAAAGAGACTGTTTTTACCCAAATAAAAGAGGTTTAAATCACTTGTGTGCAACCAACCTGTTTCATCAATTTTAGACAATGCTACCTGATATAAAATGAGGAGCGTAACAGTTATTATTAAGAATAAAGACATTAACAAAGAAACTCCCAAAGAAATAAAATAGGCTTTGAAAATATTTCTTACATCTGTCACATGATAGGAATATTCAAAACCTCCAAAAATTGCATTGACTCCATTGGTCATTAAAAAAATAGACCCTAAAAAACCGAAAGACAATAAGCCACCGTAGGGATTATTAATGATATCCAAAATTACAGTATTCACAGCTTCAAAAGTTTGTGGAGGTAAAACTTCTTTAATAAAAGAAAATAAGCCATCCTGAAATCCCTCTATAGGAATGTAGGGTATTAATGTTAAAATAAAAAGTAGGAATGGAAAAACAGCCATGAAAAAGCTAAAAGCTATTCCTCCTGCTCTTGATGTCAATGCTCCATTAACAATACCAATAATGTATAGTTCCAATAGGTCATACAAAGACATGCCGTTTAAACCTGGAATTTTAATTTGTTTCCCAAGCAACACCAAGCTTTTTACAACAGGGGTAGTTTCTAAGCTATTTTTTATTTTTTTTGACATTAAATTACTCTATGACAATCTTATAATTATTTAACAATCCAGAAATATTCTCCTTCCGGTACTTTCCTCCTTTTAATTTATTGTTTTCCGGATTAATCGTAAAATTAAAAGCGGTTCTAAAATCTGACTTTTCCAAATTAGAGCTATCAAAAATGGCTCCTGTCAAATCACAACAATCAAAAACTGATGTTGTTAAAATTGTTTCAGTAAAATCTACTTCTTGCAAATTACAACTTATAAATCGTGTCGAAGGAATTTTTAATTGAAAGAAAGACGAAAAACTTAATTGACATTCCTTAAATGAAAACTGTAATAAAAAAGGATCACATTCATGAAATTTTAACCCGATCATTTTACATTTATAAAAACCAACCTCTTTAAAAGCAGTCTCTTTTATTTTTGCGTTGCTAAAGTTACAGTCTATAAACTCAACTTCTACAAATTCAAATTTAGAGATATGACTATTTTCAAAATTACAATTTATAAATCTGCAATGATCATATTCACCCTTATTGATTCTAGTTCCGGAAAAATCTATATTTTTATATTCTTTATTTTCAAAATAATTATCCATAAATGATCTCGCTATTTTTTGACTCGTATATTTATTTTTATGTGTATGAAGGTTCGTTCAAAAAAGTAATAATAAAAACCTAATGACCACTAATTACCCTTTGTGTTAGGCATTATATATTCTATTTCTTCTCAAAAACGACACCTCTGTTGCTCTGTCTCATATAATAGGGTAAAAATAGTAATTCATAATTCATATTTCATAATTTTGTATCATGAAAATTAAATTACTCGCCATCGGCAAAACAGATCATAAACACTTGATTGAATTAATCAATCAATATCAAAATCGACTAAAACACTATATAAAATTTGAATTAGAGATAATTGCTGATATCAAAAATGTTAAAAATTTAAGTGAAATTCAGCAAAAAGAAAAAGAAGGTCAACTCATCTTATCAAAAATACTACCTACAGATCAACTGATTTTATTGGATGACAAAGGAAAACACTTTACCTCTATTGAATTCTCTGAATATTTACAAAAGAAAATGAATACCGGTTTAAAACAGTTGGTATTTGTTATTGGAGGACCCTATGGTTTTTCTGAGGAGGTATACAAGAAAGCAAATGGTAAAATTTCACTATCAAAAATGACCTTTTCCCACCAAATGATTCGTTTATTTTTTATTGAGCAACTATACAGAGGATGTACTATTTTAAAAAATGAACCGTATCATCACGAATAGTTATGTCAAACTGATTTTTTCTTTTCTGACATAAAAAATCAAGGAACTAAAAACTTTGTAACTTTGTAAACCCATTTTTAAAAAAAATTCAACATTATTATGAAACTTGTTTTTGCAACAAACAACCCAAACAAACTCAAAGAAGTACAAGAAATGTTACCTAATACAATTGAACTTCTGAGTTTAAGTGATATTAATTGCTATGATGAAATTGACGAAACCGAAATGAGTCTAGAAGGGAATGCAACCTTAAAAGCAGATTATATTACCCAAAAATATGGGTACGACTGTTTTGCAGATGACACTGGTTTAGAAGTAGAAAGCCTAAATGGAAAACCTGGTGTATATTCTGCCCGTTTTGCAGGAGAGCCCAGTAACTCTGAAAATAATATGCAAAAATTATTAACCGAATTAAAAAATAAATCAAATAGAAATGCCCAATTTAGAACAGCCGTTTCTTTAAATATAAATGATGCTAATTTTCTTTTTGAAGGGATTTGCAAAGGCGCTATTTTAGAAAAAAAACAAGGAGAAAAAGGTTTTGGATACGATCCAATTTTTAAACCCGAAAATAATACAAACTCATTTGCAGAAATGTCTTCAGAAGAAAAAAACATCATTTCTCATAGAGGTATTGCTATTAAAAAATTAGTCTCTTTTTTATCATCCTATAAAAAATAGATCATAAGAATAAATAGGACATTATGGAGCAAAAAAGATTCACAATACATTTTATTTTTTTATCAGTTTTACTGATCATTTTGTTCTTTATAAATATCAGTTTAGGCTCTGTTGCAATTCCATTTAAAGAGTTATTTAACAGTCTTTTTGGAGGGGACATCTCGAAGGAAAGTTGGGAAATCATAATTGTAAATTTTAGAATCCCTAAAGCGATTACAGCTATTTTAGTTGGTTCTGGTTTGTCGGTTTGTGGATTATTAATGCAAACACTTTTCAGAAACCCCTTAGCAGGTCCATTTGTTCTTGGTATTTCCTCTGGTGCAAGCTTAGGAGTTGCTATTTTAATTTTAGGCTCCTCTGTTTTTGGAGGCTTTTTATTATCTACCTCAATCTCAAATTGGTCTTTGCCGATTGCGGCAAGTTTGGGTTCTTTCTTTGTATTATCAGCTGTAATTATTGCTGCAAATAAAGTTAGAAACACCATGTCCATTTTAATCATTGGGTTAATGTTTAGCTCTTTGACCTCTGCAATAATTAGTGTTCTAGCTTACTTTAGTGAAGCTTCTCAAATTCAGCAATACTTATTTTGGAGTTTTGGAAGCCTGGGTAATTTATCATGGGAAGAATTACAGGTTTTTATTAGTATCTATTGCATTGGTATGATAGGAACTATCTTCCTTATAAAACCCTTAAATAGCTTTTTACTAGGTGAAAATTATGCAAAAAGTTTGGGAATAAATATAAAGAAAAATAGAAATATTATCCTTTTAATTACAAGTATTGTAACCGGGGTAATTACAGCCTTTTCCGGTCCAATTGCGTTCATAGGTTTGTCAGTTCCTCATATTGCAAGAATGTTTTTTTTAAGTTCTAATCATAAAATACTGTTACCAGCGGTTGCAATAATTGGCGCGATTGTTTTGTTAATTTGTGATGCTGTAGCACAACTTCCAACAAGTGAATTTACACTTCCAATAAACGCAGTTACCTCACTATTCGGAGCACCTATCGTAATTTGGTTGTTGGTAAGAAAAAAGAAATTATTTGTATAAATGGAAAAGTTCAAAAAAAATACAATTCTTGCAGCACAAAATCTATCTGTAGGATATCCGCTAAAAAAGGATTTTAAAGTCGTCGTATCAGATATCAATTTAGAAATTGAAAAAGGGAAACTAATTACAGTACTTGGTAAAAATGGGATCGGAAAATCAACCCTATTAAGAACCTTTTCTAGAGTTCAAACAGCTATTTCCGGAAAGGTATTACTTCAAGGAAAAAACATAGAAAAACTTACCCAAAAAGAACTCTCTACACAATTAAGTTTGGTATTAACTGAACGCTTACCAGAAAGTCAATTGACAGTTTACGAAATAATTGCATTGGGTAGACAACCCTATACAAATTGGATTGACAAACTCTCTACTACTGATCTCGAAAAAATAGAGATGGCCATTCATCAAACAGAAATTGAACATCTTAAAAATAATCGTTTTTATGAATTAAGTGATGGTCAACTTCAAAGGGTTTTGATTGCCAGAGCACTGGCACAAGACACCGAAATTATTATTTTAGACGAACCTACCGCTCATCTAGACATGCAGCATACTATTAAAATATTTTCTTTGTTAAAAAAACTCGTTTCGGAAACACAAAAAACAGTTATCTTATCAACCCATGAAGTGAATTCAGCGATTCAATTGGCTGACGAAATACTACTTTTAACACCTGATACCTATCATTTTGGTACTACGAGTGAATTTATTCATGCAAATACATTTGAAACTTTGTTTCCTGGAGAACTAATTACCTTTAACAAAAATATACAGCAATTTATAATGAACAAAAACTCTTTTTAATCGATGAAAAAAATACTTAATATTGCTATCGCTATAAGTTTTATGGCTTGTAATACTTACAAAGGCACCTCTGATAAAAACACAAGCACAGAGGAAGTTGTAACATATGCCGAAACAATTACCTCCAAAGATTTAAGCAAACACTTATTCATTTATGCTTCAAATGAATTTGAAGGAAGGAACACCGGAGAACCTGGACAAAAAAAAGCGGTTGACTACTTAAAAAACTTTTATATATCTGAGGGCATTGTCTCTCCTAAAGGCATCACTGATTATTTCCAAAAAATACCTTCAGAATGGCTGACAAAGAATGCAAAAGTTGAATTAAAAAATTCTGAAAATGTACTTGCTTTTATTGAAGGTAGCGAAAAACCAGACGAAATTATAGTCATTTCTGCACATTTAGATCATGAAGGGATAAAAAACGGAAAAATTTATAATGGAGCAGACGATGATGGTTCTGGAACCGTTGCTATTTTAGAAATTGCTCAAGCTTTTCAAATGGCAGTAAAAGCTGGAAAAAGCCCTAAGCGTTCTATTTTATTTTTACACGTGACTGGTGAAGAAAAAGGACTTTTAGGCTCCAGGTACTATACAGATGTAGCTCCTATCTTTCCTCTAGCAAATACAGTATGCAATTTAAACATTGACATGATTGGTAGAATTGACGACAGACATAAAACCGATACTAATTATTTATATTTGATAGGGTCAGACAAACTAAGTACAGAATTGCATACTATATCTGAAACAATAAATAAAAAATACATAGATATTAATATCGATTATAAATATAATGACATAAACGATCCCAACAGATTCTATTACAGATCCGATCATTATAACTTTGCAAAAAATAATGTACCCGTTATTTTTTATTTTAATGGAACACATGCAGATTACCATCAACCATCAGATACTCCAGATAAAATCAACTATGAATTATTAGAAAATAGAACACGTTTGATTTTTCATACCGCCTGGGAAGTTGCAAATAGAGAGAAAAGAATTTTCGCCGATAAAGCGATTGTTGAGAAGAAAACGAACTAATAGCAGGAATACAATTGTGATTAAAACCAACGTTAGTGTTGGTTTTTTTTATTTAAGATAATTAATATCTGACCGTAATTAGCTGTAAAATACGCCCTCGTATACCTCTGGATATGATGAAGGAATTCATCGGTTACTTTTTTAGAAGTTTTGGAAACTTCCTTTTAAATTTTTGTAATCTTGGTATAGAAACTGCCCTAACATATTCTTGGTTTGGGTTTCTTTTTTCAAAATCTTGGTGATAAGCTTCTGCTTTGTAAAAATGTATTAGTTGCGTAACTTCTGTGGCAATGTTACCTTGATATTTCTCCTTGTTTAAATTGGCTATTGTTTTTATGATGGCTTGTTTTTCGACATCAGAGGTATAAAAAGCAATAGATCTGTATTGAGTTCCATAATCTGGGTGCTGTCCATTAACCGTTGTTGGATCATGAGAACCAAAGAACACAGAAAGCAAAGTAGAAAATGACACTTTTTTAGGATCATAATACACCGCAACAGTTTCAGCATGGCCCGTTTTCCCGGTTCCAATACTTTGATATGTTGGTTGTAAAGTATGGCCACCAGCATATCCAGAAACAGCCTCTTTTACTCCAATAACACTCTCAAAAATAGCCTCTACACACCAAAAACATCCACTTGCAAAATAGGCTACTTTAATTTCTTCATTAGAAATACTTATTGGATCAGCTTGAGATGTTTTAAAAGTGGAAAAACCAAAACTAAAAAATAATGTTATTAGGAAACTGACCAAAACAATGGGTTTGAAAATATTCTTCATGTGGATAATTAAAATAGATAATTAACAAATACTCTAAAATAGTGTTTTTCTATGTGTTTGTTTTTAGAGTTTACAATACAAAAATATGTTTTTCAAATATATCTATCAGGTATTCTTATAAAACTATTTACAACTTGTTTACAACTTTAGCATTTTGTTAAGAAACCACCTTGTAGAAAATCGATGAGATTCCTATTTTTGTTTGCATATATTTATACTAAATAAATGGAGCATTTTATAGTTTCTGCACGCAAATATCGTCCTCAAAATTTTGAAGATGTGGTTGGGCAACAGGCCATTACCAATACCTTAGAAAATGCGATAAGAAACAATCATCTTGCACAAGCATTGTTGTTTACGGGCCCTCGTGGAGTCGGAAAAACCTCATGTGCTAGAATTTTGGCAAAAAACATCAATCAACAAGGTGTGAAAGTTTCTGAAGAGGAAGATTTTGCATTCAATATTTTTGAGCTAGATGCTGCATCTAATAATTCTGTAGATGATATTAGAAGTCTAACAGAGCAAGTTCGTATTCCTCCTCAAACAGGAAAATATAAAGTTTATATCATTGATGAAGTTCATATGCTCTCTCAGGCAGCTTTTAATGCGTTTCTAAAAACCTTAGAAGAGCCTCCTGCGCATGCTATTTTTATTCTCGCAACTACCGAGAAACATAAAATTATTCCAACCATTTTATCTCGATGTCAGATCTTTGATTTTAAACGAATTGGGGTGTTGGATGCTAAAAATTATCTCAAGATTATTTGTGAAAAAGAAAATATCAATGCAGAAGACGACGCCCTCCATATTATTGCTCAAAAGGCTGATGGTGCTATGCGTGATGCTCTCTCAATTTTTGATAGAGTTGTCAGTTTTTCAGGAACTAATTTAACTCGTGAAGCTGTTACCGAAAATCTAAATGTTTTAGACTACGAAACCTATTTCAACATGACTGATTTGGTCCTAGAAAACAAAATTCCACAAGTATTAAATGCATTTAATACTGTTTTAAGCAAAGGGTTTGAAGGACATCATTTTATAAATGGGTTGGCAAGTCATTTTAGAGATTTATTAGTTGCTAAAGACAAAGATACCTTAGCATTATTAGAAGTTGGTGACGTTGCAAAAAAGAAATATTTAACCCAGGCAACAAAAGCTAATATACCTTTCTTAATGCAAGCAATTAAAAAAGCTAATGATTGTGATCTAAACTACAGAGCCAGCAAAAATCAACGACTTTTAGTTGAGTTAACATTAATGCAAATTGCCTCTATCACTTTTGATGGAGAAAAAAAAAAATCAGCTAACTATATAATACCTGCTACTTTTTTCCAAGCGCTTTCACCTGCTGCAAAAGAAATATCTAAACCCCTAGAGAAGAAAACTACAATAGCTCCTCTCAAAGAAGTTAAAACAAAAAAACCAACCCTAGAAAAAGGAATTTATAAGTCTGCAGAAAGAAGAACTTCCTCACTATCTCTAAAAAGTATACATCATAAAAAAGAGGATAAAACAGCGAGTACTGAAGTTAACTATGACAATCATCCTAAAGAAGTATTTACAGAAAAGACCCTTCAAAAACATTGGGAGGAATATATCGATTTATTAAATAAAAAGGGACAAAAAAGTATGGCTTCAATCGTTGGTACAGCACTACCAATATTAGAAGATGGCTTTAAAATATTATTTACAGTTCCTAATAAATTGATGGAAGATCAATTTA
>JABAZI010000034.1 GCA_018608545.1 Polaribacter sp.
CGAAAGAACTGGATTTTGAATCCAGCGCGTCTACCAATTCCGCCACTCGAGCAATTTTAAAGTGCGTTGCAAAGCTAATAAATATTTTTAGTTTTAATCTCTAATTTTTGATTCAAACTCACTAAATAATTTATATTTTTGTAAAACACAACAACTAAACACAACTAAATGTCTTCAAATCAGCTTTCCCCAAAACTTTTTGCCTGTTCTCAAAGTACAGCACTAGCAGAAAAAATATCCAAAGAGTACGGATACGAATTAGGAAAAGTAACCACAACCCATTTTAATGACGGTGAATTTCAACCAGCATTCGAAGAATCTGTAAGAGGGAGAAGGGTTTTTTTAATCGGATCTACCTTTCCATCAGCAGACAACTTAATGGAAATGTTATTAATGTTGGATGCTGCAAAAAGAGCATCAGCCAGACATATTACCGCTGTAATGCCTTATTTTGGTTGGGCAAGGCAAGATAGAAAAGACAAACCTAGAGTTGCTATTGGTGCAAAATTAGTCGCAAATTTATTGCAAACTGCAGGTGCAACAAGAATTATGACGATGGATTTACATGCAGATCAAATTCAAGGTTTTTTCGAAAAGCCAGTAGATCATTTATATGCCTCTACTATTTTTATGCCCTATGTAAACAGTCTTAAGTTGGACAACTTAACGATTGCTTCTCCAGACATGGGAGGTTCTAAAAGAGCTTATGCGTATTCTAAACACCTACATTCAGATGTTGTAATCTGTTACAAACAAAGAAAAAAAGCCAATGTTATTTCACATATGGAACTCATTGGAGATGTCAAAGGGAAGAATGTTATTTTGGTTGATGATATGATTGATACTGGAGGAACCTTAGCCCATGCAGCCAATTTAATGAAAGAAAGAGGGGCTTTAAGCGTACGCGCAATTTGTACCCACCCAATACTTTCCGGAGATGCTTATGAGAAAATCGAAAATTCTGCTCTAACAGAGCTCATTGTGTCTGATACTATCCCTTTAAAAAAGGTGACATCTAAAATAAAAGTAGTATCTTGCGCGCCATTATTTGCGGATGTTATGCACAAAGTGCAAGACAATACTTCAATTAGTGGACAATTTTTAATGTAAATAAATAATAAAAAAAGTAATGAAATCAATTACAATTAAAGGATCAAAAAGAGAAAGCGTGGGCAAAGTAGCAACGAAAGCCTTACGTAATGCTGGTATGGTTCCTTGCGTTATATACGGAGGAGAAAACCCAATACACTTTTCAGCAGAAGAAAAAGCGTTTAAAAACTTGGTATACACTCCAAACGTTTATACAGCAACGATTGACGTTGACGGACAAAAAATACCAACGATTTTACAAGACATTCAGTTTCACCCAGTAACTGATAAAATTATCCATGTAGATTTTTACCAGTTATTTGATAACAAAGAAATCACAATGAAGATTCCTGTAAAGTTAACAGGGACTTCACCAGGAGTTTTAAACGGAGGGTCTTTGCGTTTTACAAATCGTAAATTAAAAGTAAAAGCATTGCCGTCTAATTTGCCAGATTTTATATCTGCAGATATTTCTGGATTAAAAATTGGGAGCAAACTATTAATCTCTTCTTTATTTAATGAGGTGTATACATTTATGCACCCAGACAATACGGTTGTTGTTCAAGTTAGAACTTCACGTAATGCATCAGAAGATGAAGAAGCGACAGAAGAAGCAACAGAAGCAACAGAAGCAACAACAGAAGCTGCTGCTACAGAGTAATTTTTACAATTATATGATACAAAAAGCGTTACAAATCTGTAACGCTTTTTTTATTTTAGTATTTTTACGAAATGAATTTTAAAAACTTTTTTTCTAATATATTTGTTACAAAAGTTGAATTTAAGGAAGATTTAATGAAGAAATTTTTAATTGTTGGTTTGGGAAATATTGGTGAAAAGTACGCCAATACCCGACATAATATTGGCTTTAAAATTTTGGATGAAGTTGCCCATGAAAACAACCTCACTTTTGAAACCTTTAAGCTAGGAGATCTAGCAACTTATAAAGTTAAAGGGCGAACGTTTATTCTTTTAAAACCGAGCACGTTTATGAATTTAAGCGGAAAAGCATTGAAATACTGGATGAATAAAGAGAACATCTCTTTAGAAAACATTTTAGTAGTTACAGACGATGTTAATATAGATTTTGGAGCGATTCGATTAAAAGCAAAAGGTTCTGCAGGGGGACATAATGGATTAAAAGATATTCAAGAAAAATTACAAACCCAACAGTATGCGCGCTTCAGATTTGGAATTGGGGGAGATTACAGCAAAGGGAGGCAAGTAGATTTTGTCCTAGGAGAATGGACCAAGGAAGAAACGAGTCAATTAATAGAAAAGTTGCCATTAGCAGCAAAAATAATCACCTCTTTTGGAACTGCGGGATTGGCCAATACAATGAATACTTTTAATGGAAAATAAGAGATTCCTTTTTAATGTTTTAAAAAAAAAGGCAGTCTAATTTAGACGGCCTTTCTTTTTATGTTTACTTCATCTTAGTTTCTTACAAAGCGAATAGTTGTCTCCATCTCTGTTGTTATAGGGTCTTCTGTTTCTTCCGTTTCTTGATACAAAACAAGAACGGTCTCATTAAATGTATTTATATTGAAGGTTCCGCTTAAGAAATCGCCAAAAGAGACATTTAATTGAATCGTATTGTTTGTCGTATCTAAATCAAAAGTTCCAGAGGCATCAACATCTAATATGACAGTTTCTGTTTCGGGGTTTCCAATAGCTGGAGTTACTTTAGAAATCATTCTAAATTGCCCAATTGCTTTAAAAGAGCCATTTTCTTCAAGCTGAAAATCAATTTGAAAGGTATCTCCATTACTTGAAGCAGTAGCAACATCAAGTGGAACTGAAACGCCTCCAACCTGCGTTACTGAGGTTACTTTCATTTCTGTATTCAAACTAGTAATACTGTACGATCCAGCAATATTACTATTTGATAAAACAATCGTTGGTTCTTTAGAATCATTGTCACAATTTACAACAAGTACTGAAATGATTAGAATGATAATTACTTTTGAGAATTTCATAGTTTTAATTTTAAGAATTAATTTTCATGAGCATACCACTCTGCAAAACTTGTTTCAGTTTCTTGAAGTTTTATACCGTATAATTGAATGTTTTCAGGGAGTCTTTTTTTTATTTTTTCAGCAAAATCAATCACCATCATCTCACTCGTTGGCTGGTAATCGACTAAAATAACATGATGTCCGCTACCTTTTAGCACTTTGGCCAACTCAACATGAGGGGTGTTTTTGTTAAACACTGTTGCATGGTCAAAAACATCTACGATTTCTTCGTTAATAATTTTCTTTAAATCACTAAAATCAATGACCATTCCATATTTTACGTTGGTATTGTCTTTTATTGGTTTTCCGGAAACGGTTACAGAAAGTTTATAAGAATGGCCGTGAACATTTTTACATTTCCCATCATAACCGTACAAGGCATGACCTGTTTCAAAATTAAACTGTTTGGTAATCCTAATTGTGCTCATTTACGTTTGTTTCTATATTTGTTGTTTTTATATTTGTTGTAAAAGTAAACAATAACCAGCCCTATTGCCAATCCTGTAAATAAAAAATCTCCTCCCATTTTGTTAATCTTTAATTAGATAATTATGTAAAACATCTGCAATTTTTCTAGTATCAGATAATTGCGGAATCTTATTTTGTCCTCCAAATTTGCCAATAGATTTCATATATGCATGAAACCCACCTTTGTTTACTTTTCTGATGATAAGTGGCCGCAACACTTTTCCTTCAATTAAATCGAAATAATAAATATTTTGCGTTTGCATTGAAGCATCAATTTTAGCTGCAAAAGCATCTAAATTTTCCGGGTCATTTTCAAATTCTATAAACCATTCATGATAAGGCAATCCATTTTCAGGATTTACTTGTGGCGCCACTGTAAACTCACTAATGTTGATCGTTGTCCCTAAAATTGAATCATTCAATGCTTTTTCTACTTCTTTTCCAATGACATGTTCGCCAAAAGCAGAAATAAAATGTTTGATTCTTCCAGTAACCTTGATGCGATAGGGTTTTGTTGAGGTAAACTCTACAGTATCTCCTATATTATACCCCCAAAGTCCGGCTGTCGTGTTTAAAATAATAACGTAATTTACACCAACTTTTACGTCCTTTATGCAAATTCTGGTTGGGTCTTCATTAAAAAATTCAGTTGCTGGGATAAACTCGTAAAAAATACCTGAATCTAATTGCAGTAACATTCCTTTTTCTGTTTGAGAATCTTGAAAGGCAATAAACCCTTCTGAAGCAGGGTATAATTCTATATAATCGATTTTTTTACCAATTAAACTTTCAAATTTATTCTTGTAAGGTTCAAAATTTACACCTCCATAAATGAAAAAATTGAAGTTCGGAAACAATTCTGAAATCGATTTACCTGTCTTATCAATGAGTTTTTCAAAATACATTTGAACCCAAGAAGGAATACCGCTTATTACGGACATATCTTCGTTGATGGTTTCTTCAACAATTGCATTTACTTTTGTTTCCCAATCTTCTATACAGTTGGTTTCCCAACTTGGTAATCTGTTTTTTAATAAATATTGAGGGACATAATGAGCAACAATACCACTTAATCTACCAAGCTTTACGCCGTTTTTGTCACTTAAAACGGGACTTCCTTGTAAAAAAATCATTTTTCCATCGACAAAACTGGCATCTTTTTTTTCTGCGATATAAAATAATAGCGCATTTCGAGCAGCTTTGATATGTGTAGGCATCGATTCTTTTGTGATTGGGATGTATTTAGCGCCAGAAGTTGTTCCAGAAGTTTTTGCAAAATAAAGTGGTTTTCCGGTCCAAAGAACATCAGATTCACCAGCAACAACTCGATCTACATAGGTCTTTAAACCTTCGTAATCTGTAACTGAAACTTCTTTTTTAAAATCTTCATAATTTGTAATAGTATCAAAATTATGATCTTTTCCAAAAGCGGTTTTTCCTCCTTTAGAAAGAAGGTGTTTAAAAACCTTCTCTTGTGTTTTATGAGGTTTTTCTGCCCATTTAAAAACCTTTCTAGTGGCTATTTTAGCAAAAGGAATTGCGAAAAATGATTTGATACTCATTATTTAAAGTCTATAAAATTTATTGGATTTACGGCATAACCTCCACTCCAAAGTTCAAAATGTAAATGAGGTCCTGTGGTGAGTTTTCCGCTAGAACCAACGGTAGCAATTACTTCTCCAGATTTTACAAAATCGCCTTGTTTTTTCAATAGGTTTCCGTTGTGCTTGTAGGTAGAAATATATTCATTCGCATGTTTTAAAATGAGAACATATCCTGTTTCTATGGTCCATCCAGAGAAAATAACAGTACCCTCTGCTATTGCCTTAATTGGATCGCCTTTTTTAGCTGTAATATCGACAGCAAAGTGATTGGAAGAAGCTTCAAAATCTTGTGAAATAGCTCCTTTTAAAGGAGCAAAAAACACAACTTTAATAGTGCTTTTTGTATTTTTTTCTATTGAAAAACGTGTTTTTTGGTCTACCTTTTCTCTGAATAATGAATCTCTTTTTGTTGCGTTTAATTCCCGCTCATCAATAGAACGACTTCTTGTTTTGATCTTAATAGAATCTAAATTTTCAGGTTTAATTTCTCCTGATAAAACAGTCTTTAGTGCTTTTGTGTAATTTCCTATTAGAGTTAATTTTCTTTTTAGAGAGTCTGCTTCTAATGTTAACTTGGTCGCTTTTCTTATGAGCGTAGAGGAAGAATACCCAGGGATATATTCCTTTAGAGGTGTAAAGGCTATTAATAGCCCAGTTGCCGTAATCAATAAAATGGAAAAAAACCCTCCAAAAACAAATACATTTAATCGGGATAGTTTTAATGAAAAGCGCTCTTCAAAGTTGTCTTCATTTAAAACGACTAACCGGTATTTATCGGTTAGTTTTTGTTTTAACTTTGTCTTCTTTTTATCTTTTTTTGCCACAAATTTTTATTTGACGTTCAACAAATATACAACCATTTTTAAGTGAAATTATTTTTTGTAAAAATTCATTTCATCTAAGTATTTCCATACCTCTTTTGACAACAGAGGTTGTATGTTTTTTTGTTTTTTAATTCCATTTCTAATCATTGTAGAAGAAATTTCAATCATTGGGGCATCTACTCTATGGATTTTTGGGTGATGTTTAAAATCATGCGCATTTTCCCCTGAACTAATTCTCGGATATACATAGATATGATGGTGTTCTAAAATAGTTTGGTAGTTCTTCCATTTGTGTAAACTTTTCAGATTGTCTTCTCCCATGATTAAACAAAATTCATTCTTTGGGTATGCTTCTGAGACATGAGCTAAGGTGTAAACCGTATAGTTTGGTTGCGGTAATTTAAACTCAATATCAGAAGGTTTAATTTTTTCATAGGCTTCTGTTGCTTTGTAAACCATTTCAAAACGATGATGATTGTCGAGTAAAGAACTTTTATTTTTAAAAGGGTTGTGTGGGGTTACAACCATCCAAATCTCGTCTAAATCTGAATATTCAACCATGTGATTGGCAATGATTAGATGTCCAGCATGAATTGGATTGAATGTTCCGAAATATAAACCTATTTTTTTCATACTTATGGCTTAAAAGAAGGGTGTGTTTTTCAACAGTTTCTTTCCTTTATTTCAATTCTAAAAAATTACGAACTAAATGGTCGGCTTCTTTTAAAGCAGTTTCTAATTCGTAATTTTTAATAATTTTATCAAATTGTGGTGCAGTCGCTAATTCAACTGATGCTTTAGCGATTCGCATATTTATTTTGTCTTCACTCTCTGTTGATCGTTTTTTTAAACGAATTTTCAATTCATCTACACTTGGCGGTTTTACAAAAACAGCTAAGGTTTCTTTGGGATATTTGTTTTTAATTCTTAACCCACCAACAACATCAATATCAAAAATAACGTGTTTTTTTAATTTCCAAATGCGTTCAATTTCACTTTTTAAAGTTCCATAAAAGTTGTCTCTATATACTTCTTCCCATTCTAAAAAAGCATCTGCTTTAATATTGTCTTTAAATTCTCTCAAGGATATAAAATAATAATCTTCCCCATCTTTTTCAAAACCCCTTGGGTCTCTGGAGGTGGCAGAAACAGAAAAGGCTAAATTAAACGGCGCTTGTTTTAATAGGTGACGTACAATTGTTGTTTTACCCGAACCTGAGGGTGCAGAAAAGACAATTAATTTTCCTTTGAACTCTGACATTTACAATACGTTTAAAATCTGTTCTTTAATTTGTTCTAATTCATTTTTCATTTGAATAACTGCTTTTTGCATAGGAGCAAAATTAGCTTTAGAACCCGTTGTATTTATTTCTCTTCCCATTTCTTGAACAATAAATCCTAATTTCTTCCCATTTGAATTTTCTAGAGCTAATGTTTCTAAAAAATAATCCAGATGATTTGCCAAACGAACTTTTTCTTCATTGATATCTAGTTTTTCTAGATAGTAGATTAATTCCTGTTCAAAACGATTTTCATCTGTTTCTACTTTTAAATCATCAATCGCTTTTTTCAAACGTGTTTTTACATTTTCAATTCGATCTCCGTCTAAGGATTTTACTTCTTTTAAATAGGTTTTTATGTTGGCAATTCTTTCTTTAAAGTCCACTTCTAAAGAGGCAGCTTCATCCATTCTGTACTGTATAATTTCTTGAATAGCTATTTCTATATGTTCATCAATGAGGTTCCATTCGTTTTCGTCTAGTTCTTCACGCTCTGTTTTTAGGGCATCAGGCATTCTTACTGCCATTTTTAGTAATTCAACTTCATTGGATGCTTCTGTCTCAACGATATTTCTCAATTGTTGAAGGTATTGTTTGACCACTCCGTGATTCAACGTCGTAGAGGTTTCCTCTGCAGTCATTTCTACATAAATTGAAAAGTCGACTTTACCTCGAACCAAAGCGCTGGCTAATTTTTTACGAACAGCTAATTCTTTTTCTTTGTAATAAGAAGGGATTCTGACGTTTAAATCGAGATTTTTACTGTTCAAAGATTTAATTTCTATGGTTACTTTTTTCGTTGGTAATTGCAATACAGTTTTACCATAACCCGTCATGGATTGAATCATAAAATAAACGTTTAGTATGAAGAGCAAAGATAGTTTTTATTTAATGATTTTTTTTACTTGTTCGCCAACTAAATACGGTAGTGTAAAGCGCACTGATTTTCATAAAAGTATTCACCAGGGTGATGGAATTATTTTTTTGCAGACAACCCAATTATTCTCTCGAAGTTGGAATTGAGTCGTCTGATATTTCATTAAATTCAAAGAAACTACATTTGTAAATTAAACAGATAAAATGGAGATACATCACATAGGCAGTTCAAACTCAATTTTAAACACTTTTATTACCGAGATAAGAGATGAAAATATTCAAAAAGACGCGATGCGATTCAGAAGAAATATCGAAAGAATTGGAGAGGTCTTAGGGTATGAATTAAGTAAGAAGCTTTCTTACTCTGAGGTTTACACCAATACTCCTCTTGGAAAAAAGAAGGGACAGTTGCCTACAAATGAGATTGTTTTGTGTTCTGTTTTAAGAGCAGGATTGCCATTGCATCAAGGGGTATTAAATTACTTTGATGGTGTTGAAAATGCTTTTATTTCAGCCTATCGTCATCATCCAAATAACAATGAAGAGTTTGAAATAGCGGTAGAATATTTTGCAGCACCTTCTATCGAGAATAAGACATTGTTGTTGGCAGATCCTATGTTGGCAACTGGTCAATCCTTGGTTGCTGTTTTAGAAGCTATTCAGCAACAAGGAACTCCTAAAGAAATCCATCTTATTGTGGTCATTGGCGCTACAGAAGGGATTCAATTTTTAGAGGATAAATTCCCAGAAAATACTCACCTGTGGATTGCCGCTATAGACGATAAATTAAACAGCAAAGGATATATTGTTCCCGGTCTTGGGGATGCCGGAGATTTGGCTTTTGGAGTTAAATTATAGGAAGTATAAAGTTACAATTGTTCCCAATAGCAGCAACCCAAATAAGATGTTTTTTAGGATTCTTTTTTTAACAACCTCAAATCCGTTTGCGATAATGATACACCCTGGAATTAAAAAGAAAATAATTTCTGATCCATTTTTTTCACTGATAAATAGTGCAAAAACAACAGCAATAAGTGAGTTTATGATTAAAACAATCCAACTTTTCTTAAAATAATCATTGATTGAAAGTGCTTTGGGTGATTTCAATAGAATAGAGAGTAGGGTTAAAAAAAGAAAAACCCCAAAGATCCATAAAGTATAATTTTCTCTATATATAAAGAGCTTATGAGCAGAGATAAAGTCAAATAGGTCATTAAATTTTTCAGGCGAATTATTCCACAATAGATAGGTGAAATAAATAATTAAAGGAGTAACAAATCCAATAACAGGGGAGATGATGGTGTTGATGGTTATTTTTTGATAGGCCAAAATAGCGATACACAGAACAATCGAAAAAAGAATTGAAAAAGGTTCTAAAAGGAACATAACGCCAAGCCAAAGACCCCCATCAAATATTTTTTGAATCATGTTTTTCGAAGAACGAAGGCTGTAGGCTTTTCTTAAAAAGAGAAGGTAGATGATTACTAGTGTTATTGATTTAAAATCAAAAAGAGCTGAAAAAAAAAGTGTTATTGCTAGTGTAAAGACATAAAATGCATAGGAATGATCTAGCGTGAGCTTATTTTTGGTAACAATAAAGTTGAAAAAGAAGAAAACAGATAGAAAAAGAAATACAAACAAAATACTTTCAAAGGCCTGATATAGAGTGATGTCACCGCTAAATAGTGTAAAAGTAATCTTTCCGAAAAAATAACAAAAGAACAGTCCTAAATAGACGATGAAATTGATTGGTTTAGATTTCTCCAAAAAATTGGCTAGCATTGTTTCTTTTGTTATTTTTGCAGTGTAAAGATAATTAAGTTATGATAGCAAGCAATATTTTTAGATGGATTGGTACTTTATTTACAGAGTATTTATTTATCCCTTTTAATCAATTACGTTCAGATTTAGCTCTAAGAGAATTTGGATGGTGGATTTCAAATGGAGTTAATTGGCTTTTTCTAATTGTCTTTCTATTTCTTTTACGTTATTGGATGAAAGAGTCCTATAAATTTAAAAGAGAAGGAACAGAAGATAAAGCATAGTTTTTATATTGGGAAGTAAAAATAAATTAAAACGTTTCAAGGAAAACGAAACGTTTAAAAATGTGATTCAACCATCAAGAGAAGAAGTAGTCACGAACTTCATTCACAAAGGGGGATGGCATTCTTTTTTTGGAAACAACAATCCTATTGTTGTTGAGTTAGGCTGTGGTAAAGGAGAATACACCATTGCATTGGCTCAAAAAAACCCACAAAAAAATTTTATTGGAATAGACATAAAAGGGGCTCGTTTTTGGAGGGGTGCTAAGACGGCAATTGAAGAAAATTTAGAGAATGTCGCTTTTGTAAGAACACAAATAGAGTTGGTTGATTTTATTTTTGCTAAAAATGAGGTCTCTGAAATTTGGATTACTTTTCCAGACCCGCAAATAAAATACAAGCGAACAAAACACAGAATGACGAATTCCGATTTCATGAAAAAATACCATCAGGTATTAAAGAAAGACGGACTCATGAATTTAAAAACCGACAGTGAATTCATGCATGGATATACCCTAGGATTATTACATGGAGAAGGTCATGAGATTTTGAATGCAAACCACAACGTATACAAAAACGAAGGATCTCCTAAAGAGGTTACAGAAACACAAACTTTTTACGAGAATCAATATTTACAAGTAGGAAAACCAATTACCTATATTCAATTTAGATTGAAGTATTAGCAGGTTTTTATATCTTCACTTTGTGAAAGAAACAGATAATTTTTTTAATAAAGTATATGAAGTAGCTCGTTTAATCCCCTATGGAAGAGTTACAAGCTACGGAGCCATTGCAATCTATCTAGGAGCAGCCAGATCTGCAAGAATGGTAGGTTGGGCAATGAACAAAGCACACCATTTAGAGGACATCCCCGCACATAGGGTCGTTAATAGAAAAGGAGTTCTTACCGGTAAACATCATTTTGGAGGAACAAACTTAATGCAACAACTTCTAGAAAATGAGAAAATTATTGTTGTTGACAATCAAATACAAGATTTTGAAAAGGTCTTTTGGAACCCTCTAAAGGAACTGTCATAAACTAGGGTCTTTTAGAATTTGAAATCAGCAAGAATTTTTAGTCAATCTACGACTCACTTTTTTTTAATTATAGTGGGATCAGTTAATTTTTAAACTTTAGCAGGAATTTAAGAGGAGTATTTCTTCAAAACTAATTTTACGAGTATCTTTGCAATTTAGAATTAATCCGAATTAAAATCTCAAAAAATGAGTTTTAAAAAACAAGATATATATAAAGCTTTAGAAACAATTACAGCCCCGGGAGAAGGGAAAAGTTTAATTGAGAACAAGAACGTTACAAATGTAGTAACCTTCGGAAATGAGGTGCTTATAGATGTTGTAATTAATAACCCAACGTTACAAGCAAAAAAGAAAATTGAAATTGAAATTACGAAGGCAATTAAAACAACGATTGATGAAAAAATTGATGTGAAAATTAATGTAACGGTGGAAAAACCGGCCCCAAAAGAAGCTTCAAATCAAATTCGAGGGAAAGAAATTCCTTCGATCAAAAATATCATAGCAATCGCTTCTGGAAAAGGAGGAGTAGGAAAATCTACTGTGACAGCAAATACGGCTATTTCTCTAGCTAAAATGGGTTTTAGTGTGGGGGTTTTAGACGCAGATATATACGGACCATCACAACATATTATGTTTGATGTTGAAAAAGCAAGACCGCTTTCTGTAAATGTAGAGGGTCGTTCAAAAATGAAACCAGTTGAAAATTACGGCGTAAAATTGTTGTCTCTAGGTTTTTTTACAAATCCAAACCAGGCAGTAATTTGGAGAGGCCCTATGGCTTCTAAAGCTTTGAATCAATTAATTTTTGATGCAGATTGGGGTGAATTAGATTTCTTATTGATTGATTTACCTCCAGGAACGGGCGATGTTCATTTGTCAATTGTTCAAGCATTGCCAATCAATGGAGCACTTATTGTAAGTACGCCACAAAACATTGCACTCGCAGATGCAAAAAAAGGAGTCGCAATGTTTCAACAAGAAAGTATCAATGTTCCGGTGTTGGGCATTGTTGAAAACATGTCGTATTTTACTCCCGAGGAACTTCCAAACAATAAATATTATATCTTTGGCCAAGATGGAGCAAAAAATTTGGCTGAAGATATTCAAACTAAATTTTTAGGAGAAGTCCCTTTGGTGCAAAGTATTCGTGAAGCAGGGGATGTTGGGAGGCCAGTTGCTTTACAAGACGGAACTCTTTTAGAAAAATCATTTAATGATATTACGAAAGAAATGGTTTCAGAATTGTTAAAAAGAAATAAAAATTTGCCACCTACAGAAGTAGTAAGAATTACAACGATGAGCGGCTGTAGCGCAGTAAAAAAGTAAAAGATATGACAGAACACGAAACATTAAGTAATGTTGAAAAAGCACTGAATGAAATTCGTCCTTTTTTAATGAGTGATGGAGGGAATATTAAATTACTCTCTATTGAAGGAGTTGTTGTTAAAGTTCAGTTAGAAGGAGCGTGTACAGGTTGCTCTGTAAATCAAATGACATTAAAAAACGGTGTAGAAGCGACGATTAAAAAATATGCACCACAGATTGAAGAGGTTATTAACGTTGTTTAACCTGGAGACGACTTTTATCATGTAAAATAGAGTTTGTTAACGGACTTGTTTACACTCAATTTTTATTTTTAAATTAATGATTACAACAGATATTCTAATTATTGGAGCAGGACCCACAGGGCTGTTCACT
>JABAZI010000028.1 GCA_018608545.1 Polaribacter sp.
TTCTTCAGTTTTTGCTTCTTCAACTTTAGGAGCTGCTTCTTTTTTAGCCACTTTTTCCTTTTCTGATTTTCTATCTGATAAACCTTCTGCAATTGCATCAGTTACAAAAGATAATACTTTGTCTATTGACTTCGAAGCATCGTCATTTGCTGGGATAACATAATCTACTAATCTTGGATCAGAGTTTGTATCTACCATTGCAAAGATTGGAATGTTTAATTTTTGAGCTTCTGCAACTGCAATGTGCTCTTTTTTGATGTCTACTACAAACAATGCACCAGGTAAACGAGTCATATCTGAAATAGAACCTAAATTCTTTTCTAATTTTTCTCTTTGACGATTGATTTGTAATTTTTCTCTTTTTGATAATGCATCAAAAGAACCATCTAACTTCATTCTATCTATGTGAGCCATTTTTTTAACAGCTTTTCTAATAGTTACAAAGTTGGTTAACATACCACCTGGCCATCTTTCAGTAATGAAAGGCATTTGTACTGTTTTTGCTTTTTCTGCAACAATATCTTTTGCTTGTTTTTTGGTTGCAACAAATAAAATTTTACGTCCAGAGTTTGCAATCTTTTTTAAAGCTTCTGAAGTTTCCTCTATTTTTGCTGCTGTCTTATACAAATCGATGATGTGAACACCATTTCGTTCTGTATAAATATAAGGAGCCATGTTAGGGTTCCATTTTCTAGTTAAGTGTCCAAAGTGTACACCACTATCTAATAATTCTTGAATGTTTACGTTTGCCATTTTTAAATGTGTTTACTTTCTGTTTTTGAAATCAATATATAAGTAGTCTTTTATGAGTCTTATATATTTAGATACTAAACTGTTTAATATTAATTTTTAATAATAACAGTTCTCGATAGAATATAATACAGAATAAATTCTGTAGAATATTAACGTTTCGAGAATTGGAATTTTTTACGTGCTTTTTTCTGACCGAATTTTTTACGTTCAACCATTCTTGGATCACGAGTTAATAACCCTTCTGGTTTTAAGACAGCTCTATGATCTGCATTGATAAATACCAATGCTCTAGTTATTGCTAAACGAATCGCTTCTGCTTGTCCTGTAACACCACCTCCGTAAACATTTACTTTGATATCATAAGATGTCAAGTTTTCTGTTAACATTAAAGGTTGTTGTACTTTATATTGTAAAGTTCCTGTAGTAAAGTAGCTTTTGTAATCTTTACCGTTTACGGTGATAGCTCCTTTTCCTTCAGAAAGATAAATACGAGCTACTGCTGTTTTTCTTCTACCGATTTTATGTACTGTATCCATTATTTAAGGTCGTTAAGGTTAATTACTTTAGGTTCTTGACCTGCTTGTTTGTGTTCTCCACCTGCATATACATACAAGTTTCTGAACAATGCTGCTCCTAAAATATTTTTAGGCAACATTCCTTTTACTGCTTTTTCGATTAACCTCGTAGGATCTTTCTCAAACATTTCTGTTGCAGTTAACGATCTTTGTCCTCCTGGATACCCTGTGTGACGAATGTAAGATTTGTCTCTCCATTTGTTTCCAGTTAAAACAATTTTTTCTGCGTTGATAATAACCACGTTGTCTCCACAATCTACGTGAGGAGTAAAGTTTGGTTTGTATTTACCTCTAATTAGCTTTGCTACTTTAGAAGATAGACGACCCAACGTTTGCCCGTCCGCATCAACTAAAACCCACTCCTTGTTTACGGTAGCACTGTTAGCCGATACTGTTTTGTAACTTAATGTGTTCATAATTACACGATTAGTTTTTGTAAATTAATATAATTTTATTTTCCTTAAAAAAGGAGTGCAAATATACTTCTTTTTATTTGATTGACAAACAGGTGTTTTGATTTATTGTCTGGCTATTTTATTTTAATTTTACCAGCCTTAAATAACTCAAATGCAGATTGGTAGTAACTGATAGTTTCTTTTAATAAAACAGGATCTGTTTTCGCCTTTTTTAAGGTGTTTTTTTCTTTATTCCAGAGATAGGAAACATGTTTTTTCTTTGTTTCTAAAACAATTAATTGATTCTCTTTTAAGAGTGATACTTTTCTGTGATTACCAATAAAAGCTCTTTCTTCTTTTGAGGACATTTTAGTAATATCTTTACCAAAGAAATTATTTTCATAACTCCAGTTTAAATATCCAAACAATGTAGGAAAGATGTCTATTTGAGATGATAATTTTTTTACTTCTCTTGGAATTTCATCTTTCAAATTATAGATGAAAGCAGGAATATGATGATTCTTTAGATTAATTTCAGTCCTACCAGCACTGTAAGAACAATGATCTGAGATTACCACAAAAACAGTGTTTTTAAACCATGGTTTCTTTTTTGCTTCAATGAAAAAAGTTTCTAATGCTTTGTCGGAATACCTCACAGCGTTACTCCGGTTCTTTTCATTCGAATCAATAATTCCTTCCGGAAAAGTGTAGGGTGGATGATTTGAACTGGTCATCACAAAATTAAAAAAGGGTTCTTTGTTTAGGTGCTGTTTATCGGTTACTTGGATTAGTTTTTTAAATAGATCTCCATCGCAAGCAGCCCAAGTATTTTCAAAACTAACTTCGTTATCTTCAATCCGATTTCTTTTTGTAGGTAATTCTCTATCTAATCGATGCCATTTTTTTCTATCAATAATGTCAAATCCATTAGTACTAAAGTAATTTAGCATATTATCAAAATCGGCATCACCACCATATAGAAATGTTCTAGAATACCCTTTCTGTTTGAATACTTCACCAATAGTAAACAGGTTTGCATTGTTTTTCCTTTTTACAATACTTCTACCTGGAGTTGGTGGTATTGATAAACTAATAGCTTCAATACCTCTTATCGTTCTTGTACCTGTTGCAAACATATTTGTGAATGCAATAGATTGTTTATGTAATGCGTCTATTGTTGGGGTTATGTGTTGCGTGTTGCCATACCTTTTTAAAAAGCTAGCACTCATACTTTCCAATCCAATAAAAATAATATTGGGTTTTTTTTCTTCACCAAGATTAGAAGTGAATCTTGAAATATTATTTTTAGAGTTTTTTAAAAGGTCGTTTTTTGCCTTTACAGCGTTTCTTGTAATTGTATAATTTTCAGCATTAGGGAGCGTTTTATAAAATTCATTAAAATTTAATTCGTTGCTTTTGTATGCTGCAAAAAATGAATATAATCCCGATTTTGCTATTTCATTTTCATTAATATTATTAAAAATTTCTGCTTGAATATTGTAAATATAAAAATGAAAAATAGACCAAATTATTAGTATTACAGATGAGGGTATCATTTTCACAAGAAAACCATCCGTATTTTCAAACGTATTTTTATAAGCATTTTGTTTCTTGGCAAAAAAGATACTCACTGTCACTAGAAAAAAAATGACGAGTATTAACAGGGGTAAAGAAAAAGATTGATGGATGTTTTCAATTACTTCATATGTGTACAATAAATAATCCACCGCAATAAAATTATAGCGTCTTTGGTATTCGTTCCAAAAGGGAATTTCAGCCAAAAAAGAAAAAATGATTAAAAAGAGGAAAAAACCATAAAAGAACTTAGTGGTTATTCGATCTAATTTACATCCAATTTTTTTTTGCGGGATTAATAACAGGTAAAATACATACGCAAATGACAAATATGATAAGGCACCAATATCATAGAAGAAACCAATTCCAAAAACTTTGAAAAGGTTTGTAATAGAAAAATCGATGTATTCAAAACTTAAAAAGTACAATAAAACTCTTACGATGAAAGAAAGTGTGATAAATGTAATTGCAAATGTTTTTAATAATTGGAAACGTTTAGGGATTTTATAAAAGTTTATATCTAACATTATGATGATCTGATTATTTTAAGAGGTTATTATAATTCGTAATTACTTCCCTCTGTTGCAAATTGGAACCCTAATTTTTCAATCTTTTTCCGTTCTTTATTCTCTTTTTGAAGTGTTGGGTTTGTATGGTTAAAGTGAATAAAAATTACTTTATTTTTTGTAGCGAACGATTCTTTTTTAAACAACTCCATCGTTTCTTCGATGAATGGATGTGGAACTTCTGTCATTGCTCTTTTCACCTCTTTTTGATTTAAAAAAGTAGCATCAACAAACGCATAATCTACTTTTTTTACCTCCGCTATAATGCTTTGTTTCCAACGAGACCATTTATCTATGTCTGGAATAAATAATGCAGATTTCTTTCTACTTTCAATTTTATAACCCACCGTTTCAGAGAATTCATCTCTATGTGGCACAATAAAAGGGGTTATTTTTAATTTGTTATTTACAACGATGGTAGAGTCATGTTGTAAATTTTGTAGTGAAATATTTTGCAGTGAAACCAATTGACTCCAGGGGCCGTTGTTTGTTATAAAAGACTTCATTTTTGGCATTGCATATATTTTAATGTTTTTTTTACCCAGCGCTTCTCTACCAAAATACATTAAACCACTGTAGTGTCCAATGTGGGCATGTGTTAAAAATACCCCATCAATTATTTTTTCATTTTTTAAATGATGTTGTTCCAATGCCGCTAATTGAGTATGCATATCTGGAGTCGCATCAAATAACCATTTTTGTTGATTTTCAAGATCCACTAAACCTAAAGAAACAACACTTTTTTTACTATTTTTTCCATTGTAGAAATTAGCACAACATTCTTTTTGACAGCCAATATGAGGATAACCGCCGTCTTGAGTAATACCTAAAACAGTTAAATATTGTTTGCTTTTTATTGGGATAGTGCTGTTACTTTTTGAGTTTTGACAAGAGATTAGTATGACAATAACAAAAAATAATACTATTTTTTTCATAGAACAGAATTTGGATAAAACTACAAAAAAGAAAAACCCCAACAAAAAGTTGAGGTTTTTTTAAATATTTTTACTGTAAAATTAAATCATAACTCTCCAGCCATAAGGATCTTCCACTTTGTTTGTTTGGATGTCTGTAATTGCTTTTTTTAGTATTTCAGCAAAAGGAGTTTTTAACGTAGGTAAATCATACTCAGTATCTTGATAGCCAAAACCTGCGATTGGAGAAATTACTGCAGCAGTTCCAGCTCCAAACATTTCTTTTAAACTACCACTTTGGGCAGCTGCAATTACCTCCGATACAGAAATTTTTCTAATTTCTACATCTATGTTCATATCCTTTGCTATTTGAATGATGCTTTTACGTGTAATTCCATCTAAAATACGGTCATTAGTAGGACTTGTAATTAAGACGTCATTAATTCTAACAAAGATGTTCATAGCTCCAGCTTCTTCAATAAACTCATGCGAATTATCATCTGTCCAAATTACTTGATTATACCCTTTCTCAATTGCCAATTGTGTAGGATAAAATTGTGCAGCATAATTACCTCCAGCTTTTGCAAAACCGACACCACCATTCGCGGCACGGGCATATTTTTCTTCAATTAAAACCTTTACTTTTCCTGCAAAATAAGCGCCAGAAGGAGCAGTACAAATTATAAATTTATAAGTATCTGCTGGAGATGCATGAAGGCCTTTTCCAGAAGCAAACATAAAAGGACGAATGTAAAGGGAACTTCCTTCATTAGTTGGAATCCAATTTGCATCAATTTCCAATAGTTTTTTTAAACCGTCCATGAAGATGTTCTCTGGAATTTGAGGAATAACCAAACGTTCTGCAGATTTATTCAGACGTTTACAGTTTTCTGAGGGCCTAAATAACATCGTGTTTCCTTGCGAGTCTTTGTAAGCTTTCATTCCTTCAAAAATGGATTGACCATAATGAAAAATCTTTGCTGCGGGATCTAGTGTTATTGGCGAATAGGGTTTTATAACTGGTGTTTGCCATTCACCATTTATAAAATCACATTCTAACATATGGTCAGAGTATACGCTACCAAAAGGAAGATTGTTAAAATCTACAGAGTGAATCTTCGATTTTTCTATCTGTTGAATTGTTATATTAGATTTCATTCAGCTTGATTAAATTCAAAAACAAATGTACACAAAATATTTATCCAACAATAGAAGAAATGATTGATTTTACTATTTAAAATACCTATTTTTGAAGTGTAAATACCTTACTCAACAATCATGAAAAACATACTACAATGTTCTCTTATCTTTTTGCTTCTCTTGACAAACTGTCAACAACAAATAAAAGAGAATAAAAAATCAGCCCAAGAAACTAGTTACGATTCATTTGGAGAAAAAATAACCAGTAACAAAGCCATAACTTCAAAAGAATTAGTATCTAAATTTAATTCGATACAATTAGGAGATACCCTTAATGTTAAGTTTATTTCTAAGGTAAAAGAAGTATGTAGGGTAAAAGGTTGTTGGATGAAACTTGATCTCAGTGAAGAATTAGAATCAATGGTCCGATTTAAAGATTATGGGTTCTTTGTGCCCACAAATTCAAAAGGAAGTGAAGTGATTATAAATGGGAAAGCATTTTTAAAAGAAACAGGGGTAAAAGAATTACAACATTATGCTAAGGATGCCGGTAAATCTGAGGATGAAATAGCGAAAATTACAACCCCTAAAATAGCGATTTCTATAGAAGCTTCGGGTGTTTTAATGAAAAAAAATAAAGGATAGTTTATAAAATTCCTCAAAATTTAATGAACAATGTATTAGAATGATGAAAAGAGAAATAGTGATAACTTCTGATGGGTCTACCACCATTCATTTGCCAGATTGGAATGAGCAATATCATTCAAAACACGGAGCAATACAAGAAGCATATCATGTTTTTATTAGAACAGGATTTGACAAGGTTTTAGAACGTAAAAAGGAAGGTTTTTCTATTTTAGAAATTGGATTTGGTACCGGTTTAAATGCCTTTATTACTTTTTTGGAAGCCAAAAAAACAGGACTGAACATACATTACGTTGGTGTTGAAGCATACCCTGTTGTTATTGAAGAGATTCAAAAATTGAATTATGTTTCTGAGTTAAAAGCAGAAAAAAGTCAAATTATTTTTGATAAAATGCACACTGTTTCTTGGGGAGAACAACATGCTATTTCAGAGGAGTTCCATTTTAAAAAAAGGAAACAATTTTTTCAAGATATTCAAGACCAACAGACTTTTGACTTACTTTATTTTGATGCTTTTGGTGCAGAACATCAACCTAAGTTATGGACGGTAACAATTTTTCAAAAGATGTTTGCAGCCTTAAAAAACGAAGGAGTTTTAGTAACTTATTCAGCAAAAGGAAGTGTACGAAGGGCAATGCAAGAAGTAGGTTTTGTTGTGGAACGATTACCAGGCCCACCGGGAAAAAGAGAAATGTTAAGAGCTACAAAAAAAGCGGGCTTTTAGTTTTAGGACAGATGTAAAAGAATACTTTACTTTGTAACATAATAAATAGACATATGAAGTTTAAAAGAAAATTTGGTAAAAGAAAAGACTCAAAACCAACAAAAGGACTTTTTTTACTATTACTTTTAGTCGTGGTTTTAATTCTTTGGTTTAAAGCCGATGATATTATGAATAGCTTATTTTAAAGTTGCATGACTCTTCAGAAAGAATAAGAATTATTTTTTAAAACGTCTTCCTTTCCAATTGTATTTGTAAAAAAGTGAGGTAAGAAGAACGATTATACTAAAAAAAGGATAGACTAAACTAGCAGGAGCATACCATTTGAAAAAGGAACCTCTATGCTCGAAAAATTTAATTGTTGGCCAGAAAAGCAACAAATCAACACACATTTTTAAAATGAATACAATCAAAAATAATTGTATTTGTGCCGTGCAAAGGCAATACACAACAGCGAGGTTAGTTAGCAGAACTAGCAAGCCAATTAGCTTTATGTTTACAGAACTAGAACTGCCAGTTTTTGCAGCCCACCTAGTTCTTTGATTTAATAAATCCCTCCAACTTTTTACAGGAAAAGTAGTTACAATTGCCGCTTTGGATTTTAAATATTTAACGTTTTTTTTATTTTCTGCTATAAATTTTTCAAAAAGAAATAGATCATCGCCACTAGCAATGTGATCATTTCCATCAAAACCATTTAGTTTTAAAAACGTTTCTTTTTTGTACCCTAAATTTGCACCATTACATAAAATAGGAACTCCAATTCCAAAACCACCAATAGTGATTCCTTGGAGACTCATAAAGTCTAACAGTTGAAATTGTTCTAAAAAAGAATTCTTAGCCTGATAGTTTACAGGAGCAACAATCATTGTGGGCTGTGTCTTTTGAATAAAAAGATCCATACTTTTTAACCAATTTTTAGAGAAGCTACAATCGGCATCCGAGGTAATGATCCAATTATTCTTTGCCATAGAAATAGCGGTTGAAATGGCATCTTTTTTTGGAGAATTAGAATTCCTTTTATTCGTAATTATTCGGGTAGGTGTTTTTAGTATAGAGTGCCAATTTTTAATAATTTCTATGGAACGATCAGAGGAGTCATCGTCTACAAATATAAACTCAACGTGTGATGTCGGATATTCAATTTTTTGAATAGACCTTAACAATAAAGGCAAGTTTTTAGCTTCATTTCTAAATGGAATTACAACAGAAAAAGTAGTTCTTGAATCCCTGTTTTTAGCACTAAATTCACTGATTTTTAGGCTTCCAAGAGTAAAGCTGAAAATCAAAATTGCATACAAGATAAAGATTGAAAAAAATAGTAATGTCATTTTATAAAGTTAGGTTTAAAAGTAATGACAAAATAGCTACCAATAATTGCAGGGATGACAAAATTAAGAACCCACATTAATGTTGTTATTAATACTATTGTAGGAGGGTTGATGTTAAAAAATGAAAAGATCCAGATTGCAATAGAGCCTTTTAAAACGAAGTCAAACACTGATAAAAAAGGGGTTATTGAGGCGATTAAATAGACAGCGCTAATGGAGGAAATTGCCTCTAGATACAAAATATCAGGATGAAAAAAAACCAATAAAAAGTAAAACTGATGAGAGAAAATTAGGAATCTTATAAATGAAAAGGAGATCACTTTTAGCGTTAATTTTAATGGAATTTTTTTAATAAAATTGCGAATTTTTCTTACATATGATATTTTAAAATCTACGTATTTTATACCTAGAAATAAAAAGGAAACCACAAAAAATATTAGAATGAAATATTCAAATACACGATTCAAATGAACTGTTATTTGCTGTTGAATCACAAAATAAGTAAAGCCTATAATTCCAAAAAATAGGGTAGCCATTAATTGATAAAAGTTTCCAATGATGTTTAAACCAATTATTTTTATTCTCAAATATTTTTCAAAATACAATGCTTTTGCACCATATTCTCCAATTCTATTGGGGGTTATTAAAGAAGCTGTTAGCGAAGCTAAACTTTGAATAGCAGCCTCTTTAAAATTAGTTTTTTTACAAAATGAAGCTAGTTTTTGCCATTTTAAAATTTCTAAAAACCAGTTAAAAAATGACAAAAAACTTATTAAAAGGATCTTTTTTGTTGAAAAAACACCCTTTTTACTTAGTTTTTCGTAAAAATCAATAAAAAAAAATTCTTGATTTTCGACTAATTTGGAATAAATAAAATATCCACATCCAATTACAATAGATAGTTTGATTGGCAACCAAAAGATTTTCTTAGTTTTGTATGTAAGCGAATCGTCCATTATACGCAAATTAATGAATAATCATCATTTAGTAAGATGATTTATATAAAAACAATCTAAGATTGTGAAAACAGAAAAGATCATTTTAGGAATTGACCCAGGAACCACCATTATGGGTTTTGGACTGATTAAAGTCATAGGTAAAAAGATGGAGTTTATTCAAATGAATGAATTGATCCTAAAACAGTATGATGATCACTATTTAAAATTAAAACTCATTTTTGAACGAACAATTGAATTGATCGATACCTATCATCCAGACGAAATTGCTATTGAAGCACCTTTTTTTGGAAAGAATGTGCAATCCATGTTAAAATTAGGAAGAGCTCAGGGAGTGGCCATGGCAGCAGGGTTGTCTAGAGAAGTACCTATTACAGAATATTTGCCAAAGAAGATAAAAATGGCAATTACTGGGAATGGAAATGCTAGTAAAGAGCAAGTTGCAATGATGTTAAAATCGTTACTAGATTTAAAAGTATTGCCAAAGAATTTAGATGCTACGGATGGTTTAGCAGCGGCAGTGTGTCATTTTTATAACTCAGGAAAAGTTGTTGGAGGAAAAAATTATTCAGGCTGGGCAAGTTTTGTCAAGCAGAACCCTAAGAAAGTAAAATAATTTGGCAGGAATCTACATTCACATACCGTTTTGTAAACAAGCCTGTTTTTATTGTGATTTCCATTTTTCTACTTCATTACAAAAGAAAGATGAAATGATCAATTCTCTCATAAGAGAGCTGCAAATCAGAAAAAATGAACTACAAAATACACCGATAGAAACGATCTATTTTGGTGGGGGGACCCCTTCTGTTTTAAGCGTTGATGAAATCCAATTATTGATGAATGCTGTTTATGATACTTATCCGGTTATAGAAAACCCAGAAGTTACCTTAGAAGCAAACCCTGATGATTTGACAGAAGAAAAAATAAGAGCATTTTCTATGTCTCCAATTAATCGATTAAGTATTGGCGTACAATCTTTTTTTGAAAAAGATTTAATCTTAATGAACCGTGCTCATAATTCTCAAGAAGCCAAAAATTGTTTATCGATTGCAACTCAATATTTTAAAAATATTTCTGTTGATTTGATTTATGGAATTCCTAATTGCACGAATCAAGAATGGTTAGAAAATATTCGAATGGCCTTAAGTTTTGGCATTTCTCACATTTCTAGTTATGCCCTAACTGTTGAACCTAAAACAGCATTAGAATCTCTGATCAAAAAGGGCAAAATTGAAATGACAAGCGATCAAGTAGCACAGGAACAATTTCATCTTTTAACGGATGAATTAGAGAAACATCATTTTGTTCATTATGAATTGTCAAATTTTGGAAAAGAAAATTATTTTAGTAAAAATAATACAGCCTATTGGTTGGGAAAATCATACTTAGGGTTTGGACCTTCTGCTCACTCTTTTGATGGAAAAAAGCGTAGTTGGAATATTCGAAATAATGTAACATATATTAAATCTTTACAGGCAGATAAGTTACCAATAGAAAGAGAGGTTTTAACCAAAACAGACCAATATAATGAGTATATTATGACCGGATTACGAACAATTTGGGGCATTTCTTTGCAAAAAATTGAACAAAATTTTGGTAAAAATTATAGGACATATCTTCAAAATCAGTCCAAAAAATACATTCAACAAGATTTGTTGTATTTTGAAGACAAAATATTAAAAACAACAAAAAAAGGAAAATTTTTAGTAGATGGAATCGCCTCTGATTTATTCATGCTGAATTAAATCTAGATGATGCTCTTGTTAAAACTACGCTGCACGAAGTATTCCTTTATTTTAAAAATTTAAATGACGAACAACAACAAAAAAATCAAATATGCTATTTATGGTTTTTTATTCTTTGTGATTTTAATAATGAGCAGTATTATATACTTAGACATTCCTGTAGAGAATTTAAAAAAGGAGTATGCAAATGAACAGTCTAAATTTATGGATGTTAACGAATTACAAGTCCATTACAGAGAAGAAGGGAAGGGGTTTCCAATTGTTCTAATTCACGGGACAGCTTCCTCTTTACACACCTGGAATGCTTGGACAAAGGAGTTAAAAAAAACGAATAGAGTTATCAGATTAGATTTGCCTGCTTTTGGAATTACTGGTCCGAATAAGGATGCTGACTATTCTATCAAAGGGTACACAACTTTTTTACACACTTTTTTAGAAAAATTACAACTTGAAAAATTTCATCTAGCAGGAAGTTCTTTAGGGGGTAACATTGCTTGGAACTATGCTACTGAACATCCAACTAAAGTTGAAAAATTAATTTTGGTAGCCGCAAGTGGTTTGCCTACCAATAAGCCTAAGCCAAGCATTTTCAAATTGGCAAAAATACCCGTATTGAGTAGCCTTTTTTTGTATGTGACACCAAAATTATTGATTTTAAAAAATCTCAAAGAAGTATATGCAGACGACACTAAAATATCTGATGAATTGGTAACCCGCTACCATAATATGGTTTTAAGAGTTGGTAATAGACAAGCTTTTGTAGACAGAGCCAAAGCTGACTTTAAATTAGACGTAAAAAAAAATACAAATAAATTAAAAAGGATTCAAATTCCTACCTTATTAATTTGGGGTGCATTAGATATGTGGATTCCGCTAGATAATGGAAAAAGAATGGACGTTCTTATTCCGAATTCCAAGCTAGTGGTAATTCCAAACTCAGGGCATGTACCCATGGAGGAGCATCCGAAAGAGAGTTTGAAAATTTTAAAAAGTTTTTTGGGTCCTGAACTTTTTTAGTAGCATAAATATAAGAAAATAGGATGGTTTAGTTTTGTCATATGATTATTCAAGGAAACATTGTAGATATAGATAATAAAGAAATCTTTAAAGGAGAGGTTCAGTTTGAGAATGGTAAAATTACAGCCATTAGAAAATCGAATCATACGATAGAAAATTATATTATACCTGGTTTTGTAGATGCACATATCCACATAGAAAGCGCTATGTTAGTCCCGTCTGAATTTGCAAAAATTGCAGTTACCCATGGAACCATAGCTACGGTTTCTGATCCACATGAAATTGCTAATGTGTTGGGGGTAAAGGGAGTCGATTTCATGATTGAAAATGGTAAAAAAGTTCCTTTAAAATTTAATTTTGGAGCCCCAAGTTGTGTGCCTGCTACTTCTTTTGAAAGTGCCGGAGCAATTATCGATGCGGATGATATTAAAAAAATGATGGCAAATCCTGACATTAAATATTTGGCAGAGATGATGAATTATCCTGGAGTTTTATTTGATGACGATGAGGTGTTAAAAAAGATTGCTTGGGCTAAACATTACAACAAACCGATAGATGGTCATGCCCCTGGACTCATAGGTGATGATTTGACAAAATATATAGCTGCAGGAATCTCCACTGATCATGAGTGTTTTACTTATGATGAAGGATTAGAGAAGCTTCAAAAAGGAATGAATGTTTTAATTAGAGAAGGAAGTGCAGCAAAGAATTTTGAAGCTTTGATTGATTTATTACCAGAGTATTTTGAAAAGATGATGTTTTGTTCAGATGATAAACACCCCGATGATTTACTATTGGGGCATATCAATCAATTATGCAAACGAGCAATTGCTAAAGGGATGGACATTTTCAAGGTTTTACAAGTCGCATGTATAAATCCCGTAAAACACTATAATCTAGAGGTTGGCTTGTTGCAAGAGGGAGATCCTGCAGATTTTGTAGTTATTGAAGATTTACAAAAATTTAATGTGTTAGAAACCTACATTAATGGTGAATTGGTGGCTAAAAATGGAGAAAGTTTTATAAAGTCTGTTCCTTTTGATATTTTAAATAATTTTAACACAGACAAAAAGAAAATCGAAGATTTTAGAGTTGCATCTTCCTCTTCAAAAATTAGAGTCATTGAGGCGTTAGATGGTGAGCTGGTAACCAATGAAATTCAATGTAATTCTAAAATTATAGATAGAAATTTAGTCTCAAATATCAAAGAAGATGTCTTAAAAATGACAGTTGTAAATCGCTATCAAAATTCCAAACCATCGATTGCGTTTATCAAGAACTTTGGAATTAAAAGAGGAGCTATCGCCAGTTCTGTTGGGCACGATTCTCATAATATCATTGCCATAGGGACTTCTGACGAATTCATTTGTAAAGCAGTAAACTTATTGATACAGCATAAAGGAGGTATTTGTGCCATAAATGAAACTACAGAAAAAGTAGTTGCCCTACCAATAGCGGGAATTATGAGTGATCAACCTGCAGAAATCATTGGTAAATCTTATGCAGAACTAGATGCGATGGCAAAAAAAATGGGAAGCACATTAAGAGCTCCTTTTATGTCGTTATCTTTCATGGCCCTTCTGGTAATTCCTTCTTTAAAACTCAGTGATCAAGGATTGTTTGATGGAACTACTTTCAAATTCACCTCTTTAGAAATTAATTAAAAAGAAACCTTACTTTTGGACTGGTTAATTTAAAAATAACAATATGACATTACGACAAGATTTAGAGGTTAGAAGTGGTAATAAATGTGAGCTATGTGCTTCAGTAGAGACCTTGTCGATATATGAAATACAACCCGTTACAACCGGTGGTGGAGGGATGGATGGAAGTATATTAGCCTGTCAAACCTGTATCCCTCAATTAGATCATTCAGAAGTTACAGATGCAAATCATTGGCGTTGTTTAAACGAAGCGATGTGGAGCGAATATAGTCCTGTAAAGGTAGTTGTATGGAGAATGTTGTCTCGTTTAAGAAATGAAGGTTGGCCAAAAGACTTGTTAGAGATGCTATATATGGAAGACAATGATTTACGATTTGCAAAAGAGTCGGGAGATCACTTAGATGAAAGTGAAAAAATAATCCATAGAGATATAAATGGTGCTATTTTACAGGCAGGAGATAGTGTTGTTTTAGTTAAAGATTTAAAGGTGAAAGGATCTAGTATGGTAGCTAAACAAGGAACAGCAGTTCGAAGAATTTCTTTAGACCATGAAAATGCAAAATACATAGAAGGAAAAGTGGGTCCAACACAAATCGTTATCATAACAGATTATGTGAAGAAAATGACCAGTAAAGACTAATTTTACTGAACTTCTTTCGAATACACATAGAAGTTAGGATCTATTTCTAAAGTTGATTTTTTATAGGTTAAACTCTTTTTTTGAATTTCTGAAGTTGGATAAATCCATGTTGGCTCCTGATTAATAAACACTTTTAAAGGCATTTTAAAGTCTTTAACAACGGCAGTCCATTTATAAATTAAAACATCATTTTCTACCTTGTATTCTAAAGTAGGAATTTCTATGCTTCTTAAATATTGATTAAAAAAAGGGGTTAAATCAAGTGCTGTTTCTCTACTCAAAAATGCTTCTATTTGATTGGTTGTAACAGTTTGGTGATAGAATTTTTTGTTCATTTTTCTCAGAATCATTCTCCACTTTTGATCATTATTGACAACTTGTCTCAAGGTATGAAGCATATTCCCTCCTTTATTGTACATGTCTGAAGATCCTTCGTTATTTAGATCGTATTTGCCAATAATTGTTTTTTTATTTGCAATGGTTTTTCTGAGACCAATTACGTATTCAGAGGAGGCTTTTTTACCATAATAATAATCTAAAAACAAACTTTCAGAATAATTAGTAAAACTTTCATGAATCCACATGTCAGCGATGTCTTTATTGGTAATATTATTTGCAAACCACTCGTGACCAGATTCGTGAATAATAATGAAATCGAATTTCAATCCCCATCCAGTCCCGGACAAATCCCTTCCTAAATATCCATTTTTAAATTGATTCCCATACGTAACTGAACTTTGATGTTCCATCCCTAAATACGGTACTTCGACCAATTTAAAACCGTCTTCATAAAAAGGATAAGGTCCAAACCAATGTTCAAAAGCTTTCATCATTTTTGGAGCATCCGTAAATTGTTTTTTGGCTTTTTCTAGATTGTATTTTAAAACATAATAATCCATGTCTAAATTTCCTTTTTCACCCTTATAAACCTCAGAAAAATGAGTGTAATCTCCGATATTGATGTTTACTCCGTAATTATTAATTGGATTATCTACTGACCAATGATAAGTTTTTGTTGTTCCATTGTCAACTATTTTTTCTAGTTTTCCGTTGGAAACATCCATTAAGTTTCGAGGAACTGTAACACTTATTTTCATGTTTTTTACCTCGTCATACATATGATCTTTACATGGCCACCAAACACTTGCTCCCAAACCTTGGCATGAAGTTGCTACAAAGTGATTCCCTTTTTTATCTTTTTTCCACGAAAAACCACCATCCCAGGGCGCTTGTATTGCCTCTTTTGGATTCCCTTGGTAATACACAACAATACTTTCTGTATTTCCAATTTTTTGTTTTTTTAGGAGTTGAACAAAATGAGCATTTCCATCATCAATTACCTTCAATGTGATCCCATCTTGAGTAACCTTTGTAATTTTTAAGGGTGCTTGTAAATCAATTTGCAACGTTTGATATTCTTTTAAAACCGTATATCTAATCGTATTATTACCAGATATAAATTTTAGGTTAGGAACCACCTCAACTGCCAGGTGATAAGAAGTTAAATCCCACCAAATTCTCTCTGGAGTAATACTCCCTCTTAAGGTGTCTTGTCTGGTAAAATTTTCTTTTTCTTCCAATAAACGTTGCCCCTTTAAAGACAAAACACTGCAAAAAAGAAAAAGAATTAAAAATTGATTTTTCATTTTTTTATTTAAATTGAAATCCTTTTGGGGGGTGAGCATTTAAAAGATGTGTTACAAAATAATCCCAACGTTTTCGGATCATATATTTTGTCATATCTCCATATCCATGTTTTTTATTTGGAAATAAAATCATGTCAAAATCTTTGTTGGCTTTTATCAAAGCTTCAACAACTAACATGGTATTTGAAGGAGGGACATTATCATCCATCGTGCCATGAGTAATTAATAATTTTCCTTCTAAATTTTTGGCAATGAGTTGATTTGCTTGGTTATCATAATTAGTAGTTCCATCTGCTTTTCCTTCCATATTTCCGTTTACTAAGAGACCTTGCCATTTTTCACCCCAATCTGCCTCATAATTTCTATTGTCATGATTTCCAGCTCCAGAAACGGCAACGTCATAAAATTCTGGATAGGCAAATACAGCTCTCGTAGAGGCAAATCCACCTCCTGAATGCCCCCAAATTCCAACTCGTTTGAGATCCATTCCTTTGTATTTTTGTGCCAATTGTTTGATTGTTGTGATGTTATCTGGCAAACCATTATCTCCCATATTCCCATAGTATGCGTCATGAAAAGACTTAGAACGCATGGGTGTTCCCATCGCATCAACTGCAACAACTATAAAACCTAATTCTGCAATCGCTTGAAAATCTCTCCTTATGACCTTGAACTGATAATCTCCAATACTGCCAGATTGAGGGCCTGGATAAATATAATTTAATACGGGATATTTATGATGTTCACTATAATGGCTTGGTAAACACATAATTCCGTATAAGTCTGTTTTTTGATCACGCGCCTTTACGTTGAATTCAATTGGGTTTTGCCAATTTTTTTCTTTTAATGCAGTGATGTCTGCAATTTCTAAATCCAATAATTTTTCGCCATTATTATTTCTTAAAATTGAAACAGGAGGAACTGAAGTTGTGGAATAGGTATCAATAAAATAAGTATAATCTGATGTAAATTTCACAGTATGTGATCCCTTATCTGGAGTTAGGTTTTGAAAATTTGAACCATCAAAATTTACTTTGTAAAGATAATTATGATATGGATTACCAATTTCTTTTCCGCCTCCAGTAAAATAAATTTGTCTATTAATTACGTCAATATTTTTGAGTTGTTTAACCAACCAATTTCCTGAAGTAATTTGATTTTTTAATTTCTTGGTTTCTATATCATACAAGTAAAGGTGACCCCAGTTTGTTTTTTCTGAATACCAAATAAATTCATTTGATTTAAATAAAACGCGCCAATTTTCTGACTTTACACCAGATTCGTAATAAGTGTCTACTTCTTCTTTATGAATTGATTCTACTCGACCTGTTTTTGTGTCGGCAATTTGTAAATGTGCCATTTTATGATCTCTAGAACTTGAGACAAAGGCAAATTTTGTTCCTTCTTTATTCCATTGTGCATCTAGTAATTCGTTTTCTCTACTAGAAATATGATCTGTTGTAGTTCCTCTTTGAAAGTCTTTTTTCATTTTCAAACGAACGATTTTTGGATGCTTCCCTAGATGAATAATTACGCGCTCAATTGTAAAAATCTTATCATCTCCGGGTAATGGATGTTTCCAAGCTTGTAAACGAGGATGACCAACGTTACTTGATGTTAAATACATCATTCCTACCTCTCTAGCGTCTTGTTGAAATGTTGCGATTTTATCAGAATTTGGAGACCATTTTAAAACAGCACCATCACTTTTAATCCAGCCAGCATTATTAGTTGCATAGCCATAATCTTTTTTTCCATCAAAGGTGATTTGTGTTCTTTTATTCGTTTCTAAATTTCGAATCCAAAGATTATAGTTTTTAATGTAGGCTGCTAATTTACCATTTGGAGAAAGGTTTTCATTGGGATGGATATTACGTGTTTTAGTAATTTTTTTAGAGAGTGTGTAGTCTTCTAAACGACAAGTATATTTTTGTTTATTGATGGTAAAATCCAGCAAACTTAGATCCTCAGAAAAAGAAATATTATTGAATGGTAATTTTGAAGAGATTATTTTTTTGTTCAGTTCTTTGGAGAGGCTATTTGCTAATTTTTGATGATCGAATGCTTCTTTTTTAGTTTTTGAAATGACATCAACTAAAATGAATTTTTTACCCTCTTTATTTTTTGTCGTATAAATTAAGTGGTGCTTTCCAATAAAATCACTTTTCGAAACTTGATGATAAACAAGACCGTGTAAACTTCTGTCCATATGGGATGCAGCATCTTCATAGGTAGCAATTGTAAATTGCTTTTGTTGTTGATCTTTGGAACAACTAATTGTAAACATCAACCCAAAAAATAGTGAGCTACTTTTTAAAATGAATGATTTCATTCGTGTTTTTTTTAATTATTTTTTTTTGATAATTGGGTAAAATGCTGATAAAAATAGGGAATGGTTTCAATTCCTTTTAAATAATTCCAAATTCCAAAATGTTCATTTGGTGAATGAATTGCGTCTGAATCCAAACCGAAGCCCATCAATATAGTTTTACTTTTTAATTCTTTTTCAAACAAAGCAACTATAGGAATACTTCCCCCACTTCGCTGCGGAATTGGCTTTTTCCCAAATGTGGTTTCATAGGCTATACTTGCTGCTTGGTATGCAATATTGTCTATGGGGGTTACATACCCTTGACCACCATGATGAGGTGTTACCTTTACAGAAACAGATGCGGGTGCAATCTGTTCAAAATGATTTTTAAATAATTGTGTGATACTTTTCCAATCTTGATTCGGGACCAAGCGCATCGATATTTTCGCATATGCTTTGCTTGCAATTACTGTTTTTGCACCTTTGCCTGTATAGCCTCCCCAAATTCCATTGACATCTAATGTTGGTCTTATAGAATTTCTTTCATTAGTAGTATATCCTTTTTCGCCATGGGTAGCGTCAATTTGTAATGCTTTTTTATAGTTCTCTATAGAAAAAGGAGCTTTGGCCATTTCCGCTCTTTCTTCTTCAGATAGGTCTACAACAGTATCATAAAAACCAGGAATGGTAATATGATTGTTTTCATCATGCAAAGAAGCAATCATTTTTGTTAAAATATTAATAGGGTTGGCAACTGCCCCTCCATAGAGTCCGGAGTGTAAATCTCTATTTGGACCCGTAACTTCCACTTCGACATAACTCAATCCTCTCAAACCTGTTGTGATTGAGGGGATGTCATTGGCAATCATTCCAGTATCTGAAATTAAAATAACATCATTGGCTAATTTTTCTTTATTTCTTGGAACAAACCAAGCCAAACTTTCTGAGCCTACTTCTTCTTCACCTTCAATCATAAATTTGACATTGCAGGGTAAATTTCCAGAGGATGTCATGAATTCTAGTGCCTTTACATGCATATACATTTGCCCTTTATCATCACAAGCACCTCTCGCAAAAATAGCACCTTCAGGATGTATTGCTGTTTTTTTTATAACGGGTTCAAAAGGAGGAGAGGTCCATAAATCAATTGGATCTGCGGGCTGAACGTCATAATGACCATAAACTAAAACGGTAGGAAGGTTCTTGTCAATAATTTTTTCACCGTAAATAATTGGATACCCCGGAGTTTCACAAATTTCAACATGATCACATCCCGCTTTTTTTAAACTTTCAAGCACAAAATTAGCCGTACTTATAACTTCTTTTTTATAAGTAGGATCTGCACTTACAGAAGGAATTTTAAGCAATTCGATTAATTCATCTAAGAATCTGTTTTTATGGTCTTTTATGTACGATTGAATAGTGTTCATTTGAGGTGTTTTTTTTTCTATTTCAAAAATAGAAAAATAATAATGAACTACTTTGAAGTTTGTAACTATTGTTTATATTTGCACACCAATTTAATTGGAAAGTAGCAGGCGTGGTGGAATTGGTAGACACGCTAGACTTAGGATCTAGTGCCGCAAGGTGTGAGAGTTCGAGTCTCTCCGCCTGTACAAATTAAAACCTCAACATTGTTGAGGTTTTTTTAATTTTACTTCTTTTTTCTTCAGTTTTACTAACTAAGAATGCTATTTATGAATAGAACCTTATTCCATTTTTATTTCAATCTTTAGATATATAATAAGATTTAAGTAAAAAGTTATAGACATAAATTCTTTATAAAGAAAAAAGTAGATCGTTTTAAAGATCTACTTTTCAGGGGTGCCTAAATTTTAACTTAATTTTTCTTTTTCAATTTGCAAAATTCCCAACCCTTAACTTGTTTAACAGTAATTATTTTATTCGACACTTATTTTTTTATTTAATTTTCCAGTTGAAGTTATTAATTGAACAATATATACTCCACTAGTAATACTTTGAGGTAATTTGATATCATTTACTCCATTTCCTTTAAAACGAGTATCAAGAATTTTTTTTCCTAATATATTGAAAATTCTAAGGGTAGCTTGTCCATTTTGAAGACCAACAATACGAAGATTTTCCCTGGAAGAGGTGTATACGCTTATATTGTTGATGTTAATAGGAGGTTCATTTAAATCTAAAGTAGTACTACTTGTGTGTAAATAAAAACGCCCAATACCATTATAATCCGTTGAAATCATTGTTGTATAAGTAGAATTTTCATCAAGTAAGACAATCGTATTCATCTCTTTATCCTCTATATAGATATTAATTTCGGAGGGGATATTTGTAGCTTTAGCAGATATCGTGATTTCAGTAGAACTAAGACCTTCGCTGTTTTTTGTATTTATTCCAACTGGGACGATCATTTTCTCGTAACCATTTTTTGGTAATGTCTGTATTGCGTAATCGTCTCCAATACTATCATTTAACAGATGTGTATAAATACCAAAATAATTTACCCCGTTATAAAAAAAAGTACTATCATAACCAGGGTCGTTTCCTGTTGTAGCTCCTTCCATATAAAAAATAGAAGTCTGACGATAACTACCGGTGGCATTATCTGTAATTCTTAAAAAAATGCTTTCTTTTGTATTTTTTCTAGATTTATAGTTGGAGTATCTCTGCTGATGATTCGTTAAACTCCTTGGAATTGTAAATACATCATTGGTTTTTGCAAAAAAACCTTCAGTAGCGTTCATTGTTTTTGCTTCGATATAATTTACTGTATCAAAATCGTCCATACTACTATTATAAAAATATAAAGTAATTTCCTCCATATTAGCATGGTTATACTTCAGTAAGCCCTCTCCATTTTCATCAACTATATTGACAACAGAAGGGAAGGGGTTTCCTATATATTGTAATCTATTTGGTACGGTTTCTCCATTATGTTCTATATCACTACTTTTTGCAGGTAATAGAACGTCTGTGTTGAGTATTGGGCCCTCGAAACAAACGTCGAAAAAAGTATCTGCATCTTCAGTTCCTTTTTCACGTAGTTTTATAAGATAGGCTTCTCCTTTTGTAAAATTCCCCCAATCACTAGAGTTGTGTTGATAAATGTCCCACGCATTTGTAGTATTATCGTAACTCGCAAGACCTCTGTTAGTTATGCCTCCACCTGAACCGGACGCTAGAGGTTCATTATCTGCAAATTCTTTGATATTTTGATTTTTTACAGGAGAACTAATTCCAAACCAGTAGTTAGAATTATCAAGCGTTTTAGTATATTTTATTTTTCCTGAACTATTATCTCCTTCTACTTTCAAAGTAGCATTCTTCAATTCAAAAGTACCTTCTGGGTCTATCACTAGGTTTCCTATAACAGTTATTTCAGCTCCATCTGATGTAGTTAAATTACCTCCAGAGGCAATGTTCATGTTTTGGGAATTCATGTTTAATACGAAGAATAACCCCGTTAAAGTTTGAATAATAGATTGAAGTTTCATGCATTTTTTTATAAAGCTAAAAAAAATACATGGTAATATACCTTATGTTATATTATATTTGATTAACCAACCAAAAAAAGCAGTTAATGAAATAATTTCATTTCTATTTTTTAGAAATGTTGTTTGAAGTAGTTAGTTTTAATTCACTTAAAACATTTAAAGCCTCGTCTACATAGACATCTTTTGATAAATTTTTATACCAACTTAACCTTTTATCGGCTAAAACGGTATCTTTTTTTTGAAGTGAAAGTTCATATTCTGGAGAAGTAAAATTTAAATCAGATTCATAATCAAAAACAGTCTTAAACCTTTCAGCTTCTTTTTCTTGAAGGAGATTTTCTTCAGAAAACGCTCCATAGTTTAAGGAATATGAGGTATTGTCTTGGTTCTTCTTTAACCATTTTGCATATTCGTTTATTAATTTAAATTTGGAATCGGAAGCGATTCTCTGCTTGCTATTGTATACTACTTCCGAAAAATTTTTATAAGATTTTGTAGGGATATAATCTACTTGATTGACTTTATCCCAAATTAATGCACCTTCTAGATCTCTTTCTCCAAATTTCATATAGCTATATCTACTTGGGATCGCAATATCTGAATACACTCCTTCAATTTGAGTAGAGCCTCCATTAATTCTATAAAATTTTTGAATGGTCATTTTTAAGGCACCTAAATTTTCTTCATATTTGGTAAACTGATTGATAGGCAATACACTTTGAACTGTTCCTTTACCATAGGTTTGATTTCCACCAATGATGATTGCTCTGTTGTAGTCTTGCATTGCTGCTGCAAAAATTTCTGATGCAGAAGCTGAAAATTCATTTACCAGTACAATAACAGCTCCATCCCATTGAATTTTTTCATTGGTATCATGTTTAACTATAGGAGCTTCTCCTCTATATTTTATTTGTACTATAGGTCCTTTTTTTATAAATAATCCACTAATCTCTATGGCTGTTTTTAATGAGCCTCCTCCATTATTTCTTAGATCAATGATCAATCCGGAAACCCCTTCCTTTTTTAATCGTTCAATTTCTTTTTCCATATCCTTTGCAGAATCTCGATAGCTTTTTTCATCAAAATCTATATAAAATTTAGGTAAATTGATGAGGCCATATTTTTTTCCATTCTTTTCTACAATACTAGATTTTACAAAGGTTTCATCTAATTCTACAATATCTCTAATAATGGAAATTATTTTGGTAGATCCATCCAGTTTTTTCTTAACGGTAAGTCTAACTTCAGTTCCTTTTTTTCCTTTTATAAATTTGATAGCATCATCTAAACGCATACCAACAATATCTAAAGGTTCTTTATTTCCTTGAGCTACAGCTAAAATTATATCACCAGCTTCTAATTCTCCTTGCTTCCATGCAGGCCCTCCAGAAACTAATTTAAAAACTTGAGTATTGATTCCTTTTCTCTGTAATCTGGCTCCAATACCTTCTAGTTTTCCGGACATGTCTTGGTCAAAACGTTCTTTCATATTTGGTGCCATGTAGGTAGTATGCGGATCAAAAGCACTTACGATGGTATTTAAAAAAGTAGAAAACCAATCTTCGTTTTCTAATTCTTCAATTCGTTCGTATAATTCGTTCATGCTTTTTAGAACTTCTGAACGAGCTTCCTTTTCTAGTTTTTTGAAATTAATTCTTCGTTGCTTTTCAGTTTCATTTTTGTCGACCTTTTTAAGTTTGTCTTGAACTCTGATTAAGACAGATAATTTTAGCTGCTTTCGCCAATAGTCTATTAATTGATTTTCATTTTTTGCAAAAGACACCTTGTCATAATCGATATTAATTGCTTCTTTTTTGTCGTAATTAAAGGGTTCTGCTAATAAATCTACATAATAAGATTTTGCGTTATTAATTTTTCGAGTAAATTGATCATAAACTAAATTATAGAAAGAAAGGTCTTCTCTTAATAATTGATTATCAATGTCATATTTGTATTTTTCAAAATTTTTAACATCTCTTTTAGTAAAGTATCTTTTGTTTGGATCTAAACCATTAATGAATTCATGAAATACATATTCAGAGAATTCATCATTCATTTCTTTAACTACAAAATGACTTCTAGTTAGAATATTTCTAAGGATATAGACCAAAATTTTATCTTTCTCGGGATTTGAGTTGGAATTTGTAGTATTGGTTTGAGATTGTATGTTGCTAGTGAGAGTTAGAGTAGTTAATAAAAATAGTATGATTTTTAGTTTCGTCTTCATAAATCGGTTGTCCTAATTTTTAATAGTTGTGTTTTGGTAGAATACCAAAATATTGATTAATTTATGCTCAAATAGTTTTAGTGTTTTTTTAAAAAAAATCCTCATAAGACTGACTTGCAGGGTTTTTTTAAAAACATCTTTATCTTATACAATGTTACGCAAAAAAGATAAAAATCATTCTTTACGAAATGTTAAAAAGAAAATAGTATAAAATCAATTACCTTTGTGATAAATCTCAAGTATGCAAGACAAACCATTAATTTTAATCACAAATGACGATGGAATTACAGCTCCAGGAATACGAACATTAATCAAAATAATGAATCAAATAGGAGAGGTTGTTGTTGTTGCCCCTGATAGTTCACAAAGTGGAAAGGGCCATGCGATAACAATAGACAATGTGTTGACATGTAATCCCATAACGATTGACGATGGACCGCAATTAGAATATGCTTGTTCTGGGACCCCCGCAGATTGTGTAAAAATGGCACTTAATGAAATTTTAAATAGAAAACCAGACTTATGCGTTTCTGGGATCAATCACGGTGCAAACTCCTCTATTAATGTTATTTATTCAGGAACAATGGGTGCAGCGATTGAAGCCGGAATTGAAGGTGTTCCAGCGATTGGTTTTTCTTTACTGGACTTTAAATGGGATGCAGATTTTAGATATTCAGAAGAGTATGTAAAAAAAATCAGTTTACAAGCCCTACAAAATGGAATACCTGAAGGTGTTGTTTTGAATGTAAATATCCCTAACCTTAAGACAGAAGAAATTAAAGGAGTAAAGATTTGCAGACAGGCAAATGGTCGTTGGAAGGAAAATTTTGACAAGCGTAAAAGTCCTTTTGGAAAAAAATATTATTGGCTGGCTGGAGATTTTATTATAAATGACAAAGGGCAAGACACAGATTTATATGCTTTAGAAAAAGGATATGTTTCTGTGGTTCCAGTTCAATTTGATATGACCGCCCATCATATGATAGAAAAGTTAAATTTATGGGAACTTTAAAAAAGAATATTTTCATAGGCTTTTTAGGATCTTTAGTAGCAACTATTGTGGGTGCTTTTTTATATTTAGAACATATTTCAAGAGTTGATTTTTACGAAACAATTGACCTAATTCACGAGGGTAAGTTATATGGAAAAGTATTGTCTATAGCTGCCATACCAAATTTATTTATTTTTTTTATTTTTTTAAAAAAACAACAAGATAGTAAAGCAAAAGGAGTGTTATTAGGGACTATTTTAATTGCTCTTACTACGCTATTTTTACAATTTCTATAATACACAAAAATGAAATATTATATCATTGCAGGTGAAGCTTCAGGAGATTTACACGGTGCTAATTTAATGAGAGCATTGTACAACGAAAATCCAAATGCAACCATTCGTTTTTGGGGTGGAGATTTAATGCAACATATAGGCGGAACACTAGTAAGTCATTATAAAGAAAGAGCTTTTATGGGTTTTTTAGAAGTATTAATGAATCTTTTTAAAGTGTTGAGTTTTATTAAATTGGCTAAAAAAGACATTGCACAGTTTCAACCAGATGTGATTATTTTCATAGACAATTCTGGTTTTAATTTACGGGTTGCAAAATGGGCCAAAAAACAAGGTTTTAAAACCAACTATTATATTTCTCCTCAAGTTTGGGCAAGTAGAGCCTCTAGACTTAAAGATATTAAAAGAGATATAGATAATATGTTTGTAATTCTTCCTTTTGAAAAAAAATTTTATGAAAAGTACAATTACAATGTGTCGTTTGTTGGTCATCCGTTAATCGATGCAATTGCTGAAAGAAAAAAAGTAGATGAGCTCGCTTTCAGACAAGAGTATGCATTGACAAATCTACCCATTATTGCTTTGTTACCAGGAAGTAGAAAGCAAGAGATCACTAAAATGCTGTTGGTCATGTTATCGATAGTTGAAGACTTTTCTGAATATCAATTTGTAATAGCAGGTGCTCCTAGTCAAGACATAAGTTTTTATCAGAAAATTATTGGAAATAGAAAAATCTGTTTTATCAATAATCAAACTTACGATTTATTGAGTGTTTCTCATGCAGCTCTCGTAGCTTCTGGAACAGCAACTCTTGAAGCAGCATTATTTAAAGTACCTCAAGTTGTTTGTTACAAAGGAGGAACTATTTCCTATCAAATTGCAAAAAGAATAATCACACTAAAGTTTATTTCTTTGGTAAATTTAATCATGGACAAAGAAGTGGTAAAAGAGTTAATTCAAAAGGATTTTAATAAGAAGCATTTAAAAACAGCATTGACTAAAATTTTAGATCATTCACACCGAGAAAAATTAATTTCGGCCTATGTTGATTTAGAAAACAAACTAGGAGGGAAAGGTGCTTCTGAAAAAGTTGCGAAACAAATTGTTGCCAATTTGAAATAACAAAACTATTTTTAATGAATACAACGAGTGATAGATGTATTTACACTACTCGCAAAGTATTTTTTATATTAATAAACCCAATCTTTTTGTAGAAATAGTCTTTATTTTGAGAAACCTGTATTTTCTATTCGTACAATATTCAAATCAAAAGTTTAATTAAGGAATAAGAAACAAATCACTAACGGTTGTTTTTTTTTCATTAACTTTAACTTGCTATGAATAGGTTCCTCAATTATTTGCCCTTGCATTTTGTTGTGCTTTGTATTCTTGGAATATGTTTCCAATTCTTTACGCAATTTTGGGCTTTCAACTTTTTTAACACCTTATTTCTCATCGCTTTTTTATCTCTGCTATTTTTGATAATTAAACACCGTGTTTTGAGAACGTTTACTTCTTTTGTTCTGTTCTTTTTTTTAGGAGTTTCATCAGTTTGTATACATGACTATAGAAAACAGGATACCTTTTACGAACCTTATTTAGAAGAGAATTCAATAGTAATTTTACAGATTCATAAAGTTTTAAAATCCGGAAATTATAATTATAAATACGAAGCTAAAGTTGTAAAAGTTGATGACAAAAAAACAACAGGAAAACTGCTATTAAATATAAAAAAAGACGCAACTTCTAAGCGCTTAAATGTTGATGAGTTATTGCTTTTAAAGCCTGTTTTAAAAGAGGTGATTCCGCCATTAAACCCACATCAGTTTAATTACAAATCATATTTGGCTACACAAGGAATTTACCATCAAATTTTTGTAGAATATAATCAGATATCTAGGTTGAATTCTGATGGAATTACTTTTTTTGGACGTTCAGCAAAGTTGATCACTTTCATTCAAGAATCCCTTCAAAAATACAACTTTAAAAAGAATGAGTTAGCCGTAATAAATGCCTTAATTTTAGGTCAAAGGCAAGAGATTTCCACCGAATTAATTACAAATTATCAAAAAGCAGGAGCTATTCATATTTTGGCAGTTTCGGGTTTACATATTGGCATCATTTTATTGTTTATTTCTTTTCTGTTGACACCTTTGGAAAGAATTAAATATGGTAAATTTTTAAAAACGCTTTGCATCATTTTTTTATTGTGGGTGTTTGCTTTTATTGCGGGACTTTCAGCTTCTGTTGTAAGAGCTGTTACCATGTTTACTTTTGTAGCCATAGGAATGTTTTTTGGAAGAAAAAATAGAATTGAATTCTCATTGATTTCTTCTATGTTTTTTCTATTGTTAATGAGGCCAATGTTTTTGTTTGATGTTGGATTTCAGTTAAGTTATTTAGCGGTTTTTGGCATTGTTTATTTGCAACCAAAAATCTATTCGTTATGGAAGCCTGTTTTTAGTTTTTTTGATTTTTTATGGAAATTATGTACCGTCTCTATAGCTGCTCAAATCGCTGTTTTACCTTTAAGTATTTATTATTTCCATCAATTCCCTGGACTGTTTTTAGTCTCTAATTTGGTCATCATTCCTTTCTTAGGAATTATCCTTATCGGAGGTGTTTTACTTATTTTTTTGTCAATTGTAAATCTACTTCCTCAATGTATGGCTGATTTTTATGGAACGATTATTTCTTTTATGAATGCTTTTGTCAGTTGGATTTCACACCGAGAAGCGTTTTTATTTACAGAGGTTACAATGTCTTTTACTTCTATGTTGTGTTGCTATCTATCCCTTTTTTTTGGTTTTTATTTCCTCTTTGTGAAATCTTTTAAAAGTTGCCTTTGTTTTTTGAGTGTTGTTTTTTTATGTCAAATTATTTTTCTCTTAGAATTGAATGAAAAAAAATTAAAGAAAGAATTCATTATTTTTCATAAAAGTCACAGCTCTGTTATTGGTTATAGAAATGGAGAACAGCTCTTTTTACAGAAAGATCTTAATAATGGTCAATTAAAAAAACAATCTTTTATGAGAACTTATCAAACTTCAGAAAATATTAGCGATGTTCATTTGGTTGATTTCAAGAATTATATTCAGTTTGCGAACAAAGATATTTTACTAATTGATCACTTGGGAATTTATAAAAATATAGGAGTAAAAAACCCAATTATAGTCTTGCAACATAGCCCAAAAATAAATCTTATAAGATTAATTAAAACACTCCACCCTTCAAAAATTATTGCGGACGGATCTAATTATAAAAGAGAGGTGTTGCAATGGGAAAATAGCTGTTTAAAAAATAATATTCCATTCTACAATACAGCTAAAAAAGGGGCTTTTATACTCAGAGAATAGTTTTATAATTGACTTTTGAAGTTTTTATTAAACTCGGCCCATTTTGATGTTTGATAGTTTTTTTTAGAGAAATAAGCCAATATTTTTTCCATTGTTTTTGTATCTAAATACCCTGGAATTCGATCTAATAGTTTTTCTTCTTCGGATAGGAAAATGGTTGTAGGATACGATAATTTTCCATTCATCAAAGCTGCAGAAAGTTCGTGATACCCCCTTCTTCCTTCTTTGTGAAATTTAAAGGTATGACCATTAAACGTGATGTTCTTTTTTCCTTCACCATTTAATTTTACTGCATAAAAATTTTCATTGATATACCTTGATATTGTTTTGTTTGAAAAGGTGTACAAATCCATCTTTTTACAATAACCACACCAATCGGTGTAAATATCAATTAAAATAGGTTTGGGGTTTTCTTTGTTTAGTGAAATAGCATCTTCAAAAGACAACCAGTTCACCTTTTGCGCATAAAGTTGGGATGTTATAAAGATTAAAAAAAGGGGTATAACTATTTTTTTCATGTTTTTAGATCATAATTGATATGGTAAATTTACATAATAAAATAAAGTATCAATAATCATGCCTTCTCTATTTTCTAATCCTGATTATCGGACTCCATGCATTAATTTTTTTATAACTGGATATAACAAAGCAGAGATAACTCCTAAACCTACAGCTACAGCAGTTAATAACCAGAAGAAATAACTTAGTCCTTCAGATTGTGCAATCCCTTCTGAAGCTTCGCCAAAGACACCTGCTAACTTCATTCCAATAGCAACAGCCAAGTACCAAATACCAAACATCATGGCAATCATTCTACCAGGTACTAATTTACTCACATAAGATAGCGCCACTGGTGAAATACACAATTCTCCCATGGTATGAAAGAAATACACTAAGATCAACCAGATCATGCTTACAGACGCAGTTTTAGCACCTGGCTCTATAGAAGAAGCTCCTATAGCCACACATGCCATTCCTATGCCTAGTAAAACCATCCCTATGGCGTATTTCATGTTGGCATTTGGATTGTATTTGCTCTCCCACCATTTTGAAAACAAAGGAGCAAAAGCAATAATAAATAAAGAATTTAAAACGCCAAACCAAGAGGCTGGTACTTCAGCAATTTCTTTACCAAATTCTATGGATAACATCCAAATAGCAATTCCCCAAATAATAAGAAAGCTAATTGCTAAAAATATATTTGAAAGTGCATATTTAGAAAAAGTTTTCTTAAACAATAACCACAATACCCATGTAATAATTCCCAATGGAATGATGGTCATCATAGAATTTACAACCTTAAAAATTAAAGCAGCATTGCCTTCAAGAACTCGTTGAGTATAATCTCTAGCAAAAATGGTTAATGAACTTGGTGCTTGTTCAAAAATTGCCCAAAAGAAAATCGTAATAAAGGCAAAGAATATAACAGCAATCATTCGGTCGCGAGTTATTTTATCATATTTAGGAATTCTAATAAACAATAATAATAAGAAGATTCCCAGCGCTGAGAGAATTGCAAGATTAGATCCTTCCATTCCAAACAAACTAAAGTCAAATAAATTATAAGCACCTTCAGATATTTTAGCAACAGGATCATTTAATATCCATGAAAGCCCCAAAACTCCAGCGATCGCTATAAGACCCAATTGAACTGATGTAAATGGATTTAATTTAGGTTCATCAGCACTTGTTTCTACTATAGTTGCATCAATTTTTAAGGGCTTTTTACCGATGTCACCAAAAATATTTTGAGCAAACCAAAACTGAAGCAATCCAAATAGCATAAAAATTCCTGCTAAGCCAAATCCCCATCGCCATCCTATTTGCTCGCCTAAATATCCACACAATAATATTCCTAAAAAAGCACCCGCATTCACTCCCATATAGAAGATCGTATAGGCACCATCTTTTTTTTCGTCTTTACCTTTGTACATTTCTGAGATAATGGAAGTCATGTTTGGTTTAAAAAAACCACTTCCAAAAACCAATAATGTTAAACCCAGATAGATAAAGAAAGGTGTTTCAATAGCCATGGCTCCATGACCCAACGTCATGAGTAAAGCACCAATGGCTACTGCGTAGCGATATCCAATTTTTTTATCAGCAAAATACCCACCTAATAAGGTAGATAGGTATACCAATGAAGTATAGGTTCCAAAAATTGCATAAGCATGTTCTCTTGGCCATCCCCATCCACCATCTAAAAGAGAGGCAGTAAAAAACATGACAAGCAATGCTCGCATTCCGTAGTAGGAAAAACGTTCCCACATTTCAGTAAAAAATAGGACAAAAAGCCCTGCGGGGTGCCCAAGAACTTTGTCTTTAAACATGTTTTCAATATCTGTAGTCATAATTTTTTAGTTTAAAATTAAAATAATTTTAGTTTATTTCTAAATCTTCAGCTCCGTGGGTTAACCTTTTTAATGGTTTTAAAATTGCTATGATTAAAATACCAAAGAGAGTACAGGTAATTGCAATACCTGTGAAGACTTCAAAGTCACCCGCGTTTTCTGACAATCCACCAATATAACCAGCGGCTTTATTTCCTAATCCTGTCGCTGCAAAGTAGGCACCCATCATAAACGAAGCATACTTAATCGGCGCTAACTTTGTTATAAAAGATAAAGCTACCGGTGAAGCACATAATTCCCCAATTGTATGAAATAAATATGCAAGTACTAGCCATATCATCGCAGATTTTTCAGCAACTTCACTTCCGTTCATAAGAACTTCTGAAGCGGCCTTGCTCATAAATAAAAACCCAAAAGCCATAATAATCACGCCAATTGCCATTTTAAATAATGAAGAAGACTCTTTTCCCTTATTTTTCCATTTATGCCAAAAACTTCCAACGGCTGTTCCTAAAACAATAATAAAAAAAGCATTAATCGATTGGAATACAGCAGCAGGAATTTCATTACCGATAAAAGGTACCGAGAAGCTTAATATCCTATTTGTTTTTTGCTCTGTATATAAACTCATTAGTCCACCAGCTTGCTCAAAAGCACCCCAAAAAACGATGATAATTAAAAACGATAAAAACATCACTAGCATTCTGTCTTTTTCAACGCTGTTTAGAGGTTTTTTTAATAAATCTTTATTTGGAGAATCTTCATTACCAATAAAATCACCAACAGATCCTAGAAATTTTAAACCGTAAACATACACTACTTGACCCAAAGCCATTCCTATTCCAGCTAAACCAAAACCATAATGCCAACCATATTTAGCAGCTACTGCACCAACGATTAAAGCGCCTAAGAAAGCGCCTAAATTAATCCCAATATAAAAGATGTAAAAACCTTTATCTCTTCGATCGTCTCCTTGTTTGTATAACCCTCCAACCATAGTAGAAATGTTTGGTTTTAAAAAGCCAACTCCTAAAACAATAAAAATAAGACCCGTAAAAAAAGCCCATTGAGTATTAACCGCTAAAATACTATGACCTATACAAAGTAAAATTCCGCCTAACATGACTGCTTTTTTCTGACCGATAAATTTATCCGCAATCCAACCTCCTGGTATTGAAGTTAAGTAAACAAACATAGTATACGTTCCATAAAAAGAAAGTGTTTCCCCATTAGTCCAGCCAAAGCCAGATTGTGGATCTCCTAAAATAATTGGAGCAGCAAGATATAAGGTAAGTATTGCTCTCATTCCATAGTAGGAAAAACGTTCCCACATTTCAACAAAAAATAATACATACAATCCGACAGGGTGTCCAAATAATTCTTTTTGATGTGGTAATTTAACCGTATTACTCATAATTTATGCTTTTATTTTCTATTGAAGTATTTCATTTATTTGTTCAGTGTTTTTCTAGAAACTTCTTTTTTATTTTTCAGTATCAGAGATTATCATCCTAATAAAAATAAGTTTTTAATAAAACTCTGCCAAGTTTACGTAAAAATCAGCAAAAAATATCTTAAAAAAGTAGAAATCTTCAATATACTTTACTGTTCTTGTAGATTGACTTATCTTTGTATTTGATAGATTTATACCCAAATAAATGCGCAAAATTATTTCAGGATTTTCTAAGTTAAGTAAGAAAGAAAAAATAAATTGGTTAATTGAAAACTATTTTCACAATCAATCTGAAACGCTAAAAACCATTACTCAATATTGGAACTCCGATACTGCTTTACAGCAACTTCACGACGATTTTATAGAGAATACGATTTCTAACTTTTACATGCCTTTTGGGATTGCTCCTAATTTTGTAATAAACAACAAAGACTATGTAATTCCTATGGTTGTAGAAGAAAGTTCTGTTGTGGCTGCAGCTTCTTTAGTGGCAAAGTTTTGGAGTACCAGAGGAGGTTTCAAAACAAAGGTTATTGGCACAACAAAAATTGGACACGTCCATTTTATGTATGCTGGTGATGGAAGTGTATTGCAAGATTACTTTGATGAAAATAAGACGGAATTATTACTAGCGACAGCATCCATCACAAAAAATATGGAAAAACGTGGTGGTGGGATTCTAGAGATTCAATTGGTTGATAAAACGGATGCATTATCCAATTACTATCAATTAGAGGTTACTTTTGAAACGAAAGATTCAATGGGTGCAAATTTTATAAATTCTTGTTTGGAAGCCATTGCAAAAACGTTTGAAAAACAAGACATAGAAATTGTCATGAGCATCTTATCCAATTATGTTCCAGAATGTTTGGTAAGTGCAGAAGTAAGTTGTAAAGTTGAGGAATTGGGAGGGCAAAATCCTCAGAAATTTGCAGAAAAATTTCGTCAAGCAGTACAAATTGCTTCCGTAGAACCTTACAGAGCGGTTACGCACAATAAAGGAATCATGAATGGTATTGATGCAGTTGTTTTAGCAACGGGGAACGATTTTAGGGCAGTTGAAGCAGGGGCACATGCCTATGCATCAAGATCTGGGCAATATAAAAGTTTGTCTCATTGTGAAATTAAAGATGGAATTTTTAGATTTTGGATAGAGGTACCCCTAGCTTTAGGAACTGTTGGCGGGTTAACCGCACTTCACCCAATGGCAAAGTTATCTTTGGAAATGTTGCAAAAACCTTCTGCAAAAACTTTGATGCAAATTATGGCAGCGGCAGGATTGGCTCAAAATTTTGCAGCTTTAAGAGCTTTAACGACCAAGGGAATTCAGGAAGGTCACATGAAAATGCATTTACAGAATATTTTAAATCAGTTTCATTTAAACGATCAAGAAAAACAGCTTGTTACTGCTTATTTTGATAACAAAACAGTGACGCATTCTGCTGTTGTTGAAAAAATAAAAGCTTTGAGAAAATGACAAACTATTATTCTAACGGAAAGCTGTTATTAACAGGTGAATATTTAGTCTTAGAGGGTGCTAAATCTTTAGCAGTTCCGACGAAATTTGGACAGGATCTGGTGGTTGAAACAATCAAAGAACCACAACTTATTTGGGGAAGTTTTTCGCCCAATGGGAATTGCTGGTTTGAAGCTGTTTTTGAGGTATCAAAATTTCGTTTGGTAAGTTGTACCTATACTTCCGATACCCAAGGAAATGCAGAAGTGATTGCAGAAACACTTTTAGAGATCCTACAAGAGGCAAGAGGTTTAAATCCTAATTTTTTGAACTCTGAACATGGATATATAGTTAAAACATCACTGACTTTTCCAAGAAACTGGGGTTTGGGAAGTTCCTCCACGTTAATAAATTCTATTGCTTCATGGGCAAAAGTAGATCCTTTTAAATTACTTTGGAACTCTTTTAAAGGGAGTGGTTATGACATTGCTTGTGCTCAAAATAATGCACCAATTTTTTATCAAATAAAGGATAAAAAACCAATGGTACATCAAGTAGCATTTAACCCAACATTCAAAGAGAATTTATTTTTTGTACATCTGAATGCGAAACAAGATTCTAAAGAAGGAATTGCGAAGTTTAGAGAAAGTAACCAGAATACTGAAAAAGAAATAGAAATGATTTCAGCAATTTCTGATCGGTTTTTAGAGGCAACATCATTGGAAGATTTTGATACGTTGATTGTTGAACATGAAAGAATTATCAGTTCGATTATCAAACTAAAACCGGTAAAAGAACGCTTATTTCCAGATTATTTTGGAGAAATAAAAAGTTTAGGTGCTTGGGGTGGAGACTTTATATTAGCAACAGGAAATTCCTCTACACCTGACTATTTTAAAAATAGAGGATTTGAAACAATTCTTTCCTACTCAGAAATGGTTTTATGAACAACGTAATTATTATTGGAGGCGGAGCAGCAGGATATTTTACAGCCATCAATGCGAAAGAAAATAATCCTGAATTAGATATTATTATTTTAGAAAAAGGGAAAGATGTTTTACAAAAAGTGAAAATTTCCGGAGGCGGTAGGTGCAATGTAACTCATGCTTGTTTCGAACCAAAAGAATTGGTAAAATTTTATCCAAGAGGTGAAAAAGAATTACTTGGGCCTTTTCATCAGTTTATGACCGGAGATACTTTTGAATGGTTTGATAACAAAGGGGTCCCCCTAAAAATTGAAGCTGATAATCGTGTTTTTCCTGAAGCAAATACCAGTCAAGCAATTATAGATTGTTTTCAAAAAGCGGTAGAGGAGTTAAAAATTAAAGTGTTCACAAATCATGGAGTGAATTCTGTCTCTCGTCAAGAAAATAAATGGATTATCAATACGAAATCGCAGGTTTTTGAAGCGGATAAATTAGTGATTGCAGCAGGGAGTTCTAAAAAAGTCTGGCAGCTGTGTGAAAGCCTAGATCACGCAATTATAGCACCTGTACCCTCCTTGTTTACGTTTAATATTAATGACAAAAGATTGTTGGACTTACTTGGGACTTCTGTGCCGAATGCAACTGTAAAAATTAGCAATACAAAATTAGAAGCTTCCGGGCCTTTATTAATTACACATTGGGGGATGAGTGGGCCAGCTGTCTTAAAACTATCCGCTTTTGGAGCTAGAATTTTGGCGGATAAAAACTACCAATATAACGTGGAGGTAAACTGGTTATCTAGACCAACCGCTAAAGTGTTGAATGTTTTATTAAATTTAAAAAAGAAAGAACCCCGTAAAACTGTAATCTTAAAATCGCCATTTACAGAAATTTCAAAAAGATTGTGGGAGCGATTTGTGATAGCATCTGAGATAAAATCAACACAAAATTGGGCGGATTTAAATAATCATCAATTAGAAAACTTAGCCAATCAATTAACCAAGGGAGTTTTTAATGCCAACGGAAGAACCACTTTTAAAGATGAATTTGTGACCGCTGGAGGAATTGATTTGAAAGAAATTAATTTTAAACGCTTTGAAAGTAAAAAACATAAGAACCTCTTTTTTGTGGGTGAAGTTTTAAATATTGATGCAGTTACTGGTGGTTTCAATTTTCAGAATGCATGGACTGGCGGGTATATTTGTGCAAATGCGCTCTGCGATTAGCGCTAACAATAAACCGTTTTTATGATCATAAAACCAAAGATTGTATCAAAAAATTAAAAATAAAGATGGCATTAACAGTATCCAATGAACTAGCGCTCGGAATCATTGCGCCCAATTTTACACTGCGAAACACGATCAATGATCAAATTGTTACGCTCTCAGAATTAAGAGGAGAAAAGGGCACTGTAATCCTATTTATTTGTAATCATTGTCCGTATGTAATTCATGTAAATGATGAATTGGTTAAAATGGCTTCCCAGTATCAGAAGAAAGGAATCAATTTTATCGCGATTAGTTCTAATGATATTGAAAAATATCCACAAGATGCCCCACATTTAATGAAGCAACTTGCCAAAGATTTAAAATATCCTTTTCCATATTTGTATGATGAAGATCAAAAAGTTGCAAAGGATTATGCAGCAGCATGTACTCCAGATTTTTATGTTTTTGATGAAGTTTTAAAATTGGTTTATCATGGTCAATTAGATGATTCAAGACCTGGAAACGAGAAACCTGTTTCAGGAAAAGATATTCGAAATTCTTTATACAATCTATTAGAAAACAAACCTGTTTTACAAAAGCAACAACCAAGTATGGGTTGCGGTATTAAATGGAAGTAGCTTTACCTTGTGGTATAAGAAAGGTTTCTTTATATTGATAAAAGTTAGAAAATATTCTTTCCTTAGTTGGCGAACTCTGTAAAAATAAATTACGCAATTTCACCACGATGCGGTTTCAGAGCATCCCTGTAGATCTTCATGTCGCTTTCATCTATCGTTATAAAAGCAGCAACCAACATAGGGTTTTTTTCATGAATGTCTATTGCATAAAAAGGGAGTTTTTCAATAGATGCAAACTCTTTTAAATGTATTGTATGATGTTTTGCGGTTTCTTTGGCATCTTCGCCTCTAAAATCCCACAGTAATTTTATTTTTTTACTCATATTTATTTTTTAATGATTGATAAAAATAAAGAGTTCGCCCGTTTCGAAGGTGATTTCTATATTATTTTCTAGGGCTATATTTCTTGTTCCTATTTTTTTGCCAAAAGTTAAATCTTCCTTGTTTAATGAATATTTTAATCCCTTTGTAATGATTTCTGTTGCTTTTGGAAAAGGAATCAAAGAAATTATTTTGTCTTTACAATTTAGAATTGGATTTTTTTTCTTTGCCAAGAAATAGGAACCATGATTGTCATAAAAAGTAAGACTTAATTTTTCTTTCCATTGAATGGCAGTGTGTAAATTTCCTAAAAAATGATCTTGTTCTTTTCCACTTGCACCATATACATCGATGGTTTTATGCCCTTTGTCTTTCAAAATTTGAAGGATTTTATCAAAATCAGTACATGCTTGGTTTGGTGTGTGAATTACTTCTATTTCTTTAGGAGGGTCCTCTATAGAATCAAAATCGCCAGAAATAAAATCAGGAGTTATGCCCTTCTCCTTTAAAAAATGATAAGCTCCGTCTGTTGCGCAAATGATTTCATAATCATTTAATTCTGGTGTTTTTACAGGAGTTTCTCCATTTAAAAGCAGAAAGACTTTTCCATTTTTCATTGTTACAAAAATAGCTGTTTTAGAATTAATGAAATGAGTATTTATATGTATTTAAAGGAGCTATTGCTTTTCCTTTAAAATAAGTGCTATAATTCCAAGTCTTGCAATTAAAAAGGTAATTATTCCAAAAGTAGGTGAAAGTAAAGCTAATTTTAAACCAATAGCTAATATATTGTGTTCAATCCGATTAGCTACAGAAATGGCGTCACAAGCAATAATTAAACTAATCATCATTCCTAAAAAACCCCAAACTAGTGCAAATAAACTTACAGATTTTATCAGTTTTAAAGCTTTTCCATTTGAATCACTTTTTAAGAGTGCTTTAATTATTAAAATGATACAAATTAAAAGTGCGACTAAGATTGTGTACATAAATATTGGACCACCATTATTTAAGATACTTACAGGTAATAATTTCATAATAAGTTATTTTTAGTATTAATATACATACAAAAGTATTTTAAAGTAACTTACAATATAAAAAAAACGATGTTCTAAGAAAATCGAACTGTAAACGACTAAATAATTACTGTTTTTAACAAAAACACCTTAAATTGGTAGAATTACGTTTGTTTTTTGAATTTCGTCTCAAAAACATAATATTTTTCATAAAAAAATAGATATTGCCCATTAATGAAAAATTCAAATCCTTTTGTTAGTTTGATTTTAAAAACGGTCCTACACACTTTTTTTTGGATTGGTGTGTATTTTTTTTACACTTACTTTTTAGGATACGGAAGTAATAATATAAAATATGTAAATGCATTTTCTGGATTTTTAATGCCTACTACAATATTTGTTTGTTACTTCTTCTTATATTATTTAATCCCAAATTATCTTCATAAAAAGAAATATTTCTATTTTATTTTATATAGTATTTATGCGTTTATTATTTCTACCTGTTTTTTAATTTTATCCATATTATATGGTTTCGTTTTATTAGAAAACCCAGACAGCGATTCCGTAATTCCTTTAACTAAAAGTTTAACTTTTATAATTTTGGGTGTTTATATTGTTGTTTTGTTTGTAATTGTAATAGGTTTAGTCGTTCATAATTACTTATCTCAAGTTAAAACAGACGATTTAAAAAGTAAGTTTTTAGAAACACAACTTCAACTTAAAAAGCAAGAGTTGAGGTTCTTGAAAATGCAAATTCATCCACATTTTTTGTTTAATTCTCTAAATACAATTTATGGTTTTGCTTTGACAAAGAAAGATGAAGCGCCAGAAATGATTTTAAAATTATCTAATTTGTTGGATTATATTTTATATAAAGTAGAAAAACCTAAAGGACTTTTAATAGAAGAAGTAAATCATTTGGAGGATTATATTTCTTTAGAAAAAATGCGTTTTCATGATACTTTAAAAGTGAACTTCAATAAAGCGAAATTGAATGATTACCATCAGATTCCTCCAATGTTATTAATTCCTTTTGTAGAAAATAGTTTTAAACATGGCGTAATTATTGACGGAGTTTTAAATGTAGATATTCAGTTGAAAATAGAAAATAATTGTTTGTTTTTTGAGATTCAAAATTCATCCAAAAGAAAAGAAGAAAAGAATAAAGGAATCGGACTTTCAAATATTAGAAAACGTCTAGAAATGTTGTATCCAGACAAACATGAATTAGAAATAATTGAAAATAATGATACTTTTAAAGTATATTTAAAGATTGAGTTTTAATTAAAATTGTCATTTCGACAAAATGAGTAACGAATGACGAGAAATCTTAAGTTTTCTTCGTTATTTTAATTATCAATTTAATAAAAAAATAAATGATTACCATTAATTGTGTTATTGTTGATGATGAGCCAATTGCTAGAAATATTCTAGAAACTTTTGTGGCTAAAATTCCAATTTTAAATTTGGTAAAAAGTTGCAAAAATGCAATGGAGGCTTTCGAAGTATTAAATTCTCAAAATATAGATTTATTTTTTTTAGATATTAATATGCCTGATATTTCTGGTTTGTCTTTAGCTAAAACTATAAACAATAAATCTAAAATCATTTTCACAACCGCTTTCAGAGAATATGCTATTGATGGATTTGATTTACAAGCTGTAGATTATTTATTAAAACCAATTGCTTTTGATCGCTTTTTTCAAGCAGTAAACAAGTTTTTTGACAAACAATCTGTTATTTTTAAGCAAGTTGATATTGAAGAAACTCCAGTAAAGAACGATTATATTTTTGTGCGTTCAGAACGCAAGATGGTAAAGATAAATTTTGATGAAATCCTATATGTTGAGAGTTTATCGGATTATATCAAAATTCATACAATATGTAAGATTTTAGTAACGAGAGAAACTATTAGTAATTTTGAAATCAAACTGCCTTCACAACAATTTTTAAGAATCCACAGATCTTATATTGTTAATTTGAGTAAAATATATTCTTACACGAATGAATTTATTGAAATTGAAAAAAATGCAATTCCTATAAGTAGAACTTATAAAGAAAATGTACTTAAAAAGTTAACTAAAATTTCTTTGAAATAGTTTTATCTTTGATGCAAAATTAAGAATTTGGATACAGCACAATTTATTACGAAATCATTTAAAGACTCAATTGAAAAAGCGAACTTTTCCTGGCAAACACCAAGTAATATTGCGCTGGTTAAATATTGGGGAAAAAGCAATCCTCAAATTCCTAAAAATGCTTCTATTAGTTTTACGCTAAACAATTGCCACACAATTACAACGATCAAGTTTGAGAAAAAAGAAAAAACCTCTTCAGTTGATTTTGAGTTGTTTTTTGAAGGAAAAGAAAAAGAGGAATTTAAGCCAAAAATTGCAGATTTTTTTACAAGAATTCAAGACTATTGTTCTTATATATTTGAATATAAAATGACAATTAATTCAGAGAATTCTTTCCCGCATTCAAGTGGAATCGCTTCTTCGGCAAGTGGCTTAAGTGCCATTGCCATGTGTTTAATGAGTTTAGAACATGCGTTAAATCCTACTTTAACAAAAGAATTTATCAATAAAAAAGCTTCTTTTTTAGCGCGTTTAGGTTCTGGAAGTGCAAGTAGAAGTATAGAAGGCCCTTTGGTTGTTTGGGGAACTCACCCAAATATTGAAGGAAGTTCAGATTTGTTTGGTATTCAGTTTCCTTATAAAGTACATTCCGTTTTTGAAAATTATCAAGATGCAATTTTATTGGTAGACAAAGGAGAAAAACAAGTGTCAAGTACGGTGGGTCATAATCTAATGCACGATCACCCATATGCAGAAAATCGTTTTCAACAAGCCAATGAAAACATGTCTAAAATGGTAGAAATTCTTCAAAATGGAGACATTAAGGCGTTTGTAAATTTAGTTGAAAGTGAAGCTTTGACCCTACATGCAATGATGTTAACAAGTACTCCTTATTTTGTGCTAATGAAACCAAATACTTTGGAGATTATCAATCGTATTTGGGAATACAGAAAAGAGCATGATAGTAATCTTTGTTTTACATTAGATGCGGGTGCTAATGTACATGTTTTATACCCTGAATTAGAAAAGGAATCAGTAAACCAATTTATTGAAAACCAGCTATCTAAGTACTGTCAAAAAAATCATTACATTTGTGATAGTGTGGGTTATGGAGCTGCTCAATTGTAAGTTTCTAGTTTAAAATGAAAAGTCAAATGAATGCTCTTGTCAAGAATATATCAATCATTATTTTTCTTTTTTCAATAACTGTTTCTGCTCAAGAAAAAATCTGGTTAGATCAAAATTTAAATAAAACAGATCAATTAAATTCAGTTTATTATAAATTTTCCCAAGAGGATCCTCAAAAATTATTGTATTTTTATAAGAGCAGTAAAATGTATAGAAAAATTTCCTATTCAAACAATATGCTTATTGCAAATTTCTCTGAATTCTATGAAACAGGAAGTCTGAAGGTTTCTGGAAAATTTGAAAATGAACTTGAAGAGGGTTTTTGGAAAATATATTATGAGAATGGAAAAATTAAAGAAAGAGGACGTTATAAAAAAGGAAAAAAAGTAGGAGTTTGGAAGACTTTTTACAAAAACTTTTAATAAGATTCTACTCACATAATTATTTTGTATTTTTGTATTGTTATATTTAAAGATAAATGAAAGGACCACTATTTTATGCAAAAATTCTTCTTTTTGGGGAATATGGAATTATAAAAGACTCTAAGGGGTTAGCAATTCCTTATAATGCATATAGGGGCGCTTTAAAGTCTTCTCGAGACCTACAAGGCACTTCCAAAACATCCAACCAAAACTTACGTTTGTTTTATAAGTATTTGGCTTCTTTGGAGACACAATTGGTTTCTTTCAATTTAAATGATTTACAGACAGATCTTACGAACGGTATGTATTTTGATTCCTCAATTCCACAAGGTTACGGTGTTGGGAGTTCCGGTGCTTTAGTGGCATCAATTTATGATAAATATGCTGCTGATAAAATTACAGTTTTAGAAAATTTGACTCGAGAAAAATTGTTAAAACTGAAACAAATATTTTCTTTAATGGAATCTTTTTTCCACGGTAAAAGCTCTGGTCTAGATCCTCTAAATAGTTACCTAAGCTTACCTATTTTAATAAATTCTAAAGAGAACATAGAGCCAGCAGGAATTCCTTCACAGAAAGAAGGCAAAGGGGCTGTTTTTTTGTTAGATTCTGAACAAATTGGAGAAACAGAACCAATGGTAAGTATTTTCATGAACAAGATGAAAAATGAAGGTTTCAGAAAAATGATTAGCGAAGATTTTTCAACAATAACGGATGCTTGTATCGAAGATTTTTTACAAGGAAACATCAAGTCGTTGTTTGGGAATGTAAAATCATTGTCTAAAATTGTTTTAAAGAACTTTAAACCAATGATTCCAGACGCTTTTCATAAGGTTTGGGAACAGGGATTACAAAGTAATGCCTATTATTTGAAACTTTGTGGCTCTGGTGGAGGTGGCTATATTTTAGGTTTTACAGAAGATTATAAAAAAACTCAAAAAATCCTGAAAGACCACAAATTAGAGTTGGTTTACAGGTTCTAGTTATATGTTTTCCCCTAAACTCAATATTTCTATTCTCAAATTTTTCAGTTTTTTTTCTGTGATAAGAGGATACAATATTCTTGTTTTAATTATCGCTCAATATTTAGCAGCGATTTTTATATTTTCTCCTACAAAAATACTTAAAAACACCCTTTTCGATATTCATTTATTTTATATCATTTTAGCAACAATATGTGTGGTGGCGTCTGGCTATCTGATTAATGATTTTTATGATGCAAAACTTGATAAAATCAATCGTCCATTGAAAGCAAGAATTGATAATTATGTAAAACAATCTACCAAGTTATCATTGTATTTTATTTTAAATATTTTAGGAGTTTTTTTTGGACTTCTTATTTCTTGGAGAGCCGCCTTCTTTTTTACTATTTATATTTTTGGTATTTGGTTTTATTCCCATAAGCTTAAGAAGTATCCATCGATCGGAGTTTTTTCTGCGACGATGCTTACAATTCTTCCTTTTTTTGCAGTTTTTGTATATTTTAAAAACTTTTCGAAGATCATTTTTGTGCATGCATTTTTTTTGTTTTTAGTAATCATGATCAGAGAGTTGTTAAAAGACTTACAAAGTATGAAAGGAGCAGTAGTTCATAACTATGACACCTTTCCTATTGTCTATGGAGAGAAAAAAACCAAGTTAGTATGCCTTTTTTTATTGACCTTAACGATATTTCCAATTATCATTTTATTTAGTTTTCCTGCATTAAGTTACATGAAGTATTATTTTTATATTGTTTTAATTGTTTTCTTTTTTTTAGGGATTTATCTTTGGAAATCATCAGAACTAAAGCATTATAGAAGGATGCATAATGTTCTCAAGATACTCCTTTTAATAGGTGTTTTTTCTATAATATTTATAGACACCTCACTCTTAGTAGAAAAAGTGATGGACAGATTAAATTAAGATTTTTATCCCTATTTTTGCAAAAAATTTATTCTAAGTAATGAAATCAAACAAAAACTCGTCGAGAGGACGACAAGAAGGTAAAAAAAAGACTCCTTTAAACAGGAAAAGCACCAAAAAAGAGTTCAAAAAAATTAAAGAGACTCCACAATCTGATGCATCGTCAGGAATTCGATTAAATAAATACATTGCAAATTCAGGAATCTGTTCTCGTAGAGAAGCGGATACGTATATTGAGCATGGAAGTGTGGAGATAAATGGGAAACTTGTCACAGAGATGGGGTATAAGGTGCAACCAGATGATGTTGTCCGTTTTGATGGAACTTCCATCACTCCAGAGCAAAAAAAGTATGTTCTTTTAAATAAGCCTAAAAATTATATCACCACAATGGACGATGATCGCGGTAGAAAAACGGTCATGGAGCTAATTGCGAATGCGTCCAAAGAAAGAATATATCCAGTTGGGAGGTTGGATAGAAATACGACAGGATTGTTGTTATTTACTAATGATGGCGATTTGGCAAAAAAATTAACGCATCCTAAACACAATGTTCGAAAATTATATCATGCTTCTCTAGACAGAAAACTAGAATTAAGAGATTTAGAGAAATTACGTGGAGAAGTGATTATAGAAGGTAGAAAAGTATTTATCGATGCAATATCCTATGTAAATGGTGAACCAAAATCAGAAATAGGAATTGAAATTCATTCTGGTAGAAATAGAATTGTTCGTAAAATTTTTGAACATGTTGGGTATAAAGTGAATAAATTAGATAGGGTTGTTTTTGCAGAGCTTACCAAGAAAAACTTACCAAGAGGTCGATGGAGACCCCTAACCAATTTAGAAGTAACCAATCTTCAAATATTAAAATAATAAAAAAATCCAGCAAATTGCTGGATTTTTGTTTGTTTATTTCTTTATGAGCTTGAAGGAGCCTATGATCCTATTTGAATCATCATAGGTTCTTAACAGATATATATTCTTTGTTAATTTTGAAAGATCTATTGTTTGAGAACTTGACTTTATGAGTTCTCTTCCTGTTAAATCAAAAACTTTAGCCGTAGAAAAATCAAAAGATATATGTATGAATGAGGATGTTGGGTTTGGAAATATCACAAACTCATTTGCTTCAATGTCATCTGTACTCAGGGAGGTTCCTGCATAACTTATTGAATTGTTTTCAATTAAATAATAAGTAACATAAGGTTCCTCACCTAGATTACCATTTGGATCTGTTATTTCTAATTTGATCTCAATATACCCATCCTCTAAGGAAGATAAGTCTAGGTTTGAAATATTAAACTCTTCCGATGAAATATCTCCCTTAAACGTTAGAGGGTCCGTTGTATTTGATTGTTTAACTCCGAAGATTCTTGATGCATTTGAATTGTAGTTTTGTGCGCTAGCTGAATAGGTTCCACCAACATCTTCACTTTCGACAACTACATCAATTAGTAAATCATCGATGCTTGATGAGCCATCATTCTGGAGATTAGATCTCGTGTAATAGGCTTTAGGATATACAACATCTTTGGTGTAGGCTGTAGTTTTGGTAGTTACCAATTTATCTTCTGAGTCTGTAATTTGAACTGTCAAATTTACTTCTCCATCCAAGATTCCTTCAGTGTTCATATTTTCAATAATAACCTCGTTTGCAGTAAGAGTTCCTTCGTTTCTGACGACAGCTCCACCCCCAAATCTAGAGTAAATTGTAGCTACATAATTTAATCCTTCGCATGGAGTACAGCTCATACTAACTTTAATAGAACCCACATTCCCTGCATTAATGACCTTGTCTAAAATTTCAATTTCAAGGGGTGTGTCTAGAGTTATTTCAGAATCTATGGTATCAAAACGAACATATTCCACAAAATTATAACTCTTAGTATTACCTACTTTATCTTGTATGATGATGTCTGAAATTCCCCAAACTCCCGCAGCAGAACCTTGTGGCAGTACCAAATCAAATCTATAATTTTTCCAATTCGAATTCCTATCAGGATCCTCATTTGCAAGATCTAAATCAGGATGATTCATGGTAGTATTCCCTGTTTGATAACCAAATTGTTTTCCTTGAGGGTCACGAAGAATTAACGATACACTTCTAATTCCCGCTTCATGCCCTGGAAAATCTGACAAATCCCTGGCGTTAAAATTGATATCTACCCTTGTTTCACCATTCGGAGCTTCAGGATTTGTGGGCTCTGCGGTTACTGTAATATTATTTTGATCCATTTCTGGTTTTACTATGTCTGGAAACGCTGTCTCTATGTAAATGGTTTTTCTAACAGCGGCAAAAGCACTAGTACCATCGGTATAAGTATTATTAGGATCTTCCGAAATATTAACCCAGGAGCTGTTACCTGCCTCGTCTCCGATATACATTTCTACAAATCCATATTCCCCTGAAGGAAAATAATCTTCGATAAAAAGATATCCTTCCATTTCCTTTACAAATTGATTTTGGTCTTTTGCTTGTGTTCCAAGTTCCTTATAATATGTTTCAGATTGATCAGGGTTGGGAAAATCAATTCTCATATTAGCTGTTCCTACACTGAGAGTCTCTTCCCATTTAGCAACCACTTTGATGGCTTGCCCTGGCGTACCATTTTCATCAAGAGTAGCATTAAATCCATTGCCAATGTTAAAGTTGCCCTCGACTCTCTCTGCCGAATACTCAATAAATTTAGGAGGCGTTGTGTCTTCTAAAGGACTTTCAATCCATAGTTTTGCTCCTACAGTTGAGGTGTTTTCATATCGTTGGTTTCTAACCTGATCAAAAATAGCAGCTGAACCAAGATTCCAGTATCCAGATTTAGCATGCTTACTTAGAGTAGCAGAACCTACAAGAATTGAATCTATAGTGCCATTTTGTGGGTGTAATCTTATATCAAAAATAGTTCCTATAGATGATGAAAATCTAGTATAAACTTCTACGGCTCCGTCTACAGCAGGATCATCAGAATCAAGAATTACTTTCATTGTGATTATTTTATCCTCTTCTGGAGCACCTTCAACTTCTAAGTCAAGTTCTATGATTTTACCTGGAAAGGTGTAATCTGGATATAAATTATACACGGTAAAAGTTAAGTCTTCTCGTATTTGTGCTACATATCTTGTACCGTGCATGATTCTATCTCGGATAAACTCGTATTTAACCATAGAGACATTGATCAATCTATCTGGATTAGTCAAGTAAATGGCAATTGATTCAGCCATATCTTCATTTGGATTTTTTGCATGTGCATAGGCAGAAACAAATTCTGTAGTATTGTAGGTTGACCATCCCGATGCAGACGTTGGATCTTCAAACCAACCTCCAAGTTCTGTCCAATCCTCTTTGGTTGTGTCATCAAAAGTATATTCCCATAAAAAATGTGCTTTTTCGTGTAAAATTAAACGTCTTGTATCACTTAAATTCCCTCCAATAAAAGCTTTGCTCATAAATTCTGTAGTTTTTAAGCCTGTCCAAGCAATTGCGGCAGCTGGTTTATAAGTAGGATCAGGGTGTTCTTGACCATCTATTCTACGAACTAAATATTTTAACCCCTCTTGTTTATGAAACCCTTCAGGAAGTTCTTCAAACATGGCAAGAATTTCAAGTTTTTCTGAGTTATAAAATTCTTGAAAGTTAGACTTGGTTTCATTCATTAAATTCTCTAGCTCGTCATTTGGACTCAAGAATCTAATCCCAAAACTTTCTTGAGCAAGATTATTTAATGCATTGGTATCCTGTGCAAAATTTGTGATAAAGTTTACCACCGAATGATATAAGCGTTTAGAGAAAAACTTTCCTCGAATCCCATCTAATTTTACAATTTGTGGGTTGGCATAGGTAAAGGCAATCTGGCTAACTGTAGCATGTTTAATACCGTCAATTTCCTCAATAGAAATATCCTCAAAAATTTCTTCATTGGACAAATAAAATACTCCCTTAACATTTTCACCAGTAGAATAATCAACCTTTGAACCTTCTCCATATGTGTTATCGGGTAAGTTAGAAAACATTTTGTACAATCTGTATGCATCTTCATTTGACCAAGGTTCAACATCGTCAGAAAGTATTACTCCATATTCTGTTCGCAATTTAATAGAAGAAAAATTTGTAGGAACAGAAACGGTGTTGTTGATTACTGTAATTTGAGTAGGTTCAGCAACATAAGATTGTGTGGAATGCCCTGCAGCAGCTCCATCATCTCGCCAATTATAGGAAAAATCACCTTCGGTGGCTTCTGTTAAACCAAAAGTTATTTGCGTGTCATTTGGGATCTTTACTACTTGTTGTGAAGGATAGGTATAACCAGTTGCATCAAGTTTGACAGCCCAATTACCATCGCTAAGTGAAAACACAGCTGATGTAGGTGAATCACTTGCATGGATCCACTTTTTCAATAGGGATTCAGATGATTTTTGTACAATGACTCTTATAGAATCATTCTCTTTTATTCCATTAACATTGACTTCAAATTGAGTTTGAGAAAAAATGGAAACAGTGAGCAACAGAAAAGTCAATTTAATAAGCGTATTTTTTATCATAATTCTTTATTTAAAAACTGATAGATTGAATGTTTTGAACTCTTATTTTTTTCATTTTACTTAGTAAATTTAGTTTTTTTAACATACAAAACTAGCCCATATTTGGCTCATTTTCTTTATATTTATGATATGTTATATTTATTTGCGAGTGTTTTACTGTTTTCTATTAATAATTTGTTGTGGAAGCATTTCACTCTAAAACAAAATATATACGTGATTATGTTCAAACGATCTAGCTTTACTTGCTTGTTTCTAGGAGTAATTTTAGCAGTGGTTTTGTTTTATAATCGACAAGAATTTACCCCAAAAGAGATCCTTAACTTATTTATTATAAGTAGTTTGGGGTTCGCAGGTTTGAGTTTTTTAGTACTTGGATTCAAGAAAGGAAGTCTCTTACAATATGCAATTTATAGCCTTTTATTCACCTTTATTTTAGGCTTTACTCTAGAGTATCAAATAAATCATGCTTGGTATTGGAATATTTTTTCGTTGTTATTTGTAAGTTTTGGCTATTTATATTTTATATTTAAACAGTTCAAAGAGCAGACAACTACTCTAAAATCTAGACAGGCTCACCTATACTTCTTTTTAGCACATTGTTGCTTTTCTATGCTACTAATTTTACAAATGGATTTTTTGGAGCGAATACCTGAGGTGGCAATTGCTTTTATTCAGGAGTTGTGTGTATTTATTTTTGCTGGGATCATCATATCAATGCAACCAAGAACTTTCAAAGCTAAGAAAATTCCCATATGGCAGTTTGTAATTTTTGCCTTACCCATTACCCTAGCAGTTTTTTTAGGTTTAAAAGGGTTAAAAGTTACCAGCCCAATTTATTCGTCACTTATGGGGCTTTTAACACCAATTATAACGCTAGTTTTGGGAATATTCTTAGGAAAAGAGAAGCTCAACTTGAAATCGCTTCCTGGCTTGTTGATGATAGTCGTAGGGATGTTCATCTTTTATTTAAACTGATAAGTACATGAAAGTAGAACAACAACAACTTCGAACTGATATCGAGATAAAAATTGGCTTCAAAATTGTGTCCTCATCGGATATTAAAATATTTGTAAACATACTAAGGGAAAATCAAATAGTAGATTTAAGTTATAATACTTTAAGGCGTTTTTGGGGTTTGCTACCTGAAACTAAAGCAAGACAAAATACCTTAAACAAGTTATCACTTTTTTTAGGATATCAGTCCTATCTTAGTTATATCAGAGAAAAAAATAAATTTGAACTGTGGCATACGGAGGTAAAATTACAGCGCCTTAAATACCAAGAAGATCTCACTGCTTCAGATTTAAATTTCATAAATAAAATCATCAAATACCAGGGGAGTATCCATTATTTTATAGCCTTATTTGAACATGCTGTTCAATATGAAAAATGGAACTATATCCAAACGCTTTTCAACTCAAAATATTTCAATTTAACAGGTAAAAATAAAATTGAAGCCTTAGAATTCAATGTTAAGATAGCTTCTTTAATTTCTATAAAACTAAAATCAATTCCTTTAAACGATTTTAAAAAGCTCATGCCCAATTTGATTGAAATAACAAAATTTAAGGAAAATGTACTTTATATTTATGTAGATCTTACTAACATGAATGGAAGGTATGGGTATTTGATAGATCTGATAGATAAGAAAAAGAAGGAACATCAAGAAAAGGTTTTTATTAAACTCCTTAAAGGTCTAGTTCAATTTTTAAATCACGGTCAAACAAATAAGATAAGGATTGACGAATCAACTCTTATGAACTTACCTGTAACTTTAAGAGGGCGCTATTTAGGTTTTCAAATTTTATATGCTTCACAAATTTCTGATCAAAATTTAGAACAATATTATTGGAGTTTATTTTTTGATTTAATAGCTGAAGAAAACGATATAAGAAATTTCTTACATGAATTTATTCATCATCTACTTTTAGCCAAACGATTTAAAAAATTGAACTTTATCATGAGTAAGTATTATGAAGATATTTTAGACATATTTCATGTTCACAATTATCTTGATGTATTTATTTACGATCTTATAGATGCGATGTTTAGTTTAAGATCATCTGACATCAAAAGAGCTAAAATTGTTTTTAAAAATTTATATATGGACAAGATATTATACGATTCATATTGTGATTATTACCTAATCTTTTATAACATTACCGGTTATCACTTAAGCGATAGTCAAATAGAAAAAAGTAAATTCAAACAAGATTATTTAAATTTAAAAGAGCTGTTTGGTTTTATGTTATTTAGTGAAGACTACCTTTTACATTTTTTTGAATAGTAGTATTTTACTGTTTAGCCACATCACCAAAATTGCCCTACAACCCCCAACAAACTTCCTTTATCGAAATAATGAACTTAATAAAAATATATTATTTATTTTTGAATTGATCAATAATAATTAATGAAGTAATTGACAAAAAAATAAAATTTTAAATATGAAGTTTAAATATCTTTTCTTAATTGGATTTCTAGTAATGCTATCACAAGATGCTTTTAATCAAGGAATAGGCCCCAGTAATTGGCGTGCTTTTGCTTCCATAGCTCGGTATGATAAAGCGAATCTTGAATTAAAATTACACATGAAAGCTGAAAATAGAGTAGTCTTTATGGGGAACTCTATTACTGAAGGTTGGATTCAGATGAGATCAGATTTCTTTAAAGACAGAGATTATATTAATAGAGGTATTGGTGGACAAACCACACATCAAATGTTGTTAAGATTTAGACAAGATGTCGTTGATTTAAATCCAAAAGCTGTGGTTATCCTAGCGGGAACAAATGATCTTGCAGGGAATACAGGATATGCTTCTATAGAAACAATTATTGGGAATATTAAATCGATGGCAGAAATTGCACATGCAAATGGGATTAAAGTGATTATTTCCTCAATTTTGCCAGCCATAGAATATCTTTGGAAACCTGGGTTAGAACCTGCGGTCAATATTGTTAAAATTAACAAAGCTCTTAAAACGTATGCTTCAAAAAATAATTTTATTTATCTAGATTATTATTCGGCAATGGTAGATGATAAAGGAGGTTTAAAAGTGCCTGATTATACTGCTGCAAATGATCTTGTTCATCCAAATATAAATGGCTATTTAGTAATGGAAAAATTAGCAGAAAGAGCAATTAAAAAAGCATTACAATAATAATTATGAAAAAGCATCTTTCATATTTTAGTTGTTTATTTTTATTATTTTTTTCTTGTAAAAATTTTGAGAAAAGTGAATTGGAACTCAATCCGCTTTTTTCTAATCACATGGTACTTCAACAAAAAAAAAATGTTGCTTTTTGGGGAAAATATGTGCCTAATAGTTCTGTAACAGTTAAAGGAACTTGGGGAGAGGCATCTTCCTGTACATCCGATAATGATGGAAACTGGAAGCTACTTATACCAACGACTGAGGCAGGGGGTCCATTCGAGATAGATATTATTACTAAAGACACTACTCTTACCCTAAAAGATGTAATGATTGGAGAGGTCTGGTTGGCTTCTGGACAATCTAACATGGAAATGGATTTTGATTATTGTTGTAATACTACAGATAAATCAGAAATAGAACTTTCTACGGCTAATTATCCTCAAATTAGAATGTTCAATGTAAACAAACAGATAAGTTCATTACCTACAAAAAAAATCAAGGGGAACTGGAAGGGTGCTGTTGGAAAAGACATTACTAAATTTAGTGCCGTTGGATATTTTTTTGCTAAAAAATTACACAAAGAATTGAAGGTGCCTGTTGGAATCATTAATGCAAGTTGGGGGGGGACAGATATCGAAGCTTGGACTAGCAGAGAAAAACTAAGTACAATAGATTTTTTAGATAAAACAATGAATTCTTATGATACCTTAGTGAATAGATTTCTAAAATCAAAACAATGGTTTTCTCAATTTAATTCTGTAAAATCACCTTCAGATATTTGGTATTTGTTTCTTGAAGATTCCTTAGGAGCTCCCGATAAGTGGGGAGAATTAGATTTCAAAGATCAAAAATATGTTGCTTCAGATTATCATGACTATACTCAGTGGAAACAACTAGAATTACCGGGTTCATTTGATAATATTTTTGAAACTAATGATTTTGACGGAGCTATTTTGTTCAGAAAATCATTTACATTAAAAGAAGTGAGAGGAGATTACACGTTAAACATAGGACCAATAACTGACATGGATTTCACCTATGTGAATGGAAAAAATATTGGAGCTAGTTTAGGTAAAGTTAGTTTAACGAACAAAGTATATACAATCCCAAAAAACCTTCTGAAAGTAGGTGAAAACAATATTGTTATTAGGGTCATAAACCAATACAAAGAGGGTAGGGTTGGAGAAATATCATTGATAAACCCTTCAGGAGTCTCCATATCATTGGCAGGAAAATGGAACTATCGGGTTTCTGCTGAAGTATTTGATCAAATAAATGAGGAGTTTTTCACTTGGCCTTATTACTCTTTTTATTTATACGAAGACCAACCTATTGATTTTTCGAAAAGACCGCGAGTTCAAAGCTATACTCAAAACTCAAAATCAGCCCTTTTTAATGGAATGATCAACCCTCTAATTCCTTATCATATAAAAGGATCTATTTGGTATCAGGGAGAAAATAATGTAGCGAGGTATCGAGAATATGAAACTTTATTTCCTGCAATGATAGAAGATTGGCGCGAAAAATGGAATGTGAAATTTCCATTTTATTTTGTTCAAATAGCGCCTTATAAGAATTACAACGGACTATCTTCATTATTACGAGATGCTCAAAGGAAAGCCTTAAAAGTTGATAAAACCGGTATGGTAGTAACCTTAGATATAGGTGATATAGATGACATACACCCTTCAAATAAACACGACGTAGGGAACAGGCTTGCAGGTTTGGCATTGCAGAATGAGTATGAAAAAAATAGCGTTGCTTCCGGGCCATTATACAAGCGTTTTGAAGTGGCTGAGAATACGCTAATAATTGAATTTGATTTTATTGGTTCTGGCTTAATGACCCATGATTCTGAATTGTCTGAATTTGAGATTGCGGGTGCTAATAAGCTATTTGTTCCTGCGAAAGCAACAATTATAAACAACAAGGTTCATGTTCGTTCTTCTAGCGTTCAAAAGCCGATACATGCAAGATATGCATGGAAAGATATTAGTGTTGCAAGTTTATTTAATAAAGAAGGGTTGCCAGCCTCTTCTTTTACAACAGAATAATGAATGCAAGTTCAACTAAAAATTGTTATTACAATCGATTTGCTATAATTTGTTGAACTACTTCAGGATTTAATAAGGTAGAAACATCCCCTAAATTGTCCATTTCATTACATGCAATTTTCCGCAAAATACGTCGCATAATTTTTCCAGAACGTGTTTTTGGCAATCCTTCTGAAAATTGAATTTTATCCAGTTTAGCAATTGGACCAATTCTATCTGTAATGAGCTGATTAATTTCTTTTCTTAAGTTATCATGATTTCTTGATTCACCAATATCCTTTAGAGTAATATACCCATATAAAGCACTTCCTTTAATATCATGAGGAAAACCAACAATGGCAGATTCTGCGACTGCAGGATGTTCGTTGATCGCGTCTTCTATAGGAGCAGTTCCAAGGTTATGTCCAGAAACGATGATTACATCATCTACTCTTCCAGTAATTCTATAATAACCAACTTCATCCCTCAAGGCTCCGTCACCTGTAAAATACATCTGATCAAAAGCAGAAAAGTAAGTTTCTTTATACCGTTGGTGATTTCCCCATATGGTTCTTGCCATACTAGGCCAAGGAAATTTAATACACAATCTACCTTCTACTTGATTTCCTTTTAATTCTTTTCCGTTTTCATCCATTATTGCTGGTTGAATACCAATAAAAGGGAGTGTTGCATAGGTTGGTTTTGTTGGAGTTACATAAGGAATGGGGGTAATCATCATTCCTCCTGTTTCTGTTTGCCACCAGGTATCAATAATAGGACTTTTCTTCTTTCCAATAGTATCATTGTACCAATGCCAAGCTTCTTCATTAATTGGCTCACCGACAGAACCTAAAACTTTTAAAGAAGACAAATCATATTTATCTACCAATTCTGCTCCCTGTTTAGCCAGTGCTCTAATCGCAGTTGGAGCGGTATAAAATTGTGTTACTCTATGTTTATCTACAATTTCCCAAAAACGCCCGAAATCAGGATAACTAGGAACCCCCTCAAATAGTAGTGAAGTTGCCCCATTTGCCAGTGGGCCATATACAATATAAGAGTGTCCTGTAATCCAACCAATATCTGCAGTACACCAATACACATCATTCTCTTTATATTGAAAAGCATTTTTAAACGTATACGCAGTATATACCATATAACCAGCAGTTGTGTGCACCATCCCTTTTGGCATTCCAGTGGAGCCTGAAGTGTATAAAATAAATAAAGGATCTTCTGCCTCCATTATTTCTGCCTCACATTCTATGGATGCTAGGTCTAATAGTGGTTGTAACCATTGATCACGACCCTCTTTCATGTAGATTTCTGAATGGATTCTTTTTGCTACTAAAACAGTTTCTACACAAGAACAATTTTCTAAGGCTTCATCTACAATCCCTTTTAAATCAATGGTTTTTGCACCCCGAAAAGATCCATCTGATGTAATTACCATTTTACAATCGGCATCGTTAATTCTTGTAGCCAATGCTGTTGCAGAAAATCCTGCAAAAACTACTGAATGAACGGCTCCAATTCTTGCACAAGCAAGGGTCGCAATTGCTAATTCTGGGATCATTGGCACGTAAATACAGACTCTATCTCCTTTTCGTATTCCTTGCTTTTTTAAAACATTCGCAAACTTGTTGACTCTTTCATATAACTGTCTATAAGTAATATGCTCTGCCGCTTCAGTTGGATCATTTGGTTCAAATAATAAGGCAGTTTTATCTCCACGAGTGGCTAAATGTCTATCAATACAATTTTCTGTAATATTTAATTGCGCGCCCTCGAACCACTTCACTGCTGGTTTTGAGAAATCCCATTCCAAAACAGTATTCCACTTTTTCCGCCAAACAAAATGCTCTTCGGCAATTTCTTCCCAAAAATTTTCTGGTTCTCGAATAGACTTTCTGTATACTTGATAATATTCTTCTAAATGTTTTATATGATAATTACTCATTTGCCATAATTAGTTTTCAGTTGCTATTACTTAGCTGTTAGTTTCTATTATAAATTGGATTACTGATTACCATTCAATATTTTGATCAATAAATTCAATTAAATTTTTAGCCATTATTTCTTGATCTTTAATCGTAGGATGACCTTTTGATTTTAGATAAGGCATAAAATGTGTCTGTATTTTTTTGTCATTAAGATTTGCTACGGCAAGTTTAATATACCCCATCCATTTTGAACCTTGTTTTGCAGCATCCATACTTCCAAGTGTGCATATAATATTCGCTTTCGGGTAGTTATTTCTTAAATTAGTTATAAATTGCTGATAAGCGTTTATAATTTCTTCTTCTGTCGGAGGGTTATCTCCAAATCGTTTTTTAAACTCTTCGTGTTCTGGTAAATTTACCAGCCAAGTGTCGTTCTGAAATAAGTTAACGACAACAATATCTGGTTCGTCTGCGGATAAATCCCATTTGCTATTTGGATCTAAAGGATTTAATCTGTCATATATTTCTGGCATTATTTGGGGAACCCAACTAACGGTTATACCAATACCGCTTCTACAAATGCATTTATATTTAGCATCATAGTGTCTAGCAGTAATTGCTGCATAACTTAAATAATTGTTAGTATAAGTACTGTCTGGAGAATCTTTTCCTGAAAAATCTTCAATGGCAAAACCTGCTGTAATAGAATTTCCATAAAATTCTATCTTTCTATTTTTTGGTGCTGATTTTGATAAAAGTTTAGCGCCACTATTTATTTTAAAACCATAAAAACTAGTTTTACCTCTATCCCATTCGGCTCTTTTAAAAAGTTCAACAGTGTGCTTTCCTTTAGACAATCCCGAAGCTAATTGATGGTATTGTTTCACCTTACTTGGTCTCAAAATAGAAATAGAATCATTATCTAAAATGACATTATAATAATTATCTCCAGATTCGTCTTTTAAAAGAGCTTCAATAGATTCGCCCTCAAAATTTATCTTTATAGAACTCCCAGACCAATAGATTTCTGCGGCTTCTTCTTGAGAGAAATCTATTCTCCCAGAAAACGCTATTTCAGAATTTGAAAAAGGGATTACTAATTCGTTATTATTTTTGCAAGACATTAAAATTACTGTGATAATAAATAGAAGTTTATGAATTTTTCTCATGTTTGTAAATTTCACATTAACTAATGTGTTGCCTCTCCAGCACCACTTGGAATCCTAATATTAGCAACTATTTCTTGAACTTCATCTGGCGGATCTGGAGTAAATTTAGAGACAACTATTGCTATTAAGAAATTAATGATCATTGCTACAGTTCCAAATCCTTCTGGAGATATTCCAAACCACCAGTCTTCTTTTTGACCTCCGCCGAACCAATCAAATTTAAACTTTAACATATAGAATAGCATCGTTAAAATACCTGCGATCATCCCTGCAATGGCTCCTTCTTTATTCATTTTTTTTGTAAAAATGCCTAAAATAATTGCAGGAAAAAAAGAGGCTGCTGCCAAACCAAAAGCTAAGGCGACTGTGGCTGCCACAAAATCTGGTGGATTGATTCCAAAATAACCTGCCACACAAACTGCTACAAATGCAGACAAACGTGCAGCCATTAGCTCTCCTTTTTCAGAGATATTTGGTTGGATCATTTTTTTTATTAAATCATGAGATACTGAGGCAGATATTACCAACAACAATCCTGCTGCAGTAGACAAAGCCGCCGCAAGAGCTCCTGCCGCAACTAAAGCGATTACCCAGTTTGGTAATTGTGCAATTTCTGGGTTTGCCAACACCATAATATCTTTATCGATAGTCAATTCATTTATTGAGGCATCTTCAACATATTGTATTTTTCCGTCCTTATTTTTATCATTGAAAGAAAGTAACCCTGTTTCTTCCCAGGTAGTAAACCAATCTGGCATTTCTTTATAATCCTGATTGTTTACGGTTTCTATCATATTCGTTCTTGCAAAAACTGCAATTGCGGGTGCAGTTGTATATAAAATCATAATAAATAATAACGCCCATCCAGCAGACTTGCGTGCATCGGAAACTTTTTTAACTGTAAAAAAACGAACGATTACATGTGGTAATCCTGCCGTGCCCACCATTAAAGCTGCTGTTATAAAAAATACGTCTAAGGTAGATTTACTACCAGAGGTGTATGCTGCAAATCCTAATTCTCTATGCAACTTATCTAATTTATCTAATAAATAAACTCCATTTTCATCCAAACCTCCAAAACCTAATTGTGGAATAGGATTTCCTGTCATTTGAATCGATATGAAAATAGCGGGAACCATAAACGCAAAAATAAGTACACAATATTGTGCAACTTGAGTGTATGTAATTCCTTTCATTCCTCCTAAAACAGCGTAAAATAGAACGATAATCATTCCGATGATTACCCCGGTGTTAATGTCAACTTCTAAAAAACGAGAAAATACCAACCCTACACCTCGCATTTGTCCAGCAACGTATGTAAATGAAACTAAAAGTGCACAAAAAACAGCAACAGTTCTGGCAACGTTAGAATAATAACGATCACCAATAAAATCAGGTACCGTAAACTTTCCAAATTTTCTTAAATATGGGGCTAATAATAACGCCAATAAAACGTAACCACCTGTCCAACCCATCAAATAAACCGATCCGTCATAACCGCTGAAAGAGATCAATCCAGCCATTGAAATAAACGAAGCAGCAGACATCCAATCTGCAGCAGTTGCTAATCCGTTGGCAAGTGGGGACACACCACCACCAGCAACATAAAATTCTTTGGTTGATCCTGCTCTAGACCAAATTGCGATACCGATGTACAATGTAAAGGTGATTCCTACGAACAACCAAGTCAAAGTTTGTAATTCCATAATTAACTGTCTAAATTATATTTTTTATCTAATTTATTCATCAATCTTATGTACACAAAAATTAAAACTGTAAAAACATAAATTGATCCTTGTTGGGCAAACCAAAATCCAAGTTTAAATCCACCCATTCTAATTGTATTTAACTCATCAACAAAAAGAATTCCGCAACCAAAAGAAACAATAAACCATATTGATAACAAAATTGCTAAGTATTTTAAGTTGGTCTTCCAGTACTTTTTTTGATGACTTTTTTTCATTTTTTAGTTGATTTAATTTGGGTCTTATTTATAGGATGGTTGTTTTGATTTTCTTCCAAACTCTAATTAGTGAAATTCCAGAAATAATGGCAGTTACTGTTAACGGGACAGCATAATTATACTCACCATAAATCCAATAACCTGTTGCAAACATGCAACTGTATATTAGTACACACCCGATTAACATAGCGACAATTCCAGAAGGAACACTCCATTCTGCATCTTTGTTTTTGATCTTAATTCCTTCTTTTTTTGCAACGTTTACTACTTTAGACCATCCAGGACCTCCAGGCTGTGTTTTTATGTAAAAATTTTGCAATACTTCGTTGCTTTCGGGTTGAGTCATATAAGTAGCTATTAACCATATAAAAGTGGTTATGAAAACCACGAATGGGTATTCATAATACGCTTCAAATACGCCACTCTCTGGAGCAAATAAATAATCTCCAACGGATGTTAATTTTAGGACAATTGAAATGATACCAGAGGCAAACATTGCTGTAATTTCACTCCATGCGTTAATTCGCCACCAGAACCAACGTAGAATAAAAATCAATCCAGTACCTGCTCCGAATACCAACAACACTTCAAATAATTGCAATGCGTTTTGGAGTAGTAAAGCCAATAAGGCACTTAAAACCATTAAAACAACTGTAGAGATTCTTCCTACAGTTACAAGTCTTTTTTCAGACGCTTTTGGGTTTATTTGTTGCTTGTAAAAATCATATACCATATACGATGAACCCCAATTAAGTTGTGTTGATATTGTACTCATATAGGCAGCTATTAACGAAGCGAGTACCAATCCAAGCAATCCGCTTGGTAATTTAGTAAGCATCGCAGAATAGGCTAAATCATGCCCTAATTTATCGGAAGGAATATTTGGGAAAGCTTCTTGAATACTTGCTAAATCTGGAAAGATAACTAATGACGCTAATGCGACTAAGATCCAGGGCCAGGGTCTTAATGCATAGTGCATAATATTAAAGAAAAAGGTAGCTCCAATAGCATGATTTTCATCTTTAGCAGCTAGCATTCGCTGAGCAATATAGCCCCCTCCACCAGGTTCTGCTCCAGGATACCAAGAACTCCACCACTGAACAGCTAAGGGAATAATGAATAAGGTTATTAAGGCTTGTTTGTCACTGAAATCGGGTAATATTGAAAGTTTACTCACTACATGTTCGTTTGCCACTAGAGCTTCTAAACCTCCTACTTCTGGAATATTTACTAAATAATATGCCGCCCCAATAGCACCTCCCATGGCTACAAAGAACAACACAAAATCAGTATATACTACTCCTTTAAAACCTCCTAAAACACTAAAAATAACTGTAATTAAACCTGCACTAATTACCGTTTGCCAGGGTTCTAAACCCAACATAATACCGCCAATTTTTATCGCAGCCAATGTGACTGCAGACATCGTAATAACATTAAAAATAACGCCTAGATAAATGGCTCTAAATTTTCTTAAAAAACTCGCTGGAGCGCCCCCGTATCGGAATTCATAAAACTCAATATCGGTTTTAACATTTGACTTTCTCCATAGTTTTGCATACACAAAAACAGTTAATAAACCTGTTATTAAAAAAGCCCACCAGACCCAATTACCCGAAACACCATTTGTTCTAACAATGTCTGTAACTAAATTGGGAGTATCTGTAGAAAAAGTTGTGGCTACCATAGAAACTCCCAGTAACCACCAAGGCATAGTTCTTCCCGAAAGAAAAAACTCAGAAGAATTTTCACCTGATTTTTTAGAAACATAAACTCCTATACAGAGTGTAATCGTAAAGAATAAAACAATTATTGTATAGTCTAAAGTACTCAATGATATCATAGTAAATCTTTGTTTTTTTATAAATTACATTTAGTGATTCTTGGATATTTTAAATACTATTGATCCATACCATGAAATATACAAAAAACATAATAATGGGAGTATAAAAGAAAAATTAACTTCAGAAACACCAATAATTTTAATATCATTTACTGCTGTTCCCCCTAGATCGATATTCATTCTTTTTCTTGAAACGATATTTTTTTTCATACTTAATTTATTTAAAATAAAAAACAAGAACTAGATGACCTAGCTCTTGTTTTAAATCTTTAGTTAATTCACACAAAAGAAAACAATTTACATATTTTAAAGAAACTCATATCATGAATAATTTCAAAATTAGTTCGACCAATAACAATTTTTTTAAGACAGAGGTTTATTTCCATATTGATTGCATACTATTTTAATGAAGTATTCTTTTAACTAGTTGGTTTTTTTTAAAATTTTCTATTAAATAATCTGCATATCTTAAAAATCCTAAATCAGTAAGGTGAACCCCGTCTACAGTTCCTTCGTTATCCATTTTTTCGTGTTGCTTATCTTTGATATAATAAATATTTTGAATTCCACTTTTTAAAATATTATCATATTCATTTTTAAGAGCTAAATTTTCTTGGATCAATTCTGTTTCTATTGTCTTATCCATAAAAGCGGTCTTATACATCATGTTTTCAACAAGGACTATAGGTGTATTAGGTTGTTTTTTTCGTATTGTTTTTACGAGTGGTAAAACACGTTTTTTAACTTCCTCTGTATTCATGTTTTGTAAACATTCAATTACATAAAAGTTCGCATCAATTTCAGAAATATGTTCTACAATAGGCATTTCCATGCGTCCATTTCCGCTAAATCCATAATTGATACATTCCATATCTAATTTTCTGGATATGATATTGGTATGCGCCATTCCTGGGCGAGAAGCACAACCCCCTTGCGTGATACTTGTACCATAAAAAACAATCGGTTTTTGTGCATTTGGCACGGCCCTTTTAATTGTCGCATTAGCATCAATTCCAATCTCTAGTCGAGTAACTCCATCATATAAGGGTAAAAATAATTTGTACTCTCGAAATTCAGGAGTCAGATTTTTTATGAGTTCATATTCATTTATGCTATCCTTAGGGACGTCGTTATTTTGGTATTTTTTTTGTCCTACAAGGGCTCCAGCTGTAGTTACATATCTCCATTTGTTATTATACTTTGTATATAAATCTATTCCTTTAATACCTGTAGATGCCATATGAGGCATATCAAAATCATTTAAAATTGTCCATTTTAAACTAA
>JABAZI010000054.1:0-35212 GCA_018608545.1 Polaribacter sp.
TGCGACCTCCTCGTCCCAAACGAGGCGCGATGACCGGGCTACGCTACACCCCGAATGCAATTTCTTAGCGGAGAGACAGGGACTCGAACCCTGGCGACCAAAAAGGTCGACAGATTAGCAATCTGCTGCATTACCACTCTGCCACCTCTCCTTTTCGACTTCAAACAAAAGCTTGAAACAAAAAATTGCGAGTGCAAATGTAAGATTACAAAAACAATATCGCAAGAGGTTTTTTAACTTTTTTCTGTTTTTTTTTACTCAGGATATTCTACCCTCAAATGATAAATATTCATGAGTTTTTTCTTAATTACTTTCTTAATGGTTTCTATTTCTCTAAAAGTAATGTTTGAGTTTATAAACTGGTTGTCAGTCATTTGTTTGGCGATAATTTTATCAATTAAACTACTTATAGACAATGCTGTTGGTTGCGTTAAACTTTTGGATGCTGCTTCAGCTGCATCACACATCATTAAAATTGCAGTCTCTTTCGAAAAAGGAATAGGTCCCTGATATTTAAAGGCATCAATATCTACTTTAGTATCTGGGTTTAACTCTTGTTCTTTCCTATAAAAATAATAGGTTAAACTAGTTCCATGATGGGTTCTTATAAAGTCAATAATTCTATCTGGTAATTTATTTTTTTTAGCCAATTCTACCCCTTTAATCACATGATCTGTGATGATCTTAGAACTATCTCTTGGCGATAAATCATTATGAGGGTTCACACCTGTTGACTGATTCTCTATGAAGTACATTGGATTTAAAATTTTACCAATGTCATGATATAAGGCTCCTGTTCTTACCAACATAGAGTTTGCCCCTATTTCATTGGCAGCTGCTTCTGCTAAATTGGCTACTTGCATAGAATGCTGAAATGTTCCCGGAGCTTTTTCATTGAGTTCTCTTAAAAGTTTCGTGTTGGTATTAGATAACTCTAATAAAGTCACATCTGAAACTAACCCAAAAAGCTTCTCATACATATAAATTACTATAATTGACAAGAATGATAACAATCCATTGGCTGCAAAAAGCATAAAGTAGGTCCAATTAATCTGAGAGATATTTCCTTCTTTTATAATCGAAAAAGCAAAATAAGTAACCATATAGATAAGGGTAATCTGTGCAACTGAGATAAAAAGATTGGCTCTCTTATACAATTCAGAAACCGTTAATATGGTAACGATACCGGCAATAATATGTAAATAAATAAACTCAAAACTGTCGGGCACAATATAGCCTAAAAGCAAAACTGTCAGTACATGTGTAAACAAACCAAGACGCGCATCAAAAAAAGCTTTTAAAACAATTGGCAGTATACTCAAAGGAACCACGTATAGATAATCAGAATTGTATTTGATAACCAACGTTTGTATAAAAATCATCGAAAAAACGTTGAAAAAAATAAATGTTACTTTATTATTATCATCAAAAATATCTGAGCGATATTTTTTTAAGAATAATAACAGCATTAATAATGCGAGTGATACTAAAATCGTGTAACCAAATAAAATCCAATTGTAATTAGATGCGGTCCAAACTTGAGATTCAGATTCACTTTTTAAAGAATTTAATATGGCTAATTTCTTTCCTTCAACAGTATCTCCTTTTAAAATAATTAATTTACCAGAGGCTACTTTCCCTTTCGTGTATGAAATGTTTTTTATTTCATTGTCTATTACTTTCTGTGTGTATTCTGTATCGAAATAAATATTTGGCTTCACAACTTCAGACAAAAGGTCTAATAGTGCTTTTTTACCATACAATGATTGTTCTGTTTGAAAACTATTTCTAATAAGTTCTAGAACCTCTTTGGAGGTAAAGAAACTCTTGAAAATAAAATCTTCTACTTCATTTCCCTTTCTAATAGCTACAATTTCATTTTCGCTGGATACTCGATCTTGGCTTGCAACTTCTAAAAATCCTTTTTGATATATGGTATCTAGAACAAACTGTCCCACTGCAGACAGACGCTGAAGTTGATTTATACTCAATGAATCTGTTTCTTTGATCAGTAAAATCTTGTTTTCATAGGCTTTAAATACCGAGTTTTTAACCTCGGAATCATGAACAAAATATAATTTTGAATATTCCTTAATTTTTTGTTTTTCTGAAGTAACCTCCTCCTCATTTTTCTGAATCGCGAAGTCAAAAGGAGCATATAAATTGTCATATTTCCAAAGTTGACCATTACTAAAATCGTACTTAAACTGTCCTCCCTTTGGAAAGAAATAAACTATTGCTGTCGTCGCAACTAAAAATAAGATCACCTTGTAAATAATGGTGTTATTTTGATATAATTTATTAACTATATTGCTCATATATTTTATCTTCTTAGAACAAACTTACCATAAAAAATTCAAGGTCAAAAATTCAAGTTAAATTATAAAACTAAAATTGATTAAAAATAGTTATTTTAGCGTAGAACTATTGCCTAAAATAAATTGTATACACTATGAAAGAAGTAGTAATTGTATCGGTAGCGAGAACTCCAATAGGAAGTTTTATGGGAAGTTTAGCTACAATATCCGCCCCTAAATTAGGAGCAATCGCTATAAGAGGTGCATTAGAAAAAATAAAATTAGCTCCAAACTTGGTTCAAGAAGTTTTTATGGGAAATGTAGTCTCTGCTGGTCTGGGACAAGCACCCGCAAGACAGGCGGCAATGTATGCAGGAATCCCTGATACGGTTCCTTGTACAACTGTAAATAAAGTATGTGCTTCTGGAATGAAATCAATCCAACTAGCTGCGCAAGCTATTGCCCTTGGTGATGCGGAAGTTGTTGTAGCTGGAGGTATGGAAAATATGAGTGCGATCCCCCATTATCATCATGCAAGAAATGGAACTAAATTTGGCTCAATTACCCTAGAAGACGGACTGCAAAAGGATGGTCTAGTAGATGCCTATGACAAGGTTGCAATGGGAGTTTGCGCTGATGCATGCGCTGTTGAATACGATTTTTCGAGAGAAGACCAAGATCATTATGCAATTCAATCATACCGTCGCTCTGCTCAAGCCTGGAAAGAAGGTAAATTTACCGATGAAATTGTACCGGTATCAATTCCGCAAAGAAGAGGAGAACCGATCATTTTTACTGAAGATGAAGAGTATAAAAATGTGAAGATTGAAAAAATTCCAGCTTTAAGGGCCGCTTTTACAAAAGAGGGAACTGTGACTGCTGCAAATGCATCTACTATAAATGATGGAGGAGCCGCTTTAGTATTAATGTCTGCTGATAAAGCGAAAGAATTAAAGATAACTCCACTAGCAAAAATAAGAAGTTATGCGGATGCTGCTCACGAACCAAAATGGTTTACAACCGCACCTGCAAAAGCAATCCCAAAGGCCTTAGCGAAAGCAAATATTGCCATCGATGAGGTTGATTTTTTTGAATTAAATGAAGCATTTTCTATTGTAGGACTTGCAAATATGAAAATTTTAGGCTTATCCGATAAAAATGTCAACGTACATGGTGGAGCTGTTTCTTTGGGTCATCCTTTAGGGGTTTCTGGAGCAAGAATTGTCATTGCGCTAACTACAATATTAAAACAACATAAAGCTAAAATTGGAGCAGCTGCTATTTGTAATGGTGGTGGTGGTGCATCCGCGTTAGTTATAGAAAGAATGTAATCTAAACCCTATCAAATTCATGCTGTATGGCATCTGTAACATAAGTATTGCTCCACTTAGAGCTATAGCTATTGACTCATCAGAAATGGTAAGTCAGGTGTTGTTTGGTGAAACTTTTGAAATTATTGAACAGGACAAAGAATGGAGTAAAATTCGATTGACTTTTGATACGTATGAAGGATTTATAGACAACAAACAATTCACAGAAATTACAAAAGAATTATTTCTAAAACTAAGCTCTGAGAAACACTATTATTCTGGAGAAATCATTGATTTTATTACCAATGATAATGATGAATTAACGACCATTCCTTTGGGGGCAAGTCTGCCTTTCTACGAAAGTAGCAAAATACGTATAAACACCAATTCGTATCGATATGATGGAGCCGTTTTGTCAGAAATAAAAGTAAAAAGTGACATTGCAAAAACTGCTTTTTTATACCTCAACACTCCTTTTTTATGGGGTGGAAAAACTCCTTTTGGTATCGACGCTGCTGGTTTCACTCAAATGGTATACAAGTTGTGTGGACACTTACTTTTAAGAGATGCAAAAGAACAAGCCACACAAGGAGAAGTATTAAGTTTTATTGAAGAAAGCGAAGCTGGTGACCTTGCATTTTTTGACAATGAAGAGGGAGAAATCATACATGTAGGCATCATTTTAAATGATTATCACATTATCCATGCACATGGAAAAGTTAGAATTGACACTTTAGATCATAGTGGTATTTTTAATGCCGATTTACAGAAACACACACACAAATTAAGAATCATAAAAAAATTAATTTAGCGATTAAAAAAAGACATAAAAAAATCCGAAACGATGCTCGTTTCGGATTTTTTTATAACTTTAATTAGGCTTTTTATTGATTTCTCATTTTCTTAAAAATTGGTCTTAAAGCATCTGCTTCAGCTTCTTTTTCAAGTGTGTCGTAAATATTTAAAAGCATTCTCACGGTTCCTAATGACCTCTTGATATTATCTGCTTTTATCAAATAGGGTAAAACTTTCTCATAGAGTGCTTTTTGCTTTGCTTGCAAAGCGTCATATTTTTTAAAATTAGATAAATTATTATTCATTTCATCTACAATTGTTTTTTCCTCTGCAAGCATTGCAATTCCTAAATTTAAATAGGCATCTCCATAGGCTGGATCTAATTCAATCGCCTTTTTGTAAAAACCAATTGCAGCCTCTGTTTTGTTCTCATTTGCATTGACTACTCCTAAATTAAAAAACAACACTGGATTGGTAGGATCTAACGCTACAGCTTCGATCATTAATTCTCCGAATTTATCCATTCGTTCAAGCTTGATATACATTTGAGCTTGATTTAATACCAAGTTGATATCTTTAGGATTTGATTTTCTTGCCTCCTCTAAAGCTGCAATTGCCAATTCTGGCTTTCCTTGGTTTACATACACATAACCAATATTTTTTATAATCTCTGCTTGTTTAGATTCAGACACATCATCTCTAGGAGCTGAATATTGACCAGCTTTGACCATCAAATCTCTTTGAACTTTACTCCCAAAACTTTCTTCTTTGTTCGTTTCTTTATTCAGTGCTAAATAAGTGGTAGCAATTCCTGTATAATTGATATTTTGTAATTCCTTATAATATGCTATTGATAGATCATACTCTTTAGACAAGGAAGCACTTAAAGCTGCATTGTACAAAAAGGAAGTATCTTTAGGACTTAATTGATAAGTTAAATAAAAATCCTCTGTAGCTTTTTTAAAATCCTTGCCGTTGTAATTGTCTATTGCTTTTTTAGAGACAAATTGAATCAACTCATTTAACTTCGGCTCGGCTAATTTTGTATACTTAAATTTTCTTGTTTGTTTTTCGTATTCAAATAAACTGTTATAAGCAGCTGCAGCTTTCTTAACATTTGAGGTACCGTAAACAGATCCTTTCAAATAGTAGTACTTCGCTTTGTATTTTGGTTGGATGGAAGCTTCTGAAACCTCTAGAGATGCAACAGTCGCTTTTGCTTCATTAAGTTGACCTTTTTTGATCGCCTTTTCTATTGCTTTTAGTTCATTTTTCTGCGCAAAAGAAGCCACAGTTAATAGTCCTATTGCTAATATTAATACTTGTTTTTTCATTGTATTATTATATTATTTTATGATTGTTATTCGTTTTCGTTTTCGTTTGAATCATTTTCAATTTCGATTCCATCTTCTAATGCTTCGTCAGCATCTTCTTCATGCATGACTTTGGCAACTGCAGCAATACTGTCTGTATCTTTAATATTTATTAGACGAACCCCTTGAGTTGCGCGTCCCATAACTCTTAAATCTTCTACAGCCATTCTAATTGTTAATCCAGATTTGTTAATGATCATTAAATCATTGGAATCATCTACATTTTTAATCGCTACTAAATTTCCTGTTTTTTCAGAGATATTCAAAGTTTTAACCCCTTTACCTCCTCTATTGGTAATTCTGTAGTCTTCTAATTTAGAACGTTTTCCGTATCCTTTTTCTGATACAACTAGGATATTGCTTTCCATATCGTTTACAGCGACCATCCCAATTACCTCGTCATTTTCGTGTTGTAAGGTAATTCCTCGAACACCTGAGGCAGTTCTTCCCATTGGTCGAGTTTTAGCTTCTTCGAAACGGATTGATTTCCCTGATTTTAAAGCCAACATTACTTGACTGTCACCTGTTGTTAATTTTGCTTCTAACAACTCATCACCTTCTTTAATGGTAATTGCATTGATACCGTTTGTTCTCGGTCTAGAATATTGCTCTAAAGAAGTCTTTTTTACCTGACCTTTTTTAGTTGCCATGATTACAAAATGACTGTTGATATAATCTTCGTCTTTTAAATCTTGTGTTACTAAAAATGCCTTTACTTTATCATCTTGTTCAATATTGATCAAGTTCTGCATCGCTCTACCTTTGGTGTTTTTACCACCTTCAGGAATTTCATAAACGCGCATCCAAAAAACCTTTCCTTTTTGAGTGAAAAACATCATATATTGATGGTTCGTTCCTACAAATAAATGCTCTAGGAAATCTTCGTTTCTGGTTGTAGCTCCTTTCTGACCTCTACCACCTCTATTTTGAACTTTGTATTCTTCGAGGTTTGTACGCTTTAAGTATCCTGCATTCGAAATGGTAACGACTACTTTCGTATCGGGAATCATGTCTTCTATACGCATGTCTCCACCCGCATATTCTATGATAGATCTTCGCTCATCACCGTACTTATCTTTGATGTGAAGTAACTCATCTTTTATAATTTGGTAACGTCTAGGTTCATTGGCTAAAATATCCTTTAGATCAGAAATCGTTAGCATGATTGCATCAAATTCTGCACGTAATTTATCCTGTTCTAAGCCTGTTAATTGACGCAAACGCATTTCTACAATTGCTTTTGCCTGAATGTCTGTTAATTCAAAACGCTCAATTAAACTTTCTCTTGCTTGATCTGCATTAGAAGAAGCTCTGATTATTTTTATTACTTCATCAATATTGTCAGATGCGATAATTAACCCCTCTAATATATGAGCTCTCGCTTCTGCTTTCTTTAATTCGAATTCTGTTCTGCGAACAACTACTTCATGTCTGTGCTCAACAAAATAATGAATTAATTGTTTTAAATTTAGTTGCTCTGGTCTTCCATTTACAAGTGCAATATTGTTCACACTAAAAGAAGTTTGCAGTTGCGTGTATTTAAATAATTTATTTAAAACGATGTTAGGAATCGCATCCCGTTTTAAAATATACACAATACGCATTCCATTTCTATCAGATTCATCTCTAATATTGGAAATCCCTTCAATTTTTTTATCATTTACTAATTCAGCAGTTTTTTTAATCATTTCTGCTTTATTTACCTGATAAGGGATTTCTGTAACAATAATGCACTCTCTACCCTTTACTTCTTCAATAACGGCTTTAGCACGCATTACAATTCGTCCACGCCCTGTATGAAAAGCATCTCTTACACCATCATAACCATATATAATACCTCCTGTTGGAAAATCTGGAGCAGTAACGTGCTGCATTAATCCATCAATATCAATATCTCTATCCTCTATATAAGCTATGGTACCATTAATAACTTCCGTTAAATTGTGAGGCGCCATATTTGTTGCCATACCAACTGCGATTCCAGAAGCTCCGTTCACTAATAAATTAGGAATACGAGTAGGAAGAACTGTAGGTTCTTGCAAAGTATCATCAAAATTTAAACGATGATCTACAGTGTCTTTTTCGATATCAGCCAACATATCTTCAGATATCTTCTGCATTCTTACCTCAGTATAACGCATGGCTGCTGGTGAATCTCCATCTACAGAACCAAAGTTACCTTGTCCATCCACCATCATATAACGAACACTCCAGTTTTGAGCCATACGCACCATGGAGTCATACACTGAAGTATCTCCGTGTGGATGATACTTTCCTAAAACCTCCCCAACAATTCTTGCAGATTTTTTATAAGAACCCGTTGCTTTGATTCCAAGTTCATGCATTCCAAATAAAACCCTTCTATGAACTGGCTTTAAACCATCTCTTACATCTGGTAATGCTCTTGAAACGATCACCGACATTGAATAATCAATGTATGCAGCTTTCATCTGTTCTTCTATGTTAATAGGAATTAACTTTTCTCCGTCTGCCATATATATAATTTGATTAAATTTTATTCATTATTTTAAAACAAGGCAAGATACTATTTCTATGAGTATTTACAAAGATTTTAAAGAAGTGAATTGAGTAGAGTTATCAACATTTTTTCATAATTTTTAACACTTTTTTATTTGTTATATATGCAATAGTTTTTTACCTTAGTGTTATAGTAAATTATCAGTTAAACTTTGGATTTGCGTATTTTGTGAGAATCCCCCCAAAAAGAACTAAATTTACATCATATCAATTATAGAAAGAAAAAAGAAAGACAGAAATATGGACGATAATTTTTCACCAAAAGTTAGAGATGTAATTACCTTCAGTAAAGAAGAAGCCCTGCGTTTAGGGCATGAATTTATTGGGACTGAACATCTTCTACTAGGCTTGATAAAAAAAGGAGAAGGAAAAGCAATAGAAATACTCACTGCTTTTGATGTAGACCTAAGTCTGCTGCATAAAAAATTAGAACAACTCAACCCTGCAAACGCTCCTTTTACAGAAAGTACCGACAAACCAATTTTACGTTTAACGAGACAGGCTGAAAAAGCGTTAAAAACAACTTTTCTGGAGGCTAAATTATATCAAAGTGATTCCATTGACACAGCTCATTTATTGCTTTGTATTTTAAGAAACGAAAACGACCCAACTACCAAGTTAATCCATAAGTACAATGTAAATTATGACGAGGCAAAAGCATTGTACAAAGAACTTCACGTTGATGATACAACTATTTCCATAGATCCGATAGCGGAAACTCCAGCTGATGACGAATATGCTTCAGGAAAAACAAATCCTTTTAACCAACCTCAGAAAGAAAAAACTGCTCAAAAATCTAAAACCCCTGTTTTAGATAATTTTGGAAGGGATTTAACAGCGTTAGCAAACAGAGGAATGCTGGACCCAGTTGTTGGAAGAAAAAAAGAAATTGAGCGTGTTTCTCAAATTCTAAGTCGAAGAAAAAAAAATAACCCAATGCTAATCGGTGAACCTGGTGTTGGTAAATCGGCTATTGCAGAAGGACTGGCCTTAAGAATTGTCGATAGAAAAGTATCGAGGATTTTATTTGACAAGCGAATTGTTTCTCTCGACTTAGCAAGTTTAGTTGCTGGTACAAAATACCGTGGTCAATTTGAAGAACGGATGAAAGCATTAATGAACGAGCTTGAAAAAAATGAAGACATTATTTTATTTATAGATGAAATTCACACGATCGTTGGTGCAGGAGGTGCTACCGGCTCATTAGATGCTTCTAATATGTTAAAGCCAGCTTTAGCAAGAGGAGAAATACAATGTATTGGTGCAACTACGTTGGATGAATTTAGAACAAATATAGAGAAAGATGGCGCCTTAGAACGTCGCTTTCAAAAGGTAATTGTAGAACCGACTTCAGTAGAAGAAACTGTGAAAATTTTACAAAACATAAAAAGTAAATACGAAGAACATCACCATGTAAATTATACCGATGATGCTATTGAAGCTTGTGTAAAACTAACGAACAGATACATGACGGATCGATATCTTCCAGACAAAGCTATTGATGCTTTGGACGAAGCAGGATCTCGGATTCACATTACAAATATTGTCGTTCCTGGACAGGTCTTAGAATTGGAAACGCAATTAGAAATCATTAGGGATAAAAAAACAAAAGCAGTAAACGGACAAAAGTACGAAGAAGCTGCAAAGTTACGCGATGATGAAAAGAATATGGAAGCTGCTTTGAACTCTGCTCAAAAACAATGGGAAGACGATTCTAAGTTAAATAGAGAAATCGTTACCGAGGACAATGTTGCCGAGGTCGTTTCTATGATGACGGGAATCCCTGTAAATAGAGTTGCAGAGGCAGAAAACCATCGATTACAAGAATTACCAATATCTATTAAGGGCAAGGTAATTGGTCAAGATGAAGCTGTTACTAAAGTTGTAAAAGCAATTCAAAGAAATAGAGTTGGATTGAAAGATCCAAACAAACCAATTGGCTCCTTTATTTTCTTAGGACAAACAGGTGTTGGTAAAACCCAATTAGCGAAAGTCTTAGCGCGTGAATTATTTGATTCTGATGATTCGTTAATTAGAATTGACATGAGTGAGTACATGGAAAAATTTGCCATCTCTCGCTTGATTGGAGCCCCTCCTGGTTATGTTGGTTATGAAGAAGGAGGACAACTAACTGAAAAGGTAAGAAGAAAGCCCTATGCTGTAATCTTGTTAGATGAAATAGAAAAAGCACATCCAGATGTGTTCAACATGTTACTGCAAGTTTTAGATGATGGATATATTACGGATAGCCTTGGGCGAAGCATCGATTTTAGAAATACCATCATTATCATGACTTCTAACATAGGCGCACGTCAATTAAAAGACTTTGGTGGTGGAGTTGGTTTTGGTACTAGTTCGAAAAAAGAGCAAGCAGACGCGCACGCAAAATCTGTAATTGAAGACGCTCTAAAGAAATCTTTTGCTCCTGAATTTTTAAATAGAATTGACGATGTAATTGTGTTTAATGCACTCGAAAGAGAAGACATTCACAGCATTATCGATATTGAATTAGAAAAATTATTGAGTAGAATTGCTGATTTAGGCTATACGCTTCAATTAAGCGAAAAAGCAAAAGATTACATAGCAGACAAAGGGTTTGATAAAAAATATGGGGCTAGACCGCTTAAAAGAGCCATACAGAAATACATCGAAGATGCTTTGTCAGAAGAGATTGTAAATTCTAAGCTGTCAGAAGGAGATACCATTACAATGGACCTTAACAAAGCTGAAAGCAAGCTGACGATTAAGATCAAAAAAGGAAAAAAAACTCCCGAAAAAAGAACTGAAGTAGAAACGAAAAATGAGTCAAAAGCAAAGGCTTAATTGTAAAAACCCAAACGTTTGTTTGGGTTTTTTTATAGACAACTACTTCAAAACATTAAAGGACTCCTCCGACTAATCATGATAGCAAACCGAGGATACGAGCCATGCAAAAGACAATAATATAAAAGTTAACTCCTTAAGGTTGCTTTTGGTCTTTCTAAACTAGGCATAGAATTTGCTCGTAAAAAAAATCAATCTACCACTGTTGCTGCACTGTATTTTTCAAAATCAAATATCCAGCGGTTTGGAATTGGCTTGGAACAACGGTTTTACTTTAAATCTAGTGATTCAAGTTTGAGAGGCTTTCATGCGGGTCCCAGCGTCGGGTACTTACAATTAAAAGAGAACTATTATGATGAAACATATGAGGTGTTTTCTATTGCTGGTAAATTTGGACATCAATGGTTCATAAGCAAACATCATAGTGCAGACCTTTTTAGTGGCCTTAGATTTTTAGTTGGTAGTGAAACCAATACAGAAGAACTCTCTTTTGGGATCGGTCTTTCTTTAGGCTGTACTTGGCAGTAGACTAAAATAATTCTTTAACATCAATCTCAAGAGAAGTAATGAATTCGGAAGCCTTTACAATATCATAATGCATCACACGGTCCTCTTTTACAATGGGTATTTTTTGACGAAACAATCCAATAATAGATTCTAAAAAAGGAGCCGTTTTTCCGTTTCCAAAACTCAAAGCTTGCGATGCTGTATACAATTCTATCGCTAAAATATTTTGTAAATTATCTACTACTTTTTTGCATTTTGTGGCTGCATTTGCCCCCATGGAGACATGGTCTTCTTGCCCATTACTGGACTCAATAGAATCTACACTTGCAGGAGTTGCATATTGCTTATTTTGACTCACAATACTTGCTGCCGTATATTGTGGGATCATAAAACCAGAATTCAAACCAGGATTTGCAACTAAAAAAGGAGGTAAATGTCGATGTCCAGAAACTAATTGATAGGTTCTTCTTTCTGATATATTTCCTAATTCTGAAATTGCAATGGCTAAAAAATCCAACCCTAAAGCAAGGGGTTGACCGTGAAAATTACCTCCAGAGATAATTTCGTCTTCCTCCACGAAAATATTTGGATTATCGGTAACAGAATTCACTTCTGTTAAAAAAGTCTTTGTCACAAAACGAATAGTGTCTTTGGTTGCTCCATGAACTTGGGGCATACACCTAAACGAATAAGGATCCTGTACATGTTTTTTTTCTTGTGAAATTAACGCACTATCCTTTAGTAAATTTTTAATTCTACGGGCGGTTTTCAGTTGACCATCATGAGGTCTAACAGCATGAATTAATTCGTTAAAAGGCTCTATTCTGCCATCAAAACCTTCCAAAGAAACGGTTCCGATTACATCTGCTAAATAGGATAGCTTGTGCGCTTTTAAAAGCGTATAAATACCATATGCAGCCATAAACTGTGTGCCATTTAGCAATGCTAGGCCTTCTTTTGACTGAAGATTAATTTTTTCCCAAGAAAAAATTTGTGCTAACGCTTCAGTGGTTATTTTTTCATTCTTATAATACACTTCTCCCAATCCTATTAAAGGCAACGCTAGATGAGCTAAAGGAGACAGATCACCAGAGGCACCCAAAGAGCCTTGCTCATAGATAACTGGTGTAATATCATTATTATAAAACTCAATCAATCTTTCTACGATTACCAATTGAACTCCAGAATGACCATGACTTAATGCTTGAATCTTAAATAAAATCATGAGTTTTACAATCTCACTCGGAACTTCGTCACCAGTACCACAGGCATGGCTCATTACTAAGTTCTCCTGAAGCTTTTGGAGGTTATCGTCATTAATCTTTACATTATACAAAGCTCCAAAACCTGTATTAATACCATATATAGGACGCGAAATCGATTTCGTTTTTGTATCTAAATAAGATCTACATGTTTGAATTCTTTGAATTGCGGCATCAGATAATGCTAACTTTTTATCCAAGGAAATAATTTCTTGAATTTTAGTTAAATCTAAAGGAAGTGAATCTATGTAATGAACTATTTCCATATCTTATGTAATTTGAAATCAAAAGTGCAAATTCAGTTCTGTTTGTGCAACTAATTTAACTTTTTATATGTACTTATGTATGCTTCTATCCTCTATATTTGTGGTCAAATTAAATGTTATTCAATGAAACAGATAAGTATTATTGCTCTTATATTACTCAATATGATCTCTTGCTCGAGAGAACATCCAAAAGAATACCTCACCATTGCTGGGAAATTAGAAAATAACAAACAGCGTACAATTTCTATTTTAAACCGAACAGGAAGAGTCATTAAAAATATTTCTATCAAAGAAAATGGCGCTTTTAAAGATACGTTAAAAGTATCTGAACCAGCTATTTTCACATTTCAAACGGATAGAACAAACAGAACTCTAATATATTTAAAAAATGGTTTTGATCTTTTTATTAAAGGAGATTCAGAAAAATTCACAACCAGTTTCGAGTTTACTGGAATCGGAGCTTCTAACTCAAACTTTATCAAAGCTCAATTAGAAAAAAACAGAAAAATTGGAGACCCAAATCGTATTTTATCACTTGAAAAAGAAGCGTTCATTGCAGAAATTAATGGACTAAAAAAAGGATATGATAGTATACTGTCTTCATACAAAGATATAGAGAACTCCCTCGCTGAGATGGTTAGAAGTCAAAACAAGCAACTTTGCGAATATCTTGAAAATAATTATGCCTCTGGTGTAAAATTTAAAAAAGGAGCACCTTCTCCTGCTTTTGAAAATTATATTGCTGTAAATGGTGAAAAAAAATCACTAAGCTCCTACAAAGGAAAATATGTGTACATCGACGTATGGGCAACATGGTGCGGACCTTGTATCAGAGAAATTCGACCATTGGAAAATTTAGAAAAAGAATATCACGAAAAAAACATTGCTTTTGTAAGTATTTCTATAGATGAATCTAGAAGAAACGGTGGCTCTTGGGAAGCGACAGAAACCAAATGGAGAAATTTTATCAAAGGTAAACAAATGAGTGGTATTCAATTGTGGGCTGGAAAAGATCAAAGTTTTCAACAAGAATACCAAATAACTGGAATACCAAGATTCATTTTAATTGATCCACAAGGAAATATAGTTGATGCGAATGCTAAAAGACCTTCAGACCCAGAGTTAAAAACCTTATTCAATTCTTTAAAAATTTGATACAATAAGAATCAAAAAAAAGCGAAATCTAAATTTAGATTTCGCTTTTTTTTTATGAGTGAAAAATCATTATTCATCATAAACACCCATTTGTGCATATTTATCCATTCTTTTTGAAACCAACGCTTCATCATTCAGGTCTTTTAACTCTTCGAAAGCAGCAATAATTTGCTCTTGAACCGCCTTAAAAGCTCCCTCTCTGTCGGTATGTGCACCTCCAACAGGTTCTTGAATAATTCCGTCTATTAATTTTAAATTTTTCATATCTGAACCTGTTAATTTTAAAGCCGCCGCAGCTTGTTCTTTAAACTCCCAACTTCTCCATAAAATAGAGGAACAGGATTCTGGAGAAATAACTGTATACCAGGTATTTTCCATCATATAAACTCTATCTCCTACTCCAATCCCTAAAGCACCACCTGAAGCCCCTTCACCAATAACAATTGTAATAATTTGCGTTTTTAAACGAGTCATTTCTAGAATATTCCTCGCAATTGCTTCTCCTTGTCCGCGTTCTTCAGCTTCTAAACCAGGATAGGCACCGGGAGTGTCTAGTAGGGTAACAACAGGAATTCTAAACTTTTCAGCCATTTTCATGAGGCGCAAAGCTTTACGGTATCCCTCAGGGTTGGCCATTCCAAAATTTCTGTACTGACGTGTCTTTGTGTTGTACCCTTTTTGTTGCCCAATGAACATAAAAGATTGATCACCTATTTTACCCAAACCACCAATCATGGCTTTGTCATCTTTTACATTTCTATCTCCATGTAATTCCATAAAGGTATCTCCACACAAGGCCTTAATATAATCTAAGGTATAAGGTCTATTAGGATGTCTAGATAATTGAACTCTTTGCCAAGGTGTTAGATTCTTATAAATATCTTTTCTAGCAATTGCTAGTTTTTTTTCAATTTTTTTACAGGTAGCTGTTACATCTACCTCACTCTCTTTACCTATATCATGACACTTAACTAGCTGATCTAAAAGCTCTTTAATAGGCATTTCAAAATCTAAATATTCCATATTGTAATTATTTGATTTTAGTTGTTTTGAGACGCAAACATACTATAAAATTAATTGTTTTTTTAAAAAAAAAGTTAGTTTTTACTAACAGATTTTTCTTTGATTTTATTTCTAATACTGTTTTTATTCTTGATCATTCCGTTTAACAAAACGACAAATAAAACGATGAAAGCGCCAAAGTAAAATTCTGGATTCATTTTTTCTTCTTCACCAAAAATAAAAAGTGCCAAAATAATCGCATAAATAGGCTCTAAATTAAGCGTTAAGATTACCGTATAGGGAGACAAATATTTCATCACTTTAACAGAAGTAATAAAAGCATAAGCGGTACAGATGCTACCCAAGATTAAAAGGTATCCCCAATCCGCCTTTGATATTTCAAAAAAAGATGCAGAAAAACCATTTGTAAACAACAAATAAACTGTAATAAAAACAACTCCAAAAAATAATTGATACAGAGAAATCTTACCTGCATCGTATTTTTGAATGAAAAGACCATTAAAAACTGAAAAAAAAGCACTTAATAATGAAGAAATTAATGCGTAAAATATACCCAATTGGTATTGACTCTCAAAATTAAAAATAATATACAAGCCAATACACACACAAAAACCCAATACTAATTCTAATACTTTAATGCTTCTTTTAAAAAAAAGAGGTTCTATCAGAGAAACAAAAAAAGCACCAGTACTCATGGTTACTAATGCTACAGAAACGTTGGAAACTTTGATCGCTTTAAAGAAAAATATCCAATGCAAAGCGATAAGAATACCTGTCACAAAAAACTTAGCAATGGCTATGCGATCTACTTTAAAGGATTTCTTACGTATCAAAAAATAAATAAAAATAAAAACTACTGCCAAAGACATTCTATACCAAACTAAAGGGATGGCCTCTAGGCTTATTAATGCTCCTAAAATGGCAGTAAAACCCCAAATTAAAACAATTAGATGTAATAGTAAATAATTTTTAAGCCTACTTTCTTGCATTTAAGTATAAATAAATAGCCAAACAGCCGAAAATAATATTAGGCATCCAAACATATAGGAGCGCGTTAACACCTGCAACTCCTCCTAAAACTTCCGCTATTTTCATCAAGAAAACATAGAGGAACATTATACCGATACCGATTGCTAAATTAACTCCTGTTCCACCTCTTCTTTTTCTAAAAGCGAGCGCAACAGCAATAATAGTTAGTATAAAAGAAGCTATGGGTAGACTGGTTCTTTTATAAAATTCAACTAAATACGCATTTAAATTTTTGACTCCTCGCTTTTTAGAAATATCAATAAACTTCATCAATTCTCCCGAAGGCATTTCTTGAGATAATGCCGATTTATAAATTAAATCTTTAGGAGTAAAGTTAAAAACAGTATCTATTTTTGTACCAGAGGAAATTTCATCTCGGGTATTATAAATTTTACGCATTTTCCAATTAGAAAGATTGAAGGTTGAATCTTCGTCGTTGTAGCGAATTCTATTTGAAACTAATTTTGATTTTAATTGGATTCCATCATAAACTTCTGAGGTAAAATCATATCCAGAGTTAGATTCTGTATTAAAATTCCTTATAAAGATGTAAGTACTATCTGTTAGCTGTAAACTAAACTCTCTTACAAATTTTAATTCGTTTTTTTGTCTTCTGTTTTTTATATATTCTTTTTCAAATTTCTTTCTTTCTTTACTGCTATTCGGCACCACAAAATGATTCATTCCGAGAGAAATGATCGTTATAAGAGATGCTCCAATAAAATAAGGATATAAAAACCGTGTAAAAGATATCTTTGCGTTGTTAATAGCAATAATCTCTGTATTATTAGAGAGCTTAGAAGTAAATAAAATTACCGCAATAAATAACGCCAATGGCATAAATGTATTTGCGTAATAGATGATAAAATTCTTATAATATTCATCGAGAACTTGGTAAAATCCTAAATCTGGATGCTCTAAGAAATTATCAATCTTTTCCGATATATCTATGGCAATTGCTATAGGAATTAAGATCAATAGCGTAAACAAAAAAGTTACCAAAAATCGTTTTAATATGTACCAATCTATAATTTTCAAAAGCGCAAGGTTATTTTATTATTCTACTCTTATTATTTTATAAACGTTTGTTCATTTGTTTGACCATCATGTCTTTCCATTCTCTAAAATCTCCGGCTAAGATATGTTTTCTTGCTTCCCGAGTTAACCAAACATAAAAGCCTAAATTGTGTATGGAAGCAATCTGCTTTCCTAACATTTCTTTTGCTGCAAAAAGATGACGTAAATAAGCTTTTGAATACATGGTATCTACCCAAGTAATAGCCATATCATCTATTGGAGAGAAATCTTCTTCCCATTTTTTATTTTTAATATTGATGGTTCCATGTGCTGTAAATAACATTCCGTTTCTAGCATTTCTTGTAGGCATTACACAATCGAACATGTCGATTCCCAAAGCAATATTTTCTAAAATATTAATCGGAGTTCCTACTCCCATTAGATATCTAGGCTTGTCTTCTGGCAAAATTTCGGTAACAACCTCGGTCATTGCATACATTTCATCTGCAGGCTCCCCTACAGAAAGACCTCCAATTGCATTTGCTTGAGCACCTGCATTGGCAATATACTCTGCAGATTGTCTTCGTAAATCTTTGTACGTACTTCCTTGCACGATTGGAAAAAAGGTTTGTTCAAATCCATATTTAAAGGGTAGTTTTTCTAAATGATTGATACATCTATCCAACCACCTATGTGTCATATGCATCGAACGTTTGGCATAATTATAATCACAAGGATAAGGAGTACACTCATCGAAAGCCATGATAATATCTGCACCTATTGTGCGTTGAATTTCCATGACGTTTTCCGGTGTGAAAAAGTGCGTAGAACCGTCTATGTGACTTTTAAATTTAACCCCTTCTTCGTTAATTTTTCTTCTTCCTGAAAGCGAATACACTTGATATCCACCTGAATCTGTTAAGATGTTACGATCCCAGTTCATAAACTTGTGCAAACCTCCAGCCTTTTCTAAAATCTTGATCCCAGGACGAAGATATAAGTGATAGGTATTCCCTAAAATGATATCCGGATTTATTTCATTTTTAAGTTCTGTTTGATGAACCCCTTTTACAGTTCCAACAGTTCCTACCGGCATAAATATTGGGGTTTCAATAGATCCATGATCAGTAGTGATCACTCCTGCTCTTGCCTTACTTTTTGGGTCCGTAATTTTTAAGTCGAATTTCAAGCGTTTATATTTTGATGATTTCTAATCGTTAAAATTAATTACAAAGTGAAGAACGTGTATAACTAAGTTGCGCGCTCATTTGTGTATTTTAAATAAATTCTCAATTCATTGGCTGCAAAGATAAGACTATTTAAGAATTGATGATACAAATTGAATCGTTATAAAAAAGGCTCTTACATATTCCTCCAATAATAAAAATAGGGTGATTGTTAAAAATTACCACCGTTTCTTTTTAGATGCAAAGCCTGAATTACTCTTTTTAGATTTTGAAGAATTTTTTCTAAAGGAAGCACTTTTTTTGTTAAAATCATTTTTTGAAGGAGCCGACTTTTTCTTTGAAACAAGTTTATTGGTATTCTTTTTAATAGAGGAAGCTTCTGCTGTTTTGGAGGAAGTTGAAATCATTGTATTGATTTCTTTCATTTCCTCTTCTGTCAACTCTCTCCAATCTCCCGTTTGTAAATATCCTAACTCAACATTCATAATTCGAGTTCGCTTTAACTTCGTGACTTCATAATCTAAATATTCACACATTCTTCTAATTTGCCTATTTAGACCTTGAGTTAAAATAATTTTAAATATTTTATCAGCGACTTTTTCTACCAAACAATTATTTGTTACGGTTCCTAAAATAGGAATTCCATTCCCCATTTTTTCTATAAAATTTTCTGAAATAGATCTATTTACAGTAACAAAATATTCTTTCTCATGATTATTTCCTGCTCTTAGAATTTTATTCACGATATCTCCATCATTTGTTAAGAAAATTAAACCCTCTGAAGGTTTGTCTAAACGACCTATTGGAAATAACCTCTCTGGATAATTAATGTGCTTTATGATGTTTTTGGGTTCTCTCTCATCTGTTGTAGAAACAATGCCAACAGGCTTATTTAATGCAATATACAAAGTGGTGTTTTGGGGTTTTACAACCCTCCCATCTAATTTTACAAGATCTTTCTTACCAACTCTATTTCCTAATTGAGTTGGTTTTCCATTAATGGTAACCCTCCCTTCATTGATAAATTTTTCAGCCTCTCTTCTAGAACACATTCCTGACGAGCTGATGTATTTATTTAAATTTGTTGTAGGTTGTTTCTTAGCATCCAAAATGAAAAAATTTTAACAAAAGTAAGTATAAGATTATAATTCTATCGTTCTAAAAGTTAAATTAATCCTTGGCGTGTTTACTTTTTTTGTGGGTGGCAACCTGTGCAACCAATTCGTCTGGGTTCCTTTTTTCATCACCAATAAGCTGCCATTTTCTAAAAAAAGATCAATTCTTTCTTTGCTCTTCTTATGTTTAAAAGAAAATTTACGTTGCGCACCCAAAGATACTGATGCGATCGCTCCTTCTTTCTTCAACATTTTCTCTCCATCGGAATGATATCCCATTCCCTCTTCTCCCGAATGATATAAATTTAACAGACAAGAATTATAGGTTTCTCCACTTGCTTTTTCTACAATGGCTTTTAGCGCTAATAGTTCTTTGGTAAATATTTTTGCTTGCTTTGTTACTTTAGAATAGGTGTAAGCAAATGCTGATTCACCATACCAAGCAACTTTTCTTTTGGTTGTTATTTTTTTACCAAATATAATTGCTTCATCAGGCTCAAAATCTATTGTCTCTCTAAAGGTTTTGTAATAAAAGTTACATTGACTTTTATCCAATAGTATTCCATGATAGTTTGTCTCCCCATCATAAGGAAGAATATTTTTAGTAGTTTCTGAAGAAAACAAATCCATAGGTAAAAATAAAAAACAATATGGTTAGTTTCAACTATTCATCAATTAATTTTAATAGGGATCCTTAAGAGATTAAAATGAAATAATAAATAAAAATGTACAAGGAAGTACGATTAGATAAAATCTAGCTTACTAAAAGACTTATTTAAAATGGAGACATCATCAACTTGAAGCCATTGGTCTAAAACTGTTGCATAAATTGATCTAAAATCTACAGTATGTATTAAATCGCCATTTTTGTCTAGTTTTGAAAGATTTGGAGCAGCATTATAAAACCCTTTCGTTTTTAAATCCTCGCCGATGACAAATACATTATTTGCAGCTCCATGATCTGTTCCACCAGCTCCATTTTGCTGAACTCTTCTTCCGAATTCAGAAAACGTAAGGATCAGAGTATCTTTAAACGTATTGTGTTGTTTTAAATCATTGACAAAAACCTCCATAGCAGTACTAAATGTCTTCAATAAGTTACTTTGTCTGTTCGCTTGATTTGCATGGGTATCAAAACCTCCCATAGAAGCATAATAGACTTTACTCTCTAAATTTGAATTGATAAATTCAGCAGTTGTTTTTAGTTGTTTTCCAAAAGGATTTTTAGGATATGTGAACTCACTTTTATATATTTTTGAGGTCTCATAAATATATTTTGCAGAAGATTTTGCTTCAATCATTGTTTTGTAGAGATATCCTAAATTGTGTTCGCTAAGGTGGCTATCACTTTGATGATTTATAATCTTCTTAAAATAAGGGGTCTGTGTATTTTGAAATAATGTACGTGGATTTTTTGTGGCAATACCGTTGCTGTTTTTTCCTTTCATAATTAAAGACAAAGTGTCATCTAATTCAATTCCCATATAAGGTATTTTCCCATATTGCTCTATATATCTACCCAACCAACCTGTATCTAAATATTCATTTGCACCACTTGCGGTTTGCCAAATATCTGAAGATCTAAAATGAGATCTACTCGGATTCGGATATCCAACGTTATTAATAATTGATAAATACCCTTGATCATATAGGTTTTTTAATGGTGCTAAACTTGTATGAAAACCTAATTCATTTGTAACTTTAATAAGTTTGTTCTTCTTAATAGAAAGCTCAGGTCTATTACTGTAGTACAGATCGTTCGTGTAAGGTATAACGGTATTTAAGCCATCATTCCCTCCAGACAATTGTATGATCACAAGTTTTTTATATCCTAGAGATTTTTTAGCAACTTGTTCAAAGGCCTTTACAAAATTGGGCACAAAAAACAAACTACTTGCTAGGGTGCTTTGCTTTAAAAAGTTTCGTCTTTTCATTTATATACGTTAACAAATTTGGTATTCTGGAATTGACATTAGTTGAATACAAAAATCTTTATTTGATTTAATTTCTAATCCATCTAATAAGGTTTCTGTATCGAAATCTAGCTTCGACATGACAATGAAATCTCTCAATTGTCTGGGATGTAAGTTTCCATATTTTTTTAAAAAAACATCCCATCTTTTAGATGTTTTTAAATATCTATTTCTTTTTTTTACATTTTTATAGTAGGTGTCAAAAGAATCTTCAAAAGCCCCTTTTTCCTCTAGATTGATAATGGCATTATTTAATATTAATGATGCTAGTTTCATTCTAAACATTAAGGTATTAGAATTTATCCAACTTTTATCGCCTTTCCATCCAGATACATTTGGTGGATACAACAACACTTGTCCCATCATTTTCTGCAAATAATTAAATTGTTTTTTTTCTTCAAAACGAACAGGAACGATCGTGCGAATACCCACTAATAATTCAATGGGGGATTTTATCTTAACTCCAATATTTTGATCATCATAAAACCATGCGGCACTAAAAATATAAGTCATTACGTTTTTAATATCGTAGTCTTTATAAAAGATAGATGTAATTTCTTCTAACCTGTTCTTATCGACAATTGGGTTGACAAAATACTTGTAAATTTTATCACATATAAATCGGGCACACTGTTTTTGTTCTAAAATAATATCTATAATATCATCTCCATTAAAATTTCCTTTCTTACCAAAGAACTTTTTTTCATCAAAATCATGTTGATGTTTTTTTAGAAGAAAACCTCCTTTATTGTTGAAAGACCAACCTGTAAAAGCCCTCGCAGATTCTTTGATATCCTCTTCCGAATAGTTTCCAATACCGAGTGTAAAAAGTTCCATTAGCTCTCTAGCAAAATTTTCGTTGGGACTTTTCTTTCTGTTTTGTTTATTGTTTAAATACTTGCTCATGGATGCTTCTCTTGCAATTGATTTAACAAAATTTCTAAAATTTCCCAAAGCATTTTCTCGTAGGGTATTATGATACTGTTGAATGTGAAAAATATGATTGTCCCTGCATACAAAAATATTTGCCCAAAATAAGGTCATTTTTTCTCTTAAGACACCGTCCGACTCAGACAATCTTTCTATCCAGGCGTGATTTAAATCTCTCAATTTTTTTTGACTTCTCTGTCGTAATTTTTGAAAGGCCTGCTCACCCATTTCTTTTTTTAAAGCATTAGCACTCTTATTTTTTATGGAAGTAAATTCTGAAAGATTCAATTGCAAAGGAATTATTTTTTCTGAATCAGAAAATAACTCTTCGATAATTTGAAGTCTTGAATTAGACTGTATTTTTTTTAAAAAGTTGATGTCTATTCCAAAACCTGCTCTCCAATATAAATGTTGAATGTGCCTTTGATTCATTTTTAGCATGTGTTTTAATTAGACCTTGATTTTTTAAAATAGTCTAATTAATCTTGAGCAATCATCTCTAATGTGGCAACTGTTCTAAAGCCCATGTGATCGGAACCAGAATCCATAGTCACTCCCATTTTAGCTGAAATTCTAAAGCTTGCGCAATAGGAAGCATGACATAAAAAAGACCCCCCTTTTATAACACGTTCTACTTGGTAGGGGTTCGAAGGACTATAAGATGTTTTGGCTCCATTAGGATTGATTAATACTTTAGAAGAATCCAATTCGTTATAATAATTTACATGAAATAAATCGCTTGTAACTTCCCATACATTCCCTAACATATCATACAAACCAATACTGTTTGGTGGATACGATTTTACAGAAGCAATCAATTCGAACCCGTCAATACTTTCATTTTTAACAGGAAAAGTTCCTTGCCAAGTATTTGCGTTTGCATTTAATATTTCAGGATTATTTCCCCAAGTATAAATAGTAGATTGATTGTTTCCCTGAGCCGCAGACTCCCATTCTGCTTCAGTGGGAAGTCTTCTATTTGACCATTTACAGTAAGCTAGTGCATCTTCATAAGCAATATGAACAACAGGGTGATTGCTTTTCCCTTCAAGGGAAGATTCGGGACCTTCTGGGTGTTGCCAGTTTGCTCCAATTTTCCATGTCCACCACTGTTGGTAATTATTCATATTTACAATCGCATTTACATTTTTATTAAAGATTAAACTGCCCGGTTGTAAGATAGAATCATGCGGTTTAAGAGCGCCTTCTGGTAGTTGTTTTTTTATTTCTTCCCATACTATTTCTCTTTCGGCAATCGTTACATAGTCTGTAGCATCAACAAAAGATTTAAATTGTGTATTGGTAACTTCGGTAATATCAATAAAAAAACCATCAACAGTAACTTTATGAGCTGGTTTTTCTCGAGGCATGGCATATGCATCTGAAATTTTAGCCCCTTGAATAAATGTTTTCCCTTCGACCCAAATCATTCCTTCTGGGGGGTTGATTTGATCCTGAATATTAGAATTTGATTGTTTTTTACAAGCTGTGAAAAATAAAAAAACAAAGAGAAAAAGTTGAAGAAAAATTCGCATTATTGGTTGTTTAGTTGTTGTTTAATTACAAATATATGTTTTTTATAAATTAAATTATTCTGAGATATTTTAAATACTCAATATTTATACTTTTTGATTTAAAAATGATAAAATACGAGCTTTATTAGATCGGATTTTTTATTCGAAATCTCAGCTTTTAAAACATGTTTGAGTTTTAAAAATAGATTTTTTGTAAAAAAAATGGAACAGACTTAATTCAGAAAAGCTACAACTCCCTATGAATAAGACCCTAAAGTCAAAAAACATGAATATAATTTACGACTAGAGAAATACATATACAAATGAAGCAATGAATTAGAGTATTGAATATTTAAGAATCCCAAATCGTATGAAAGACCCAGTAAGCAAAACATTTTATATAAAATAAAACATCATTTAAAATCTGTATTGAACTATTTCTGAAGACTTCATTAATACTTTATAAACTTTAACAACGTATTTTTTGAACCTTCACTTATTTTAAGAAAATACATACCTCTTTTTAATTTACGGACATTTAACTTGAAGGTATTTGTATCATTACGGACTTCTTGACCAGTAAGAGCATATATCTGAACTTTAAACTGACCCGATACCCCAGATATATAAAGTTCATTTTGAACAGGGTTTGGATATACTTTCACTTCAGTTTTAACAAATTCATTAAAAGAAAGTCCTGAGGTATTTTTAGCATTAGGACTTCCGTTAGGGGTATTACAACTCCAACTTTCTGGCAAAGCATTGTCTAAATCTGGTGTCGTTAATTCTAGGGTATTCCCTGTCTGATCTGCACAATCTGACCAAGGTAATTCATTGGTATAGCTAACTTCATCTTGTAGAACATTATTCGCATTATACAACCTCACAGCATCAGAAGTTCCAAAACCAAAACCAATTTCACCGATGTAGTCTGTTATTTCTGGATAGACTGAAGTAAAGTCTGAAGCATCCTTAACAAATACTAAATATCCATCACCCGGAATAACAGTACCTTCTGGTATGATAAAAATGTTTTCGTCTTTATTATCTTTAATTTGCCAATTAGATAGATCCTTAGCGTTCACATTCGGATTGTATAATTCTACCCAATCATCAGCATTAAAATCATCACTAGATTTATAATTGATCTCATTGATAACTAACGGTTTTTCACTGGTAGAAACAGTAAAGTTTGGAATTATTTGAAAAGAGCCATTTAAATTAATATTTATTGTTGCATCATTAGAATAAAGATCACCACTCCAATGGGAAAACTCAAAACCTGCCTCTGGAATGGCTTTTAGTTGAATTGGGACTGTTTCAAAATATGCTCCAGTCCATGAAAATTCTTGGATTTTTAGATTCTCATTGACTGCTACAAAACCTTTGGAGATAGCTGCGTTTTTTATAGTTATTGGATGGGAATTTGGTAGATTAAATACAGATTTTATATGATTTTTTGCAATTTCAGGTCTTTGATTTGCAAAATTTTTCATCAAATTAATATAGTACCCCACCCATCCTTCTATGTTGGTAATATTATTACCAAAATTAACAAGAGAGGGGTCGGATTTCCAACGATTATAATGGGCGTTTATTTCAGGTTGAATCGTAGTATAAATCTGATCGATATGCGAAATCACATTTGCAGATAAAAATCGAGTGTTTAATTCGTCTGCATAGCGGTTAATAAACGTATTTCTGAATCCAATATTTGAAATTAATTTTCTAAACAAGAGAGTTGACCAGGGTGGATTAGGCCAGCCTGGGCCGTTAGGATTCAATGCAAAGCTTAAGGTGTCGTCAGTGTGGTTACCTGTGTTGAAAAAGGGTGCAAATCCAAAATCTGTATCATACAGAATCCAACGCCATTTTCCTGATGGATGTTTCCAAAATTTAATATTATTTCCGGGCCAATCAGTGTTACTGAAAAAAATATTTGAAGCTTGATACAAGGCATACGCCTTTAAATCTATTTGTTGAGCTACATATTCAAAATTTGAGTCAATAGTTAAATCGTTGGTATTTATAAAATTAATTAATTCATTGTATTCATCATTATCACCCTCAATTTCTTCTGCATTATTCGTGAGCAACGTAATATCATCTGCATTTATATTGTGCTTGGAAGCCAATGAATGCTCATTGATTTTCTCTCGTAAATTATACATTCCCCAATACGTTCCGTTTATATAGGTTGCTACAGGATTGTGTTCAAGAAAATCTTGGCCAGACCCTCGCATTAGACTTGTTAACGTGATATCTTTCATTGAAGAGCGCATCCAATCTTGACCAGAATTTCTTAGTATTAATGATTGAAATTTACGGTAATTGAGTGCATCAAAGAAAGGGTGCTTGAATTCAGAATCCCCATATTGACCTCTTGCAAAAAGAGAGAGAGAACGCTGGCCGTTTTGACCTCTACTCCAGCCCCCAAAAATTTTCACACCAGCATTAAACTCTGCAAAACGATCTGTTCCGTTTTCATGATAAGAAAAATGAATTGGTCGCTCCCAATCTTCCCAAAAATTTGCCCCGAAATAAGGAATGTTTGTATCGTAAGTTCCCTCAGGTCCAAAAACATAAATACCGGTATCTTGATCAAAAAAATGTCTTGAATCCGTAGTTAATAGCACGACATCTATATCATGATTAGCCCCTATGATGAACGATTTAGTATTAATTGATGAGGGTAAATAATTTTGTGAAAATATTTGAGCGCGTACACTCGTATTCTCTTGAATTTGAATGGGATTCGAATATATTGGAGACGTTTCTAAAGGAGTACTTCCATCTCTAGTATAGCGGATCACTTCATTTGAATTATTCCCAGAAAGTGATAAACTTATGGGGCTGACTAGGAGTCCTCCCTCTTGCGAAAAGACGACTTCATTTTCTACGACTCCTAAAAATTCATTGCTAGAATTCTCACTTCCTGGAGTCGTCTCAAGAAAATTCACCACTGCTTGAGAGTTTTTAGAAATACCTACAGAGGTATTTGGTGGAAGTTTTTCTACAATAATTTGATCAATGATTGTTCCTGAAATATCTGATAAAAAAAGAGTTTCTGACGTTGAAGATATTTTAAAATTTGTATGAAAATTATTATTTGAAAACCCCAAAATAGCGGGAGGTTCAATACCTATATCATTCGATGTCAAAAACACTGCTGACAAAAAAGGAATGATTGTAAAATCGGAAGAACCAGCACTTACATTATGTGCTTGAATCGTTAATATGTTTTCTCCGTCATTTAAAACTGTACTAAAATCAGAAATCAGAAACCTCTCGGGAGTCCCTCCTGTATAAATTTTTGCCTCGTGATCAGTAATTGTTCCAGCATCATAAGCGGGTGGAACACCATTGATATTTGCTCGTGCTACTTCAGTACCATTTATATAAGCAACGAAAGCATCATCATAATCCATGTCCAATATCAATGAAGAAATAGCTGTAACATCGGGAATTGTAAAAGTCTTCCTGAGATATACAGACCTTGAACCAGTGGGTATCATTGTAGCATCATCTCCATCTGCATAGCCAAAACCAGAATTACCTTGAGCCCAATTAGAATCATCAAAATTTAAGGCTTTCCAATTAGAACTTGGCTCAGAAGTTGGAAGTAAATAACTGAAAACATCTCCTTGATTGATGAGGGTTCTCGAATAGCTAATCATTGAACGATCTTTTGACGAAGCCCACAAAAGAAAATACGCATCAGGAGAAAGTTTAATATTAGGAAATGACCACTTTTCAAGATCATTTGCATCATCAGATAGAAACCATCCATTGATGGAAATATCTTGTGATCCGTAATTGTGCAACTCCAACCAGTCTGGAGTATCCCCATCTTCGTCTATATAAACAGAATTGGAAGAAACTACTTCATTGATCCTAACTGTTTGAGCTGTAGTACTAATTACACAAAAAAAGAAACAGAATACTAAATACCTCATTATTAGTTTATAAAAAATCAAATATAGGAAGGTTTATTGTATTCATAAAACATTAAATTCATTAGTGAGTCTTATGCTTAGGGAAAAAAAAAGATCATGAATTTCAAATTAAACACCTATTGTAAAAGGTTTATTGATAGTGAAGTTTCTGATGAGAGGGATGTTAAAGAAGATTTTTCAAAATATGAGGATGAAAGTTTCTTGAATATAACAGAAGAAATATTAATATAAAAATTGTTAAATTAGTTTCTGTACATGACGAAATATTATTCAAAATAGCAACTTATTACGTATTAAATACACTTTAAAAATCATTTACATATGAATGAAATTTTAAAAGCGAAACAAGTTTAACATTTATAGCGGCAGAACCTGCTCCTAAACACAGAAATTATTTACATAAAAAAATTAGATAGAATTTTCGAAATAAAAAATTAATTTTATTACTTTTTCTTATTAAGATACAGTTTATAAAACCTCGACAAATTCTGGTAAAGTCAATCCATCGCATGGGTTTACCACATCAGGGTCATCCTCATCTATATTCAATTGGGTATTATCAACTGAGCATCTAAAAAATAAGAAAGTCAAAGAAAGCATTAAAATAAGAGCTATGGATCGTTTTATCTTTTTCATATATTAATTTTCTAGTTCAATAGTGATTGTTTTTTGGAAACTATCGTTAATTTTTAAAACATAGGTACCCATTTCAAGATTTTCAAATTGAGCCTTCTCTTTAGATGTATCAGCGGTAAGTATTTGGTTATCCTTCTCTAAAGTTAAAGACACATTGTCCTGTTCAAACATCACCATAATGGCTCCCTTAGAGGTATCACAAGTCAATACATTTTTCTTAAAATACCTTGGCGTAGGTTTTGAAATACCAAAATCTGATTCAATACTCCCATAATGTTTGTTAATTTCAAATGGGAACGTTTGATCGGCAATTGTAATTGTGTTGTTATTAGAATCGTAAATTTTAAAGGTCACATTTTCAGAGGTTGAATTCGAAAACACTGTTAAATATGCAAAATAATTGTCTGTAGATGCTGCATAAATCAAGTTTGCAACCCCCCGACATTCATTCCCTACAAAAGCCCCTATCATGTCGTTTGTGTCAGATAATTTGGTTGCATTTACATTTAAAAATGCAACCATTGTCATTGTATATTCAAATTCATTTTCATTCACTTGCCACGATGGTGCCTGCGCACTTAATCTTAGCGAAATAAGACACATTATTATAATGACGATAAGTGTGTTTTTATTTTCCATCTAAAATTAGTTTATTATAATGTATCTCATTGTCTATCGTTGTAGTTAACAAATAGGTTCCGTTTGCGAAATTAACAGGAATCTTTATAAGGTTGCGACCTTTTTTAATTTCAACTGGCATGTCAAGCAACAACTGGTTTAGCATATTGTGAATACGCACTTGCGTTATTTGCTCATTTTGAGCAGAAAAATCTAAATACACAAATCCGTCCTTACTAGGGTTAGGATAAAATAGAAATTGAGCGTTAGACAAATCAATATCATCCTGGTCAATTATGTAGGGATCTCTGGTTGTTCCTAAAATTGAGTCCGCACCAAAATTAATTGTTTTTGAAGTACGCTTGGTTGTATCTCCATCACCGATATGAAATACCAACAGTTGATTTTGACTTGTATCGCCAACTATGGTCATAAAAGATAACTCTTTATCATTTACCATCTGGGTTACGGAGTGTCCATGTAATTCTCCTGCGGTATTGTATGCATATACATTTGTATAACCGTATGGTAATTGAATAACAGCATTCATATTTTGTGAGAATCCATTAAACGCGCTTTGAGTGTCTGAGCTACTTTTAGCAGAAGTACTTACTACAGCTTTTTTTCTTTTACCTCTAGACAAATAATTAGGATATTTAAATTCTTCCATTTCCGAAGAAGATTTTAGCATGTACCCTTTTCCTTTTTCTAAATAAGACAGGGTTCCTGTCCATCCATAAAATTGATCATAAATAGCAAATTCATTTTGAGATTTGATCACATCATTCACTTGGGCACCAAAATTAGACAATGCTTCCGCTACTCTTGCACTCTTTCCAATGACGTAAGGAAGCCAGTTCCAGTTTTCGCGGATTGGGAATGTCCAAGTAGATAAATCTACGGGAGTTCCTGACACATCTAAGGTTTGTGCATTTGCTAATCGTACTTTATACATTTTGCTTGTACTAAAGCCTCCATTTGAGCTTATACTTCCTGACCAACTGCTATTGTTCGCATCTTGAGGATCGTTAAAATACGTCTCTAAAAGAGAGGGTGAATGGCTTAAAATTAGATCATTTGTTTCAAGATCTAAATTTGCAGTAGTGGCATTTACACTTGAAAAACTAGCGCTTTCTAAAGGAAATGATATCCAAGTATAGCCTTGATTTAAGGGAATACTTTGGCTTATTCCTCCTGTATTCTCGAAGGTGGCAGGAGTAGCATTAGAACCTAAAACTTGATTTAAAACAAACTCTGTTGTTACATTTTCGTTCAATGTTGCTACTAAGATTTTATCTTCTGAAGAATCCCAAATATTGAAATTTAAAATTTCACCAGACGCTGTGTTTGAATAGACAGTGAGGTAGACCAAATACCCATAGTTCGCGTCATAAATAACTTGAGCCACACCCCTTAATTCATCATTATAAAATACGCCTACTTTATCTTTTAAGTCTTCTGCCAATACATTATCAATCTTTATCTGACCTATAATATTCATACTGTATTGAAAATCATTTGGATCTAGAGTCCAATCTATATCAGAGAAAATATTTAATTTTAATTGAATTTTTTGATCATAGCCAAATTCAGTACTTAAAAACAAATCTTGTTCATAATCCCCTGCAGCCAAATTACTATCAACTGTTGCCGATATTTCAATACTACTATTTGGGGCTAGTACTCCGCTAGATTCACTTAGCGTCAACCAACTAGGAACATTTAACAAGCTAAAATCTTGAGTGGTTCCTCCAGAATTCACAACAAGAATTGTGTATGTTTTTTCATCTCCAAAAATCATTTCAGCTTCTGAAACTGTTTTGGCTCCGTCTATATACCAATCGACTTGATTTTTATTATAATAGGCAGTCCAAGTGATGGGTGATGCTTGCTGATTCCCTGACGCATCAAACATTCTGTCAACCGTAATATCTAACACTTGACCTTCTATTACAGCCAGGCTAGAGACTACCGGCTCCATAATTATTTGATCGCCATTGATCACATGACTCACTTGAAAATTAATGGTACTTCTTGCAGGTTTAACTGCTGGTCCCATATCATCATAATTTGCTTCACCCGTATTTAGTGAATTTTTTATCCTCATATTTGATATACTCTCGGCAGTAGAGTTCCCTATTGTACGGGTATATATTGGCCCTTCCAAAGAGTTTGGGGTTATAGGGGCATTCATTCTTGCATAAAGCATTAAACCTGGGCTATGTAAATCAACTTCAAAGAAACGATCTCTTTCAATTTGTTCAAAAGATCGAACTGTATTCCATAGTCTTAATTCATCAATTGATCCACTAAATACACGATCTACTCTTTCTCCTCCTTGACCTGTTTGACCTCTCGCACCGAGCCAAATTTTACTACCAGAAAAGGCTGAAATATCTGATACAGGATGGGTACTTATCAAGTCTGCATCTACATACGTTTTTAAATTACCTAATCTATTGATTAGAATCGAAACATGATGCCATTGACCATCCGTTATACTTGTTGTGGTAAGATTATAAGAGTTGTTATTGCTTTCAAAGGATAAAATTCCATTGCTATTTAAGTTTACAGCCCATTTTTTTCTTATTCCATTTACTGCCTCATCGGTGTTGTCTCCTCTACCATTAGAAAAAATAGTCGCGTCTTGAGTTTGATCTGTTTTTACCCAGAAAGAAAGTGTTGCGTCCATTTCTTTTGTGAGTTGAACCGATCCTACCGCATCTAAAGTTAGGTATTGATTACCTGAAAATTCATAAGCTTCTCCTTTGGGTTTGATAGTCCATGTGGTGTTTACTTGCGCATGTTTGAAACGTGCTTTATCATATGCTATATCTCCATGACCCTCGTTCATTGGCCAATAACCTACCAAACCAAGTTCATTTCCTAGATACTTAGTTCGCATATTTGCATATGCGTTAGACGAACTTAAGGCTTTGGACCAAAGTCTTACATCGTGAAGATTTCCTCTAAATGTATCCCCTCCAAATACCATATCTGCATCAAAATTATATTGCACATTTGGAGGTGCTGCCTCTTCATATGTTGTGGATGTAGCATCTCTGTAAATATTCATACTTCCATCGGCACTGTCATATGTAAATGTATAATGATGAAATTGGTCATCGTGTGTGAAGTCCTTAGAGACTGTATATTCTCCAAATTGGAAACGGATTCCATTACTTACCAAATCAATATTAATTCCTCCTTCTTGCGCTACAATAGTGCCAGGATTAGGAGTATTTCCAGTATTCATCCAAAATTCAAAGCTAAAACTGCCTGTTTGTATATAAGGATTTTCTATGGTTACAGTATTTGAGGGACCGTTGAAAGAAAGAGAGACATTATTATCAATCTCTAATTGGTTGGTTTCTCCTGTAATTTCGATTATACTGTATCCTGAGGTATAATAAATAGCTTCGTTGAAACGCATAGATAGATCTTCACCAATACCTAAAATACCATCTATTGGAGTTGGGGTTCCAAAAGCTATGGGACGCGATAAATCTATTTTGCCTGAAATCACTTCAGAAGTTGTGGACGTGCCGTTTTCACAATAACTAATAGCACGGATTTCGTACGACCCGTTTTGAATGTTTTGACCTTCAATATCCCAAGCATAGTTAATTGTACCCTCCTCACCTATCAAATCAATTTGGGTTTCTCCCATAACACCTGCAGCATCTAAAAGAGTCTGAGTTGCATAATAGGTTTGTAAACGCGTCCATGTTGAGGAACTTGATTGTCTAAATTCCAAGTCTATTTTCTCTAAACCAGAAAAATCAGTATTGTATTCACTTAATTGTATTGCTAACGGATTATTATCTTGTGAAGTATTATACACCCAATTGTCTAAGGGAGCAGACACCACCACATTAGAACAAGCAGGCACAAAATAAGCAGAAAGGATTACAGAATCACTTATGTTACTGTCACAATTACTTTCAAAAATAATTTCAATATCCTCATAAGTATCATTATCTGAATCCAGAGAAGATTTCTCAATAGTTACAACAAACTCAGTTATTACTCCATTTCTAAGTGCTGGAAATAGGATTCCTTCAGATACATTAATAATTGCACCATTCGGATTTGTTTCTTGGTTGACTCTTAAAACATAATCGGACTGAACATCTGATGTACTTAAGTTTTCTAATCTTACTCTAAATTCAGCTGCAGCATATGAGGGAACATTATTCTCTATATTTTTATCCGTAGTAATTTGCGGTTGTTCAATTTGTTGTGTAGCAATACTTAAATCTTCTTGCTGATTTTCCCCTAAAGGTAAAACATTTGGATCATCATATGAAAAACTATAAAATAGCGATTTTTCAGCAGCTTCGTAAGGGCAGGATGTACTTCCCCCTTTGGTGATGAAAACAGGTCCGTTCCCATCAAAAGAGTTTACAACATCAACACTAAAATAATTTCCAGGATCACTATCAGCAAGTGTGTAAGAAATAGATTGAGTAGTTGTTTGTTCAGATGTTGAAGATACATTTCTATCGATACCGTCATAACCACCTGTCGTAATTACAATTCCTATTCCTTGTAACTCGGCTCCTAATTCATTAGATAAAGCATCTACCTGCTCTAAATTAAATGATGTTGAGCTCGAGTTAACGATGGCAGTTTCAATACTTCTCGAAACTTCGCCAACCCCACTATCTAAAGAAAAATTGTCGGCAAAGCGGGCGATTATTAATTCTCTTTTTAAACGCGCTGATGATAAATTATTCGTTAGTGTAAATTCTAATTCATCAGAAAAATAACTTCCATTCATATAAGCAAACGTCTCACGTAAATCTTCGAGCGCTGCCACTAAATCATTAATCTCAATGTCTACGTTTGTTAGTATCTCTTCTAAGTAGCTTGCACGAGATTTTAAAGCCCTGTACTTTACCTGTTCGTTTTCTTTAATAACCGTTCTCCACAATTTAATTTGCTGTTCGTATTGTGGTACAGTGTAAATTTTCTCTTCTGGATTTGGAGAAATTACACCATTATTTATATCAGCAATTAATGATTCGTATTTTGGAATGAGTGTATTGAGAATATGAAACTGAGTATAGAAGAAAGCGGTAGTTTCACTTTCATCTTTAATTACAGAAACCGCCTTTTGTTTGCCTATAAAAAATTCAACATCCGATTCACCACTAGTTGAGGTTGTAAGTCTCATATTGTTTTCTGTTTGAGGCACACCGTCAGTAAAGACGTTTGAGGTAGCTGAGGCTCTCATATCTACATTCCAATATAAGCCCATGTTAATATTAAAGGAATTACCTATGTATACATCGGCATCTGCTCCTACCATATTTGGTTCGCTACTTGTAGAAATGCTTTGAGTAAAAGTATATGTTTCGGTTAGACTGGTTCCATCTGAACTAGAAGTTGTTTTTGAAAGCGACGAATCAAGAACGTCTACGACAGAACCACTAATTACGGGTCCTGCTAAACCACCACCAGCACCAAAGGACGCGCCTAACGAGTTCGCAGTACCTAAATATGTATTATCAGAATTTGTTAAATTCGCTTCTGAAGTAAATGAAAAAGTTTCCCCCTTATGAATGGTTGCATAGCTATTAGATCCTGGAGGATCTCTTAATATTATAGCTGGTGTTTCGGGTGCCCATGTAATAAATTCTTGATTATCATTGGATATACCTCCTAAAATAATTCCTTTTCCTATATAACCATTCGCATTAGTATCAATATTATTTACACGATATTCAATATTTATCGTTTGTGTGCTTCCATTTATTACTGGTTCTCCGGCTCTAAATGTATAATTTATAATACTTGGATCTCTTTCACTTACAAGTATAGAACCAGAATCATCCAAAGCTAAGTTGTTCGTTATTGCAAGTTCCCCATCTGTTATTGGGACT
>JABAZI010000054.1:35312-41136 GCA_018608545.1 Polaribacter sp.
ATCATCCAAAGCTAAGTTGTTCGTTATTGCAAGTTCCCCATCTGTTATTGGGACTAAATCTTTTTCTTCACCACCACCATCATAATTAGTATATTCCTGATAACGTTTCATTTGAATAGAATACGTTTGAAATTGTCTATATATTAAAACCGATTCATCCTCTTGCGAGTCAATCGTTAACTTTACATCATCTAAACTGATTGTTGTTCCATCTGCTTTTTCCAATTCAGTTTCAGCCGTTTGTTCTAAGACACGTAAAATAGGATCTGACTCGTAGTTGAAATCTCTGTTGTATGTATAAGGCCTTCCTGTTATCGTTTGTCCATCAGCATATTCATAAGAAGGAATTATTGGAGTTTTTATTATTCTAAAATCTTTCATTTCAGTTTTACCACTTGCAATTATTTCTAAATTAGGATTAGACATAATTTTCACATCATCTGTAGAAAGAGAATACTGCAATGGTAACAAAATTTTACGGTATTCGCCTGTGAAAATATTTGTGGTATCAATTGCTCTTGTTTCGTCTTGAATACTGCCTCCTATTGGCGTATAGCCAAAAGAAATAGCTGCTTTTCCTATATTATTAACAGAAGTAACTACTTCGGGTGGCAGTTGAAATCCGTTTGAATCTGTAAGAATTCTTTCTACCGACTCTATATCACCGAATCCTATTGTTTTTGCACTTTCAACAGCTCCACCAACAACTCTACCCACAACGGTTACTTTTGTTTGATCGATAAAAGTAACGAACTCTTCACTATCTTGAAAAAATTCTTCTAAGTTGTCGTCATCTGTTGTGTCGTCTGCAGGAAATCTTCCTGAATACGCAAATTCATGTCCATTTTTTCTAATACTTATAAAATGATTTCCTATTGGGACCTTAATTATAAATTCTCCTTCACTATTGGAAACGATAGGCTCATTGTTAGCGTCTAATACAATCTGATTGTCTATGTAAATATTAACTCCTTCAGAGGGGATATTTACATATTCTTCTAAATAATTATCATTATCGTCGTCCGGTGTTCCATTATCATTAAACCAATACCGCCCTTTTTGATAAGCTGGGTCACCCCCTACTTTATAAAAATTATAGCCTTCTTGAATAACACCAGTTATAGGAATGTATTCATTACCCTGATTCTCTTCCTCATTCTCTTGATTAACCTCCACAAAAGATTTAAATACCCCTCTCGAATCATAACGCACCTTCCCTTTAAATATAAAGGAAGATTTGTCTATGAAGTTTACGTTATTCGTTACTGAAGTAGTTTCTCCAATAAAAATTAATTGTTGGCCAGGGTCAAACTCATGAACTCCTAACATTGGTGTAATGGCATACGTTTCTCCAACACCACTGTATGGGATTGCACTGATGATATAATTTCCATTGTCATCTGTAATTCCCAAAACACCCAATTGAGTTGAGCTAGGAGTATTCTCCCCAGAAACCCAAACTGGCGCTGTTGGTTCTGTTTCTTCAGCAGTATAAACGGCAGCATTGTTGTTATTGTAGTTAAAACCCGCGTGTGACATATCGTATGCCACGTTTCCTGCGGCTTCATCCATTCTTAAATAAGAAATTAAATTGATGTCATTACCATCAATGATACGCTTGTAATCCTTATATACATCAGTTTCAGGTAGTGCGCTATTCCAAACTCTAATTTCATCTATGTATATGGGTGTAGAATCCTTAGATCCAAATTGTATTTCCCTCCAACTATCAAAATCAATTGTAGTGTTGGGTACGTCTACTGAAAAAATTAGGTCAGGATACCAAGGGTCAGTAGAACCAGAATCATATCCTGCCTCACCAACTGTTAAGGCTGCATTAACCTTATCTACATAGGTTTGGTCTATTTTTCGCCCATTTATATACAAAATTGGAGTATCACCGTCCACCATAGTTACGGTAAAATGGGTAAAATGATAATGAAAAGATAATACATCTATTAGTACATCGTCACCTCTTGAATTGAGACTGCCTGAGGGATAAAAGTTGTGGAGTCTAAATACACTTCCAGCAATATCAACCTCTAGATAATTGTCACTAAAAATAAAATCATTACCTTCTAATCTAACATTGACCTTTGCTTCGATATCTCCCATCAAATTTTTTAATGAAAAAACAGTTACTTCATCGTTAAGATCTGTAACATAATTTAGTGGCTTTGGCATAACCCATGCCTGCAATGTGATATGATTTTCAATACCTTCTTTTAATCGGTTTATTTTTAAACTGCTATTATCTTGAATATGAATCCCTGAGGAACTATATGGAGTTCCTGTATCAGACGATGCAGAGATAACTGCATCCTTTACGGGGTTTCCACCCTCATAAGTAACCCTACCTGTTACAATACCAGAAGGACTTCTGAATCCTATACCCTCTATAAAGGTTTGGTACTTTTCTGGAGTCTCGGAAACACCTAAGGCCTCCACCTTATATTCATAGAGTGCAGCACCCTCTATATATTTGTCCTCATATTCTGTTGTAAAAGAACTTAAACTAGCAATTCTTGTGTAGTTTGCTTCGCCTAATTCTCTTCTATGGATATAAAATCCTAAAATTAAATCTTGATTGGCTCTAATAGCCCAGTTAATCTTAACTTTATCTGTAAAATAACCTTTTGAAACTGTAAATGATTCTTCAGAAAAGGTATCATAAAAATACAGAATGTCCCATGGAAAACGAATGTCTAGTGGCGTTGTGGTACGTTCAGAACTTTCTGTGATTCCTAAATAAGGAAGACCAACTTGTATAGAATATTGATTGCTATTAACGGTGCCATTAACTACTTGAGAAACCGTCACTACCTTTGCACCTTCAGTGTTTCCCTGTGAATAAACTGAAGAGCAGAACCCTAAAAGAATAGCAAAAATTGCTGCTCTTTTTTTAATGAATACATTTAATTTCATAGCAGAGAATTACAGTTTAATAATATAATTAACTCCATAGTTTACGGGGCGTGATTCAATACCTCCAGATGATGCTACAGCACCTGAAATAGTATGTTTATGTTTTTCTGAATCTTTTTGTACTACAGAATTTAGAATATCAAGTGCTCCAGCAACATAGCCAGAATTAGCATAGGTGGTATTACCAGGATTTGTATTAGGCTCATCATTACTTGCCCTGGTCATTCTTGAATACAAAGTTCCATTTGAAGTTGTATGATGATTATGGGCCCCATCATCAGCTGTAACTAAACTACCTTCATTATGACTATGTTCTTTATTAGAATCTTGTTGCGTTCTCCTTAGTAATGGTCCTTCCTTAACAGCGGTTGTAGTACTTAAAGGACTTGTACCTGCACCTCTTAAAAACATTCCTTGTAAATCGGGTGTGTTGTTACTTTCTAATAAATTTCTTAAAGCTACTGTGTGAGGTACCAGTTCTATATTGCCGCCATCACATAACAGCCAGCCTGAAGGAGCAGTTGTTCCTATAAATGGCATAATAGAGCCCGTAGGAACACCATTACTAGCAGCATATGCATAAGGCACTCGATTAAATTTTGCTTCAGAAATGACAGTACTTCCTTCTGATATTCTTAACCACAGTTCTTGATTACCAAATTCAGTTACAGTTCCTGCATCATCTTCTATATCAATAACATGAGAAAACACTCCAAAAAAATCTGTTGTAACTTCAGATGACATGTTATAAATGCTTACTTCAGTAGCTTGGTGTATATAATAAACTTTAAATTGCAATGTTAACAGGGTATTTACTCTTGCAGTATTATTAGCATCTCTAGCAATACCTTGGACGGCAATTCCTTGTGAAAAACTAAGCAGTGTAAAAAATAAGGCAGCAAGAGTTAAAATAACTTTTTTCATGATATTATAATTTTTATTATTTAAATTTAATAGTGGGTTCAATAATTAGCATACAAAACTGATTAATTAAAAAGTCCTGTGCATTGATCGAGGTTAAGAAATGAAAATTAGTTGTTAATTAAATTTATTTTTTTAATTCTTTATAATTTTCTGTGTAGCTATTTTTACACCATCCGACAGTTGCAGTATGTAAATACCATTCTCTAAATGACTAACATCTATACTATTTGTAATAGATGTATTGAGTACTTCTTTTCCTAGAACATTATAAATAACTACTTTTAATTGATTAGAATAACAACTTAAAATATTCAAGGCAGGATACCTGTTGCATTTAGCTCTTTTAACGAATTAGAATGACACCAAAAAACAGTCAAGGCAGAATTACTAGTAACATTTAGTTCTGTTAATTGATTGGGGCCACACTTTAAAGAAGTCAAGGCAGTAAAACCTTTAATACCTGTTAAATTTGAAATATTTTTATTTGAAACATCTAAAGTAGTCACACCACTAATATTTGCAGTTAATACTTGACCATCAACTTCACCCGAGTCTAATGCTAATTCTATTAAGGCTCGTTCAAAATTAGGGTCTGGAATGTCTGTATTTTGGCTAAAACCAACTAATGCAAAGCCTAAAAATAAGATTAGAAGTAATTTTTTTATAATTGAGTGAATTGCTAATTAAATGGGGGCAAAACTATTTAATTCATTACCCCCCTGTGCATTGATCTGGATTAAGAATAATAATTTATTCTTGGAAATCTATTTTTTATATAGAAACACAATTTAAATTTCATACTCACTTTAGTCTAAACAACTTTAATGCGCTATTACTAACTCAAAGGTACAAATGCCATTTTTTTAAAATATAAACCGGCCGCTTAGCGATATTGATTAAATTATTAAATAACTAAAAGGCCCGAACTGCACGCACATTCCTTGTGGTACTCTGATTGGTTAACCACCGACTACCATTATCAAATAAATCAACTATGTACGCTCCATAGGTTAAGTATTGTGAAGAACTCCAGTACATACCATATTCATATGTTATTCCATCCTCTGTCCATGTACTAGATATTTGAAAGGAACTACCCCCGTTTTCTAAAGCACTGGTGTTTATCGTTGCTTTATTTTGAGACATTAGGTTCAATTCACCTGATGAGGGTAAGAACCAATCAGAATATGTAACACCATTTACTGTAACTGAATAGGCATCACATAATTGAGCAGCTATACCATTTATGGGACAATAATTAATGATTGCTGTTGTATTAGTAGCTCCTGTTCCTACATCTGTACTCGTTCCTGCATTTCCATACCCCACACAACCCCATCGAGCAGGTGAAATATCTGCCACTGCTACAATTAAGCCTCCACCAGCTCCATCCAAGTAAAAAATAATACCTCCTTGGTAATAATCGCCTATTTGTAGCGGTGGTGGTGGTGCACCACCAACCCAAGTAGGGACTCCCCCAATCATTTGCAATGTTGCTCCTTCATTAACTGTTGAAGCAATGGTTATCCAGGCGCTACCATTCCAATAGTTCATTTGACCTGCTTCTGTAGCTGTTGGCATTCCTACTTTTGCCGTATTGGCTAAAATAGCATCTGACTGTTCTATGGTAATACCTGTCTTAGCAGTGTTGGTTACCACATCTGTATTGGCTGAAACTGCTACTTCTGTATAACCCACTTTTAAGGTATTGGCTGCAACATCTGTATTGGCTGAAACTGCCGCTTCTGTATAACCCACTTTTAAGGTATTGGCTGCAACATCTGTATTGGCTGAAACTAATTCGTCTGTATAGCCCAATTTTGCCGTATTGACTACAATAGCATCTGACTGTTCTGCAGTAATACCTGTCTTTGCAGTATTCGCTACCACATCTGTATTCGCTGAAACTAATTCGTCTGTATAGCCCACTTTTGCCGTATTGGCTGCAATAGCATCTGACTGTTCTGCAGTAATA
>JABAZI010000054.1:41236-61325 GCA_018608545.1 Polaribacter sp.
TCTACAAATTCAAAACAATTTCCAGAAACATCTAATTCTACCATCAAATTCTTACTCGAACCTTCCCAAGTCATTTGTTCAAATCCAGAGGCATATCCCCCTGATTGAGCCGCTTGACCAAGTGTTAAATTAACCATTCCAAAACCATCGGTAATAACAGTAAGGGTTTCTTCGTATTCGGAAGTTAAACCTTTATCAAGAAAACTAAATCTCATACACACTTCTTGATTTGTTAATGGCGCTAACATATTGTCTTGTCCTGGCAATACGATGGCATCTGGACTGTAAATTACTGCTTGATATGTAATTCCTTTATTTTGACCATAAAATGAATTCGCTAAAAACAGTAAAAAAAGTGAAGCTATAATTTTTTTCATATTAAGTTATTATTTTGTTCGTGATTTTGAGATTGTAATTGATTTTTTAAAATAAATCGTCTGATTTAATTGACTTTATTTTTGTAAGAGAAAACAAATTTGAAATAAATTTGTTGGTTTCTAAACGAAATATATTGGGCTGAACCCTTTCTAGTGAGCGAAATAGATTTAGAAAAATCATATCCAACAGCGATCCCCATATTAGATTGTATTGTATAAGAAAGGGACCCTCCAAAAGCATTGTTTAAAAACAAACCATTAAAATCTTGATAATCCTTAAGGTCAAAGATCTGACCATTAATTCTTTGTTGTCCGTTGACGAACTTCTGAAATGTAAAACTATAATTAGCTGAAAGCTTAAGACTATTATTAAAAAAGTTAAAGAAGTCAAATTCTAAATGATTTTTTAACCCAAGATAATCGGCTTCCCAAGCATAAGAAGTTGCTAAATTGCCACTATTAGAATTGTATTCATTTAAGTTCATACTTATTGAGTGACGCAAAGTTTTTTTAGTATTAATTGGTCTTGTATATCCAACTTCATGAAAATTTCCAGAGCCTGAAGAAAACTCTTTATTTTGAGTATTTAGTGACATTTTGAAATCGTAATCTGTATAGTTTTTACCCGAAGTAAAAAAAAGACTTTGAGAAAATAAGCTTGTACTTATCATAAACATGCTTGTAAATAGTAATTTATTCATAATTATTTTTTAATTATTTTGGTGTAAAATTTTAGTTGTTTATTTGTTAGTAATGCTAAATAAGTACCAGCCGGTAACCTTTGCAGGTTATATGTTATCTTATTACCAGAAGCATTCGCAAATTCATTAAATATTTTACGCCCTAAAGTGTCAAAGAGGAGTAAGTTTAAGTTCTTCATATCTGAAACGGTAAACACAAAGTTGATGTTATCAATAACTGGGTTCGGAAAAAAAATAATATCACTAGTTAATTGAATCTCATTTTGAAATATCAAATGCGCCCAGTTACTTTGTTGAAACCCCTGACTTACCATAAAGGGAGCACTAGAATAATTACCTATAATACTAGACTGTCCTATAGTTTGGGTCACAGTATAGCCATTTGATGACTTTGATGTTGTTCCGCTAGCACTTAACATTTCACGATGCAAGACTTGAGATTGACAAAGATTAGATACCACAAATAAAAAAATTAAAAAAGGGTGAAGGTTTTTCATTATTGTTGTATTTTTTGATTTTTCTTTATAGTTGCCATTGTTTGGGGCAACAATTTTAAGGCTTCAATTTGTTTAATGATATCGTTATTAATAAATTATTTTTTTAATTCTTTATAATTTTCTGTGTAGCTATTTTTACACCATCCGACAGTTGCAGTATGTAAATACCATTCTCTAAATGACTAACATCTATACTATTTGTAATAGATGTATTGAGTACTTCTTTTCCTAGAACATTATAAATAACTACTTTTAATTGAGTGAAATTACCATCTATGTATACCATCTCTGATGTAGGGTTTGGATGGATTGAAACATCTAATTGGTTTTGGTCGTCTACTCCTGCAGTTGCGCAATTTAGACCCGCATCATTAATAGTCCAATTGTTGGGGCTACTTGTTAAAATAGCTCTAGCATCTGAACTATTACAGTAATTAATTCCTGCTGCTCCTAATGTTACAGAGGGCGAAAAGGTGTCTAATTCTAATTGAGCCCAACCAATTAAGAGCGCATCAAAATTATTTGTAGAAAGACCAGAATCATCAAACATTCCAGTCATGTTTCCGACTTTTGAAATATTCCAGTCTTCTAAGTTTTGATTGAACAACACTGCCTCACTAAACATCTTATACATATTAGTCACCGCACTCACATCCCATTGAGTAATTGGTTGGTTAAATGCAATTGCATTCTCAAACATTCCAGACATCGTTACCGCATTAGTATTAATGCTCCAATTACTTATAACTCCATTAAAATTCTCAGCACCCTCAAACATATATGACATATCTGTCACCTGAGATACATCCCAGGAATTTAAATCTTGGTTAAAACTATATGCTTCAGAAAATAGATCAGGCATATTGGTAACACTACTAGTCTCCCACTCACCAATGGGTTGGTTAAATAAATATGCCATTTTAAACATACTATTCATATCGGTAACATTACTTGTATCCCAATTACTTATATTTCCATTAAAAACTTTAGCTTGTAAAAACATACCAGCCATATTAGTGACATTACTAACATCCCATGCGATAAATGTATTTTCTCCAACCGTAACTTCTTTAGTGCTTATATCTTGATTGAAAGAAAAAGCTGCGTTAAAAAGAGCAGTCATGTCGGTTACATTACTAACATTCCAAGCGCTTATATCTGAATTGAAATTTATGCAAGCTGTAAACATACTATTCATATTGGTAACATTACTTGTATCCCAATTACTTATATCTGAATTAAAATCAACTGCATTATAGAACATAGCGTTCATATCAGTTACATTACTCACATCCCAAGCCCTTAAGTCTCCATTAAATAGAATCTTTTGATGAAATGCCATACTCATATCAGTAACATTACTAACATCCCAACTCGGCATTGCTCCATATACACTATTATTACATAGTCCATTAACTGGATTGCTAGATAAACAGATGTTTATAGCTTCTTGAAAATTAGCACTTGTAATTGCAGTTTGAGAATAGGCTACTGCAGATTGTATTATTAAAACTAAGAAGAGTCCCTTTTTCATAATTATGTAAATTAGTTTTGAAAAAAGAGCAAATGTAGTTTATAAATCAATTTTACACATTGATCTCGGTTAAGAAATATGAATTATGATTTGGAGATTCGTTTTTTAATTCGGCTTAACCCTTCAGGGCTGATTCCTAGGTAGGAAGCTATCATATATTGAGGTATTCTTTGAATAAATTTAGGACTAGTGCTAATCAATTCCAAATATCGTTCCTCAGCAGTTTTAAGAAAGAATGATTCGTATTTTTCTGAAACTTCTATGTATAAACTTTCCACTGTATTTCTACTTAATTCTTTAATTTTTGGAATTTTTTCATAGATCAAAAAGAGCGCTTCTCTTTGTATTAGTGTGACTGAGGAGTCTTCCAAAGCTTGTATATGAAATTTGGACTTGTTCTCTAAAAGAAAACATGGATAATTAGAAATAAATTCATTGGGGAAAAAAAACCCTCGTATGTGTTGAACTCCGTCAATTAGGTAGAAGAAATTAAAAAAACCTTTATCTATAAATCCAATATAATCACAAAAAGCATTTTCTTTTAAAAAGAAGTCCCCTTTTTTGAAATTCCTTGTAACAAGAGACTCTGAAATAAAAAACCATTCTTCTTCTGTTAAATTTAAAAATTCAGTTAATGCGAATTTGATGTTATCTTTTATCATTAAAGTATATGATTTGTTTTCCTGTAAAAAAAGTTTATTCTATTTTTTAAATATAATTTAAAATAATAAATTAAGTAACTGAAAAGACCACTACATAAAACATACATTGTTTTTTTTTTAAAACGATCGAAACACACTTTTTTTTGTGGAATTAAAGTAAAAATAAAAGGAGTTCTTTTTTTAAATGAAGAAAAAAAAATATTTGTTAAACCATTGTGAATTAGAATGAAAGAATCGTTTTTATAGAGAAGAAGAGATTCACTTCGTGCATCCCAATAAGAAATCCTAACCAAGCATAGAAACCCAAATTCTTTGAAAGAATTTTGTCTTTTTTATTTCCCAAAAAACACAAACAAGTGTAAATAAATCGGGATTCACTTCGTGCATCCCAATAAGAAATCCTAACCAAGCACAGAAACCCAAATTCTTTGAAAGAATTTTGTCTTTTTTATTTCCCAAAAAACACAAACAAGTTTGGTTTTTTTAGGAAATAAAAAACCCACAACAAACGTTGTGGGTTTCCTTTTGCGGAGAAAGAGGGATTCGAACCCCCGGACCTGTTACAGTCAACAGTTTTCAAGACTGCCGCATTCGACCACTCTGCCATTTCTCCAGAAGTCTCATCAGATATTCTCTGAATGCGGATGCAAATATAGAAAGCTTTTTCATTTTTTGAAACAAAAAACACATTATTTTTTAAGATTTTTGAATATCGTTCATTAACATACCTATCTTACTAAGAATCAATTAGTATCAAGAAAATCTATTTTTTAGAAATCATCACAAAACAGATTAAATCTGAATTTCTTATCAGTAGTTTATTATATTTGTACAATATTATAATTATATACTTATGTCATTTAATTCTTTCGGAAATTTATTAAAAGTAACAACATATGGAGAATCTCATGGAACTGCTATAGGAGGAGTTATAGACGGTTTTCCAGCTGGATTAACACTTGACTTTGATGCTATTCAAAATGAATTAAATAGACGTAAACCAGGGCAATCTAAAATAGTAACCCAAAGAAAAGAACCCGATACTGTTGAATTTCTATCTGGAATTTTCGAAGGAAAAACTACCGGAACCTCTATTGGTTTTATCATTAAAAATACAAACCAAAAATCTAAGGATTACAATCACAACACCAATATATACAGACCTTCTCATGCAGATTACACCTATGATAAGAAATTTGGGACAAGAGATTACAGAGGTGGTGGTAGAAGTTCTGCTCGTGAAACTGCCAACTGGGTAGTTGCAGGAGCACTAGCTAAACAATTAATTGCCAACATCAACATCAATGCATTTACCTCTTCTGTTGGAGATATTTTTCTAGACAAACCTTATCAAGAATTAGATTTTACCAAAACAGAAAATAATATCGTTCGCTGTCCAGATGAAACAACAGCAGAAAAAATGATTACCCGAATAAAGGAAATTAGAAAAGAAGGAGATACCATCGGAGGAACCATTATGTGTGTCGCACAAAATGTACCTGTTGGATTGGGAGAGCCTATTTTTCACAAACTACACGCGCAACTTGGAAATGCAATGTTGTCTATCAATGCTGTAAAAGGCTTTGAATTTGGAAGTGGGTTTTGTGGTGCAAAAATGAAAGGTTCAGAACACAATGATATTTTTAACGTGGATGGTACCACCGACTCTAATTTATCTGGTGGAATTCAAGGTGGGATCAGTAATGGAATGGATATTTACTTTAGAGTTGCCTTTAAGCCAGTAGCCACTATTATGAGTTCTCAACAGACCATTAATTCTGAAAATGAAATCACAGAAATTACTGGAAAAGGAAGACATGATCCATGTGTAGTCCCAAGAGCTGTTCCAATTATAGAAGCAATGACTGCTTTAGTTTTAGCTGATTATTGGCTTCTAAATAAAACAAGAAAAATATAGTTTTACAGTTGTTGCTCGCGTGGTTACCAGGTAAAAACAACTTCAGTTACGATATCTAATAACTAGAAACTAGTACGGTGTGAAAAACAGGGTATACTTTATTGATATAGTTCGTGCATTTGCCATTTTAATGATGCTTCAAGGACATTTTATAGATACACTGTTAGAGAATTCTTATCGAAATCTAAATTCTGAAATTTATAAAGTATGGTTTTTTTTTAGAGGAATCACTGCACCTACATTCTTTACAATATCTGGGTTAATTTTTAGCTATCTACTACTAAAATCAACAGAAAAAGGAAAAGAAAATACCAGACTTAAAAAAGGGATTATTAGAGGTCTGTACTTAATTGCTATTGGATATTTCATAAGAATTAGTTTTCCTAATTGGTTCTCTGGAATTATCAGTTCCTCATTCTATGCAGTTGATGTACTGCATTGTATTGGATTAAGTTTAATAGTAACAGTCTGCATCTTTTTTATGTGTAATAAAAAAACACTGCTGTTTTCTATTATAATGCTACTGATGGGGATCTTTATCTTTGTACTAGAACCCTTGTATAGAAGTCTGGACATTGCAGATGTTCCGCTTTTCATACATAATTATATTTCGAAAAAAAATGGATCTGTATTTCGAATTATTCCCTGGTATGGGTACACTTCATTTGGTAGTTTTATAGCAACTCTATTTTATTGGACCCTTCACAAAAAGCACTTTAAAATAATAACGATTTCCTCTTTTATATGCATTGGGTTCATCCTGATTTTATATTCTTCAGATCTTCTTTTAATGGGGTATAATATCACTAAAATTGAGGTATGGAAAGATGCTGCCAATTACAACTATCTCTTTTCAAAGTTGGGCTATGTACTCTTATATTTTGCTTTTTTTTATAGCTTAGAAAAGTATCTCAAACATCCTTTCATTTTAAGAATCGGAAAAAAAACCCTGTCCTTATATGTCATTCACTTTATCATTTTATATGGAAGCTTTTTCGGTATAGGATTTAAAAATATCGGTAAAATTTTAACGCCGATCCAAGCAGGTATTGGCGCATTTCTATTTGTAGTTCTTACTATTTTTATCAGTTTTAACTACCCTAAAGCAACGTTGTTTCTAAAAAAAAACATCAATAAATTCTATTAATACCCTATGGATGGTATGCATTTAAAAAAAAAGTGAAACTAAATGTTTCACTTTTTTTTATGCTTGTCCTGTTGGACCAAAATTTATTGGAATTGGAGGTTGTTCATAATCTTTAATTTCTCCATGAGCTTTTTCAAACTTTCTAACATTATCTACTAACGCTTTTGTCAATCTTTTTGCATGCTGTGGAGTTAATATTATTCTAGACTTAACCTTAGCCTTTGGAACACCTGGCATGATATTGATAAAATCAACAATAAATTCTGACATTGAATGGTTAATGATAGCCAAGTTAGAGTAGGTCCCTTCAGCAATCTCTTGACCTAATTCAATGTTAATTTGTCCGTCTTTATTTTTATTTTCTTCCATAAGAGTCTATTTTAAAAAGAAAAGCCTCTAAAAATTTAGAGGCTTTTCATATGAATTAAAAACTTTGTTCTATTTCATCTTTAGGGCCAACAATAATGTTATCGTAAGCTCTCATACCTGTACCTGCTGGAATTCTCTTACCAACAATTACATTTTCCTTCAATCCTTCTAAAGTATCTACTTTACCACTTACAGCAGCCTCGTTTAATACTTTTGTAGTTTCCTGGAAGGAAGCTGCAGAAATAAACGATTTTGTTTGAAGTGATGCTCTTGTGATTCCCTGAAGAACTTGTTCTGCAGTTGCTGGTTTTGCATCTCTTGCTTCCACTAAGTTTTGATCATTTCTTTTCAATAAAGAATTCTCATCTCTTAGTTGACGCGCAGAAATAATTTGACCTGCTTTTATATTTTCGGAATCTCCAGCATTTTCAACAACTTTCATTCCGTAAATAGCATCATTATTTTTGATAAAGTCAATTTTGTGAATTAATTGGTTTTCTAAAAATAATGTATCTCCAGAATCAATAATCTTAACTTTACGCATCATTTGACGTACAACAACTTCGAAATGTTTGTCATTTATCTTTACACCTTGTAAACGATATACTTCTTGTATTTCATTTACCAAGTATTCTTGTACTGCAGAGGGTCCTTTTATTCTTAAGATATCCGAAGGAGTGGTTGCTCCGTCTGATAAAGGCATCCCTGCTTTGATAAAGTCATTTTCTTGAACTAAAATCTGATTGGACAGTTTTACTAAATACTTACGAATGTCTCCAGTTTTAGATTCAACGATAATTTCTCTGTTACCACGTTTGATTTTTCCGAAAGAAACAACACCATCAATCTCTGAAACAACAGATGGATTAGAAGGGTTACGTGCCTCAAATAATTCTGTTACACGTGGTAATCCTCCTGTAATATCTCCTGCTTTCCCTGATTTTCTAGGTATCTTCACTAGGGTATGTCCAGAATCAACTTTATCTCCATCACTAACCATTAGGTGGGCACCTACTGGTAAACTATATGAACGTAATGCGTTACCATCTTTGTCTTCTATAATTAAAGATGCAATGATTTTCTTATTCTTAGAATCAATCATTACTTTCTCTTGGAAACCTGTTTGCTCATCAATTTCTACAGAGTAATTAATACCTTGTTGTAAATTGTCAAACTTCACTTTTCCTCCAAACTCAGAAACAATTACACCGTTAAATGGATCCCACTGAACGATTACATCTCCTTTTTTGATCGATTTTCTGTCTTTATCAAAAATTACAGAACCGTAAGGTATGATATTTGTACTTTGAGTAATTCCTGTTTTCTTGTCTTTAATTTTAATCTCTGCAGTTCTTGAAATTACAATATCAACTTCTTTACCTTCAGCGTCTTTTCCAACTACAGTTCGTAAATCATCAATAATAACTTTACCATCAAACTTAGCTATTAATTTATTTTCTTCAGAAATATTACCAGCAACCCCACCTACGTGGAATGTACGTAATGTTAACTGTGTTCCAGGTTCACCAATAGATTGTGCTGCAATTACACCAACTGCTTCTCCAATTTGTACTTTGTTAAGCGTTGATAAACTTTGACCATAACATTTTGCACAAATTCCTTTTGAAGACTCACAAGTTAAAGGAGATCTCACCTCTACTCTATCAATTCCAGAAATTTCAACGGCTTTTGCCAATTCTAAAGTAATCGGTTGATTTGCCTTTAAGATAATTTCATCTGTTAATGGATGATATACATCTTGTAAAGAAACACGTCCTTCAATTCTATCCGATAAAGATTCTACAATCTCATCATTTTTCTTCAATGGAGTAACTTCCAGTCCTCTTAAAGTACCACAATCTTCTTCGTTAATGATCACATCCTGAGAAACATCTACTAATCTACGAGTTAAGTAACCAGCATCTGCTGTTTTTAAGGCGGTATCGGCTAATCCTTTACGAGCACCGTGCGTAGAAATAAAGTATTCAAGAATTGACAATCCTTCCTTAAAGTTAGAAAGAATCGGGTTTTCAATAATTTCTCCACCTCCTGCTGTAGATTTTTTAGGTTTTGCCATTAATCCACGCATACCTGTTAACTGACGAATTTGTTCCTTAGAACCCCTTGCACCAGAATCAAGCATCATATAAACTGAATTAAAACCTTGCTGATCTTCTCGCAAGTTTTTCATTGACAATTCAGTTAATCTATTGTTGGTAGAACCCCAAACATCAATTACCTGATTGTAACGCTCTTTTTGCGTTAACATCCCCATGTTGTAGTTCCCTACAATTAAATCCACCTCTTTATTGGCTTCATCAATCATAGATTGCTTTTGTTTAGGTATGATAATATCTCCTAATGAGAATGATAATCCACCTTGGAAGGCAAACTTATATCCCATGTTTTTTATTTGGTCTAAGAAATTTCCTGTTGTAGGAATATCTGTAGCTTTTAAAATACCACCAATAATTCCTCTCAAGTTTTTCTTAGTTAAAACTTCATTGATATAACCAGCAGCAGCAGGAACAACTTCGTTAAATAAAACTCTACCAACAGTCGTTGCTATAATTTTAGTTACTTGCTCACCGTTCTCATCGATATCTTGAGTTCGTACTTTAATACCGGCATTTAAAGCTACCTTTTCTTCATTAAAAGCTATGGTAACTTCTTCTGGTGAATAGAACGTCAATCCTTCTCCTTTGATCGGTAATTCTGGAGTTGAAATTCTTTCTTTAGTCATGTAGTATAAACCAAGAACCATATCCTGAGATGGTACAGTTACTGGTGCACCATTAGCAGGGTTTAAAATATTGTGAGAAGCTAACATTAATATTTGTGCTTCTAAAATAGCTTCTGGTCCTAATGGTAAATGAACTGCCATTTGATCCCCATCAAAATCGGCATTAAAGGCCGAACATGAAAGTGGATGCAACTGAATTGCTTTCCCTTCGATTAATTTAGGTTGAAAGGCTTGTATACCAAGTCTGTGTAATGTAGGAGCTCTGTTTAATAAAACAGGATGTCCTTTAATTACATTTTCTAAAATATCCCAAACAACGGGTTCTTTTCTATCTATTATTTTCTTTGCAGATTTTACTGTTTTTACAATTCCTCTTTCTATCAATTTACGGATAACGAAAGGCTTATAAAGCTCAGCTGCCATATCCTTAGGAATACCACACTCTGAAAGTTTTAATTCTGGTCCAACAACAATTACAGAACGTGCAGAATAATCAACACGTTTTCCTAATAAATTCTGACGGAAACGTCCTTGTTTACCTTTTAATGAATCTGATAATGATTTTAAAGGTCTGTTAGATTCTGTTTTTACTGCTGATGATTTACGTGTGTTGTCAAATAATGAATCTACCGATTCTTGTAACATACGCTTTTCATTACGTAAAATAACTTCTGGAGCTTTGATCTCTACCAATCTTTTTAAACGATTGTTTCTGATGATAACTCTTCTGTATAAATCATTTAAATCTGACGTTGCAAAACGACCTCCATCTAAGGGAACTAAAGGACGTAATTCTGGTGGAATTACTGGAATGGCCTTCATGATCATCCATTCTGGATTGTTCTCTCTATTTTTTTGAGAATCTCTGAATGCTTCAACAACATTTAAACGCTTTAATGCTTCAGTTTTACGTTGTTTAGATGTTTCTGTATTTGCTTTGTGTCTTAATTCAAAAGACAACGCATCTAAATCGATACGAGCTAACAAATCAATTAAACACTCTGCTCCCATTTTAGCGATGAACTTATTTGGGTCAGTATCATCTAAATATTGATTTTCTTGAGGTAACTCATCTACAATATCTAGGTATTCTTCTTCAGTTAAGAAATCCATTTTTTGTAACGGCTCTCCTTCTATACCTTTTGCAATACCTGGCTGAATTACTACGTAACGCTCGTAATAAATAATCATATCTAACTTCTTAGATGGTAACCCTAAAAGGTATCCCATTTTGTTAGGTAATGATCTAAAGTACCATATATGAGCAACGGGTACCACTAAATTAATGTGACCAACTCGTTCTCTACGAACTTTCTTCTCGGTTACTTCTACACCACAGCGATCACATACAATACCCTTGTAGCGAATTCTTTTGTACTTTCCACAAGCACATTCATAATCCTTAACAGGACCAAAAATACGCTCACAAAACAAACCATCTCTTTCTGGTTTGTGTGTTCGGTAATTTATAGTTTCTGGTTTTAAAACTTCACCTTTAGAAATTTCTAAAATTGCTTCTGGTGATGATAAACCAATTGATATTTTATTAAACTTTTTTACAGTGTACTTCTCTTGTTTTCTTGCCATGTTGATGGATTCGAATTAAAATTGTAAAAATGGCCTCTATGAGACTTATAAATAATTGATTGTAGAAGTAGCCTCTAGACTACTTCTACAATCAACGTTGTTATTCTTCTAATCTAACGTCTAAACCTAAACCTTTCAGTTCATGCATTAATACATTAAATGACTCTGGTAAACCTGGTTCTGGCATCGTTTCACCTTTTACGATACTTTCGTAAGTTTTGGCTCTACCCATTACATCATCAGATTTTACAGTTAAGATCTCTCTTAAGATACTCGATGCACCATATGCTTCAAGTGCCCATACTTCCATCTCTCCAAAACGTTGTCCTCCAAATTGTGCTTTACCACCTAAAGGTTGTTGTGTGATTAATGAATAAGGTCCTATAGAACGTGCATGCATTTTATCTTCAATCATGTGTCCAAGCTTAATCATATAGATGATCCCTACTGTTGCAGGTTGATCGAAACGTTTTCCAGTTCCTCCATCATATAAATAAGTATGTCCAAACCTTGGTACATCCGCATCATCAGTAATTTGATTAATTTGGTCTAAAGTTGCTCCATCGAAAATTGGTGTTGCATATTTAGTTCCTAATTTTTGACCTGCCCAACCAAGAACAGTTTCATAAATTTGACCGATGTTCATACGAGAGGGTACACCTAACGGATTTAGTACGATATCTACTGGAGTTCCGTCTTCTAAGAAAGGCATATCTTCTGCTCTTACAATACGAGCTACAATCCCTTTATTTCCGTGACGTCCTGCCATTTTATCACCAACTTTTAATTTACGTTTCTTAGCAACATAAACTTTCGCTAGTTTTAAAATTCCTGCTGGTAATTCATCTCCTACAGAAATTGTAAACTTTTGACGACGTAAAGAACCTTGTAAATCATTTACTTTGATTTTGTAGTTGTGAACAAGTTCTCCTACATAATCATTTAATTCTTTATCTGTTGTCCAAGAACCTGTTAAGTGAACGTAATCATCTACAGAGTTTAACATTTTAAGTGTGTATTTTTTACCTTTTGGTAAAACTTCCTCTCCTAAATCATTAAATACTCCTTGAGATGTTTTACCACTAATAAGTGTAAATAATTTTTCAATTAAAACATCTTTTAATCCCTCAAACTTGGTAACGAAAGAAGCTTCTAAAGAAATAATCGCATCTTTATCTCTTATTCTTTTGTTCTTGTCTTTGACAGCTCTTTTGAATAATTTTTTATCAATCACTACCCCTCTTAATGATGGAGAAGCTTTTAATGATGCATCTTTTACATCCCCTGCTTTATCACCAAAAATAGCACGTAATAATTTTTCTTCAGGTGTTGGATCAGATTCTCCTTTTGGTGTAATCTTACCGATTAGAATATCGCCAGGATTTACTTCTGCTCCAATACGAATCATTCCATTTTCATCCAAATCTTTCGTAGCTTCTTCAGAAACGTTAGGAATGTCATTCGTTAACTCTTCAGTTCCTAATTTTGTATCTCTAACATCTAGAGAATACTCGTCAATGTGAATAGAAGTAAATATATCTTCACGAACTACCTTTTCAGAAATAACAATTGCATCCTCAAAGTTATACCCTTTCCAAGGCATAAAGGCTACTTTCATGTTTCTTCCTAATGCTAATTCACCCTTTTGAGTTGCATATCCTTCACAAAGAACTTGACCTTCTTTAACTCTGTCACCTTTTTCTATAATAGGCTTTAAATTAATGTTGGTTCCTTGATTTGTTTTTCTAAATTTAATTAAGTCATAAGATACTTCATCAGATTCAAAACTTACTAGTTTCTCTTCATCCGTTTTATCATACTTAATCGTAATTTTATTTGCATCTACATACGTAACGACACCTTCGCCTTCAGCATTGATCAAAATTCGTGAATCTTTGGCAACTCTAAGTTCTAGACCTGTCCCAACAATTGGAGACTCTGGTCTTAACAATGGAACTGCTTGACGCATCATATTTGACCCCATCAAGGCACGGTTGGCATCATCATGCTCTAAGAAAGGAATTAAAGATGCAGAAATAGATGCAATTTGATTTGGAGCAACGTCCATATAATCAATTACGTCTGGGCTCACTACAGGAAAATCTCCTTCTTCACGAGCAATTACTCTATCTAATACAATAGATCCATCTTTATTTAACTCTAAATTAGATTGTGCAATTTTCTTACCTTCTTCTTCTTCTGCACTTAAATAGATTGGTTCGTCAGAAGCGACAACACCATTATCAACTTTTCTGTATGGTGTTTCGATAAATCCTAAATTATTCACTTTTGCAAAAACAGAAAGTGAAGAAATTAACCCAATGTTTGGTCCCTCAGGAGTTTCAATTGGACACAATCTACCATAATGTGTATAGTGAACATCACGCACCTCAAAACCAGCTCTCTCTCTTGACAATCCTCCAGGTCCAAGTGCAGACAATCTACGCTTGTGAGTAATCTCTGCTAATGGATTTGTTTGATCCATAAATTGAGATAGTTGGTTGGTTCCAAAAAAGGAGTTAATAACAGAAGATAATGTCTTCGCATTAATCAAATCAATTGGGGTAAAAACTTCATTGTCACGAACATTCATTCGCTCACGAATAGTTCTAGCCATACGAGCTAAACCTACACCAAACTGACCTGCTAATTGCTCTCCAACAGTTCGTACACGTCTATTAGACAAGTGATCGATATCATCTACCTCTGCTTTCGAATTGATCAATTCTATTAGATATTTAATAATGGTTATAATATCTAATTTAGTTAATACTTTTTGATCTATAGGTTCGTTTAACTGAAGTTTTGTGTTCATTCTAAAACGACCAACTTCTCCTAAGTTATAACGTTGTTCAGAGAAGAATAACTTATCTATAATACCTCTTGCAGTCTCTTCATCTGGCGGTTCTGCATTACGTAATTGTCTATAAATATGCTCTACAGCTTCTTTTTCTGAATTGGTAGGATCCTTTTGTAAGGTATTGTGAATAATGGCATAATCTGCTGTATCGTTGTCTTCTTTATGAAGTAAAACGGTTTTAGCACCTGCTTCAATTATTTCATCAATATGTTCTTTTTCTAAAATGGTATCACGATCGAAAATGATTTCATTTCTTTCAATAGAAACAACTTCTCCAGTATCTTCATCTACAAAATCTTCGTGCCATGTTTTTAAAACTCTAGCAGCCAATTTGCGACCTAATACTTTTTTGAGTCCGGCTTTAGAAACTTTAATTTCTTCTGCAAGATCAAAAATCTCTAAAATATCTTTATCTCTCTCAAAACCGATGGCTCTGAATAATGTTGTAACTGGTAATTTCTTCTTTCTATCAATGTAAGCGTACATTACTTGATTGATATCGGTAGCAAACTCGATCCAAGATCCTTTGAAAGGAATTACTCTTGCTGAATACAGTTTAGTACCATTTGCATGGAAGGATTGTCCAAAAAAGACACCAGGTGATCTGTGTAATTGAGACACAACCACACGTTCTGCACCATTGATAACAAAGGTACCTGAATTAGTCATGTAAGGGATTGTACCAAGATATACATCCTGAACAATCGTTTCGAAATCTTCGTGTTCCGGATCTGTACAATACAATTTTAGACGTGCTTTTAAAGGCACACTGTGCGTTAGACCTCTTTCAATACATTCTTGTATAGAATATCTTGGAGGATCTACAAAGTAGTCTAAAAATTCTAATACAAATTGATTTCTTGTATCTGTAATTGGAAAGTTATCCATGAAGGTTTTGTACAAACCTTCTTCACCTCTTTCTTCTGCTTTTGTTTGAAGTTGGAAAAAATCTTGAAAAGATTTAACCTGAATATCCAAAAAATCTGGATATTCTTTAATCATTTGAGAAGTAGCGAAGTTGATTCTTTCAGTAGTGTTTTTCGTTGCCAAAAGAGAATATTTTTATGATTAAAATCTTAATTAAAATAAAGAACGAATATATACACAAAATGGTTTAGGACTAAAAACAACCGTTTTCAGTACCTAAACCTAAATTTGTTTTCCCGTCACGCCAAGCATGTTCGGGAGTATCTGCTTACTTAAGCTCTACTTCTGCTCCTGCTTCTTCTAAAGCTGCTTTAAGACCTTCAGCCTCATCTTTAGATACACCTTCTTTTACTGGTGCTGGTGCACTATCAACAACTCCTTTAGCTTCTTTTAAGCCTAAACCTGTTAATTCTTTAACTAATTTAACTACTGCAAGTTTAGAACCACCTGCTGCTGTTAAAATTACATCAAATTCAGTTTGCTCTTCTGCAGCTGAGTCTCCTCCTGCTGCTGGTCCTGCTACAGCAACTGCTGCTGCTGCTGGCTCGATACCATATTCATCTTTTAAGATAGTAGCTAATTCATTAACTTCTTTTACTGTTAAGTTAACTAATTGTTCTGCGAAATCTTTTAAATCTGCCATTTTAATTGTTTTTAAAAATTTTATTTATTATAGTTTATTTGTGCGCGTACTTATTTTTCAGATAACGTTTTGATGATACCTGAAAGTGTTTGACCACCTGATTGCAATGCTGAAATAACATTTTTAGCTGGTGACTGTAATAATCCAATGATTTCTCCAATAAGTTCTTCTTTAGATTTAATATCTACTAAAGCATCTAATTGATCATCTCCTATGTAAACAGATTCTTCTGCAAAAGCACCTTTTAACAAAGGCTTGTCTTGAGTTTTCTTTCTGAATTCTTTGATTAATCTTGCTGGAGCATTTGCAGCTTCAGAAATCATCATCGATGTATTTCCTTTTAAAACTGAAGGTAAGTCTCCAAATTCTTTATCGGAAGCCTCCATTGCTTTTGCAAGTAACGTGTTTTTAACAACTGATAACTGAACACCCGCTTTAAAACAAGCTCTACGTAAATTAGAGGTTGTTTCTGCATCTAATCCAGAAATATCTGCTAAATATAACGTGTTTGTGTCTGCTAATACTGCTGTTAAATCTTGTATTACTTGTGATTTCTCTTCTCTAGTCATAATTATAAGTTTTAACGTATTAAACAGTTTTCACCTCAACAGCGATACTAGGACTCATCGTACTAGACATAAAAACGCTTTTTACATACGTTCCTTTTGCAGTTGTTGGTTTCAATTTAATAATTGTTTGTATTAACTCGTTTGCATTTTCTTCAATTTTCTTAGCATCGAAAGATACTTTTCCAACTGCAGCATGAACAATACCGGTTTTATCAACTTTGAAATCGATTTTACCAGCTTTTACATCTTGAACAGCTTTTGCAACATCCATTGTTACGGTACCTGTTTTTGGGTTTGGCATTAAACCTCTAGGACCTAAAACTCTTCCTAAAGGACCTAATTTACCCATTACACTTGGCATCGTGATGATTACATCTACGTCTGTCCATCCTCCTTTAATCTTCTGAAGGTATTCATCTAACCCAACATAATCTGCACCTGCTGCGGTAGCATCTGCTTCTTTATCTGGAGTTACTAATGCTAATACTTTTACATCCTTTCCTGTTCCATGAGGTAATGTTACAACTCCACGAACCATTTGATTTGCTTTACGAGGATCAACTCCTAAACGTATTGCTAAATCTACTGATGCATCAAACTTTACATTAGTAATGTCTTTGACTAGCGCTGAAGCTGCTGCTAAATCATAAGACTTAGAGCTATCTAACTTTGCGTAAGCTTCTTTTTGCTTTTTTGTTAATTTTGCCATTTTACTACTTTTTATAAAGCTTATGCTGGTGCATTACCTTTTACTGTTAATCCCATAGAACGAGCTGTACCTGCAATCATACGCATTGCTGAAGAAATTTCAAAGGCATTTAAATCTACCATTTTGTCTTCTGCAATCACTTTAATTTGATCCCAAGTAACTGATGCTACTTTCTTTCTGTTTGGTTCTCCAGAACCCTTTTTAATTTTGGCCGCTTCTAGTAACTGAACTGCTGCAGGAGGAGTTTTTACAAGAAAATCAAATGATTTATCTTTGAAAACAGTAATAACAACAGGTAAAACTTTACCTTGTTTGTCTTGCGTTCTTGCATTAAACTGTTTACAAAACTCCATAATGTTAACACCAGCAGCTCCTAAAGCGGGTCCAACCGGCGGCGATGGATTCGCTGCGCCTCCCCTTACTTGTAACTTAACTACTTTACTAACTTCTTTTGCCATTTTAAAAATGTTTAGTGATTTGTTTTAATTTGGAAGCTAAAAACAAATCGATCAATATATATTTGTGTAACAATTATATCTTTTCTACTTGCATATAACTTAATTCTAACGGTGTTTTTCTTCCAAAGATTTTAACCATTACCTCAAGTTTACGCTTTTCTTCATTTACTTTTTCTATTGTTCCGTCAAATCCGTTAAATGGACCGTCAACAACTTTTACAGTTTCCCCGACGTTAAAAGGAATTGCAATATTTTCATCCTGAACTGAAAGTTCATCAACTTTACCTAACATTCTGTTTACTTCTGATTTCCTCATAGGAACTGGAGCACCACCTTTGGTCTCTCCTAAAAAACCTATCACACCAGTAATAGCTTTAATTACGTGAGGAACTTCACCTGAAAGATTGGCCTCAACCATAATATATCCTGGAAAGTAAACTTTTTCTCTATGAACTTTTTTTCCGTCTCTTATCTGAATAACCTTTTCTGTTGGTACAATTACCTGACATACATAGTCGGACAATCCCACTCTAGAAATTTCACTTTCTATATAAGATTTAACTTTATTTTCTTGTCCTCCAATGGCTCTAACAACATACCATTTCATTACTGAATCTGTTGCCATAATTAATTAGATTTAAACATTCCAAAAAAATTATCCAATCCGGTTTGAAAAACATAATCTATACCAGCAACTGCCAATGCGAATAAAATTGTAAAAACAGCTACAGTTACCGTTGTTTTTTGAGCATCTTCTTTAGATATCCACGTCATGTGGTTATTTAATTCGTCAAAAGAATCTCTGATATATTGTATAAAGTTCATATTACTTTTGTGTTTTTATTGCACGGATTGAGGGACTCGAACCCCCGACACCTGGTTTTGGAGACCAGTGCTCTACCAACTGAGCTAAACCCGTTTCTTATTCATTGATAAAGGCATCACGCTTACAGCGTGACACCCTTAGTGTTTTATTGACTAATAAACTAAAAAAAATTAGTCCATTAACTCAGTTACCTGACCTGCACCTACAGTTCTACCACCTTCACGGATCGCAAAACGTAAACCAACATTTAATGCTATTGGTTGGATTAAATCAACAGTAATTGTTAAGTTGTCTCCTGGCATTACCATTTCAACTCCTGAAGGTAAATTAATTGTACCTGTTACATCCGTTGTTCTTACATAAAACTGAGGACGGTAGTTGTTATGGAATGGAGTGTGACGTCCACCTTCTTCTTTCTTAAGAACATAAACCTCTGCCTTAAACTTAGCATGAGGAGTTACAGAACCTGGCTTACAGATTACCATACCTCTCTTGATATCTTCTTTTGCAACACCTCTTAATAAGATTCCTGCATTATCTCCAGCTTCACCTCTATCTAAGATTTGACGAAACATTTCAATACCAGTAATAGTTGAGGCCATTTTCTCAGCACCCATACCAATGATATCTACAACATCTCCAGTATTAGCAATACCTGTCTCTATACGACCAGTAGCTACTGTTCCACGTCCAGTAATAGAAAATACATCTTCAACTGGCATTAAGAAATCTTTATCAACCTCTCTTAAAGGCTCTTCAATCCATACATCAACTTGAGCCATCAACTCTAATACAGTATCAACCCATTTTTGCTCACCATTTAAAGCTCCTAAAGCAGAACCTGAAACAACAGGACCATTATCTCCATCATAATCATAAAAAGATAATAATTCTCTAACTTCCATATCTACTAATTCTAAAAGCTCTTCATCATCAACCATATCTACTTTGTTTAAGAAAACAACGATACGTGGAATACCTACCTGACGACCTAATAAGATATGCTCTCTAGTTTGAGGCATTGGACCATCAGTTGCAGCAACAACTAAAATAGCACCATCCATCTGAGCTGCACCAGTTACCATGTTCTTTACATAATCCGCGTGACCTGGACAGTCAACGTGGGCATAGTGACGATTTGCTGTTTGATACTCTACATGAGAAGTATTAATAGTAATTCCTCTTTCTTTCTCTTCTGGAGCATTATCAATCTGATCAAAAGATCTAGCTTCAGAGAATCCTGCATCAGCTAATACTTTAGTAATAGCCGCAGTTAAAGTTGTTTTACCGTGATCTACGTGTCCGATTGTACCAATGTTTAAGTGTGGTTTCGAACGGTCAAAAGTTCCTTTTGCCATAATTATTGATTTTAATTCTTAGTTTAAATATATATTAGTGTTTAATAATAATAATATTAAATGAGCCAATGATGGGATTTGAACCCATGACCTCATCCCTACCAAGGATGCGCTCTACCAACTGAGCTACATCGGCTTATTGGATTTATTTGAGCGAAAGACCGGGTTCGAACCGGCGACATTCAGCTTGGAAGGCTGACGCTC
>JABAZI010000023.1 GCA_018608545.1 Polaribacter sp.
TGAGAATATCAGTAATAACTAACCTCATATCATAGATATGAGGTTTTTTTTGTGCCCAAAATATACATCACACCACTTTTTTGTCTAATATTTTTTGTATTTTAGTTACATAAGTTGATTTAAATGATTTTAAATCAGATTCAATCGAACTCTTATCGTTGAGTTTATAAAAAACAAATTGTGTTATTCATACATTGGAGAATCTTATGCGATCACTCCTTTACCCTAACAAATAGTGATACGCTGACTAAATTCTAATCTACAATGCTACATCCGTATAATTATATAAGAATAACTCATTTAGATTAAAATAAATGCCAACGAATATTAAAAACAACAAAATGAAAAAAATTTTATTACTTACCCTGTGTATTGCGCTTACTTATAATGCAACAGCTCAAACGATTAATTTAGAAATTCCTCTTCCGGAAGAAAAAAACATTACAAAAGGAGTGCTGGAAAATGGACTCACTTACTATTTACATAATACAAGTGTTACGAAAGATGTTGCAAGTTATTATATTATACAAAACGTTGGATCTGTTTTAGAGAAAGACAATCAACAAGGTTTAGCACACTTTTTAGAACATATGGCATTCAACGGAACTAAAGATTTTCCGGGAAAAGGAATCTTAAATAAAATGCAAGAGCATGGTCTTGTTTATGGTAAAGATATCAATGCCTACACCTCTTTTGATGAAACCGTTTATAACATTAATAACATACCAACTACCCCAGAGTTGATAGATACAGGGTTGTCCATTTTGCAAAATTGGTCTAACTATTTATCATTAACGGAAGAAGAGATTGATTCTGAAAGAGGCGTTATTAAAGAAGAATGGAGAACTCGCCAAAATGGGGGGATGCGTGTATTGCAACAAACTATTGGAACTATGTTTAATAATTCTATATATTCAGAGCGTTTGCCAATAGGTAAAATGGATATTGTAGAAGGTTTCGAGTATAAAGCATTACGTGATTTTTACCATGATTGGTATAGAACAGATTTACAAGCGATAGCAGTAATTGGTGATATAAATATTGATGAAATTGAAGCAAAAATTATTTCGTTGTTTTCAAGCATTCCAGCGGTAAAAAATCCGATACCTCGTTCACAAGTTCGCATTCCAGATAATGATGAACTTATTTATGATATGGGAATGGATAAAGAAGTTACTGCTTCAAACATATCTTTTTCTATTCGTCATAATAAATCTCTAGAAAACGAAACAGTAGCCGATCTAAAAGAAAGCCTATTAAATGCTATGGTCACTTCAATTATTTCCAAGAGATTAAATGAAATCAATCAAAAACCAGACTCTCCTCTTCTATTTGCGTCTGTTCGTTATAGTAGTCTTTCTAGATTGAATAATGAGTTCAGTGCTTATATTGTTCCAAAGCCAAATATGCAACACAAAGGATTTGAATTGGTAATGTCCGAAATTAATAGAGCCGTAAAATTTGGTTTTACAAAAGCAGAAATTGGAAGAGTTGTATCTGAGTATACAAGTTCGTACGAAAATCAAATTGCAGGATTGGGCAATAGAAGTCATGGACAAATTGTAAGAGAAATTCAAACAAACTATTTAGAAAACGCTCATATTACAGATTTAACAAAAGAATTTAAAATTGCAAAAGTACTTTTTAGCCAGTTAACCCAAAAAGAGTTATTGACTCAAATACAGAAACTATATATTAAGAATAATAGATCGGTCGTAGTAACAGGAGTAAAAGGAAATAAAAATCTAACAAAAGCAGCAGCAGTTACTATAATTAATACTGTTGAAAATGACACAACGTTACAAGGATATGCAGAGGAAACGAATACAAAACCTTTGATGTCTGGAGTTGATTTAGTAACGGGTTCTATCGTTTCAGAAAAAGAAGATAAAGAAATTGGTTCAACAATCTTTACATTGAGTAATGGAATTAATGTGCATTACAAGTTTGTTGATAAAAACAAGAACGATGTAAAATTAAGTGCTGTTAGTTATGGAGGTCAATCGCTACTGGAGGTGGAGGATTTACCATCTACAGTACTACTTGGAAATGTAATTCAAACTTCTGGATTGGGGGAGTTTTCTGCGATTGATTTACCAAAAATATTAGCTGGTAAAAAAGCAAGTTCTAGAATAAATGTTGGTAATATATCAGAAAGTGTATCTGGTTCATCTTCTACAAAAGATACAGAAACAATGATGCAACTTGTAAATTTACGTTTTACAAAACCTCGTTTTGATGAAAATTCATACAACGTATTAATGCAACAGATTGATGCTTTTTTAATTAGAAAGAGTGAACAAATTCAATCTAAAATGCAAGATAGCCTAACCACTATTTTATATGGAAAAAATCATCCAACTAAACGTTTGTTCGATAAAAACTACATGTCTGAAATGTCTTTTGATAAAATGAAAGGTATTTACAATTCAAGATTTGGTAATGCAGGAGATTTTACATTCTTTATTGTGGGTGATGTAACGAAAGAAACTATAAAGCCCTTGTTAGAGAGGTATATTGCGAGTATCCCAACAACAGATGAGAAAGAAAGCTGGAAAGACAACTCGGTAGATTGGATTACTAATAAAATTGATAAAGATGTGTATTTAGAGATGAAAGATCCTAAAACCAATGTTCGTGTGGTTGTTAAAAACGACATGAAATATTCTTTAAAAAACTCAATTTTAATGAGAGCCATCGGAGATGTGTTGCAATTGCGTTACATAGAATCTTTAAGAGAAGAAGAAGGGGGTACTTACAGTGCTTCAGCGAGAGGTTCAATTTCTAGAAGACCAAGCCAAGAAGCAACAATCTCTGTAAGTTTTGATTGTAATCCTGAATTAGCTAAAAAACTGATTGACATTGTTCATAAAGAAATAGAAGCGATTGGAAACGGAGATATTCAACAAGTAGATTTAGACAAAACGCTTACAAATTACTTAAAAGAAAGAGAAGAAAATAAGAACTACAATAGATTTCAGATGAGTTTATTAAAGAATTCTGTGATGGAAGGGTACAATATGAATGATCCAAAAAACTATGAAGAAATTATAAAATCTATAAAGATTGAGGATTTAAAAAAGATCGCAAAGACATTATTGAAGGATAGTAAATCCTACGAGATTGTCTTTAAACCAAAAAAGTAAAAGACTCAAAGAGTTGTACAATAAAAAACTCCTTAACGATATAAATAGTTAAGGAGTTTTTTTAGTTGAAACTTTTTTTACATTGCTACTAAATCACCGGTTATATCTTTAGAAGGTAATTCTGATTTACCCATTAGGTATAAATCAACCTGTCTGGCAGCTTCTCTTCCCTCTGAAATTGCCCACACAATCAAAGATTGTCCACGACGCATATCTCCTGCAGTAAAGATGTTTGGAATGTTTGTTTGGTATTTTCCATAAACGGCTTTGTAATTAGATCGACCATCTTTTTCGATTCCCAATTTGTCTGCTAAGGTACTTTCTGGGCCAGTAAAACCTAGTGCTAATAGGGCTAAATCACAGGGCCATGTTTTTTCAGTACCTGCGATCTCTATTAATTGAGGTCTTTCACCTGGAATCATTTTCCATTCGACATTAACTGTTTTTAAGGCTGTCAATTTACCATTTGTATCCTTTATAAATTCTTTGGTATTGATCAACCAGTTCCGATCAGCCCCTTCTTTATGAGAAGAAGATGTCTTTAACTGTAGTGGCCAAAATGGCCATGGTGTTTTCGCTGAACGTTCTCCTGGTGGCTTTGGCATAATCTCAAAGTTCACCACTGATTTTGCACCATGTCTATTTGAGGTACCAATACAATCGGAACCAGTATCTCCACCACCAATAACAATTACATCTTTATCTGTAGCCATTATTTGGTCTTTTACTTCTTTACCAAATAAAGCTTTCGTTTGTTGTGTTAAGAAATCCATTGCTTGAACAACACCGTCAGCATCAATTCCAGGAGTTGGCAGGCTTCTTCTTTCTGTAGAACCACCACATAGAACAATACTGTCAAAACTCTTGAGTTCGTCAACACTATAATTTACACCAACATTAATGTTGGTTTTGAAGAGGATTCCTTCTGCTTTTAGAATCGCAATTCTTCTATCAATGATTCCTTTTTCCATTTTGAAATTTGGAATTCCGTATCGTAATAATCCCCCAACTTCATCATCTCTTTCAAAGACTGTTACAGTATGACCAGCCCTATTTAACTGCTGTGCAGCGGCAAGTCCTGCAGGACCTGATCCAATGACAGCGATTGTTTTGTCGGTTCTGTTTTTTGGAGGTTGTGGTTTTATCCATCCTTCCTTAAAAGCGCGTTCTACGATGTTTTTTTCAATATTTTCAATAGATACAGGGTCTTCAATAATCCCTAATACACATGCTTGCTCACAGGGTGCAGGACATAAACGTCCTGTAAATTCTGGAAAATTGTTTGTAGAATGTAGTATCCAAGAAGCTTTTTTCCATTCTCCTTGATGCACCATGTGATTAAAATCTGGTATAAGGTTTCCTAAGGGACATCCACTATGACAAAAAGGAATTCCACAATCCATACAGCGAGATCCTTGTTTTGTAATTTCTTTATTAGAAAGAGGAACTGTAAATTCTTTGTAGTTTTTTACACGGTCTTTTACAGAAGTGTAGGTTTCATCTTGTCTTTCAAATTCTTTAAATCCTGTTACTTTTCCCATGACATTATGCTATTGTTAATTCTTCAAACATTGGTTCTTCTGTAGCTATTCTTTCTAAAGCTTTTTTGTATTCAGTAGGCATGACTCTTACAAAGTTGTTCAAACTTGTAGACCAATCCGATAACAGTGCGGCTCCTTTTTTACTGTCGGTATAAAGAACATGTTGTTCTATTATTGCTTTTAAATCAGCAGCATTTTCCTCATTGATTTCTTCAAAATCAATCGTTTCTGTGTTGCAAAGACCGTTTGTGAATTTGTTTTCAGGGTCGTAAACGTAGGCAATTCCTCCGCTCATTCCAGCAGCAAAATTTCGACCTGTTTTTCCTAAAACAATCACTTTACCTCCTGTCATGTATTCACAACAGTGATCTCCTACACCTTCTACAACTGCAACTGCTCCTGAATTTCTAACGGCAAAACGTTCTCCTGCAATTCCGTTGATATAGGCTTGCCCATTGACTGCTCCGAACAAACAAACATTTCCAACAATCACATTGTCTTCTGCAATAAAGTCTGCTTTTACAGGTTTCTTGATGATTAATTTCGCTCCAGACAATCCTTTACCTAAATAATCATTCGTGTTTCCTTCTAAATTAAACGTAATACCAGGTGCACCGAAAGCTCCGAAACTTTGACCAGCAGAACCCGTAAAATTCAATTTTAAGGTGTCTTCAGGTAGACCTATGTGTTCATGAATTTTTGAAATTTCATTACTCAAAATTGCACCAACCGAACGATTTAAATTGTTGATTGGGTAATTTAAAATGGTTGTTTTCTTGTCATTAATAGCAGCTTTGGCGTCCTGAATCAGTGTCATGTCAAGTACATTTTCCAAGCCATGTTCTTGTTTCTCTGAATTTTTTACTGCCTTAGACAGATACCCTTTAGGTGTATGTAAAATTGAGGATAAATCTAATCCTTTTGCTTTGTAATGTGTGATTGCTTTGTTTGCATTGATTTTTTGTGTCTGACCAATCATTTCATCCATCGTACGGAAACCTAATTGTGCCATAATACTTCTTAATTCATTTGCAATGTAGTAGAAGAAGTTGATTACATGTTCCGGTGTTCCTTTGAAATTCTTACGCAATTCTTTGTCTTGAGTGGCAATTCCTACAGGACAGGTGTTCAAATGACACTTACGCATCATAATACATCCTGAGGCCACTAGCGGAGCGGTTGCAAAACCAAATTCTTCGGCACCTAATAATGCAGCAATTGCAACATCTCTACCTGTTTTTAACTGACCATCACATTCTACAACAATTCTACTTCGCAAACTATTCATTACCAAGGTCTGCTGCGCTTCAGCCAATCCAAGTTCCCATGGTAGACCTGCGTGTTTCAATGAGGTAAGCGGTGATGCTCCTGTACCTCCGTCATAACCAGAGATCAAAACAACATCTGCTTTTGCTTTTGCTACCCCAGCGGCAATGGTACCAACTCCTACTTCAGAGACTAATTTTACATTAATTCTAGCCTCTCGATTGGCATTTTTTAAATCGTATATTAATTGTGCTAGATCTTCAATCGAATAAATATCGTGATGTGGAGGAGGAGAAATCAATCCTACAAAAGGAGTTGAATTTCTTGCGGCAGCAATCCAAGGCAATACTTTAAACCCCGGTAATTGTCCTCCTTCTCCAGGTTTTGCACCTTGTGCCATTTTTATTTGAATCTCTTTCGCGTTTGTTAAATAATGCGAAGTAACTCCAAACCTTCCGGAGGCAACTTGTTTAATAGAAGAGTTTCTACTGTCTCCGTTGGCGTCTGGAATAAAACGATTTCTATCTTCACCACCTTCACCAGAGTTAGATTTACCACCAATTCGGTTCATGGCGATTGCCAAGTTTTCGTGGGCCTCTCTTGAGATAGATCCATAAGACATGGCACCTGTTTTGAAACGTTTTACAATTTCTGTCCAAGGTTCTACTTCGTCTATATGAATTGGATTTAAGTTGTCAAACTCGAACAATCCTCGAATCGTCATTAAGTTTTCAGACTGTTCGTTAATTGCTTTGGCATATACATCATAACTTTCTTGATCATTTAAACGAACAGCTTGTTGTAATTTTGAGATCGTTGTTGGATTGAATAAGTGGCGTTCTCCATTTCTTCTCCATCGATAGTCTCCTCCAATGTTTAATCCCAAACGTTTGTTTATTTTAGCATCTGGATACGCATATTTATATCGTTGATTAATTTCTTTTTCAATTTCATACAAACCAATTCCTTCAATCCTAGAAGCCGTGTATGGGAAATATTTTTCTACAAATTGAGAATTGAATCCTACAATTTCGAAAATTTGAGAACCTCTGTAAGAATGTAATGTAGAGATTCCAATTTTGTTCATTACTTTTAAAAGACCTTTCCCAATTGCTTTGTTGAAATTATCGACTGCCTGTTGCTCGGTTAATTCAGTAATAAAACCTTCTTTAACTTGCATTCTGATAATTTCATTGACCATGTATGGGTTCACAGCACTTGCACCATATCCAAATAAAGTTGCAAAATGATGTGGCTCTCGTGGCTCTGCAGATTCAATAATAATATCGAAATAAGAACGTTTTCGCAAACGGTTCATTTGATGATTTACAAAAGAACAAGCTAATAAAGCAGGAATAGGGGCAAACTCTTGATTGACACCTCTATCTGATAAAATTATAATGTTTGTTCCTCTGTTTAATGCTTTCTCTATTTTAATAATTATAGCATCCAAAGCATCTTCTAAGCCATTGAGTCCTTTCGATTTAGCATACAACATTTCAATCGTTTCGGCTTTAAAACCTTCTACAGAGATGTTTCTTACTTTTTCAAGATCAATGTTAGAAATAACAGGGTTTTGGATTTTTAATTTTCGACACTGTCTTTCTGTGATGCTAAAAATATTTCTATCTTTTCCCAAAGACAAGCTAATGTCTGTTACAATCTCTTCACGAATACCATCCAAAGGAGGATTGGTAACCTGTGCAAATAATTGTTTAAAGTAATTAGAAATTAATTGTGGTCTGTCTGATAATACTGCCAAAGGAGTATCGATTCCCATAGAAGCTAAAGCTTCTTTACCAACAATTGCCATGGGAGTGATAACTTCTTGAATATCTTCTAAGGTATAATTGAATAAACGTTGTCTGGTTTTAACATCGATCGTTTCAATTGGACAGGTTTCACCTGCATAAGGAATGTCTTTTAAATGCAATCTGGTTTTATCTAACCATTCCTGATAGGGTCTTTGAGATACGATATTGCTTTTTATTTCTTCATCTTCAATGATTCGCCCTTTGTTCATGTCTACGAGGAACATTTTTCCTGGCTCTAATCTACCGTGTTCTTTAACATCTTCAGGTGCTACATCCACCACACCAATTTCAGATGACATGATTAATTTACCACTTTTGGTTACGGTATATCTCGAAGGTCTCAAGCCATTTCTATCTAATAAGGCACCAATGTAATCTCCATCTGTAAATGGAACTGAAGCGGGTCCATCCCAAGGTTCCATTAAACAAGAGTTGTATTCGTAAAACGCTTTTCTCTCTTTAGACATGGTCTTGTGTTTTTCCCATGCTTCAGGGATCATCATCATCATTACTTCTGGTAATGAACGTCCTGTATGTGTTAACAACTCCACAACCATATCCATGGATGCCGAATCGGATTTTCCTGGTAAAATGATTGGGAATAATTTGTCTATTTGTGGGCCAAAGACATCACTTTTCATGATCTCTTCACGAACTCGCATTCTGCTTACGTTTCCACGCAGAGTATTGATTTCTCCGTTCTGACACATGTGTCTGAAGGGTTGCGCTAATTCCCAAGTAGGCATTGTATTGGTAGAAAAACGTTGGTGCACTAACGCTAAACGAGTGACCAAATCAATTTCTTGTAAATCTTTGTAGTAAGGACCAATATCTTCAGGCATAATGATACCCTTATAGATGATGGTGGTTATTGAAAAACTTGGGATGTAAAAATAATTACTTTCAGAAATTTTTGATTTTCTGATTGTATGTTCAGCTATTTTTCTAGCAGCATATAATTTTGCTTTAAAGGTAGCTTCAGTAATTTCAGTAGTTTTTCCAACAAATAGTTGTTCTATATTCGGTTCTGAGTCTAACGCAATTTGACCAAGCTGAGAAGAGTCCACAGGAACCACTCTCCATCCTAAAATAGAAAGTCCTTGGTTTTTTATTTCGTTTTCAAAAGTAGTTTTACAAAAGTCATACTGATTTGAAACTTTTGGAAGAAATACCATTCCTACGGCATATTCTCTTTGATTAGGGATTGGAAAATCACAGACACGTTTGAAATAAGTATGAGGAATATCTATTAATAACCCGGCACCATCTCCTGTTTTTCCATCTGCACTTACACCTCCTCTATGTTCTAGTTTTACTAGTATTTCTAGGGCATCGTGTATGATTTGATTTGTCTTTTCTCCATTTAGGTTACAAATAAAACCAGCGCCACAATTTTCATGTTCAAACTCTGGTAAGTATAATCCTTGTTTCTCCATATTATGTTCAATTATATTTACAAATTTATGTATTTTATTGAAAAGGATTTAATAAACAGCTTGTTTTAATGTGATTTTTGCGATGAAAACAAAAAAGTAATCAGAAAAGTTTTTTTTTGACAATTAAAACCTATTTAATTGTCAAATCCTTAAAACAAAAAAAAAGTCTGTAAATTCTACATTTACAGACTTTTTTTAAAAATTATACAGGATATTAATGTTCATTAAGACGGAAGTCTGGATACGCATCCATTCCGTGTTCATGAGTATCTAAGCCTTCAAGTTCTTCTTTTTCTGAGACTCTAATTCCAACCGTTTTCTTTAAGGTGTAAAATATTAAAAAGGATGAAACAATACACAATACTGCATAGCAAGCAACCCCTGTTAATTGTATTAAAAAGGTGTGTGCCGGATTTGTTGAAAAGATTCCTACAGCCAAGGTTCCCCAAATACCACAGATCAAGTGAACAGCAATAGCACCCACTGGATCGTCCAATTTAATTGCATCTACAAAACTAACAGCAAATACGATCAGCACTCCTGCAATAGCGCCAATAATAATCGCACTTTCTGGCGTCATTACATCTGCTCCTGCAGTAATTCCAACCAATCCTCCTAAAATACCATTCAAGAACATGGTTAAATCTAGGTTTTTGTATTTGATAAATGAAACCAATGCAGCAACAACTCCACCGGCTGCAGCAGCCAAGCAAGTCGTTACTAGGGTTAATGATGTTAATTCTGGGTCTGCAGATAATACCGATCCACCGTTAAAACCAAACCATCCTAACCATAAGATTAATACTCCTGCCGTAGCCAAAGGAATGTTGTGTCCAGGAATGGCTTGTGTTTTTCCATTTTTGAATTTTCCAATTCGAGCGCCTAGTAACCAAACAGCAACCAGTGCAGCCCATCCTCCTACAGAGTGAACCAAGGTCGATCCTGCAAAATCATAAAACCCTAATTGATCTAAAAAACCACCACCCCATTTCCATGAACCAGCAATTGGATAAATAAATCCTACATAGATTAGTGTAAAGATCATAAAAGGTCCTATTTTCATACGTTCTGCAACAGCACCCGAAACAATCGTCGCTGCAGTTGCTGCAAACATTGCTTGAAATAAGAAGTCTGTCCACCAAGTATATCCACCATCTGCATATGCTGGAGTCATTCCGTTTTCAGGAGGGGTTATTCCAGGAACGATGCTTCCCAAGTATCCGTTAAATTCTCCGGGGTACATTAAGTTAAACCCAATTAAGTAATACAATAAAAGACCTATTGTAATGATAAAAATATTTTTAAATAAAATATTGATGGTATTTTTCTGTCTTGTCAATCCGATTTCTAAGAATGCAAAGCCTGTATGCATAAAGAAAACGAGTGCGGTACAGATCATCATCCATACATTATTTGTTGTTAATAATTCCATAATAAAGTGTTGTAATAATTTAGTTTAATGTTTCTCTTCCTTTTTCTCCTGTTCTTATTCTGTAGGCGTCTTTAATTTCGCTTACAAAAATTTTCCCGTCACCTACCTGTCCTGTTGAAGAGGCTTCTATGATGGCTTTTATGGTAATTTCTTCAAAATCATCATTGACAACAATAGAGAGATGTCTTCTTTGAATGTCGCTTGTGCTGTAGCTAACCCCTCTGTATACATGCCCTTCTTTTTCATTCCCTATACCGGTAACATCCCAGTAAGAAAAGAAGTTCACACCGATTTCATGCAGTGCCTCTTTTACGACTCTAAATTTTGATTTTCTAATAATTGCTTCAATTTTTTTCATGATAGAATTAAATTTGTTATTAATAATTAGTTGTTTGCTTTTAAAGCTTGCGAAATTAATAAAATAATTTATAACACAAAATCACACAACTTAAATAATTAAGTTGTGTGATTTAAATACTAATAATTATATTTAATGAATCAAATATATTTTATTCTTCTTCAAAATCTCTTTGTCTTTTTCCAGGATACGCGATAGAACCGTGTTCTGAAATATCCAATCCTTCGATTTCTACTTCTTTAGATACACGTAATCCCATGGTTGCTTTTAAGATTCCAAGAACGATAAAAGACAAACCAACAGACCATGCAGCATATGCTAAAGCTCCAATTGCTTGAGCTCCTAATTGAGAAGCACCACCACCATTGAATAATCCAATTGCAGTATCACCATCAACTCCCCATAGACCAATTACTAAAGTACCCCATACACCAACAACACCGTGAACAGAAGCTGCTCCAATTGCATCGTCAATTTTTAATTTCTTTTCTATAAATTCAATAGAGAATACTACAATGATACCTCCAATTAAACCGGCAACTACAGCACCTACAGCCGTCATGTTTCCACAACCAGCAGTAATACTTACCAAACCAGCTAAAGCACCGTTTAATGTTTGTGCTAAGTTTGGTTTACCATACCAGATCCAAGTTGTAACTAATGCTCCAAGTCCTCCGGCAGCAGCAGCTAAATTTGTAATTAATACTACGTTAGAAGCACCAATTGCATCTGCGCCACCCCAAGCTAATTGAGATCCACCGTTAAAACCAAACCATCCCAACCATAGGATAAATACCCCTAAAGTTGCTAATACTTGATTGTGTCCAGGTATTGGTAATACTTTACCATCTACATATTTTCCAATTCTAGGACCTACCATAAATGCAGCTACTAAAGCAGCCCATCCACCAACAGAGTGTACAATAGAAGAACCAGCGAAATCGATGAAGCCTAAATTGGTCAACCATCCACTACCTTGCCATTGCCATCCACCAGAAATTGGGTAAATGATTGCAGTCATTACGATAGAGAAAATGATGTAAGTAGTATATTTTGTTCTTCCTGCGATTGCTCCAGATACAATTGTTGCAGCAGTTGCAGCAAACATTGTTTGGAAGAATAAATCAGCTCCTTCACCTTGGAATAAACCACTCCAGAAAAACCATCCGTTTGAAGTATCTCCGTACATTAAAGAATATCCAACTAACCAGAAACTTAAAGATCCTACACAGATGTCTAGTAAGTTTTTCATTGCAATATTTACTGCGTTTTTAGACCTGGTCATACCCGATTCTACCAAGGTAAATCCTGCTTGCATAAAGAATACTAAAATACCCGATAAAAGCATCCAAAGCATTCCCATGTCTCCATTTATTTGCTCAACAGCTTTTGAAACTTCTGAAGCTGCAGCGTCTTGAAATAGTGTTAAAAATAAACTCATAATTGTGTTTTTTAATTAATATTTTTTGAAAACCTACGAGAAACGAACCTCGTAGGTTGTTTTATTTCTTTTTACAAAGATCTTATTAGAATGAGTATACTGCAGCTAGAGCAAAAGAGCTTAACGCTTTGTCACCTACAAATGCTGCCTCAGAAGCAGAGT
>JABAZI010000079.1:0-3108 GCA_018608545.1 Polaribacter sp.
TTTTAACAAATTTAATTGGGTTTTTAAATAAAACCCTAATATTTGTTTTTATTAAATAATAAATTCAAACTATGAAATTAAAAAATGTACTCAAATTTTTAACTTTTACTTTTGTACTGTTTTTGTCATCGTCATTAGCGGCTCAAACAATAAAGGGTAAAGTAACAGATTCATCTGGTGAAGGATTGCCATATGTGAATGTTATTGAAAAAGAAAATACCTCTAATGGGGTTATTTCTAGCGATAATGGAGAATTTTCCATTACTGTAGAGAGTCTACCAACAAGTTTATTAGTGTCTTCTATGGGTTTTGAAACAAAAACCGTGAATGTAGCAAACACTTCTTATCTAACGATTGTTATGAATGAAGACAATACTTTAGATGAAATTGTTGTTATTGGCTCTAGAAATAAGAACAGAACTTTGACTGAAACACCAGTTCCTGTAGATATTATTAATGTTACAGAATTGGCATCAAAAGGACCGCAAACATCAATAAATGAAATTTTAAATTATGTTGCACCTTCTTTCACTTCTCAGACACAAACTGTTTCTGATGGAACAGATCATGTAGATCCTGCTTCATTAAGAGGTTTAGGCCCAGATCAAGTATTGGTATTAATTAATGGAAAAAGAAGACATACTTCTTCTTTAATGAACATTAATGGTACTGTTGGAGCGGGAAGTGTTGGTACAGATATGAACGCGATACCTGTTTCTGCAATTAAAAGAATTGAAGTTTTACGTGACGGTGCCGCAGCACAATATGGTTCTGATGCCATTGCAGGGGTTATTAACATTGTATTACAAGATGTTACAAATAAATTAAGTTTATCTGTAACAACTGGTGCGAATGTTTCTTCTGGAAGTAACCACCAAGATGGAGGTTATGACGGTGAGAAAATTCAAATAGATGCCAATTATGGTTTAGATTTGGGAAAAAAAGGAGGATATATTAATTTTGCAGGATCGATTGGTATAAGAAGGCCTGCCTTAAGAAATGCAACGAATTTAGAGCAAATATATGATATTGCGAATGCCGTAGAAAATGCTTTTACAACTGCTACAGGAAAGCCTATTTCAGATATGACTGCAGCCGATTATCAATCGGGTGCTAAATTGCTTGGGTCATCGTATCTTTCTGAGGATAATTTAGCTTTGATTGAGGGGTTAACCTCAGATGTAAATGGAGGAATGACGTCTACCGATTTAAAAACATTAAGGGATGCGTTAAATGAAAATGGTAATGAAAAGGGGCCTACAAATATTGGAATATTTGAAACATACCAGGATTTAGATAATGCCCAATTTGCTTTAAGAGGGCAAGAGAGAAATGACTTTAGATTTAGAGTTGGAACTGCTAGATTAAGAGAAGGAAAGTTTTTTACTAATTTATCTTTGCCTGTTTCAGAAAATGCGGAAGTATATTCTTTTGGAGGCATCAGCTTTAGACAAGGTTTAGGATATGGATTTTTAAGAGAGCCATGGAGGCCAAAAGGAAATACGGCTTCTAATCCTAATGGATTTTTACCAGGAATCCAATCAGATATTGTAGATAAATCTTTTGCAGTAGGAATTAAAGGACAAACTGAAGGAGGATGGGATGTCGACTTTTCTAATACCTACGGACAAAATTCTTTTACTTATACGGTTGTAAATACGAGTAATGCAAGTTTAAAAGCGGCTTCACCTACTAACTTTAGTGCTGGATCGCATATTTTTTCTCAAAACACAACGAACCTAGACCTTAGTAAATACAATGAAGATTTTTGGTCTGGTTTAAACCTTGCTTTTGGAGCAGAATATAGAGTAGATAATTTTGAGGTTTTTGCAGGGAAAGAAAATTCATACACTACCTATGATAACAATGGAATTCCAACAGTGGGTGGCGTTGGAGGAGCAACAAATGCTCTTGGAGAGTCACTTCCAGGAACTTCTCAAGTATTTGGAGGTTTTACACCTGAAAATGCAACGAACAAAACTAGAAATAGTATTGGTGCTTATTTTGATGCTGAGGCAGATGTTACAGAGAGCTTTTTAGTAAGCTTAGCAACTCGTTTTGAAAGCTTTTCTGATTTTGGAAGAACGTTCAATTACAAATTAGCATCAAGAGTGAAGTTGTCTGATGATTTTTCAGTAAGAGGTGCCGTAAATACTGGGTTTAGAGCTCCTTCTTTACAGCAACAATTCTTTAGTAGAAGTAGTACCGTTTTTAACGCGGCAGGTGTTGCAGAAGAGGTAGGCTTGTTTACGAATGATAGTCAAGCAGCTAGTTTGTTGAAAATAGGGAAACTAAAAGAAGAAACGTCTCAAAGCGTAAGTTTAGGACTTACTGGTAAAGTAGGCGGTTTAACCATAACTGTTGATGCATATCAAATTTCAATTGATGATAGAATTGTTCTTTCAGGTAAATTTGACAATGGTGGAGACCCAACTTTAACATCTATTTTTAATGCTGCAGGAGCAGGAAAGGCTCAGTTTTTAGCAAATGCCATTGATACTAAAAATCAAGGTATTGATATTGTTGCTGGATATAAATTGGATGTATTCAAGAATTTTAAATTGAATAATAGTTTGTCGGCAACTTTCTCAAAAACAGAGATTACAAACATTAATGTGCCAAAATTAATTGCTGATGCAGGCTTAAGTGGTGCCTTTTTTGATGGTCAGGAAGAAGCATTTTTAACAATTGCACAACCTAGAACTAAATTAAATTTAACACATACGCTTTATAACGATAACTGGACATTTTTATTAAGAAATGTTTATTTTGGAGAAGTAACTGATCCAGATGAATTCGGAGGACAAGCAAGAGTAAGTGGAGCTACGGTTAATAATGATGCTATTTATGCTGGCAAGATTATTACCGATTTAACAATCTCAAATAATGTATCTGAAAACATATCAATATCAGTTGGTGCAAATAATTTATTAGATGTATATCCAGATGATAATAGAGCAGGGAGTCAATCTAATGCATCATTTCCATATTCTAGAAGAACCTCTCAATTTGGGTTTACAGGTAGGTATCTATTCGCAAGATTAAACTTATCTTTGTAAAGTAACAAATTCATTAACAACCTTAAAAAGCGGCAATGGCCGCTTTTTT
>JABAZI010000079.1:3208-11980 GCA_018608545.1 Polaribacter sp.
TTTTCATCAAACTCACCATAAGTAAAATACTCAATCCAATCACCTAAGTTGATATAGGTGCTATTTTCTTGTAGCTTAATTTCTAAAGGCAAATGTCTGTGACCAAAAACAAAAAAATCATAATGCTTCTCAATGAGTTTTTGTTTACAGTATAAAACCAACCATTCCTGTTCATCTCCTAAATATGTAGCATCTTCATCTCCAGAAATTAATTTATTTTTTACAGACAGATAATGTCCTAGTCGAACCCCTATATCTGGATGCAACCATTTGAACATCCATTTAAATAAAGGAAATGTAAACACTTTCTTCATACGCTTATACCCTTTGTCTCCAGGGCCCAAGCCATCTCCATGGCCAATTAGAAATTTTTTATCATTGATAAGAAATTCTTGTGGCGAGTGAAAGACAGGAATGTTGAGTTCCTTTTCAAAATAATCATTCATCCATAAATCGTGATTTCCTACAAAGAAATAAACAGGGATTCCAAGATCTCTAATTTCTGCTAACTTTCCTAAAACACGAACAAATCCTTTGGGAACCACCGTTTTATATTCAAACCAGAAATCGAATAAATCACCCAATACAAAAAGGACTTCTGCATCTTCTTTTATTTCATCTAGCCAAGCAACAAATTTTTTTTCGCGAGGGATACTAGCCTCTTGTGTTGGCGCACCCAAATGCTGATCTGAGGCAAAGTAGACTTTTTTATTATTTGTGGAAGTTATTGTAATCAAAAAAAGAATTATTTATTGGTAAAAATAGAAAAACTTATTTAGAAAGGGTTATTTATTTTTTTATGGATTTATTTCTCCTAAACGAAATACTGTTTTTCCATTGGCACTCATTTGTTTTTGGGCTTCAAAATTTGGCATTAAAACCGTATTTAGAGTATTTAAATCCCATGTATTTGGGTTTGTAAACCACTCTGCAATATTCATTGTAATTTCGATACTTGCATTGTTTTTAATTTCGATGCTTCCCAAATCAACCGTAAAAGAGGTATCTTCAAGTTTTAAATTCATTGGTTCGGTTCTGTCTACGGCTCTAATTACATGATAATTGAAATTTGCATCTAGATTGTTTGTGTCTTTATATTTCCCATCAAACTGCATGTAATGATACCCTCCACCCAACATTCCTGGGACATTAAAATTTGCAGAATTTAAATCTGGATAGCTCCCATCGGTGTTTTCTAAATCGGTTAAACCGAAGGTGAATTTTAATTTGTAGTTACCAGGATAAACATCTGATATGGTAATTAGATTGCCAGAGTTTTCACCAACATCTATAAGAAAGTGATTGTTTTCACTCTCCTCTACCAAACTAATATTAGAAATTAGATAACGCAAACGTTCTATGCTGATATTCTCTCCATTGGCCGTTGTGAATTTAAAAGTATTGAAATCTTGATTCGTTAACGGAACACCATTCCAATTTTGTGTAAAATTTAGAGTAACAGTTAAATTTTCTTCATTTTTGCTACAAGAAAAAAAAAGAAAAAGGGTTGCTAATAAAAAAGGGACTAATTTTTTCATTTTTATTTAATTTTGATAATTAACCCATCAGAAAACCCTTTGTTTAAAGAGATGTCTCCATCAGAACTACTGCTTTCTCCTACTGCGATGATTGTTTGATCTTCCAATTCAATGGCATCATATAAAAAATCAATTTCTGATCCTCCAACTGTTTGTTGCCATTCCAACACTCCTTCAGCATCTATTTTAAGGATCAGAGCATCATTTTGACCTTTATTGGTAAAGCCATTGTCAGAGCTTCGAGAACTCCCAGCAATGACAAAGCCCTGATCTTGTGTCATAGAAACTGAACGTGCAACATCAAAACTAGTGCCACCAATGGTTTGCTCCCAAAGGAGACTTCCTTCAGAAGAGATTTTTAAGATCCAAACGTCTGCTGCGCCATTATTGACCGCAATGTCTGAATCAGAACTTCGTGTATCTCCAACCACTATAAAATTTCCGTCATGGGAACTGCTTATTGCTCTCGCTTCATCAATTTCTGAGCCTCCAAAGCTTTTTTCCCAAACAAGAGTTCCGTCTGATGAAATTTTAATGACCCAAAAATCATAGGACCCTTTGTTATTTTTAATATCTACATCGTTACTGTCTGAAGAGCCTACCAAAATAAATCCGTTATCCGCTGTTTGAATAACTCCTAAAGGAGTATCTGTAAATGAACCGCCATAGTACTTGCTCCATTCTAAATCTCCTCCTGCAGTTAATTTTAATACCCAAAAATCTCCTCCTGCATGGTTTACAACCATAGATTTTGCATTTCCCTGTCCGTTAGAAGCAGAAACATCCAAAACACCTGTAATAAGAAACCCACCTTCTTCAGTTTCTAAAAGTGTTGTGCCATAGTCAGCTCCAGAAAAGCCAAATGATTTTTCCCAAAGTAATGTTCCATTATTTGAGAGTTTTACCAGCCAAAAATCCTGAGATCCAGCATTTGCTGAAACGTCTCTGTCTGAGCTTTTACTGAACCCTAAAACAGCAAAACCACCATCTAAAGTTTGCACAATGTCTGCAGCTCTATCATCTTCTGAGCCACCAAAAGTTTTTTGCCATTCTAAGGTGTTATTGAAAGAAAATTTTGCCACTAAAATATCAAATGATTCATTTGTTTTAAAATTAATATCGAAGTCATTACTTTGAGAATAGCCCGCAGTAATATAACCACCATCTGCTGTTTTTTTTACGGAATAAAAAGCATCATTTTTAGACCCACCACGTGTTTGAGAAAAGCCTACTTCACCTTTAATGATGATTTCAGGAGGAGTTAATCTCTCTTTTTCAGAGCAATGCCCCAAAAAAAGCAGACAAAAAATACTCCAAATAAGTGCGCATAAAAAACCTCTTTTTAGCATCTATAGTTATTACTGAATTATCATTTTTTGTATGAACTGATCGTTTATTTTGATCAGGTATATCCCTGTTTTCATCTGACTCGTATTCAAAACGTATTTTATCTCGCTAAGATTGTTTTTTTCAAAAATCTTTTGACCGAGTATTGAAAAGATTTTGATATTTTGGAGCTGAAAATTATTATTAGTGCTGATCGTCGTTGTGTTTAATGCCGGATTTGGAAAAATGGAAAAGCGGTGCTCCATTTTATTTTCATTTAATTTTAGAGTCCCACTTTTTCTGACAACAAAAAGTCCTTTTTCAATATCATTGATGATAATATTTCCGCTAGCGAAGAAGGGGTATACGCCCCAAGCACCATTAAAAGCAGTATTGTCATTCTCTGGATAGGTGTCGAAGTAACCAACTTCTGTCATAGAATTTGTTGAATCTGAAATGTTAGTAAGGTCTAAAACACGTAATCCTGCTCTGTAATTTGCCATAAAGTAACGGTTTCCTTTTACAAACCCATTATGATCTATTGCGCTAGAAGCGCCGAAATAGGTAGAAGATAATACAGGGTTGTCTAAATCTGAAAAATCAAAGACCAATGTTCTTGTATTGACTCCAATATCTCTTTCATCTAATTCGTCCCCTACAATAAAATAACGATGATCTTCGGTAAACCACCCTTGATGTGTGTAACCAAGTTGTGAATAACCTATCTCTGCAACTAATATCACATTATTTTTATCGGTAACATCTAAGATTGTGATTTTTGTTTCGTTACTTCCTACATATATTTCTTTATCGGTATAAGTTGTATCTGGCCCAATATATTTTACTACTTGAGCATCGTGTGAATATCCTGCAGCGGCATAATGATTTAACTTTATAGGGTTTTTAGGGTCTGAAAGATCAACAAAAATAGGACCACCACTATGTATGCTGCTACCAAGATCGTTTTTACAACCTACTAGGTATGCAATCCCGGTCTCCTCGTTTATAAAAATGTTATGGCAACTGCCTAAGTTATCCGTATTGTAGATTGCATCCGATGTAAAAACTTGTTCGGTGGTTAGTCCTCTTAATTTTGTTAAATCGAAGACTTGCATCCCGTGCGCCCCAACATTATCAGCGACAATAAAAGCATGATTATTGTAAACCTTAACATCTCTCCAGTAGTTGTTTCCTGCATTAGAATCTAATCTTCCAAGAAAAATAGGATTAATAGGGTCTGTAATGTCTACAAAAGCAGTACTATTTGTCATGGCTACAATAGCATACTCTTTTCCTGAAGTTGTATCTGTCCAGCCCCATATGTCACTTCCTTCAGGAGTACCGTTTGTGTTCGCAAGTGTTGTTACGGGAATCTGGGACAATAAATCATAGTTGCTGCAAGGATATTCATCAGCAAACCCATCCAAACAAGGTATTTGGGCACCGGTAGCTTGAAAAATAAATAAATAAATAATCAGAAACTTTTTCACAATGTTAAATTACAATAAATAAATAAATATACGCTCTAAAGGAGTTCTTTCCTTTTTCAGAATGTTCCTATCTTTGCAATATGTTAGAAGATAAAAATACTCAAAATACATCATTAGCTGAACTTGGGGAGTTTGGGTTAATCAATCATATTACAAAATATTTTAAGGTAGAAAAAGCATCCACGATAAAGGCCATTGGAGATGATGCCGCTGTTTTAGATGCTTCTGAAAAACAAACCCTGGTTAGCACAGATTTGTTGATTGAAGGCGTTCATTTTGATTTAAGTTATATGCCGCTTAAACATTTAGGGTATAAAGCGGTAATGGTCAATCTTTCCGACGTATATGCAATGAACGGAGCTGCAGAGCAAATTACAGTTTCTATCGCTGTTTCAAATAGATTTCCTCTAGAGGCAATAGAAGAATTGTATGCTGGAATTCAGTTGGCATGTGAAACCTACAATATCGATTTAATAGGGGGAGACACTACTTCCTCTAACAAAGGAATCTTGATTTCTGTAACCGCAATAGGGAAAGCTGAAAAAGAAGAAATTGTGTACAGAGATGGGGCAAAAGAAACCGATTTAATTGTAGTTTCTGGAGATTTGGGCGCAGCTTATCTAGGGTTACAGGTCTTAGAAAGAGAAAAACAAGTATTTAAAGTGGATCCAAACAATCAACCCGATTTAGATAATTATACGTATTTAATTGAGCGTCAATTAAAACCCGAAGCACGCAAAGACATTTCAGGTTTGTTAAAAGAATTGGAGATACAACCCACTTCAATGATTGATATTTCTGATGGATTATCTTCAGAACTATTTCATATTTGTACTCAAAGTAAAGTAGGATGCAAGGTTTATGAAGATAAGTTGCCTTTAGACCCTCAAGTAATTTCTGCATGTGAAGAATTTGAATTAGATTCTACCATGGTTGCATTGAGTGGAGGGGAAGATTATGAACTCTTATTTACGGTGCCTATTGCCAATTTTGATCAAATAAAAGGAAATCCAAACTTTTCTATTATTGGTCATATTACGGCAGAAAATCAAGGCTTACAATTAGTTACAAGAGCAAATCAAGACATTCCTTTAAAAGCGCAAGGTTGGAACGCGATGAACGATCATTAAAATTATAAGACCATTAAATTACAACCTCTAATATCAGAGTTGTCAAAGCGACCAATAATCTCAAAAGTTCCGTTTTGGTGAACTTTTCCTAGATCTTGAGTTGCAATAAAAGCGCAGGAGTTATAATTGGCTAAATCAATAATGTTGATTCCTCCTGTTTTACCAATTTTTTGAATGGTCAGAGCATCTTCTGTATCTCTGGTTAAAATTTTCATCCAAGGAGGAGTTTGGAAAATACCATTTCCACGAGAATATCCTTGGCTTAATAACTCTGTCATTCCATATTCTGAGTGAATAGTAGCGACCCCAAAGCCTTGTTGTAAAAAAGCATGCAATTCGTCTCTGACCAGTTCTTTTCTTCTTCCTTTCATTCCGCCGGTTTCCATAATGATGGTATTTTTTAGCTCAAATTGTTGCATTTCTATCATGTCCATCAAAGCAAAAGAAACTCCAATTAAGAGTGTTTTTTGGCCTTTTTGATCAATTTTGATCAATTTTTTAGCTAATTCTTCTATATTATTGAGATAAAACCCACTTTTTTTATTTTTGGATCTTTGTATCAAATCAGCAACCATATACACTAAAGAAGAACCTTTTCTTTCTAAATAATTAGGCAATAAAGCTACAACAGTATAGTCTTCTATGTTTCCATAAAAATGAGCAAATCCTTTTAAGTAACTCTCTTTATAGCATTCAATATCTGTTACATAATGCTTGCTTGTAACGCTTCCTGTAGTTCCCGAACTTGTAAATACTTCTTGTACCTCTTCTAGAGAAGAAATGATTTTTTTATTTTTAAAAAATTGAATGGGTAAAAAAGGAATGTCTTCAAGCGCATGAACATCTGAAGGATGAATGTATAATAAGTCACAAAAAGAACGGTATACTTTATTGTTTTCAAACTGATGTCTAAAAACACTGAAAGCCACTTGTTTAAAATCTTCTGGTGATTGTATGTTAAAAATCTTGTTTTGCATTTTCTATGCAAAAATAAGAGTATTACACGCAACCTTTTAAAATTATTTCATCTATATAATAAATAACCCTAAAAACAAAAAAAATGAAATTTAAAATTCTGTTATTATTAGCAACTATTTTGCTTTTATCGTGTGAACAAAATGAAAAAATTAATTCGAACTCTAATCATGAGTTAGATCATAAAATATTACTGGATTTATTTTCAGAAATTGAAACCATAGCTTATAGTTATTCTTGCGAAGATGCAGGGGAATGGTTTTTTACACCATACGGATCAAAACCTTGTGGTGGCCCAATGGGATATATCCCATACTCGAATCAAATTGAGATTCCTCAATTTCTTGAAAAAGTTAATAAATATACAAATGCAGAAGAAGTGTTCAATATCAAATGGGGAATTATTTCAACTTGTGATATAACTCCAGAACCTAAAGGAGTTGTATGTAAAAATAGGATTCCTAGTCTAATATATTAATGTGTTTTAGTTTTAAATAGGAAATTATTTGTATAATTAGAAACAACTCCCCTTTTAAGAAATTAAAAAAAATACTAGAGATTAGACTAGAAGAACTCATAAGAGATTGCTGTAAGAATAAAAAATCAGCACAATCAAAAGTTTATCAACTTTATGCTGATAAACTTTTTGGTATTTGTTTAAAGTATTCCAGAAACAGCCCAGATGCAGAAGACATTTTACAAGATAGTTTTTTAATTATTTTTAATAAAATAAATCAATTTAAGCATAAGGGCTCTTTCGAAGGATGGCTAAAAAGAATAGTAATTAATACTGCAATAACAAAATATAGAGAAAGTAAACGCCTTTATTTTAATGAAGAAATTCTCTTAAATGAACCCTCTAGTGAAAATTTGACAATTGAAACCTCAGAAATTGGGTTAGATTTTTTGTTGAGTTCAATTCAGAAGCTACCGAATCGTTATCGTTTAATATTCAATTTATATGTTTTGGATAATTACTCCCACAAAGATATTGCTAAGATGTTAAATATTAGTGAAGGCACCTCTAAATCAAACCTATCAAGAGCTAGAAAAATTTTAAAAAAGCAAATTGAAAATTATTCAAAACCCATAGAAAATAAGTAAATGCTTAATAAAAGTAACATAGATAAATTATTCGTTGATAAACTTAAAAGTTTTCAAGCTTCACCAGATGAAAAAGTTTGGCAAAAGATAGAAAGGAAACTCAAGAAAAAGAAGCAAAAAAAAGGGATTCCTATTTGGTGGAGATATTCAGGTATTGCTGCCTTATTAACTCTTGGGTTCTTGCTTTTACCGATATCGGATAATGAGTTTAATGAAATCGAAAACAATGTAGTTTCTTCACCAAAAGAGTTAAATATTAAAAAAGAATTATTAGAAAAAAAGTTCAATCGCAATTTAAATAAGGCAAATAAAATTTACACCGCAGAGAAAAAAATAAAAGTGAGCTCTAAAAAAGAAAATAGTTCAAGTAAAAAAAGGATACATGATCTAAAAAACAACTTTCAAATAGCTTTGCTGGAAAAAAATAAAATAAAACAGTTCATACAGCCAATTGCTATCCATATTGAAAATACGTTGAATATTATTGAGCCTAAAAAGCCTAAAAACAAAACAAAGGGTCTTGATTTTTCTAAAGAAGTAAAAGACAATATCTCCATGTTATTAAACGAAGAAAAAAAGAATGCAAAGAAGAAAAAGAACTGGTCTATTTCACCCTTAATAGGTTTATTAAACTCAAATTCATATACCAAAAGTTCACCTGTAAGCAGTAGTTTGTCAAATTCTACAAAAGGAGATTATACTTATTCTTATGGTCTTCAAGTATCCTATCAATTAAATCGAAAATATTCTGTACAAACCGGATTACATTTTCAAGAAATAAGTTATCAAAACAAGAACCTAATCGTTGCATTATCAAATATAAATTCGTCAAATATAAATTTTGATACAAGGACTAATTTTGATATGATTGACTTAAATAGTAATGTTGAAACTAGTGTGAATCTATCTGCAGCGAACGTTGTATCTAGAAACGGGAACCTTAATCAGAGATATGGATACATAGAAATCCCTATTGAAATTAAATATAATTTAATAGAAAAAAATTCTTTTAAAACTGAACTTATTGTAGGGGCTAGCTCTTTATTTTTAAATGAAAATGAAACAACGCTAGAGACAGAGTCTTTTTCTTCAAGCGGGAAAATGAACAACTTAAATAATGTAAATTTTAGTGCCAATCTAGGTGTTATTTTTAGTTATAAATTTGATAAAAAATGGGCGTTAAATTTTAGTCCAATGCTTAAGAGTCAT
>JABAZI010000038.1:0-5391 GCA_018608545.1 Polaribacter sp.
ATTACTACAAAAATGAAACCTTTTAATTCATTTCTGGAAGCCCATTTTTCCCTTTTCTTGGAGCATAGGATGTATGTAAAATTTTCCATCCATCATCCGTGTTCACCCAAGTTGAAGAGGCTCTTGTTGCATATGAGACGATTTCGTTTGTCTTGATTATTGTGTATTTTCCATCTGCGACGAAAGTAATTACGGCAGTTTTCATGTCTGGAGAAAAGTAAGTTTTCATATCAGATAATTCAAAGAATTCCCATGTTAAAGGTGCCTCTTTAATCACATCTTTTTTTGTGTAGACATAAAAAGGATTTAAATTAGAGTCTCCAGTAGATACTTGAATCTCTGGGTGTTCAAATTTTTTGTAAGATTCATAGTCTCCAGCCAGTATTGCTTGTTGCATTTCTTGTTGCTTTTCCGTAATGTTTTTGCTCATATCAGCAACATTATTCTTTGCATAATATAGTAGTGCTTTGGCTCTATACGGAGAAGAAAATGTTCCAAAATCTATTGCTTTAAGTTGGGTTTTTAGAGCATTTTCATAATCGTTCAATGAAGCATAGTGTTCTGCCATTGAATCATATGAATTTGGACCGTCGTGACTATTTTGAGACATTTTTACGTATTTCATAGCTTGAGCTGTATCCTTTTCTCCGAAGGCTCCGTTCATGTATCCGTAGGATATCATATTGTAAGCTGATGAAGAATATTCTGGAAATTTTTCAGCAAACACTTTATAAGAATTAAAATCTTGAATAGAGGTAGGTAAGAAATTAATTAATGGGCTTTTTGGAAATTTTTCAACCATACTTTTTTCTAAAGATTTCTGATCCTCTGAGGAAGCCGACATATAATCAAACCATGCTTTTTCCTCTGCAGTTAGTTTATTGGGGTTAATTTCTTTTAATTTTTTTGCTCTACTTCCCCAATTTGAATTAGCGCTGCTTATGAATGCTAAAGTTAATTTAGCGCAACCACAATTTTCATCTAGTAATAAAGCCGAGTTGGCCGAACCAAAAGCTGCCATATATTCTAAATTGAATGCATATTCTACTGCTTGATTTGCAATAATTGTAGCTTTTTTATTGCAGGAAGCTTCTCCGATCCATTGAGCGTTTATAAACATAGTAAAGCTCAAAGCAATAAGTGTAGTAATGTTTCTCATAATTAAGTTTTAAATTAAGGATTAATAAATATTAGAAACAAATATAAAAAATTAGTTGTTAAAAACAATTGACTTAAATTTTATGAAAATTAACGATACCCTATATTATTCCTTTAAAATTACATTGTTGTTAAATATTTATTGTAAAAATTGTATTTCGTATATTTGTATATAATTATAAGAATAAAAAAAATTATTAATTTATAGATACGGTTGTGAGGTTTTGAATGTAAAAAAAAACTATACTTGTGCGATTGCAAAATCGATTAACCTTCTTGGTGACAAATGGTCTCTTCTTATATTAAGAGATGCCATCTTGCATAAAAAATCTAGGTTCAAAGAATTTAAATCTTCCAAAGAAAAAATAGCTACTAATATTCTTTCAAATAGATTGAAATCCCTTCTTGAAGCGTCGCTTATTGTAAAGCTCAATCCCTTAGGAACCAAAAAAAGCACTCGTTATATTGCTACAGATAAAGGTATTTCAACCCTTCCGATCATCATTGATTTATATTCGTTCTCTATTGATTCAATTGATGAGTCTATTTTAAATGAATCTCAAATTAAGATAAAGCAAGCCATTACTTCAGATCGTAATTTATTCGAAGAAACAAAAAAAAATGAGTATTTAAATTTTATTCAAGAATTAAAAAGTTCTCTATAGCTTTAGTTTGTTTAAATGTATTGATCAACTCATATTAGTAAAAATTATTTAGTCTTTTATTTTGTGAATCACGTTATTGATATTTATTTTTATCATTTTAAATTTTTATTTAAATCATAGCAATATACTTTTCTATTGAAACAAACTTTCCTACATAAGAATTTGATTAACTATTTTAAAAGAATAAAACCTCTTTTGTTGTTGGGTCTTTTTTTACTCTTGGGCAAGACTAGTTTTTGTCAATTCAATACTAGTTTAGGAAATCCGTTTATTAAAAATTTCTCAAAAAAAGAAGTTAAAAAAGATCTAAAGGTTTTCGATATTTCTCAAAATAAAAATGGGGAAATGTATTTTGCAAATCCCGGATATTTATTGGAATATGACGGCTTTTCTTGGGAAAATCATTTTGTTAAAGACCAATCTGATCTCCGGGCAGTTTTATATGAGGATGATAATCATATTTATACTGCGGGTATTGGTGGTTTTGGGTTTTGGTCTAAAAACAAGAAAGGAATTTTAGAGTATACAAGCTTGTTTTTCAAATCCCCAAGTAAAACGTCACCTCTATTACCTGTTTTTTCAAATATAGTAGCAGTTGATGGGAAGATATTTTTTCAATCTTTTCAACAAATATATACCTACAACCCCAAAAATAAAAAATTAAATAATTTTTCAGCGATCAAAGGGTTTAGTAAATTATTTTCATCAAATAATAGGGTTTTTGTTCTAGATGTTTCTGTTGGGTTATTTGAAATAATTGACACTAATAAAACTTTTGTTAAAGGCTCGGAGAATATTTCTTTTGATATCATAGGTTTATTTGAGGATAAGGTTAATGGGTTGTTATTAGCTACCAAGAATAATGGCTTTTGGTTTTTAAAAAATGGAGTACTCCAAAAGAAGTCATGGCAAATTAATGAGGAAATTCAAAAATTTATCATTACGGATGTAAAAAAATACAAAAAGAACAGATTAATTATCGGGTCTTTGAGAAATGGGTTTTATATTATTTCTAAAGAAGGTCGAAAACTAGCACATTTTAACCGCGATAATGGAATAGCAAACAATGCTGTCCGTAAACTTTTTGTCGATAATAATGACAATATATGGTTGGGAACAGAATCCGGGATTAGTTATTTAGAAATAAATAGCAATACTAAATATTTGTTAGATACCAAAAATGGTTTTGGGACTGTTTATTCAAGTTTTTTAAAAGACTCTTCTCTATATTTAGGAACGTACCAAGGATTGTTTGTAAAGAATACAAAAAATAGCCTTTCAGAGCCAAAACTTGTGAATAACAGTACCGAGCAAATTTGGCAGATAGATGAGATTGATGGGCAACTCTTAGTTGGAAGTGATAAAGGGTTATCTGTAGTTCAGGATAATTCCTTAAAAACAATTCATTTAGAAGGAGGTGCTTGGAGTTTTATCAAACATCCTAAAATTAAAGATCTATTGTATGTTGGTTTTTATTCAGGAATTGCTGTTTTTGAAAAAGTAGACAACCAATGGAGTTTTGTCAATAAATATGAAAATTTTGGGGAATCATCAAGGTTTTTAGAATTCGATCAATATGGCCAATTATGGGTTGCTCATCCTTCAAAAGGATACTATAGATTGACATTGTCTTTGAATGGATTGGAACTGAAAGAGGTTGAGTTTTATGGAGTAGAGAATCCTAATATTACACCTTATGCCTATTTTTGTAAGATAGATGGAAGTTTGATCTTTTATAATCCTAAGGGGTTCTTTTCATATGATCCCATAGATAATGGATTTACAAAAGCAAAATATCCGTCTGAAATTTTTAAAGGATTAAAAAATATCAATTATATTTCACAAGATGAAAACATATTTTGGTATTCCACTCCTAATTATTTGGGATATGTGGTAAGAAATGGGAACGATTTTAAAAAGATTCAAGAACCTTTTCACGCTATTTGGGATAATCATTTAAAAGATTTTAATAATGTAAAAAAAATTAAAAATAGTATGTATGCAATTGGTATAGATAATGGGCTTATTTTTCATAAGATTCTTAAAACAACAAACAAACAATTGCAAGTCACACCCACAATAAAATCATTAAAATTTATTAGTTCTAAGGATACGATCACTGCACCAATTAATTTTGAAACTAAGTTAAAGATTCCTTACAGTAATAATTTTTTAAAAATTAAACTTGCCTTACCAAACAATCCGATAAGTAATTCTAGGCAATTTCAATATAAATTAAATGGATTGGAAAATCAGTGGTCTCATTGGATTAATGAATCTGAAATAAAACTCCCTTCTCTTACTTCTGGTGATTATGTATTAGAATTAAGAACCAAAACGGAAGTTAATCAAGTTTCTGAAAGCGTAAAAATTCCATTTTATATCGCTTATCCATGGTATATTTCTAGGGTAGCTAAAATCTTTTATGTATTGTTATTTTTTATAACGTTCATAAGTTATAGAAGTTTCCTTAAGCGTAAAAATGAAAAATATGTAATCCGATTAAAATATTTAGAAAAGCAAAAAAGAGAACGTCAAAAAGAAAAGTTTGAACTACAGAAGCTAGCAGCAGATAAGCAGTTGTACCTTTTGAAAGAAGATAATTTAAATTTAGAAATTAAAAAGAAAAATTCTGCATTAGCTTCTTCCACTCTCAATAATATTAAGAAAAAAGAACTCCTAGCAGATTTAATTAATGATCTTACGAGTATCGATAAAGAATTGGTAAATAATTCACTGCATTATCCGGTAAAAAAAGTAATAAAAAAAATTAATAACCATTTATTAGATAAAGAAGATTGGTTGAGCTTTCAACTTCACTTTACAAATTCGCACGCTAAATTTTTTGAAAACTTAAGAGAAAAACATTCAGATCTATCCCCAAATGAAATCAAGTTAAGTGCCTATTTAAAATTAAATCTTTCCTCAAAAGAGATCGCAGCTTTGATGAATGTAGCGAATACAAGTGTAGAACAAAGTCGTTATAGACTTCGTAAAAAATTTAATTTAGACAAAGATGTAAATCTTGTAAATTATATTCAAAAAATATAATTAAATTTTAGCACTGAAAATCAGCTAGTTAATTTTGTTAACAAAGTTTTTGTAGTGGTTTTATTTTAGCTTTATTAAATTTTGTATAGGTGAAAAAATTGTCTGTAAGGTAGTTTTACTTCAAATTTGTCAAGTTCTTATTCAGTTGTTTAACAATAAGCTTAATTTAAAACTAAATTAATGCTTTTTTACAATTGAATAGTGACTCAAATTACCATGTTTATATTTTTTTTAACTAAATAATACATTATGAAACAAAAATTACTTTTAATTCTATTTTTAAATATTTGTATTGTGAGTGCTCAAGAAGTCACTCATATAGATTTTGATACCAACAATGCAAATATTGTTTTTAATAGCTGGAATGGTTCTTCTACCTTTTCAAAAATCGCAAACCCTGCTTCAGATGATACAAATAATTCAGCCTTTGTAGGTCAATTTACAGCGGGTAGTGACAATGGAATCGGAATCGGGGTCATAGATCCTACCACAGTTTTTACTTCACCTTTTAATTTAG
>JABAZI010000038.1:5491-11230 GCA_018608545.1 Polaribacter sp.
TAGAAATCACTTCCAATGGAAAATTTAGAAATTTAGATGATTCTGAGATTACAGACCTAACATCTAAAGTTGCATTAAAAGTAGGGGATGCTGATGGTGCAGATGTTGCTTTTACTGCAACGATTAACAATGATAAAAATAAAATAACCATCGATCCATCCAGTGATCTAGAGAACTCTTCAACGTATTGGTATGGAGTTATTGATGGTGCAATAGAGTATTCAACGGATGCACCAGTATCAGGAGTTGCAGCAACTTTTACAACGAAGGCTGGTGTGACTGGAGATATTAATGAGGTCCTTTTCGATTTTGACACCACGAATGCAGATTTAGCGTTTACCTCATGGGGTGGAGTTGGTTTTGCTAAAATTGCAAATCCTGACAAGTCCGGAATTAATGTATCTGATAACGTAGGTGAGTATACTTATAATGGGGGCGATGCTGGTTTAGAAAATGATTTAGTCAACAATGCTACACCACTGACTCCATTTGATTTTTCTGAAACAGCTTTTATAAAGGTCAAAGTTTGGGTTAATAAACCTGTAGGAGTCTCTATTAAGCTTCAAAATTATCCAGATTACGGTCAAGGACACGAACAAAAAATAGAGGTTACAGAGACCAATAAATGGGTAGAAGTCATTTTTAATTATGGTGCGATTACTGCAACAAATTATGACAGAGCTCAAATTTATTTTGATAAAGATGGAAGCGGAGATTCTTCTGTTGGAGACAAATATTACTTTGATGATTATTTAAAAAGTAATGTGCCGCCTGCCGTTGAAAATACGTATTCTCCAGTTGATGGTGCAACCGATGTTTCTGAGTTTGCAACACCAACCATTACTTCTAATTTCCAATTTAGAAACTTAGACGACAGCTCAATAACAGATGTTGCTAGTTATGTAGAATTAAGAAAGAATGATGCATCAGGGGAACTAGTCGCGATCAATGCTGCCTTAAGCGCTGATAATTCTTCGATTACAATAACTCCCTCTGAAATATTGGATGTAAATACAACCTATTGGTATGGTGTTAAAGAAGGTGTAATTGAATACAAAGAGACCAATACTGCGGTTTCAGGACTTTCGGCAACATTTACAACAACTGCTACTGCTGTAACCATGGTAACGTATAATGATTTTGATGGAACTTCTTTAACAACAGTCTCAGAAACGATGGGAGATCCTGTAGGATCATTCACAACAGTTACAGATCCTATTGGAGGAACTAATATGGTTACTAAATGGGTAAAAGGAAATTCTTGGGGAGGCTGGGAAAGAATACATTTTCAATTAAACGCTCCTTTTGACGCCGCTAAAGATGATCTCTTCTCTTTTAGAGTGTATTCCTCTGTTAAAACCAATTACATGTTCAAAATTGCAGATGCAAAAGAAGATGGTGATCAAAATGCTAATCTTGAGAAATATGGAGATATTACAGTAGCAAATCAATGGCAAACAATTTATTTCGATGCCTCAGAGTTAGCTGATGGAATTAGCTTTGATCATATTTTTATTTTTATAGGACCCGGAAATGGTGCTATTACAGGAGATTTTTATATTGACGATGTAAAAGGACCTCAATTACAAGGTACTGCATCCACAGATGACTTTGATAAAGCAACGTTTCAATTTTTCCCAAATCCAGCAAATGACATGATACGATTCAGGAACTTGGATGGAAAAAAACAAATTAGAATTTTTGATATCAACTCAAAACAGGTTTTAAAAAAGGCAATAGAAACCAATGAGTTATCGATTAAAAGCTTGAAGCCAGGTTTTTACTTTTTAGAAATTAACGGCCAGTATAAAAAGTTAATTAAAGAATAAAAATTTAAATTTATTATCTTACAGAATGAGAGAGTAATCCTCTCTCATTCTGTTTTTTTATAGAGTAACATATGAACAAATTTCGAATTATTTTTATCAGGTTATTCTTAGTGATAGCTTTATTTTTCTCCTTTTCTTTGTTTTCGCAAACAGTCATTGTCTCTGGAGAGATTGTAGATGATTCAGGAAATTATCTTCCTGGAGTTTCAATATTGGTAGAAGGAACAAGCAATGGTGCTTCAACAGATTTTGATGGTCAATACGTCATCAGTATAAAGACCCCAAATGCAACGTTAATATTTCAATACCTGGGTTTTGAAACTCAAAAAATTAAGGTTGGAAATCAAAAAAAAATCAATCTAATTTTAAAAGAAAGTGCAGATCAATTAGATGAAGTTCAAGTTGTTGCATTTTCAAAACAAAAGAAAAACAGTGTTATAGGGTCTATAACTACTATTAAAGTCTCAGAACTAAAACAACCTACGTCTAATATAACCAATACACTGGCGGGTAAAATTGCAGGATTAATTTCCTACCAGAGATCCGGAGAGCCTGGGCAAGACAATGCAGCGTTTTTTATCAGAGGTGTTACTACTTTTGGGTTTAACAACGGTCCTTTAATTTTATTAGACGGTTTGCAAGTATCAGCCTCAGATTTGGCACGGATAGAACCCGATAATATTGCAACTTTCTCCATTATGAAAGATGCAACAGCAACTTCTTTGTATGGAGCAAAAGGAGCCAACGGTGTTGTGTTAGTCACTACAAAAGAAGGGAAAAAAGGAAAAGCAAAAATATCTGTTCGGTATGAAAATTCACTTTCTGCACCCTCAAAGATCAATAGTTTTTTAGGAGCAGTAGATTATATGGAGCTCTACAATAGAGCGCAACGAATGAGAGATCCTTCTGCGAATTTATTATATTCCAAACAAAAAATAGAAGGGACAAGAAATGGTCTAAACCCTAATTTGTACCCAGATGTAGATTGGCATGATGAATTATTTACAGAGTATGCTGTAAACAACAGAATTAACGTAAATATTAATGGAGGTGGAGAAGTTGCTCAATATTATTTATCTGTTTCTAATTCCAATGAAAAAGGCTTGTTAAAAATTGACCCTTTAAATAATTTCAATAATAACATCGATATCAATCGTTCTAATTTAAGAGCAAACATTAATATTAATTTATCAAAAACATCAAAGGTTGCTGTAAAGTTTTATTCCTTATTTCAACGTTACAACGGCCCCGTTGTAAGTGCATCAGATATTTTTTATCAAGTAGCACAAGCAAATCCTGCAAATTTTCCAAAAGCTTATGAGCCAGACGAAATAACAGCAAGTTTTAATCATACATTATTTGGAAATAAAGGGAACGGTGGGTTTGCAAACCCATATGCAGAAAGCGTAAAAGGATATAAAGATCGTTTTACAAATACAACCCTGGCACAGATTCAATTACGTCAAGATTTAAGTTTTATCACTGAAGGCTTAAAAATTAGAGCACTCGCTTCTGTAAAAACCTATACAGAAAATCAAAATGAAAGTAGTTTTACTCCTTTTTACTATGGATTGGCTGAAATAGAAACCCCAACAGGGATTGTAAACTCGTTATATCCAATTCAAGAGGGGACAGAGTTTTTAAATGCGGCACCTACCTATAACTATGGGAATAGTAATTTTTATTATGAAATGGTCGCTGAATATAATAGAAATTTTAATGAAAAACACGATGTAGGAGGTTTACTAGTAGCTAATTTTACCGAAGCTTTAAATACCATTGGGGGAAGTTCAACATTTGCTACGTTACCTTCAAGAAACATGGGAGTATCAGGAAGAGCTTCTTATAGTTATGACAGTCGTTATTTCGGGGAGTTTAACTTCGGGTATAATGGTTCTGAAAAATTTGCTGAAAAGAATCGATTTGGTTTTTTCCCTTCGGTTGGGTTGGGTTGGATTATTTCTAATGAAGCTTATTTTGAAAAAAATATCCCCTCCATCAATTTACTGAAATTGAAATACACTTATGGTTTGGTGGGAAATGATGGAATTTCTAGTCCTAGTGATCGTTTCTTCTATTTGTCCAATGTAAATCTTAACAATGGAGGAACAGGGTATTCTTTTGGGGAAAGTTATAATGATTACAGAAGTGGATATATGATTGATAGATATGGGAATGAAAATGTTTCTTGGGAAGTTGCTACCAAATCGAATATTGGTTTAGAGCTGGGTCTATTTAACAAGCTAATGATTCAAGCAGATTATTTTACCGAACATCGAAAAGACATTTACATGGAACGACAATACATTCCAGAAACATCAGGTTTAACAGCTGCTATTAGTAGTAATATTGGAGAAGTTAAGACCAAAGGAATTGATATGTCTTTAGATTACAATCATGCTTTTAGTGGAGACTTTTATATTACTGCAAGAGGTAATTTCACTTATTCTACCAACAAAATTTTGGTCAATGGAGAGCCTGAATTTCAAAATAAAAATTTAAGTAGAATTGGATATCCTGTGAATCAACAATGGGGATATATTGCAGAACGTTTATTTGTAGATCAAGAAGATATCGACAATTCTCCAGAACAATTTAATGGTTTTTCAACAACCAATTCGTATTTGCCAGGAGATATCAAATATACAGACCTCAATCAAGATGGAGTGGTCAATGAATTGGATCAAGCTCCTATTGGTAAACCGAATGTACCAGAGATTGTATACGGTTTTGGAGTGTCTGCAGTTTACAAAAATTTTGATCTTTCTGTGTTTATGCAGGGATCTGCAAGATCCTCATTTTTTATAAATCCGAATGATATCTCTCCTTTTGTAAATCAACGGAATGCATTAAGCATTATTGCGAACAATCATTGGTCAGAAAACAATCCAGACCCCAATGCTTTTTGGCCTCGATTATCTATTGAAGCCATAGAAAATAATCAAAAAACATCTACCTGGTGGTTAAGAGATGGAGATTTTTTAAGATTAAAAAGTGTAGAATTTGGCTATACAATTCCAACATCAGCAGGAAAAGTATTTGCAAATTCAAAAACGAGAATTTATCTAACAGGATTGAACCTATTAAATTTTTCAAAGTTTGATTTATGGGATCCAGAGTTAGCAGGGAACGGATTGGGATATCCATTACAAAGAGTGATTAATATTGGTGCTCAAATAAAATTTTAAATAAAAGATGAGTTTTAAAAACAGTTATATAGCAATTTTACTAGGGAGTATTTTTCTGTTCGCGAGTTGTGAGGAGTATTTAGACATTGTTCCTGACGGAACACAAGAGTTAAGTTTGCTTTTTAATAGGAAAGAAACTGCCTACAAAGCGTTGGCAAATACGTATAGTTATTTGCCTCAAAATGACGGAACCTATGCCAGTTATGTTTTGGCAAGTGATGAAGTAGCAGTTCCTGTTGCGAAAGAACCGAATGCAATTAAATTAATGAAAGGACAACAAAATGTTTCCTCTCCATTGATGGGATATTGGTCAGGGTTTTCTGCAACTGGAAAAGGACAAGGTTCTTTGTGGGAAGGAATACGAAGTGCAAATACCCTTATCCAAAATATTGATTTGGTTGTAGATATGACTCAAGAAGAGAAAAATCAATGGAAAGCAGAAGTGAAATTTTTAAAAGCCTATTATCATTTTTTATTGGTCAGCAATTATGGCCCTATACCCATTGTTGACGAAAACCTATCGATTGCAGCTTCAGATCAGGAAGTTCGGTTAGATAGAAAAACAGTAGACGAATGTTTTCGCTATATCGTGGAAACAATAGATGCTGCGATTGCAGATTTACCTGAGCGTGTTCTTGGAAATAATGATCTAGGAAGAATAGATCAGGTCATTGCAAAATCTATAAAAGCAAAAGTTTTACTCTACAGTGCTAGTCCGCTTT
>JABAZI010000014.1 GCA_018608545.1 Polaribacter sp.
TCCGAGTTAATTGTTAATTCACCTGAAAGTGTTGCTGATCCATCGAAGTTCACTACAAATGCATTCGAAGGTTTACTTCCAGCCAAACCGTTACTAGTATCTATATCACCGTTTCCAATCACAAATGCAACGCCTGCAGGTGCACCAGTATATTCACCATTTGCATAGTAATACTGATCTGTGGTTGTATCTCCAATACCTGCAGCATTATTTACTCCAATAGCTAACATTCCCAAATTATCCGCTGTAGTTCCAAGGCCCATTGAAGTCGCTGCTTGATTTGTCGCAGTTGTACCCCTGTTTATAGCCATCGATGCATCCGCAGAAGCTGTATTATATTTTCCCATCGCAGTAGCACTCCCACCGGATCCAACTGCAGCATTTGTATCCCCTGCTACATTTTGATATCCAGACACAAAATTTGTGGTTCCCCAAGCTATATTTTCTTGCCCTAATGCTGAAGAACCTGCACCAGCAGCATGGTTTTTAAAACCAATCGCTACTGTACTTGCTCCTTCTGCCCAGTTCTCTTTTCCAAGAGCAATTGTCGCATCGCCAGTGGCATAGTTATAATTACCCAAAGCTACAGAAGCGCCTCCAGAAGCAGTATTTCTAAGGCCTGTGGCTGTAGATACATTTCCAATTGCTCTAGATGCGTAACCCGCAGAGAATTGACCTACATTCCCACCATCAATTCCACCAGCTTGACTGTCTTGCGGCCCTGCTATTGTATTAAAACCCATTGCTACTGAACCAAGCCCTGAAGACCTGTTGTAAGCATTGGCTCCAAAAGATCCCCAACCAAGTGCGCCGAAGCCTGTAGATAACATAGACTGATTACCATCTCCTAAATTATAAAGCGGGTGACCAGACTCTGTGAAATTTCCGAAATCTCCTGCAGCTTGACTTGGAGACTTTTCTGAGATTATCAGGTCAACACTCCAGTCTCCAATGTTTCCAAAGGCATCATTAGAGTTTCCGTTTCCATTACGAGAAGCGCCTCTTACTGAAGATGTATAAATTCTACCAGAAGCAGGAGTTCCAGAACCATCCTCTACAAAAACAAGTGCAGGTTTTTTATCTTGATCTTGAGCTTGAGAGAACGTATAATTACATGTAAATGTGATAGCAAGTATTAAAGTTAATTGAATGTATTTTTTCATCTTTTGATTATTTTGAAGTTATTAATAGTATTGTTTGAATATTTAGCACTTAGGATGTAAGTCCCTTTGTCTAAGTTTGAAATGTTAATTGTTTTGGAACTAGAACTCAATAATTTTTGTCCTAAAAGATTAAATAAGGTTAATTGTAAATCTCCCGAGTAGTCTACTTTAATGACTGAAGAAGATGGATTTGGATAAATTTTAATTCCTTTTGCCATTGCGTCATCAAGAGATAAACTATTGGTAGCACCCACTGTGACCTGATTTATTTGAAGTGGATCCGTAAAAACACTGGTCACTGTAAATTCCGCAGAATCAGTATCCGAATACTCGGACCACGAAGAACTTGACGAATCATAGATGTATATTGATGCATCATGCGTCAGATCGTTCATTTCACTGTCATCATAGTTGTAGGTAATGGAACCTGTAAAGTTTTCGATGTCAGCATCCAAGGTGTAAACTTTCCCCATAGATTCTGTATCACTTAATGATACTGCTGTCAACTCTTTTGATACTTGTATCTCATTAATAGTATAGTCCGTACTTGGTTTTAATTTCAATCCGGAGACATTAAGAGTTCCTCCACTATTAATAGTCAAAGCGCCAGAAGAACCAATAGTTAGAATGGTAGTTTGCGCCTTTAGGTTAGAAACAAAAACAATTATTAAGAGGATTAAAATTTTTTTAATAATCTTTTGTTTTCTTTGAAGTGTACTTTTTTTCATATGGTTTAGTTTTAGTTAAACACTTGTGACCCTCACAAATTATATGTTTTTTTAAAAGAAATTTAAGATATAAATAGACTTGAAGTAAAATCTTAAAAGATTAAAGATTAAGACTCAACAAATTTAATACACAAAACATTTTATTTTAAAACATAAATATAAAAGACTTAAATTAAAAGCTCGATTAAATTCCGATTAATAATTAATTAATTTCTTAAACATTTAATTAATTCTTAATTTTTTAAGAAATTTATTACAAACTCCACACAAAACAACTCCTTATTTTAATTATATTTACAAAGTAGCATTGAACTTATTTAACCAAGTAACAAGTAGACAACCCTATAATGATAACTAAATCCGCAATCATTTTGTTAAAAAAATCTTTTATTGGTGCTTTTTTAATTATAATATCAAGTATAACAGCTCAACAAAATCAATTAATTACGGGAAATGTTAGTGATGTTAACAATATTCCCATACCTGGTGTTAATATTTTAGAAAAAACAAATCCAAAAAATGGAGTTTTCTCAGACTTTGATGGTAATTTTTCCATCAATGTTAAGTCTAACTCAGTTTTAATATTTAGCTATGTTGGTTATGAGACTCAGGAAATTGTTATCAATACCAAAACCAATTTAAACATCATATTAAAGGAAAACCTTTATGCATTAGATGAAGTTACTTTAGTTGCTTACGGAAAACAAAAAAAATCGAGTGTTATTGCAGCTGTAACAACGATCGACCCTGCAGAACTTCAAACCTCTTCAAGTAATTTAACAACCGCCTTAGCAGGACGAGTAGCTGGAGTTATATCCTATCAAAGGAGTGGTGAGCCTGGGAGAGATAACGCTGAATTTTTTATTAGAGGTGTGAGTACCTTTGGATATGCAAGGTCACCATTAATTCTTATTGACGGTATAGAAACAACTTCGACAGATTTAGCTCGGTTACAACCAGATGACATTGCTAGTTTTTCTATAATGAAAGACGCAACCGCCACATCCTTATATGGAGCGAGGGGGGCAAATGGAGTTATTTTGGTAACTACAAAAGTTGGAAAGGAAGGCGTAGTTAAAGTTAATGTACGTTATGAGAAATCGTACTCAACACCAACCCGATCTCTTGAAATAGCGGACCCAATAACATATATGACATTACATAACGAAGCTTTAGTTACCAGAAATGCTCTAGGAGGTAGAATATATTCCTTAGAAAAAATATTAATATCTAAAGATCCCAATAGAAATAAAATGGCCTATCCCACTGTAGATTGGTTTGACGAATTACTTGAAGATTATACGCTAAACAGTAGGTTTAACTTTAATATAAGTGGTGGAGGTAAAATTGCTAAATATTACATAGCAGCTACCGTAAATTCAGATAACGGAAACTTAAAGGTGGATCCTCGAAATAATTTTAACAACAACATTAATTTTAAGCGTATTTCGTTGAGGTCTAACATTAATGTAAACCTAACCCCAACCACAGAAGTAGCTCTCAGATTTAATGGGAATTTTGATGATTATATAGGGCCAATTGATGGTGGACAAGCAATATATAGAAAGGCAATGCAAGCAAATCCTGTGCTATATCCCAAATTTTATGAACCAGATGCACAGTTTCAAAACTCATCTCATGTGCTTTTTGGAAACGCAGGTCAGTTTGGAGGATACTTAAACCCTTATGCAGACTTAATGAGAGGCTATAAAGATGAGAGTTATAATAATTTTTTAGCAACCGTTGAAATTAAGCAAAACTTAGACTTTTTAACAGAGGGGTTGAGCCTCAGGTTATTAGCAAATACATCACGCTATTCGTTTTACAACTTAGAAAGACGTTACAATCCATTTTACTACACGCTTGGAAATTATGATTTTCAAAGCGATCAGTACACTTTATTAGCTTTAAATCCAAACCAAGGAACTGAATATTTAGAGTATAGTGAAGGTACTAAAATCATAACGAATTCATCTTATTTTGAGGGCTCAATAAACTATAAAAAAACACTGAATGAAAAACACAAACTTTCAGGAATGTTAATAGGGATCCTAAGAGAACTTAAATATGCCAACGCAGGAAACCTTCAAAGCTCTCTACCTTACAGAAATATAGGGCTCTCAGGAAGGTTCACTTATGCATTTGATGATAAATATTTTTCTGAGTTTAATTTTGGATATAATGGTTCAGAAAGATTTTCTAAGTCAGAACGGTTCGGATTTTTTCCTTCATTTGGACTTGGATGGTACGTGTCGAAAGAAAAATTCATGGAGCCGATTTCTAATGCTATTACAAAGTTAAAATTCAAAGGCACATATGGACTTGTTGGGAATGATCAAATTGGAAGTGCCAATGATCGTTTTTTCTATATTTCTCAAGTAAATCTAAATAACGGAGGCTTGGGTTCTAATTTTGGGCAAGAATTCGGTACTTATATTAATGGCGTCAGCATTGATCGTTATGCAAATGATCAAATTACTTGGGAAAAAGCAAGGATGTTAAACGTTGGACTTGAGCTAGGCTTATTTGGAGTTATTGATATTCAAGCAGATTATTTCACAGAATACCGTTCTAATATTTTAATGGATCGAGCGCAAATACCCGCATCAATGGGGCTTCAAGCACCTCTTAGAGCAAATGTTGGAGAGGCCTCATCAAGTGGATTTGAGGTCACTTTAGACTATAAAGACAATTTTAGCGATGACCTTTTTGTATCTGCTAGAGCGAACTTTTCATTTGCAACAAGTAAATTTGAAGTTTATGAAGAATTAGATTATATAAATGCAGGCTTGCCTTGGCGCTCAAGGATTGGATTAAATTTATCTCAACCTTTTGGTTACATAGCAGAGCGTTTGTTTATAGACGAGGCTGATATTGCAAATTCTCCAGTGCAAACTTTTGGAGACTATATGGCAGGAGATATTAAATATAAAGATATAAATAACGATGGTCTTATAGACGTCAATGATGAAGTTCCGATTGGCTTCCCAACAACTCCTGAAATAATTTACGGATTTGGAATTTCTAGTAAATACAAAAGCTTTGATTTATCCTTCTTTTTTCAAGGGTCTCTAAACTCTTCATTTTTTATAGATGCGTTTAATACGTCTCCTTTTATCGATACAAGTGGAAGCGCTATTGGAAATAATGCCCTCCTGAATGCCTGGGCAAACGACCATTGGTCTGAAAACGACAGAAACCTTTATGCCGCATGGCCTCGACTTTCCGATCAACTAATAGACAATAATAATCGCAACAGTACCTGGTGGCTTCGGGACGGCTCCTTCTTGAGGCTTAAATCTATTGAGTTTGGCTATTCAGTCCCTAATAAGCTAGCTTCAAAAGTTAACTTATCATCTGCAAGGATTTATATTACAGGCACAAACTTACTAACCTTTAGTAAGTTTAAATTATGGGATGTAGAAATGGGCGGTAACGGACTAGGGTATCCAATACAGCAAAGTGCTAATATTGGTATTAATTTAAATTTTTAAAAACGTAACTTGAAAAAAACATTTATACTTTTCATTTTAATTTTCACCTCATGTGAAAATGATTATCTTGATGTTGTACCAGACAATATTGCGACTATAGATTTAGCTTTTAATACACGATCCACGGCATTAAATTTTCTTTCAACCTGCTACACTTATATTCCTGAACATGCGCATGTTGAACAGAATTTCTCAATGCTAGCAGGGGATGAAGTTTGGTATTACGCTGAAAATGATTTCTACATGAACAACGAAACTAGTTTTCGAGTGGCAAAAGGAATGCAAAATTCCTCCAGTCCTTACTTGAATTATTGGGAAGGTGGAAGAGGCGCACCGCACAGTCTTTTTGTTGCCTTAAGAGATTGTAATATATTTTTAGAAAATTTAGTTGCGGTCCCAGGGCTTGAAGAGGAAGAAAGGCTTCGCTGGCTTGATGAAGTTAAAGTTCTCAAAGCATTTTATCATTTTTGGCTCATGCAGATGTATGGTCCTATTCCAATTGTAAGAACAAATATTCCTGTCGGTGCAACCGCTTCAGAAACGAATGTATACAGAGCCTCTATTGACGATATTGTTGGCTATCTAACAGAGCTGCTTGATGAAGTTATAGAAGCAGAGAATTTACCAGGCTTAATTAATTATGTCTACACAGAAAAGGGGCGAATAACCATGCCAATAGCAAAAGCGCTAAAGGCTAAGATTTTAATGCTTAGCGCCAGTCCTATTTTTAATGGAAATTCAGACTTTAGTAGTCTCGTTGATAACCAAGGAAATAGTTTAGTCAACCGAACCTATGACCCACAAAAGTGGGTATTGGCAAAAGAAGCGGTGTTAGAGGCTATTGAAAGCGCCGAAGCTAATGGGCATTTCTTACATCAATTTAATCAGCAGCTTCCTATAAATGGAGGTGTTAATGACCAAATAACACAAGAATTAAGTCTCAGAACAGCGATTACTGAACCGTTTAATTCTGAAATAATATGGGCTTTTTCAGCTGACTGGACAGGAGAGCTTCAACAATGGTGCCAGCCTAGGTGGTCTGCAGACCACTCCGCATTATTTGGCTATACCAAAAAGTCTCATGCCCCTACATTAAATATGGTTGAAACTTTCTATACTCGAAATGGCGTGCCAATTGATGAAGACATTTCTTGGGAATATGGAAATAGATTTGATGTGGTCCAAACACCCATTTTTGATACTAATAATGAAAATTATCATGAGTTTTATATAGAAAATGATTACGCGACAGCAAAACTTCATACCTATCGAGAACCTCGATTTTATTCTACTTTAGGATTTGATGGTGGTAAATGGTTCTCATTAGAGACTGAAAACATAAATAATATTCCACATTTAAATGCTAAAGCTGGAGCTCCCTCTGGAAAACAAGGATTTGAAATTTATTCAATTACAGGGTATTTCGCGAAAAAACTAGTGCACTATGAAAATATAATCTCACTAGAAGGCTCCACCATACAAGGATATTCGTTTCCTATTATAAGACTTTCAGATTTATATTTAATGTATGCCGAAGCTTCCAATGAAACCAAGGCAGTTCCAGATGCTGATGTTTATGAATACATTCAAAGAGTTAGAAACAGAGCTGGGTTGGATCAAGGCGGAGACCTAGTAAGTAGCTGGAAAATGCATTCTTCAAACCCCAGTAAACCAGGAACAAAAGAGGGTATGAGAGCTATAATTCATCAAGAAAGAATGATTGAACTAGCGCTTGAAGGTCATCGTTATTGGGACCTAAGACGATGGAAACTTGCCGATGAATATTTTAGCAAGCCTATCAGAGGTTGGAATATATTTAAGCCAGACGTCGAAGGATTTTATCAAGTTGAAAATATATTTTATAGAAATTACCTAACGAAAGACTATTTGTGGCCTATTAGTCAAACAGAGTTGCTAAGAAACCCTAACTTAATTCAGAATCCAGGATGGTAAAAAGAAGAAACCCTATTAAACAGGAAATGGTAAAAATAAACATTCATATAGTGTATTCACTAATATGTATACTCTTAATTTTTGGGTGTACAGAAGAGGAGCGAAGTGCTTACGGATCTGACCAAACCCCACCTGATGCTGTCAAAATTAATTCTGTTGAAAACAGACCTGGCGGGGCAGTTATAAAATTTACACCACCAACAAACCAAGACTTGCTATACATAAGAGGTGCTTACAGTGACGAAAATGGCATTTCAAAACAAGTAATAGTTTCTTCGGTAATAGATACATTAAGCATCATTGGTTTTGGACAGACTGGAGACTTTAACGTGGACGTTACAGCTATAGATACAAGTGATAATGAATCAGTTGCAGTTACCACCACAATTTCTCCTTTAGAAGCTCCTATACATGCTATATTGGAATCGATTGAAGGCGCTCAAGATTTTGGGGGAATTAATATATCTTACCTAAATCCCACCAGAGCTGAGGTTTCGTTAAATATGTCTATTATAGACCTGGAAGGAAATCAGGTATTTAAAGAATCTTTTTATACAAGCCAGGCAAATAGCTCCTATAGCTTTAGAGGCTACGACCCCATTCCAACTACTTTTATTATTTACGTTGAAGATCGTTGGGGTAACCAAACCATAACAAAAACAATAGAAATCACTCCATTGGAGGATATATTTTTAGATAAAGGCTTTTTTTCTGTTCAACCAATGCCAGGAGATGAAAGCTTCAGTGAGTATGGATTTTCTGCAAATCAAATGTGGGATGGATCATGGAGTAGTCAATGGAATTGTGGACACACTAGTTTTTTAGCGCTTCCACACCAGCTTACCATTAGTTTAGGGCAATTAGTTAAACTGAATAGGTTTAAACTATACCAACGAGGTGGTACCGAATTATATAAGCATGGGAACCCAAAAAGATTTCAAATTTTTGGCCGTGAGAATCTAGATAATTTACCAATTTACAGTCCTTCAAATCCTGGGGATGGCTGGATACTTCTGGGTGAATTTGAATCTTTTAAACCATCTGGATTACCCCCAGGTTCTAATACAGAAGAAGATTATTTATTTCAAGATAATGGAGAGGATTTTGTTTTTGATAGTAGCGTACAACAATACAATATCAAGTACATACGATTTGTAAATTTAGAAACTTGGAATAATCAAATGGTGTCAGTAATTGGAGAGCTCTCATTTTGGGGAAGTATCGTTGACTAAAAGATATATTTAAATCATGAAAATATTTAAAATCAAACCTTATTTATTGCTTTTTTTATCAGTATTATCGCTGATGTTTTTGCGTTGCGGAAATATAGAGTCCGTTCATGAGCAATACTTAAATGGCGAAATAATCTATGCAGGACGATTAGATACTTTGACCATTAGCCCCGGATATTACAGAGCTCAGCTAGAGGGTTATACCCAGTTCCTCGGTAATTCAAATCAAATAATTATTGAATTTAATGGCACAACACAAACATTTGATATTAATAACGATAATGAGATTTACTCGGTCATATTACCTGATTTAGAGGAAGAAAGTTATGAATTTAAAGTTACCACTCAAGATATTTATGGAAATTTATCAATTCCACAAGTAGTGGCTGGTTTTGTTATAGGGGATGAGTTTATTTCGGATCAAGACCCGAGAGAAATTATTGGATATGATTTTAATCCCGATGGCAATTATGTAAACTTTAGTGCAAATGCCGAATCTGAATATGTAATTTTCACCATTATAGACTACGAGAACGAAGCGAATGAAATCGTTAGAGATACTGCATTTTTTGAAGATAATAGGCTTAAACTAAGAGATTTTAAACCTTTGGGAAGCATCTCTGCAAAATCTTATGTTCAATCAGGATTTAATGGAATTGATACTATTCCACTACCGACTATGGACAAAACCTTGCCAGATGTACCCTACAGTGAGCTTGATAAAAGCTATTTTCAAATCGTACAGATGTCTAGTGATAACCCAGGAAACTTCAACAATGCAAACCCAGAATTATATCTATTTGATGGGGATGGTTCATGGTCCGGAGATGACACTTTCTCCTATTTTTCAAATCCAGGAGACATGCCACACCACTTCACTATAGATTTAGGTGTTATGACAACATTAAGAAAGGTAAAACTAGAGATGCCTACTCCAAGTTTATCAGCTCAAAACAATGCAACTGAACTACAAATATGGGGTCGTGACAATCTTGAATTTGCAGAAACGAGTTCCAATACTAATGCCGCATTTTATAATGCAGGATGGAGACTTTTATACGAAGGGGCTGTTGATGGTGAAACGAAGGCTAATAATAGTTTTCTAATCAGTCCGACAAACCAAGTGCGATATATCAGATACCGTGTCTTGTCCACGGTTGGAAATACCAATTCGCAGTTAACAGAAATGACTTTATATGGACAAGATACTGAGCCTTTAGTTCATGATAAATCTTTGTTTTCCATGTCATTAATGCCAAGTGATAACCCAGGTACATCATATGGCGGAAACCCTTCTAATTATTTGTGGGACAATAACTCTTTGTGGTCTGGAAATGATGCCTTTGGGTACCACTCTGGAGAAAATGCAGTTCCAGGACATTTTACACTAGACTTGGGCGTTACAACTCAATTATCAAAATGTAAAATACACTTTAGAGATCCCAACAACTTTTCCGGAAATAACCCTACTCAGATTGAGATATGGGGAAGACCCACTTTAGAGGGTGGAGAAACCTTACCAGTATTTCAATCCATTGGGAATTCAGTGCTTTCAGACCCTGTTACAACAGAAAGTTTTGAAAATGCAGGCTGGCAACTGATCGTCGACCAAAGCATTAACGGAGGGGATCTTCAAACCATTGAATTTGATTTTCCTTCCGGACCATTCTCAAAATACGTCCGATTGCGTTATACCTCAACTGTTGGAAATCAAGCATTTCAATTAATAGAGGTGGAGTTGTCAGGGTATGGAGCAATTAAAGATTAAATAACTGATCATTCAAAAAAATTCAATAAAAAGTCACTATAAATAGAGAGAAATCAACCTTAATCAATCAAAATAATCATTTAAAATTGAACACATGTATTATCTTAATTTAAAAAACATATTTGCTGTAATTGCTCTCATAATAATAAGTTTTGGTTATAAGAGTATCCAACCGAATGACTATATAAAATATGTTGACCCCTTCATAGGGTCTGGAGGTCACGGGCATGTTTTTGTAGGCGCTAATGTACCCTTTGGAGGTGTTCAAGTAGGACCAACAAACTTTAATAAAGGATGGGACTGGTCATCATCCTACCACTACTCAGACAGTATTGTTAAAGGGTTTTGCCATTTAAATGTAAGTGGTACCGGAATGTCAGACTTAGGTGAACTAACAGTCATGCCGGCGACAGGAGAATTGAAAATTAATGCAGGAACTCAGGACAGACATCTGAAGGGGTATGCTTCCTTATATTCAAAAGAAAAAGAAAGTGCGAGCCCCGGGTACTACCAAGTAATATTAGATCGATATAATATTAAAGTTGAATTGACAGCCACTGAACGTTCTGGATTGCATAAATATACCTTCCCTGAATCTTCAGAATCAAGGATTATAATAGATTTAGGTGAAGGAAGTGCTGACCGACCAACCGATACCTATTTGAGACAAATTAATGATACATTATTTGAAGGGTATCGATTTTCATCAGGTTGGGCGTCAGACCAGAGAGAGTTTTTCTCTTTAGTGGTTTCTAAACCTGTCAAAGATTTTATTATTTATAATAATGGTAGAAGAGTCAAAGCCTCAGAAAAAAAGGGAGTATTTGTAAAAGGCTTTTTAGAGTTTTCTACTAAAAAAAATGA
>JABAZI010000062.1:0-7865 GCA_018608545.1 Polaribacter sp.
ATTATAGTACATTTCATAACAATTAACGAAATAGCGCTTTTGGGCGATATTTGACATAATTGCAGATATAAGGTCTTTAGACTTATATCGATAGTAATTATGTCAAGCTAATTGTGGGCTTCTAGTATATATATTATTGTTAGCTATAATTCGCTATCATATAAAATATTCCAGAAGCATTTGTTTTCATTGGAATAATTGGAACTTGGGTCATTAAAAATTAAAATACACGATTCTCACGGATTAAGATATTAGAATTATAAAGAAAGTCATTTGTAGCTATAATTTGCTATTATATAAAATTGCTCTACCAATCGTTCGATTGTTTTATAAAATCAAATTGCTCTGGCAATTTATTTTACACACAAATGCGTAGCATTCATGAGCTCCTTATTAAAACAATAAAAATCAGCGAATAAATATCCAACGCTTGCCAATGCCAAAATAAAAGGGATCCTTTTAGATTTTTTTAACATCTAGATTCTAATTTACATAATACAAGATTCTATTTTTAATTTATTAACGACATGTACTTTAATTAGATATAATTTTGTATTATTATTTATTAGCATTGATATAAACAATAAAATATTAAAAAAATGGAGAATATTCGAAAAAACAACTCTTATAACGAATTAGACAAAACTGATGAGCAGATAATTAAACTTTTACAGAAAAATGCTAGATTATCTAATAAGCAAATTGCTGCAGAAGCTGGTATTGCTGAATCTACTTGCTCTGAAAGGATGCGGAAATTACAGAGAAAAAAAATATTCTTCGGGTTTCATGCTTTTGTTGATTCTTCAAAATTGGGTACTAATATAGAAGCAATGGTTGCTATAAAATTAACCAAAAACACAAAAGATCAAGTTGATCATTTTAAAAACGCAATGTCTTTGTTACCTGAAGTTGTGAATATTTACCATTTAGCGGGGCAAATAGATTTTCTGCTTTACATTGCAGTAAGAGATAAAAATCATTTAAGAGATTTTGTAATGGATCATGTTACAAAAGAGTATGTAAAAAGTTTAGAAACCTCTTTGATTTATGATTTTTCACAAAACCCATTATTTCCTATTTATTTAGATCATGAATAAAGAGAAGATTTAATTAGATCTTCTCTTTATAATTACTAATTGAAAAAATAAATTTTGTTTATATTTTTAATTTGAAACAAACAACTTTGGTTTCAGACATCGCTTCAATAGCGGATTTTACGCCTTCTCTACCCATTCCGCTACTTTTAACGCCACCAAAAGGCATTGCGTCTATTCTATAATCTGTAGAATCGTTAATCATTACACCAGCACACTCTAGTTCATTAATTGCTGTATGTGCATTATTAATATCATTCGTGAAAATTGCCGTATGTAATCCAAAAGGAGACTTATTACAATTCTCTATAGCTTGGTCTAAGTTTTTTACTTTTGAAATAGTTACCACAGGCCCAAAAACTTCTTTGCAATTGGCAATATCATTATTGCAATCAGCCTCTAATATGGTTGGTGTATAGCAATTACCTATTATTTTTCCTCCACTAATTATCTTAGCTCCATGCTCAATACTTTCGTTAATAAATTTATCAATTTGATGAATCGATTCTTTACTTATAATTGGTCCAATATCTATATCTTCAGATAATGGTGAACCCATCTTTAAAGTAGCAGTTAATTGCGTAAAATTGTTTAGAAATGAATCGTAAATACCGGCTTCAACAAAAATTCTTTTTACACCGACACAATTTTGACCACTTGCAAAAAATGCGCCTGAAACACAAGATTGAACAGCGTCTTCTAAATCAGCATCAGATAAAACGATTACAGGAGAATTAGAACCAAGTTCCATGACTATTTTCTTTAAACCTGCTTTGCGCTGAATAATTTTTGCTGCTTCCACTCCCCCCGTAAAACTTATCAATCTTATTCTATCATCGCTAATGAGCGCATCGCCAAAATATTCTGGAGAACCTGTAATTATGCTTAGCATTTCTTTTGGCAAACCTGCTTCAAAAAGAATTTCTCCAAACTTAATGGCTACTAAAGGTGTATAATCACTCGGTTTTAATATAACAGGGTTTCCAGCTGCAATTGCTGGTCCTAGTTTGTGGCAAACCAAGTTTAAAGGATCATTAAAAGGTGTAATAGCAACAACAATACCAATAGGAAACTTGGTTTCATAGCCAATTCTATCTTCTGAACCTAGAACTGCATTAAATGGAATTGTTGCACCAATTATTCTTCCTGCTTCCTCAGCAGAAAGCTGAATGGTATTTATAGCTCTAGTAACTTCTTTTCTTGCCTGAACTAATGTTTTAATCCCTTCGGTTGCAATAAGATTAGTTAATACATCAAATTCTCGCTCCATTATTAAAACAGCTATCTTAAGAATTGCTATTCTTTTTGACGCAGGCATTTTTCTACCAATTACCTCACCTTTTTTTGCAAGATTAAGTGCATTCAATACATCTTGCTTGGTGGACTGAGGAACAGTTCCAATTTTATCTCCAGTAAAACTATTATAAACTGATACTGTACTTGCGTGTGTTTTTTCTAAAACCATATTTAAAATTTTAACGGTTAGCTATGGATATAATATCATTATACAGTGCAAAACCTGTTTCTATTTTCCCTGCTCCTTCTCCAACAATTGTGGTATCTCCCAAAATGTTAGATGTTATTTTTAAAGCATTAGTAGCATCTGAAATACCATATAATGAATCGTTAATTGGGATAAGCTTAGGACTTACTGAGCCATGTACTTTACCTTTATTATCCTTCCAAACGCTTCCAATTAGTTTCCATCTCTCATTATTTGATGATGCTTCTTTTACATCTGAAAGTGTAATGTCTGATATTCCACGAACCTCAATATCTTCTTGAATTAATTGCTCATCAAAAACAACATTTGCCAAAATCATTACTTTGGCCAATGTATCTAGACCTTCAACATCACTTGTTGGGTTGGCTTCTGCATATCCAAGTTCTTGTGCTTGTGAGAGTGCATCACTATAAGACATTCCTAATTCCATTTTAGACAAAATATAATTAGATGTTCCATTCATAATACCACTAACAGCAGTAATATCTGAACCTAAAAGACCATTATTTAACACATTTATTATGGGTGTACCACTCATTACAGTTCCTTCAATTGCTACATTTTTTTTCATTAATGAGGCTAAATTAAAAATTTGTTTATAAGCTACAGCGAATGGTCCTTTGTTAGTAGTGACAACATGCTTATCAGTTTTTAGTGCAGATTCCATGTGAGATATTGCTGGTTGTCCCGTTTTAATATCTGTAAAACTAGCCTCAATAATGATATCTGCATTAATTTCTTGTATTGCTTTAGGAATATCAATTATAGTATCTGTTAGCAAGCTATAATCAGCTTTTTTAGCATTTGAAAGCACATCATGCATATTAATACCATTAGCATCAATCTTACTACCTTTCATTATATCCAATATTCCTACTGTTTGTATTTCTACGTTCTCAACTACAGGTAATACAGAGTTATTTCCTAAAATAATTTCAGCTAATCCTTGTGATACAATACCAAATCCTACATATACTATTTTTACCATTTGTAATTATTTAGATTCATGTTTACAAGGCGAAACTATATATATATTCGATTAAAATATTTCAAAATGAACTCTATTCGGAATATAATTTTTGTGATGAATTATCTGCGATAATTAAATAAACAGATATTGTAAACGAAATTAAAATCGTTAGGCACTAATTTATTTAGCATATATTCCTTCAAATTTATAGTGGATAATTCTGAAATCTCATTTTTTCGTGTAACTTTTCCATTCCACACAATTTATGCATCCCTCCTAAATCGTAGCATAAAAAGTATTTACTCGCTTTCTTATATTTGAGAAATAAGAGCTCGTGAATCTCGTACCTCGATTTCATTAACATTGTAGAATATTTTTTTTTAAAGAAGCTTTGGTAATAACTTTCGCTTTAACCCAAAGAAAACAACATAACGCAGCACATGTTTTATTAAAATATCCCAGAAGCGTTTTTTTTCATTGGAATAATTTGAATTCGAGTCATTAAACTATTTATAGGTTTTGAATCTAATTTGTAGCACTAATCTTTAAGTACTATAATAAAAGAGAGATTGTGGAATAATAAATTAAGAATTAAAACCCAGCTTGAGTACTAACTATTATTATATGTATAATCGTCTTTTTATTGCTAGAGATTTCTTAATTTTAATTCAATCTCCTTTTTAAATTCATCAATTGGTATTGTTCCAGTAGTTTTGTGGTTTTTAATCCATAATACTTCATCGCATAAGTAAAAAATATCATTGATATCGTGCGTTACAATCAATATCATTAGATTATACTTTTTCTTAAATACTTTTATAAACGAATATAATTTTTGTTTAATTTCTAAATCAAGAGCAGAAAAAGGTTCATCCATTAGAATAATTTGAGCTTTTTGAGCCAATGCCCTTGCGATGGCTATCCGTTGAACTTGACCGCCTGAAAGCTGATGCGGATAACGATTTTCCATACCCTCCATATCTACTTGACTTAAAAGTTCAGAAACAGCTACCTCATGCTGGTTTTCATTTTTTACAGCAAATAAAATATTTTCTTTAACAGTGAAGTGAGGAAATAAGCTATTTGTTTGAAAAATATATCCTGTATTTCTTTTTTGAGTAGGTAAATTTATTTCCTTAACACTATCCAGCCATACCAAATCATTATAATGCAACGTTCCATATTCGGGAGAACTAAGTCCAGCTATAATATTAAATAGTGTAGACTTTCCTTCTCCGGAGTTACCATAAATACCAGTAATAGCTTCATTTTTAAAATGTGCTTGTACTTCTAAAGCGGTCTCTCCTCTTACGGATTTGATTTGTTTTTTAATATGAATATCAAGCATCTGCTTTTTTATCTTTATTTAGAAGGTTCACCATAAATATAATAAGAATAGATATTGTTAAAAGGATTATTGAATAAAAATGAGCTGCACTATAGTCCAAAGCTTCTAAATCACTGTATATTGCTAGAGAGGCTACTTTTGTTTCACCAGGTATGTTACCTCCTATCATCAAAATAACACCGAATTCTCCCATGGTGTGGGCGAATGTAAGAATAAAACCAGTTAATATGGCGTGCTTCATATTAGGTAAAACAACCTTTATCAAAGTTTCAAATTTAGATTTACCTAATGTATATGATATATTCCAATAATGCTGCGGAATTTGCTCAAATGCTTTCTGTAACGGCTGCACCATAAAAGGAAAACTGTATACCAATGATGCTATTAAAATTCCTGAAAATGTAAATGGAATATGAATTCCAAAGTTTGCTAGGGTTTCTCCAAAGAGATTTTCAGGAGAAAATAAAATAAGCAAATAAAATCCAATCACTGTAGGTGGTAATATAATCGGTAAACTAACTAAACTTTCTACAAATATTTTTGCTTTTGATTTCCAAATACTTAACGCATATGCAATAGGCAAACCAATAACTAACAAAACAAAAGATGTTAGCAGTGCTAGTTTTAGAGATAATAATATAGGACTTAAATCTGGCATTTATTATATAATTGAATATCCATAATTTACCAATATTTCTTTTCCTTCTTCAGACAATACATACTCTAAAAACTGCTTTTTCATTTCTGGTAAATTTTTATTTTTTATAATGACAGCCCCTTGTTTAACCCAATACTCTTTGTCTAGCTCTTTAAAAAAACCTTTTCCTTTTAATTTTGGAGAGGATACTATTGACTTTGCGGTAACCCCTACTTCTACCGTTTTATTTAAAACATATTCGTTTACTTGAGAAATACTTTCCCCATAAACTAATTTATGCTCTACACTCATATATACATTTTTTTGTTTTAAATATCTAATTGCTTTCCTTCCGTAGGGTGCATTTCTGGGATTGGCTATGGCTAAATGTTTTATTGATGGATCTTTTAATTGAACTAAAGAATCAATGGCTATGTCTTTTCTCATCGTCCAAATAACGGGAGCACCATAGGCATAGGTGATGGGTTTTTTTTCTGTTTTCTCCTTATTAAACAACATTTTTGGATAATACATATCTGCAGAGAAAAATAAATCGTAGGGTGCCCCATTGATAATTTGAGTTGTTAATTTACCTGATGAACCCAAAATAACATCTACTTTTATATTGTGTTTTTTAGAAAAATTAATGGCTAATTTCTTTAACGCAAATTGAGCGCTAGCTGCAGTTGCTATGGTTAATTTATCAATGTTATTAGTTGGTTTACAACTCGTAAAGACCATTCCAAACAAAGCAATAAATAAAGTAATTTTTTTAATCATAGTTGATGGTTTTAAAATAACGGGTGATACAAAAAAAACTGATGATCATTAAACCACCCAATAAAAGAAAACTAAATGTTGTATTTCCGTTATCAAAATTAGAAACAATAATAGCTTCTCTTATGATATTACTTAGATGAGACAATGGATTGTATTTAGCTATTTGTTCTATCCAAATAGGTAGATTTTTATTTGGTACTAGAGCGGTACTGGTAAATATAATTGGTAAATTAAATAAATGAATAAATGTAGCCATAAGTTCAGATACTTTTGTCTTGATCGCTATAAACGAAGATAAAGATGCATAAAAATAGGTAAACATAAAAGTTGATAGGATGACTTTTAAAAAACCTACAACATCTATAAAAATAGTTTCAACTCCCATTAGATAGCCAATGCCTACTAATACAAACACTTGCAATACTACACGACTATAATCTGCGAATATTTTAAAAAATAATAAAGATGTTTTAGAAATTCCTGTAAAGTTGTAACGACCAAAAAATTGTGACTGAAAATCTTTAATAAATAAAATTCCAGATTGAGCACTGGTTTGAAGAACTGTCATGGCACAAACACCTGGCAATAAATAATCCATATAATTACCCTCAGAAAAAATAAATTTATCTTCAAATAAAAAACCAAAAATTGTCAGCCAAAACACAGGTTGTATAAATGAAAAAATAAAGTGTATGGGTCTATAGTACAGCTTTTTCCATGTTCTTTTACAAATATAATAACCTGGTAAAATAAAATTCATTGTTACTTTTTTTTCTTTCTTACTTTTTTCTCTCTTTTGAGATTAGATAAAGAAATATTATGAAGCCCCATTAACGTAGAAGTTAAATTATTTTGAGATACTCTGGAGCCAATGATAAATTCGTCGTGCTCTTTTTTAAATCGTTCTATTTCTTCACTCATTAAAGAAGTATTTTTACAAAAAAGAGTAGCTCTTCTATTTTGAAAATCCACATAAATTTCCTCTTTAAAAATCATATTATTCAACGCTACCCCTTCTTTAAAATCAATTTCAGCTGTAATATAAGGATGTTTTTTTATTAAAGCTGCTGGCTTGCTTTGTTCTAAAATCTTACCCTTCTTTAATAGAATTATTGTGTCTGCATTTCTCTCCGCCAAATCGATATCATGAGTTACACAGATGATTGTTTTGTTTAATGACTTTAAAAAAGAAATTAAATTTAATTTAACATTAAAATCGAGTCCAACAAAAGGCTCATCTAATAACAATATTTCAGGATTGTGCGTAAGTCCGATTGCAATATTAACCAATTGTTTTTGACCTCCTGAAAGCTTTTTAATTTGTTTATTAAAAAAAGGTGTTAATCCCAGAGAATGTTCTAAAAACGCTTTTCTTTCATCAATATTATTTTTTTCTAATCCATGCAGGCTTGCAATAAAAGGAATAATATCTTTGACAAACATTTCACCATCCAAACTATATGATTGGGGGATGTATCCAATTAAACGTGATTTTTTAGAGGTATTATTGATCTTTTTATTGTCAAAAAGGA
>JABAZI010000062.1:7965-34071 GCA_018608545.1 Polaribacter sp.
TGAAAGTGTGTACAACTTTTATTGTTTCTTAGAATGTCTATGACAACTCTATTAAATGGTAATGTTTTTAGATTCATTTTTTCTAATTCATTGACGTTGATTTTATCAATAAACTTTGCGTCTTTAAATTCTTTGGGGTCTTTATCATACAAACCATCTACATCTTTTACTAAGGTGACTGTTTTAAATCCAAATGTTTCTGCTAAAATTATAGCACCTGAGTCTGTACGATGGGAAGGAATATTTCCCTTTTTAGAGGGGTGCTCCCAAATAGAGTACGGAGGCATACCAGCATAAATTACACCAGGAGCTGCTTGTAAAAAAAGTGGTAATAGATGGCCTATAGATTCTGGCGGAATCGCTATTACTCCCTCTGGAGATAATAAAGTTCCTAAAATATGTGCATTTCCAAGAGCATCTTCACCTGCTAGTTGAGCTAAAACACCTGTTGGCATTCCTAAGTCTAAAGCTACCGAAAATAAATGTTTACTTCTTGCGCCACCACCAGTACTGATGACAAGTTTTTCTTTCTTTAAAATTTCACGCATTTTGTCGACCACTGGATACGTAGCCTCTCTTCCTTTATCTATAAAAGAACTGGCCCCAATTTTTACAATGTGCACATAAGGCAGCATTTTAAAAGTTGAAGATCCTTCTCCAATAGCCATTACTTTTTTATCTAGTAAACTCTCACGCATGTATAGCGAGTCGATATGATTATGATGTTTGTTTTCCATTTTAATTCGAAGTTATAATTGTACCCACATGTTCTCCATTTAACGCTTTGGTTAAATTTCCTTTTTCCATTCCGTTTATAATTTGAATCTGTCGTCCGTTTTTAGCACTCGTCATCATTTCAATAACGGATCTTTCAACGACAACATCATCTAAATCTCTTTCCATTAATTCACCAGCAGTGATTTTAGGAATAAATTTTGCATTTTTATCCTTCTTAGGGTCATTCGTATAAAGACCTTTTTCGTCTTTTATATAAATCATATTTTTGGTACCATACGTCTCACTTATTAAATAACACCCTGTATCTGTTCGATATGGTGGTATTTTTCCAATTTCTGGATTTCGTTGCCAATAAGTATAAGGAGGCATTCCAAAAAATATTGCTGCGTTTCGCTCTTTTAGATATAGTGGCAATTGAGAAAACCCACCTGGTTCTATGTAAGGAATTCCATGGTCGGCTAACAAATAGTGAATCATTTTGGCATTTTGAATGCTTACAAAGGTTCCTAAAAGACCAAGGACACCAGTTGGCATCCCCATATCAATACCAACACTATAGGCATGTCTAGCTCGAGTTCCTGCACCTGTACCAATAATCATTTGATGTTTGGGTAGATTTTCTTTTATCTCTTCTATTAATGGGAATACCGCTTTTCTCCCTCTGTCCATAAAACTCTGTCCTCCGATTTTTATAACATTAGCCTCTGGTAGGATTTTATTAGATTTATAACGTTCGGTTCCTAATAATAAGTCTGGATCCTCTAAATTAGTGTTGAGCAATTTTTTAGTTAAAAGTTCTATCATATCAAAAAATTATATTACTGCTAATTTAAGATTAAAAAATAAATTCACACTATTAAAAAATAAATAAATTTTAAGGATTTATGATCACATTTAAATAAATGACACCGCTTTCTTATCGTTTTTTTTTAAAAAGAGTATCTACTAGCTCCTCCTCTATTTAATAAAAAAAGTTGCTTTTAAAATCTAGTGGATTTTATTGTGATATTAAAGAAAGGTTAACGGAGAAAATAAAGAGAACCTGATATATTAATTTCTAATACTAATTCTTTGGTTCTCTTTTATAGTTTTTGATTGTTAATGATGTTTAAAAATTCGTTACGAGTAGCACTTTCTGCGAAACAGCCTCCATATTCTAAAGTTGTAGTAAAGCTACTTTGATCCTTTATTCCTCTTGAGGAAACACAAAGGTGTTTTGCTGTCACCGAAACAATAACATCTTTTGTTTCTAAGATCTCTTGTAAATCATCAAGAATTTGAAGGACTAACCGTTCTTGAACTTGTGGCCTACGTGCATAATAATCTACTAAACGATTGATTTTTGATAAGCCAATTACTTTATTTTTTGGAACATATGCCACGTTAGCAAAGCCCACTATTGGTAGGAAATGATGTTCGCAGGCAGAATCTATATTGATATTTTGCTCAATCAACATTTTCTTATAACGATACTTGTTTTCGAAAGTTGATATTTTTGGTTTATTGCTGGGATTTAATCCATAAAACAACTCTTTTACGTACATTTTGGCAACACGATAAGGTGTGCCAGATAAACTATCATCCGTTAAATCTAATCCCATTTCTTCCATTATCATTTTAAAATAATGTTGAATGTTTTTAATTTTTTCGTCATCAGATTTTTCAAAAGCATTTGCACGTAGAGGTGTTTTTATGCTCGTTGAATGGTGATGATCGCCTGTAATTTCATAGCTTTCTTTTTTATTCATTTGTACAACATGTTTTTGTGTTACACTTACAGTGGCTTCTATTATATAAATGCAAGAATACTAGTGATGTAACGGGAATATATATACTACTTTCGTTGATATTAAATAAACCTATTTTCTCATTTATAATAATACTCAACAAGGCTAAGAAACTTATCCATAAAGCTGGTTTTATCCATTTTAATGAAGTGTTTGTTGTTGTTTTGTGAACAGCAAAAAACGAAATTACCAAAAATAGATAGTCCAAAGACCCCCACCATGCTGGAGTATTGCTACAAGATATTACGGAGCAACTTTGTGTTATAAATAGTATTGGAGTTGCTAGGCAATGAATAAGACAAAGTGTACTTGCAATAACACCTATTGCGTCTGATTTCTGATTTATTACGATCATTAATATTTTATTTATTACAACTGAGTTGCAAAGATACAAATCGTAACAACTAATGCAACTAAGTTGCATTCTTTTTTATATTTTAAACTTAATGTGTGTATATTTGTTTTGTAGTTTTTATGTGAGGTTTGATATGGGTGTTTTAAGAAAAACAAAATCGGTAAAAATAGTTTTAAATGAGTTTGCTGTAAATTCAAGTGCAACTTCGGTTATTACGTTAATTGAACGTCTTAAATCTGAAATGAACAAAACTACTGTATATCGTATTTTAGAAAAGCTTGAAGATGATGGTGTTTTACACTCATTTTTGGCTAAAGATGGTTTAAAATGGTATGCAAAATGCCGTGGTTGTTCATCTACGACTCATCACGATGTTCACCCTCATTTTCAATGTCTAGAATGTGGAAAAGTAGATTGTTTAAAAACGAATTTTATTATTCCCGAAATAGCCAATCGTAAGGTAGAAGTATCACAGGTATTACTCCAAGGAAAATGTGAAGAGTGTTATTCAATCGTTTCTTGATTTTTATTATGTAGTCTCATGCTATTCTCATGCTGTTCGAATTACCACTTGGCTCCTAATTATCCTCCCAGCTGATAGTACTTCATTTCATTTTTTTTTAAATTCTGTAAATAACTAGAGATCAATAGGACATCTAAATTAACAAGTCAAAAATTTCACTTAACTTAGAGGAAAAATACATTTAAAGTTCATGTCCCTTAACACCCTTAAACTTCCTATTTATGAGAAAATTTAAATACTTTGCAGCTTTTATTGTTCCTATTCTAGGAATCATTACATTCAACACATCAGGTGTCTATGCTTTTACAGGATTGTTTTTCTTATATGTTTTTGTTCCTGTTTTAGAACAATTTCTTCCAAAAAACACCTATAATTTAAATGAAGTTGAAAAAGATTTAGCAAAAAAAGATATTTTTTTTGATGTAGTACTCTATTTATCTGTCCCTCTTCACCTTTTTGTGATATCACAGTTTTTAATTACTGTTTCGGATACAGCATTGCCGTTATCAGATTTGATAGCGTGTATTTTAATGATGGGAACTATTCTTGGTGTAAATGGAATTAATATTGGTCATGAATTAGGACATAAAACAGATGATTTAGTAAAAAAAGTTTTAGCTCATACACTGCTATTAACTGCGCTTCAAAATCACTTTATTCCTTATCATAATGGTGGTCATCATAGAGATATAGGTACGCCAGAAGATTTTACCTCTGCAAAAGAAGGAGATATTTTCTATTTTTTCGCGCTGCGGTCACAAATAGGAGGTTATTTTAAAACATGGAAATTAGAAGCCCAACGTTTAAAAGCTGATGGAAAATCTCCATTATTCAACCCTATGATTTTGTATACACTTCTTCCAATATTTTTTCTTTTTAGTATTTACCATTTTTTTGGTCTATACATATCGATCTTTTATTTTATTTCATGTGTTCATGGCATCTCTATCTTGGAAGCTCAAAATTATTTCGCTCATTATGGATTGCGAAGAAAAATTCAAGAAAATGGTAGATATGAACGTGTAAAACCAAAGCATTCATGGAATTCTGATCATATGATAGGAAGAGTCCTGCTATTTGAGCTCACAAGACATTCTGATCATCATCACATGGGAGCAAAACCATATCATTTGTTAGAATCAAAAGAACACAGTCCTAATTTACCGTATGGTTATCCTGCGATGCTTGCACTGTCTTATTTTCCTTTTTTGTTTAGGCCGATAATGAAAAAACAATTGGCACTCTATGAAAATAAATAGTATTTCTAAAAAAAATCAAAATATTAATTTCATATTAACTGATGAAATCTCCACAAAGTTTCACTTTTAATTTTACGGCTCCTGGCAAATATGCTAAAGGAGTGGATTCTTTCATTAAAACATCGATACTCGATGCTAATGCGCCTTTTTGAAGTAAGTTAGTGGTTACTTTTTCCAACAGGTTTTTTAGCTCATTTTTTTCATTTTTTTGTATTGTATTGATTACAATTTCTTCTTCACTACTTATTTGAGCAATACAAGCTCCAAAAGCATTTGCAACTTCCATATGTTCTGGGAACACTACTTTAGAAGCACCTGCTATTTTTTGAGGTAATAAAAAGGCACCACCACCACAAGCAATTACAGGAATATCTTTTCCATCTGTTTTTAATGTGTCTACTAATTTTTCAATTGCTATTTGTATCGTTTCTTTTACCTTTTGTAAAATACGTTCATAGGGTAAATTCATTACTTTAGAGATTTCTTTTTTTAAAATCTCAGAACGTGAAGCTCCTGCTATTTGCAGTTGCTCTTCAGCAATAAAAACATCTGAAATTGTTAAAACATTTCCTCCAAAAGCAATTCCTTTTTCTTTTAGTTGATATCCTACTGAATCCGGTCCTAATTGACAATGTTCTTTTTGAATTCGAATAGTTGTTCCACCTCCAATACCCACAGCTACAACATCTGGCATTCTAAAATTTGTTCTTACCCCTCCTATTTGAGCAGATTGGGTACTTTCTCTAGGGAAATAATTTACTAATACACCACCATCAGAAGTTGTTCCACCGACATCAATCACAATACCATTACTTATTTTTGATAAAGCACCTGCTCCTCTGATACTATTCGTTGGGCCTGAAGAAATTGTCAATACTGGGAATTCTTGAACTTGTTCTAAAGACATTAATGTTCCATCATTCTGACCGATAAACAATTGAGAATTTAAGCCTAATTTTTTTATAGTTTCTTTAAATGCAGTGACCATTTTTGTGGCAACACCCTTTAAAGATGCATTTAAAATTGATGCATTTTCTCTTTCTAATAGTCCTAGACCACCAACTTGATGAGAACAACTAATTTTGATTCCTGTTCCTAACACATTTTTTGCCCATTCTGCTACTTTTAATTCTTGATTCGGTAGCGTTTTAGAGAAAATACCTGTAATCGAAAGGGACTCTACCTCTCCTTTCATTTTTAACAAATATCCCTTTATTTCTTTTTCGTTAAGCGGGCTTATCAATCTCCCATCAAATTCGTACCCGCCGTGAACTAAATAATTGTGTTTTCCTAGGATTTTTTTTAAGTCCTCAGGAAAGTCTGTCATAATGGGTAAAGCCCTACTTGCAGGGAGTCCTATACGTATTGCTCCAACTTTATTCAAATTTTTACGCTCTACCAATGCGTTTGTACAATGTGTGGTGCCCAACATTATGTATTTTATTTTCTCTGTTGGAATATTTCCTTCTGAAATTACGTTCTTAATTGCATTTTCTATTCCATGGCTAATAGTTGTAGAAGTTGTTTGTTTCGTTTTTGCTAAAATTACATTCTTATTTGAAACTAAAACAGCATCTGTATTTGTGCCCCCTACATCAACTCCTATTTTATAATACATCTTCTATTTTTTTATTTAATTCTTCTATTGGAATATATTTTTCATCATATCCAAACTTTTTTGGCCCTGCTAATTCAATTCCTTTATCCGTTCTCCATTGTTGATTGGCTTTCATTCCTAAAACTACAACACGAGTCCCATATTGAATTGTTTCAGCAGTTATTGGTCGAGCATTTTCTGCATCAATTAATACAATTAAATCTGGAGTGATTGCTACAGGTTTACGATCTTTTTTAGCCATTAAAAATTCATTTTGAAAATCTAATTCCATGATCGAATTCTGAAAATCTTCTAAACCGATAATTTCACAAACTCCTTTGTTCCAACGACCTGCGGTTTTTACTGAAATAGCACTAATTTTTCCAGTAAATAATTTTACTGCTGCGGCTTTTTCAATTAAAGAATCTAAGGGGTTTAAATTTAATTTTTTAGCATCTAAAATGGCTTTTCCTAGCGATTTTGCATACGTAACGATACCGTGTACTCCAGCATCTTTTAATTGTCTTCCACTCATTGGATAACATCCAATAGCACAACTTCCCCCCATTTGAATGGTTGTAGCTCCTACCAACGTTTCTCCCCAGGTATTATCAATGGTATGATATACATTTCTATTTCCTTTTTCATCTGCTTGGGTTATGGGTGAAACAGGAATGTTATGCAATGTAAATGTTGTCATTTCTAAACGCGGAAAAGCTCTTCCCATACCATCTGCATCAACTAATGGAATTTGTTTTTGAGCGGCAATTGAAAATGGAATAACTCCATTTAAACCTCCTGCTTCTGCCGGCATTACTGCATCTATTTTTCTACCCAAATAACTTTCCATCATTTCAAAAGCTTTGATAAATTCATCTCCTGAAAACAATTTTTCTACCAAGATCATCGGTGCTCCAAAAGCTGCTATTGGAACAACTAGTGCATCGTCTTCTAATTCAGATGCTTTTATTAGAGAAACTTCTCCATATTTTTTCATCGCTTCTTTTGCAAATAGTTTTCCAATATAAGGATCTCCACCACCACCTGTTCCCAAGACGGTAGAACCCATTGCAATGTATTCGATATCTTCTATATTAATTTTCTGCATGTCTCTCTTTGGCGATTTCTTGTAGGATATAGTATACAATAGCTGCGCTAATAATTCCTATAATATTTTTTATTTCAGAGGTCATGCTTAACATTAAAACAACTCCCGACATCCATGAAAAAATTCCTTTCCAATTAAATTTTTGAGCCTCCTCCTTGTATGTTTTAGAAATAAAATAGTCTGAAATCATTACCCCTGCAATCGGGGTAATTGTAATCGTCAGAAGTGAGATAAAACTCATAAAGTGAGATAAAACTCCCAAAGCCGCTAACAAGATTCCAAAAGCTCCAACGATTAAGGTTGTTTTCGAACGATTTTTATTTCCTAGATTTAAGAGACTATTAAAGGCTAATCCTGAAGAATAGATGTTTATAACATTGGAGGTCCAAGTTGCCAAAATAAGAATTGACATTGCTAAAAAAGGAAAGCCTAGTGTTGAAAATATTTCAACAATATCATAGGTTCCTTGTGTAATTGCTAAAATTGCGCCAATAGCTAATAAACATAATGCCGATGGAATAACCCCTAAAAGAGATCCTAAAATAGCGTCTTTTTTTGTAGCTGCAAATCGATTATAATCTGGAGAGATAACCCCTCCAACCGAAATAAAACCAATTGTAAAGCCAATGGCTTGTAGTAAGGGCATATTTTCTTTAGGAGTAAAGTTCAATACTTCTTCAAAACTATGGGTTTTAAAGGTAATTACCATTCCGTAAACAAGCAATACAATTATAGCAGGAACAGCAATATAATTTAATAATTTTAAATATTTAAAACCAAAAACAGCAGTTAATACCATAATGATTCCCCAAAAAACAGATGATATCCAAATAGAAATTTCTGGACCACCCATTTGTAGTACTATTTTTGAAAACGAAGCACCAGCAATATTACTTTGAATACCAAACCAACCTAAAGTAGATAAACCTATTACTAAACCAACAATTAATTTTGCACCATTTTCACCAAAACTACTTGCTGCTAAAGAAACTGTTGCTTTTCTTTTTTCTACAGCTGCAATACTTACTAATGACATAAATAAGATCACAAAACTAAAACCTATTAAACCTGCCCAAATGGAATAATTAAAACTTAAGGAAGCTATTAATGTACTACCTACCAATAATGCAGGTACACTTACGATGCCACCAAACCATATACCTGCAAGACTATACCATTTGGTTGTATTCAAATTATTTTCCATATCTATATTTATTTAATTAGTGTATACATCAGTTGGGTGTCTTCTAGAACATTACCTGCTTGAGCCTCTAGTTTTTCTATATAAACTACATCTCCAGAAGTTAAATAACCTTTAACAGAACCATCTTCGTTTAACATTTCTATTTTTCCTTCTTGAATGATTGAAATTTCATGACTGTCGTGTTTGGTAAATCCTTTTTCAGGAATTCGAGTTCCTTTCTTTAAATACACTGTGCCAAATTTAAAATCAACTTTTTCATTTTTGATATGAAAAAAAGATTTATTGTAATGTTCTTCTTTAAATGGGTATGATATTTTCTTTATTTCCATTAGCTAATTATAATTCTATTTCCAAATTGATACGCTTCTTTAAATAAACCAAAACGTTGTAAATCTTCTAGAGGTGGTGCCTCACAACTCCATTTTCGTGAGGGTTTCCAGCCGTAATTAACACTCATATAGGCTACTTGTTTTAAAGCCGCAATTGAAGGGTCGATTACTGGTATTTGAAGTTCTTTTTTTCATTTTTTATCTATTTAAAAATAACAATATTTTAAAACTAATAAAATTCTTTGGCCTCTTGTTTAGTGATATACTCATTTTTCACATCTAATAAAACCAGTTCTTTTGAGCGGTTTTTTGGATTCCCATAACCGCCTCCAGTTGCTGTTACACACCTCACAACATCCCCTTTTTCTAAATAGATGTTTGTTCCTAAGCTGTGTCTTTGTTTTGTACCATCTTTTTTTATAATCATAAAATAATTGTAGGAACCATCATGCCCACCGTTCATGCCCCAAGTTTTTGTTTTTTCTCCAAGGAAAGCAGCTGTTACATGTGCGCCATCGGACACAATTTTATAATCTAAATACTGTCCATTTCCTCCTTGAAATTCTCCATACCCGCCTCCTTCGTTATGAAAAGCGTATTGTTCTACTTGTATGCCATAGCGCATTTCTCTTATTTCGATAGGGATGTTATAAGACTCACCACTTCCACAAGAAAGTTGTCCTCTGTTACCATCGTGGTTTGCTGAGGCACCCCAACCACCTGCAAGGGGTTCTGCTTGGATATAAAATTGTTTTGTATCTGGGTGAATTCCTGAAATAAATGTTGCACAAATAGAGCGCATATGCCCTGCAGGCAATTTATCTGGTATTAAAGGGGCTAAAATTTTCCATATTAAATCGATTGAAGTTACCAATACTTCATAATATACAGAAACTGCTGAAGGGGATTCTGCACTTACAATTGTTCCTGGATCACAGCGTACTTTCATCGGTCTAAATGACCCCCCATTCGCATCCATTTGTGGGGTTGTAATGGCTTTAAACAAACTTCTACAACCAGTAACCAACCCACTATAAGAGAGATTTGTTGCTCCTTTTACTTGAGGATGAGATCCGTTAAAATCTGCTATGAATTCCGTATCTGTAACTGTTACCTTTGCCTTTATAGGAAAAGGGCCCTCCCCAAAACCATTATCTTCTATGGTCGTTTCACCTTTATAAATTCCATTTGGAATTTCTTTCAGGGCTTCAATACACATGCGCTCCCCGTAATCAAGAAAATCATTTTTTGCTTTTTTATAGGTAGCTAATCCATATTTTTCTATGATAGAAATGACACGTTTTGCACCTACTTCTGCCGCTGCAATTCCTGCAAATAAATCACCTAAAGTACTCTCTGGTAAACGAACATTCCCTTTAATTAAATCTATAATAGCGTCGTTTAGGATTCCCGCGGATTTCACTTTAATAAAAGGAAAATGGAGTCCTTCTTGATAAATTTCTGTAGCAACCGTAGATACAGAACCCGGAAATGTTCCTCCTAATTCAGTCCAGTGCGCCTTATTTACTGTAAAAGCAATGACTTCCTTTTTATAAAAAACAGGATAGATCACAGAAACATCAGACAAGTGTGTTCCCCCACCGGCATAAGGTGTATTTGCAATAATGATATCCCCTTCTTTTAATGGATTATTTTTATCAAACTTTTCTAAAGTGGCTTTAACTACCGAATCTAACGCTGCTAAAAAAGCGGTAACACCATTCCCTTGCGCTAGTAATTCTCCTTTAGAATCTGTAATTCCCACGGCATAATCTAACGATTCATAAATGATAGGACTCATACTAGTTCGTTCTAGAGTTTTAAACATTTCATCACCTGCAGCAACTAAAGCATCTTGAATTATTTCTAATGTAAATTTTTCCATACTATAATAAGCTATCGATCGTTAAAATTAAATTACCATATTGATCTATGTTTACTCTATGCAGAGGGGTGACCACTGTTGTAGTCGCTTTTTCTGCAATAACAGCAGGACCTTTAAAAGTCATGTTAGGTTCTAGTAAATCTCTGTGATAAAAAGGGGTTGTATGGACACCTAAGTCGTCAAAATCTACTGCTCTTTGATCAAAAATAGCATCTTCTATTTGTTTGTTTGTAACAGACATCTTAGGGAAATCTGGTTTATCAACTGGTACTTCTGCAACTAAATGAAAATTCACCAATTCTACCACGGCGTCTAATGCAAATGAGTATTGTTTTTTATGCTCATGATGAAAATGCTCGATAATCTCATCTAATGATGTCTGTTCTGAAAAATGATCTAGCAACACTTTTACATAATGCTCTTGACCAGCATAACGTAAATCTGCATAATAGGTGAATTTTACTTTTTCGGAAGAAGTATCATCAGCTTTAAAATTTGAGATTGCTTCTTCTTTTATTTCATTAAAAGTAGCAACAATTAGATTTTTTTGATTTTCTCTAAGCGTACATACATTTGTTCTGATATAGTCTCTTCTGATGTCTGACATCAGCATGCCAAATGCTGAGAATACACCAGCATGCGGAGGGACTATCAATTCTGATACTTGTAATTCTCTTGCTAAATCGGCACCATGCATAGCTCCTCCTCCACCAATGACTACCATAGTGAAATCTCTAGGATCATAGCCTTTGTTTACAGAAATTAATTTTAAAGCATTGATCATATTAGCATTTGCAATTCGTATAATTCCTTTAGCAACGTCTATCTTGTCTCCTTTCAAAACGTTGCAAAGTGGTCTTGCAGCTTTTTCAATACTTTCATAATCTGGCTGTAATTCACCCCCTAAAAAATAATCTGGATGAATTCTTCCTGTAATGATATTTGCATCTGTTGTTGTAAGATTTTTTCCTCCTCTACCGTAAGCAGCGGGTCCTGGCATTGCACCTGCACTTTTTGGTCCTACATGCATTTTACCTCCTTGATCTACCCAAGCAATACTTCCTCCTCCATTACCAATCTCTACAATATCTATCACTGGAGTTTGAATAGGATAACCTGCCTGTGTTCTAGAATGTTCAATTTTATAGTTAGTTGTTATTTTTACTTGTCCGTTTTCTACCAGTGCACATTTTGCTGTTGTGCCACCAATATCCAAAACAATTAAATCATTCTTACCAATAACTTTTCCCAATGCAATTGCTCCGAATACTCCACTGGCAGGTCCTGACTCTACCATGGTGATAGGATTGGTTTTAACATCATTAATTGTTGTAATACCGCCATTTGATTGCATGATGTAAGGGGTATCTTTTAATCCTTGGGCTTTTAATTTGCTTTCTAGATTATTTAAATATTTTTTTGCAATAGGCAATACATATCCTGATAAAACCGTAGAACTTGTTCGTTCATATTCCCTCCATTCTCTGGTTACTTCATGAGAAGCAATTACTTCTACCGAAATATTTAACTCTAATAACCTCTTTTTTAGTTGAATTTCGTGGATTGGATTTTTATAAGCATGTAATAAGCAAATCGCAATGGCCTCTACTTTTTCATCCTTGCAAGTTTTTACAATAGATTTTAATACACTAATGTCTAATTCTTGAAGTACCTCTCCTTTATAACTCATTCTTTCCTCTACTTCAAAACGTAAATATCTAGGTACAAAAGGAGGTTGTTTTATAAAATTAAAATTGAAAAGATCAGGTCTATTACACCTTGCTATTTCTAAAACATCTCTAAAGCCCTTGGTGGTTATTAAAGCTGTTTTCGCGCCTTTATGCTCTGTTAGGGCATTAATTACAACGGTTGTACCATGAGCAAAAAAATCTATTTCTTTTAAATTGACCTTCCCTTTTTTAATAGTATCTAAAATACCTTGCTCGAAATTTGCAGGGGTGGTATCTGATTTAGCTACTTTTACACCTATGGGTTTGCCTGTATTTTTATCAAATTCAAGACACACAAGGTCTGTAAAAGTTCCACCAATGTCTGTGGCAACTCTCATATAAATTTATTTAGAATTATTATAGTATAACTTGTTGAGTTAATTTTAATAGTATGAATACTTTTTATATTAATATTTCCAATAATGAGGTGGTTCAACAGGACCATCATAACTAAAAGCATCCTTTAAAACCTTTAAAAATGTTTGGCTGTAATCGTACAGTCTATTATTGGCATGACTATTTATTATGTAGATTCTACGTCCACGAAATAGCTTCATCAAATCAGCATCCCCATTATTTAATGGAATAAAATTATTTGGCTGGTACTCTACCATATATGAAATTAAATTAGGTGCTGTAACAATAGTAGTATTACCATCCTTGAATATTAAATTTTCATTAAGAGCTTCTATGGTAATATTTTGTTCTGCAGGGGTGGTCACTGTTAATATTGTTTTATCAAATCCTTCCTCTCTAATTGATATAAAGTCTGTAAGAATTCCCATGTAAGAAGATATATAACCTCCGTAATGATCAAAATACATTTTCAAGTATTCTGTATCATAGAACATTCCATAATAGGTGTAAATACCCAAAATAAAAGCTTCAGAATAGGTGTTTTTCACAATAGATGATGCCTTCAATTCACTACCTGTTTGAGCCCAAAGAGCCAATCCTCCAATATTACCAATTTCTGAGATTTCGATTCTTATCTTCTTTTCAGCATCGCTAGCATCTTTTGGATGAAGAACTTTTATAATTGCTGGTGTTTCTGTTACTGAGGTTAATACTGTAGGATTTATGCTATAATTTTCATGCGCATAGCTTAAATTAGTAAGGGAGGGAACTGAACGTCCAGCTCCATCGGCATTTATTAAAGGTAGTTTTAATTCTTTACTGATTAGCATTGCAATCATTGCATTTGCGGGTCCAGATTCAACACTTAAAACACCTCCTAATTTTTTTCCTTTTAATGTTGCCAGTTCATTTGCCGAAGCAACAATTGATGTAATTAATGAATCTAAATTTTTCTTTAACGCAGTTGGTGCTCCGATACCACCCGCTACAATGTATAATTTATCATCTTCTACAGAAGAAATATCATAAATATCAATCTCTGATATCTTATCTAAGATCTCTAAACCGTCCATGAATCCACCACCGCCTCCACTTCCTTTGATTGAAAGGCCTAAATAAGTGAAAACAAGATCAGTTTTATCAAAATGAAGATAATTAGATTTTGGTCTGCTGTCACCTCCAAAAGAACTATTATTTAATAGATATGTTTTAGGATCTTTAATATCTCCAACTTCTTTTTTTATGATAGACATGAGCTCTTTTGCGACTAATGGTATGGGAACAGATACCTGATTTTGGTCATCCTCCAAAAAGGTATTGGGTTTTAAAACGACATCTTTATTACAGGATATTATTAATAATATAAAAATTAAAGCTAGACTATTTTTTAAATAAAATTTCATTTTAAAATCAATTAAGGGTTAGAATTATTATTATTTTTAAATTTAATTATTTTTTTATGTGAAGAGTCGAAAACGTTTTACTTTAAGCTCTTTTTTTATTGAATGTTATGTGAAGTTTCATAGCTGTGAATTACTTTATAAAATATATTAGTAGTTTTTAATCATAACTATCAACCATTTAACTATTAAATAGTTGATAGTAGAAATGAAATAAAAAAAACAAATTATTTAAAATTTAAACGTTAGATTTAACCCATACATTGCAGGGTTTCCTTTCCAAGCTAAGTCTGAACCTCCATTCGAAAACGGTTGACCAAAAAATTCTGTTATATAATCTTCTCCAAGGATATTATTACCCCACAAAGAGACAGAGATTTTTTTATTAAAGGTTAGACCTATTCGTGCATTCATTAAACTATAAGACGAGGAAACAGCTTCATTATCTTCATGCCAGTAAATCTCTCCTACTCCTTTTAATAATATATTTCCATTAAACTCCACTTTTTCAGAAATACTTAAATTAGATTCTAAACCAAGTGTAAAACTGTTTTGTGGAATTAAAGGGGTGTTTTTTCCGGATACATCAAAAGATTCATTTGTTCCGGTGCTATAGGTAGACGTTCCTTTTACGATTTCAGATTTACTCAAACCATAACTTGCAAAAATATCAAAATATTTAGAGGGTCTTAACTTAACATCGGCTTCAAGACCATAAGATTTACTCTCTTCAAAATTAAAATTACCAATTCTAATATTACCGTCTCCTCCAATAATTAAAGCATATTGTTGTTGATTTTTAAAATCAATATAATAACCTGAAGCATTCAAGATAAAACGATCATTCCAAAAACTATTTTTTATTCCTACTTCGTAATTGTTCGTCAATTCAGCTTCGTAATCTAAACCAAAACGAACAGTTTCGTCTTGATTAAATCCACCACTTCGATACCCTCTACCGTAATTACCATATAACAATGTTTTTTCGTCCATTTTGTAGGCAATAGATACTTTAGGTTGTAATTGAGAATCTGTTTTCTCAGGATTTTTATTTAAGGTTCTATTGTCTTGAGAAATCTGATCATTATCATAACGCAGTCCGAAAGAAAGCGTAAGTTTATCGGAGGCTTTGTAATCTAAAAACCCGAATGCAGCAAATGTCTTGTATGTATTAGTAAAGTCGGAGCTTGCAAAGTCTGATTGAACTCCAGTTCCTGTAAAAGGAGCTGCAAAGAAACCAAAATCTGCAGTAGCTTTTGTAAATAATAATTTATCTGAGTTTTGATAAAAGGTACCAAGGTCCCAACTTACTTTAGAATCATTTGCTATAGAGCTGATTTTTATTTCTTGATTGAAAGTATCAGAATTACTATCTTGGATTTGTCTTAAAACATCATTAACGGTAAAATCTAAATCACCGATATGATTTCTGTCTCCTTTATTTATTGTAGTAGAACTTACAATTTTAACATCATCGAGATTAAATTCTAGTTTTGCATTTCCATAAAAACCTTTTAAAGAAGAAGTACCAAATTGATCTGCAACTATTTTATAATTGTTAAAACTGTCTGGCACAGCGTTCCCAATACCGTCGTTAGGAGTCTCATCTACTGAAGGTACTGCATAATACACCGCTCCTGCTTTAGCATCAATTATTTGTCCGGTAAGTGTTAATTTTGTGTTGTCAGATAAATTTGCTCTAATTTGAGCTCGTACAGTTAAGTCTTCAATAAAATCTACAGGTTTGTTTAGAGTTTGATTATCAATAACTCCATCTCCTTTTTTAAATGATGTAGATATCCTATAAAATAACTTGTCTTTTACTAAAGGTCCTGAAGTAGCAAATTGTGTTTTAAATAAGTTACCACTTCCGTACCCAAATAACAGTTTATTTTTAAAATTATTTGTTGGTTTATTTGTTAAAATATTAATTGCACCAGCAATGGCATTTTTTCCATATAAAGCTCCTTGTGGTCCTTTTACTACCTCAATTAAAGCGACATCAAATAATTCTTGATTGATCAAATTTGCATCCGGTAATGTAACACCATCAATTACAAAAGCTATAGGAGATTCTCCATTTCTAATATGAGAAATACCCCTTACAGTGATAAAGTTATTACCAATATTTTGAGATGTAGTAAAATTAACATTGGGCACATGATCTGAAAAAGTTTGAATATTTTCAATTCCTTTTGCTTCAATTCCTTTTGATGTAAAAGTAACTACCGATTCTGGGATATTTTGAATGGATTCAGCTCTTCTTCGGGCTTGACCAATTACACCTGTAAAACCTTTTACAATAATTTCATCTAAAGAAGATCTATCTTCTTCTAAGATTACCATAAGTGATTTCTTGTTAGTAATCTTTATTTCTTGAGTTTTATAGCCTATAAATGAAAAAACCAAAGTAGCTTTTTGATTTATTTTTATAGAAAAATTACCATCAATATCTGAGGAGGTTCCATTAGTGGTTCCTTTTTCTAATATCGATACTCCAGGTAATAAGTCTTGAGCGTCTGAGATGTTTCCATTGATTGTTATTTTTTGAGAAAATAAAAATAATGGACATAATAATGCGAAAAGTAAAAGTTTGTGTTTCATTTTATTTTTTTTGTGATTAGCCAAATGTATAAATCATAATTTTCCACTTTTTATTTTCCATATATTTAATTATTAAATTGTAATTCCATTTGATTAATTTGGAAAATACAGGAAAATTATTTTTACATAGAAAAGGTAACTCTCATTTTATATCAGGAGTTACCTTTTAAGTTATTTTGAAAGTAATAGATTTAATAAATTAAAATCATTGTTTCATTATTTTCTTTGTACTAACACCTTTTTTATTAGAAATTTTTATAAAGTAAGTACCTGTAGATAAATTACTTAAGTCTATTTTTAGAGAAGGGGCTGACTCTTTATATATATAATTACCAACTACTTTCCCTAAAATATTTAATATAGAAATTTCTGAGTTTCCGATTGTTTTTTCCATAGAAGGAATTATAATATGCAACTCTGATGCTACTGGATTTGGGTATATTAGCGTATTATTTAGTATCATATTTTGTTCTTTTTTATGATCAGTTGTTCCTCTAAAAGCGGTATTAATATCTTTTACACAAGCCTTCCATCCCAATTTTGTAACAGAATAGTCAGAAATAAATAAAGTCGTTAATTTACCACTAGTGTGAGTAGATCTGATTTTTTCATTTTTATAAGATCCACTATAATGCGTCTTGTAGTCGAGCCAATTGACACTTGGTCCATCAAAAATGATTAAATAATCATAATTTTCTTCTATGTCAATATAATCAAAATGAAGTGCTACTTTTTTACCTTTTGTATCGGGTGTAAATACCCTAGTCTTATATGCATAATTTTCATAATTTCCTGAATTTCCTCCAGTATCTGTGTAGTCTTCTCTGCATTTATCTTGAGCTTCACATTTATCGATTTCTGCGTTCCATCCTGGTTTTGTAACAGAACCATCTGAAGTAAATTTAACTGTTAAGGCTCCACTTGGATGGCTAGAAATAATTTTTTCACCCACATGATAACCTGTATATGTTTTTAAAAGATTAGCCTCATTATCATTTGGACCATCATAAATAGATAAAAAATCATAATTTAATTCTATGTCAATCTCGAATAACCGGAGTGCTACTCTTTCTCCTTTGGTACCGGGTCTATATACAATCGTTTCAGACGCATTGTCTTCATAATTTCCTGAAACCCCACCTGAGTCTGTAAATTTTTCTTCACAAGTAAACTGAGGTTGAATAATTTGAGGTCCACCTACTTTATTGTATAACTCTACATTTCTTGCTTTTAAGACTAACTCTCCTCTTGTATTAAAAGAGATGTCATATGTAAAAACAGAATATAAATCCTCTAAAAGAGTTGTTCCTTGACACCATAAATTGGGAACTTTAGATAGATCTTGCACCTGTATTTGTTTTGTATTTATTTTATCTCCTTTCTCAATTTCCTGATTGTATTGTTCGGGAGTAATTACAAATCTCCCAACTTCACCTAGATTGTTAAATCCCATGCTGTATTCAATAGTAGGCAGGTTTTTTAATTTTAATTTTTTATTTAAATTAACCATCTTTATGGAATCTCCTTTTAAAGCAGAAGAGCCTGTATCAAAAGCAAATACAGTTTTTGAAGGGTCTATTCCTGAAATTAATTCTCCACCTACTTTTACAGAATTTAACGCTGTACTCCATAAATAAGAAACTTCATATGGATCATTTGGAATATCTAAATCAGCATAATTTTTTTGATCTAGGGTTATTTTACTCTCTATATCTACTTTGGTTGCATCAATAACACCACTACCGATAACATAGGTACCTTTTCCAGTGACTTTATCGTAGTAAAAAGATACTTTTAATTTGTCAGGATCAATGGTACCACTGGTTACTAAATCTATAATAATATTACTTATTCTCGTTTTTTCATCTTTATACTTTCCACCTGATGAGTAGGAAGGAATAGCTAATGCACCATCCCATAGGAGTTCATAGAACTGGTCCATACTACCGCCATCTGGTTTTATAAATTCTGTAATTAAACTGATCTCTCTAGGAACAACATTGTTAGGATCTATTTTTACCAAATCAAATCCCAAGTTAGCTTCAGATTTCCCCCATGGTCCCCAATTATGTTCTTTCCAATCTTCATTTATCCATGTAAAGCTGTTGCTTTTTAAATGATTAAATTGAGTATGGTCAATATTTTTGCAAGCATCCGTTGCGCATTGAGTAGAATTTACCCAATCATAGTTTCCACCAGTATCTAAGGCCATTTTAAGAGTTTGATTACTCCCTACTTTCATATTAGAAACCCAATTAGTTGCGCCGTTATTGGTAAATTTGAGTCTCTCCATACCATTCTGAATCACTTCGTAATCAAAAGAACTAGTTTTAGATTTAGTAAAATAAGCCCCTTGAGACCTTACTGCAGAATAGTTATCTTTACTGCCATAGGCATGTGCTAAGTTTAAGGAAGATTTAATACTATAATTAGATCCATTGTCTATAATTTCACCGACCAATGACATACTATAAGAATTCAGTTGATAATAATGTTTAGTATTATTATCTTTATCTGTCAAAACGGTGGGTGGAAAAGGGAGAGAAATACCGGAAAGTGAAAAATAATAATTTCCATTAGTTGTAGATTGCACATAACCCTTTAATTTGATTAAAAAATTTTGTTTCATATTTGGATCGAAATAATTGTAGGTTGCAGAAATATTATTTCCAATTATATGAATAATATTTAAACCGTTCGAGGCATCAGAATTTTTCCAAGGTCCTATTAATCCCTCTAATGAACTGTTTGAATTTGCTATTTCATTATGAGTTACTAGAGGAGGATCGTTTTCTGTTTTTTTAAAAAACAGTGTTTCTCCACTATTTAAATCATTATTATCTGTTTTCAATACATGAAATAATTGAAGTATTTTTGTATAGTTGTCATCTGTATCTATATACATTTGACCTGTCATCGTTGAATTCACTTTATCTCCTTCGTGATCATTCATTAAACTGATTGAAACTGCGATCGCATCTGGGATGTCCACATAGATTTCATTCTCAAAATTAGATAATCCATTGGCGATAAATTTTAGAGTTCTATTATTTAATTTATTTTCATATATTCCATTTAATAATGCATCAATTTTTATTTCATGCACTTTGTCGTCAGTTTGCCAAGTACCGAACAAATCTTTATTCATATCGTGATCTTGCCCATATACTAAGCATTGAAGTAAGCTAATTAGCAAAAAAGTAATTGTATTTTTCATCTGTAAATTATTTTGTTTTTATAAATATTTCTTCTGTTGAAATTTGATTGTCGTCAATTTCAGGTATATTATCACTTTTCATACCGTTCGATTTTGTCAAAAACATTTTGATATTGTTAGAGCCACCTTCGGTAGATATTCCTGATAATGCGATATTATAGGAATCATCATTTATGGAGTTTACATTACCTACTATAGATATTGCGAAAGAATTTACCTGTTCCTTTAAATGAGGGCTTGCAATGCCTTTAAAAGGGATTTCCGTGCCCGTTGATAAGGTAAGATTTCCTGCCACCTCATAATATCTTAGATTTGGATAAGTATTTCCTCTTGGAACTAAATCAATAATATTTATATTTTTAACTAAGCCATAACTATTCTTAGAATCTATAGTCCAATTTCCTTTCAATAAGTTTTCATAATCTATATCTTCTGGACTTTTATTTCCTGGAGTTATTATGGGTGTTCCATTTGTAATACTCTCACAATCAGTCTGCAAAACACTCTCAAATGTTTGTGATTGTGGAAGATTTCCTGGGTTAAATATACTTACAGCATGAAATGGACCTGGTGCAGAAATGACATTAAGTAAATTTAAATGTTTACTATTAGGATCATAACTTCCAGACATTGTTGAGCTCCAGTATTGAGAATTATCATCGGGTTTTGAGGCTATTGTACCCCACCCTATTGTAAAAGTTACAGGAAAAGAAACATTCAATTTTTGGTATTTTGGAGTTTTACCTATAATTGTATAGATTCCAGCAGACCCTGTGGTGGAACCATAGTTTCCTATGAAATCTCCCGTTTCTGTATTGTGTTTTGTAATTATTGCGAGAGAACCAAAAGTATTTTTAAAACATTTGTTAGTTAATCCTTGAGCCTTTAAAGTAGTATTGGGGAAAAAAAAGAGTAGAAAAAGCCATGTTAAAAATGGAGGTAATACAAATGGTTTTTTTTTGAAATAAACATTTTTTTGTTTCATAATATAGGTGGGGGTTAATTAATATTTAGCTAGTGAATTAATAGCATAAAACTTACTATTATTTTATTTTTATTAAATAAATTTTATTTTGAATATCGATGTATATTTATGGAAATAGATTATTAAATTAACTATTTTTTTTACAAAAATCTTATTACATTATTATTTGACTTTTTTATTAAATACCGTATTTTTTTTATTTTTTATCATTATAAATGTAGTTTTATTAAATATATTGCAATATTTTTCCATATATTTTTATTCTATTTTGTAATTAAATTAATATAATTAGGAAAGTAATGGAAAATATATTCAACCAATAAATATTGCATTAGATGTAATTTTTTTCCATATATTTATATGTTCAATTTTTTATAAACTCTATGTAATTCTTTGAAAATAATGGAAAACACATTCAACCAAGAAATAAATCAAACCTTGTTATTGACAAAGCAAGTATTCATGACTTTGTTAAAAAGTATTATTAGCCAATTTAAATCTTCACACCCTCCTTTTAAATACAAGGACTCTCAATTATATGGTTTTGGAAATTATGATTTAGAAAAACCAAACTTAAAGGATGAACTTGAAACTCTTTTAAAGGGATATGTAAATGGCAAATACCTTTATAATAAATATAGAGAAGCAACTTCAGGAAAACCAATAATAAAAATTAGTAGAGAATATCGATCGTTGTTTTTTAAATATATAGGCTATAAAGATGTTTTTGAATTTATAGAAACCGATTTGTTTACATTGGAAGAAAAAAACAAACAACAGGTATTGCTAAATAATATAGATACCATTGATGACCATTATTACATCTGTTATTATTATGGAGAAGATAATAAAATGAATAAAGGGCAAGTAATTATATATAATGGTTGGAAAACTATTGAAATAAAATATTTTTATAATTACAATAACAAAGAAAATATAGTTTATACATTTTTTGGAACTGTTAATCATAGTGAAGATTTTGTTCATTTTGATACAAAATACTTTGTTGGAGCGAAAAAGAATGAAGGGAGTAAATTTATATTTTTTATTGGAAAATCATCACCTGACGAAAGACACTATTTAATTGGTACCTATTCGGGTTTTGATAAATATGATAGAGCAATTGCTGGAAAAATGATTTTAAAAAAATACAATTCAAAAGCTGAAATTGATGTTGAAGTAAGTGAACCTTCTTTTGACTCAATTATTTGTCAAGAATTAAATAAAAATCGAATAATCGTTGAGAGTAATATTAGAAAAAACCCTTTGATGTTGTCTAAAAAAAGTCCTTATGCAAAAGTTTTAATGAATACCTTCGGGCAATACTCTCTCTGTTTTGAATTAACTGAAAATAGCCATGAATTAGAAGTGAAAATTGAAAATTATCATTATAATATTGTCAGTTTAAATAATGACATTATCATTGAAGATGATAAAGTTTCTGTTATAAATAAGGGACAAGTATTAAATTTTGATTTTTCTATATCAGGAATGTTTCATTTGCAAAAAGTATCTATATATCTTAATGTTTTTGATTTTTCAAATCCTGGTAAAGAATCACGAGGAAATTTTATAGGAGTTGATATTAATAATAATATTGTTTCTGGAACATTACTTATTAAGCCTCATGATTAATTATATTTTCATAGTTATTTGGGGTTATAATCTATAAAATTATTACCCTTACTTTTTTCTTTTTTAAACGTGTATTGTTCAGTTTTTCAACCAAACCATTCGCAAGCTCTAATGGAATTGCTACAAATGCACAATCTGGTTTCAATTCAATAGTACCTAATTCATCTTTAGAAAGACCTCCTTTTTTAAAAAATAATCCTGCAATATCTCCCTTTGATATTTTATCTTTTCGTCCCCCAGAAATAAATAAAGTTTCCCAATATTGTGCTTTATAATGTGCTTTTTTCGAGATATTGATGCCCTTACTAATTTTAATAAATTCTGGCAAACGCTCATTTTCCCATTTTAAAATATATGCTGTACCTTTTTCATTTACTCTGGCTGTTCTTCCATTCCTATGAATAAACTCTTCTTCATGCTTAGGCAATTCATAATGAATAATATACTTCATTTCAACGATATCAATACCTCTCGCAGCTAAATCTGTGGCTATTAACAATTGACAAGTTCCATTTCTAAATTTAATTAAAGCACGTTCTCTGTCTTTTTGTTCCATTCCTCCAGAAAAGCAAGCGTGACTAATTTTATTTCGTTCTAAAAAGGTACTTAATTGAGTAATACTATCTTTTAAATTACAAAAGATGATCCCTGGCTCGTTTCCTATGTGTTGAATTAATTCTAACACTGTTTTTAGTTTACTTTTTGTAGGAGAAACGACTGTTTTAAAAGTAAGTTGAGAGGTTCTCTTTCCTTTCAAATAATTGATGATTCTTGGCTCTTTTAGCTGTACAAAATCAGGTATTTCAACTCCTTGAGTAGCAGATGTTAAGATGCGTTTATTTAACATTGGTAGTTGATTGATAATGCCACGCATTTCATATTCAAATCCTACTTCCAAAGACTTGTCAAATTCGTCTAAAATCAAAGTTTTAATATGATCTTTAGAAAAACGATTATTACTAAAGTGATCTGCAATTCTACCCGGTGTTCCAATTAAAATAGCAGGAATATGTTTTAATTCGATCTTATCTTTAGACATTGGTCTACCTCCATATACCGCATTGACTTTATATCCAGACCCCATAGAACGAATGACTTGTTCTATTTGTATGGCCAATTCTCTAGATGGAACTAATATCAATGCTTGTATATTTTTAGATTCAGGATCTAATGACTTTAACAATGGTAAAGAAAAAGCCAATGTCTTTCCCGTTCCTGTTGGTGATAACAAAATAGTATTGTTGTTTTTTTCAATAACAGAGGTCGCTTCTTCCTGCATTGGATTCAAAGCTTCAATCTGAAGCTTTTCTAAAATATCCTCCTGGGTTTTGATGCTATTTGCCATATTAATTATTTCTTTTTACCTTTTTAGAGACTAAAACCTTATTATCAGAGTTGGCTGTTTGTGCTAAGTAATTAGAGAGAATTTTATCTACTAATTCTTCTTTTGTTAAATGATGAAAGATTGTTTTTATCTGTGCTTTAAAATCTTCTGATATTTCCCGATTTGGCTTGGTTTTAAATATTTTTTTTGCCCATAATAAACCATTGTTTTCCTCTATACTTTTGGCATCAGCTTTTTTATATTCTTTGAATACCAATCCTAAATCTTCTTCAAACTCAGGAATCTCTTCCAACTCTTCCTTTTGTATAATACTTATAGACAGTCCTGTTTTTCCTGCTCTAGCAGTACGTCCACTTCTATGCACATAGGTGTCATATCTGTCTGGTAAGTGGTAATTGACGACATAAGAAATTTCTTTTACATCTATTCCACGAGCAGCTAAATCTGTGGCAACTAAAATATCGATATGTCCCTCTCTAAATTGCCCCATAATACGATCTCTAATCCCTTGGGTAAGACTTCCATGTATAGCTCCTGAAGAAAATTTATTGATAGCTAAATTTTTTGCCAATTTATTAACAGCAGCTTTGGTTTTACAGAATATAATACCTCTTTCACCTTCTTTAGAAGTTAAGAAATGTAGTAAAACATTTAATTTTTCTATGGGTTCAACGACCACATATTGATGTTCGATTCCCTTGTGTCCACTTGTTTCCATATCTGCTTCAATATGAACAACATGTTTAGACATGTAGTTTTGAACTAATTGTTTAATAGTACCAGGCATCGTCGCTGTAAACAATAGTGTTCTTCTAGATTTCGGAATTTCTTTGATAATTTCACCAACCTCCTCTTTTAAAGCATTGACCATTTCATCTGCTTCATCTAATATAAAATATTTAATGTCTTTAATATTGATGACATCACGTTTCACTAGGTCTACTAAACGTCCGGGTGTTGCTACCACTATATGTGTAGTTTCTTTTAAACGTTCTATCTGGGGTTTTATAGGAACCCCCCCACATATAGATGTAATTGTTGTTTGTTGACTTTCTGAAGAAAATGAGACTAAATTAGTATATATCTGTTGCCCTAATTCTCTTGTAGGGGCTAGTATTAAAGCCTGAATTTTGGTGCTTTTAGCGTCTATTAATTGTAATAAAGGCAATCCAAAAGCCGCGGTTTTTCCTGTTCCGGTTTTTGCTAAAACAACAACATCTTTTGTATTGTTCAAAATGAAAGGGATGGACTTTTCTTGAACTTTTGTAGGAACAGTAATTTGTATTTCGGATAACCTCTCTACTAATTCAGCAAGGATTCCTAACTCTAAAAATGTTTTTGACATCAAATAAATATTTTTACAAAGATACTGATAAGGTTCTTGTATAATGGATAAAATAACGACTCATGAATATTAAATTTACTATTTTTTTGTGCTATATTATTTGGATTTTAATTTTCAAGCATAAAAAAAGCTTCAATAGTATTACCATTGAAGCCTTTTATACTATGTATTATATACTAAGTAAGCATTCCTCCGTCTACAGACAAGGTTTGCCCTGTAATGTAAGCGCTCATATCAGAACCTAAAAAGACACATGCATTTGCAATATCGATTGGTTGTCCTCCTCTTTTTAAAGGGATTCCATCTCTCCAACTTTGCACAGTTGCTTCATCTAATTTTGCAGTCATTTCAGTTTCTATAAATCCAGGAGCCACTACATTACTTCTAATGTTTCTCGAGCCCAATTCTAAAGCCACAGATTTTGAAAATCCTACAATACCTGCTTTTGATGCTGCATAATTACTTTGCCCTGCATTTCCTTTTAAACCAACTACAGAACTCATATTTATGATAGAACCGTTTCGTTGTTTCATCATCGGACGAATCACTGCTTTTGTTAAATTAAATACAGACTTTAAGTTTACTTCTATTACTTTATCAAAATCATCTTCTGAAATACGCATTAATAAATTATCTTTTGTTATACCTGCATTATTTACTAAAATATCAATAGCACCAAATTCTTTTAAAACTTCTTTAGCTA
>JABAZI010000062.1:34171-92435 GCA_018608545.1 Polaribacter sp.
TTCTACAGCTTCTTTTGTGGTAGTACCTATGATAGGATCTCCTCCAATACCAATCGCAGTAGTAATTCCATATCCTTGTTTTACGACCTGATCAGCAGCTTCATAGGTTAGTGTTCCTGATTTAGAAACAATTCCAACTTTTCCTTTTTTAAAGATAAATCCTGGCATAATACCAACTTTAGCTTCATCTGGAGTTATTACCCCTGGACAGTTAGGACCTACTAATCTACAACCTTTAGTATCGATATATGCTTTTACTTTTACCATGTCAGCCGTAGGAATTCCTTCTGTAATACAGATAATTACTTTAATTCCTGCATCAGCAGACTCCATAATGGCATCAGCAGCAAAGGCAGGCGGCACAAAAATAATTGATGTATCTGCCCCTACTTTTTCTACAGATTCTAAAACTGTATTAAATACAGGCTTACCAAGATGTTCTTGTCCTCCTTTTCCTGGAGTTACTCCTCCAACAACATTAGTTCCGTAATCAATCATTTGACCAGCATGAAAAGTACCTTCACTACCCGTAAAACCCTGAACGATAATTTTTGAATTTTTATTAACTAAAACACTCATTGATTTGCTATTTGATTTATGAAACAAAAATAGTTTATTGGTTGTTTTAAAAAAAGAATTTTAAGAATTCTTTCTATCTTTTAAAAAACGTTTTATTTCTGCCATTTCTTTTAATTTTTCTCTTGACTCCGAAATTGGTGTTCCAAAATAACTTTTTCCTCCAGCAACAGATTTTGTAACCCCTGTTTGTCCAAGAATTACAGCTCCTTTTCCTATCGTAATTCCACTATTAGTACCTACTTGTCCCCAAATAGTTACTTCATCTTCGATTACAACACAACCCGCTATACCTGTTTGAGAGGCAATCAAACATTTTTCACCAATAATGGTATCATGTCCAACATGAACTTGATTGTCAATTTTTGTTCCTTTTCCAATGGTAGTGTCTCCAGTAACACCTCTATCAATTGTACAGGAGGCACCCAACTCTACATTATTTTTTAATACAACTCTCCCGCCTGATATGAGTTTATCAAATCCCTCTGACCTATTTTTGTAATAAAAAGCATCCGCTCCTATGACAGTATTTGCATGAATTGTTACATGATCTCCAATAATCGAATTGTCATAGATCGTAACATTAGGGTGAATGACACAGTTTTTACCAATTTTGACATTATTCCCAATAAAAACATTGGGCTGAACAATTGTGTCTTTACCAATTATGGAAGATTTTGAGATTGGCTCTTCAGAGGAAGTAAAAGGATTAAAATAGGTTGTTATTTTATTAAAATCGCGAAAAGGATCTTCAGAAATTAATAATGATTTTCCATCAGGACAAGCTACTTTTTTATTGATTAAAATAGTAGTTGCTAACGAGTTTAAGGCTTTTTCATAGTATTTAGGGTGATCTACAAAAACGATATCTCCTTTTTCAACAACGTGTATCTCATTGATTCCTAAAATTTCAAAATTAGGATCACCTACATATTCTACTTCTAGTAGAGATGCTATTTTCTTTAGTGAAAGAGCTTCTTTAAACTTCATGAATCTTATTTTTTACTACCGTAGATTATAACTCTTGCAAAAAGGGAATGTAGCAACGTAATTTTTGAAAAGAAAACATCTAAATTAAATCCTAGCTTATTGATCCAATTATCATACTTTTTATCTCCAAATATTTTTAAGGAAATAAAACCAAATAAAACAGTAAAAAAATCAAAAAAATAATGGTCAAATGTGAATTTTTCTCTGATAATTTTAAAATCAGAAGACACCAAAGCATGCTCATCTGGTGTTCTTTCTTTTGGATTCATTTTTCTATATATCTTATATAGAGGGTTCATGTTTAATGGCTCTAGAAAGATAATTTTACCTCCGGGTTTTAAAACCCTGTGAATATGATGTATCGTTTTTTTAATATCTAGATGGTGTAAAATCGCTCCACCAAAAACAATATCAAAAGAGCCGTTTTCAAAAGTAAGGTTATTTGCATCCATTAAATGGTGATTAATTTCAAAATCTTTTTTGGAGGCGAGGTGTTTTCCTTTTTCTAATTCTTTTTCAGAAATGTTAATACAAGTTAAACTTTTTGGTGCTGTATTTTCATTAAACCAAGCGGCCCAACTATAAGATCCAATCTCCAAAACTTTTTTATTATTAAAGTCTTTTAAAAGTTTATCTAATATTTTTTTTTCTCTCTTATAGGAATAATAAAAAGCATGTCTTCTTAACTTTTTAATTTTGCTTCTTTCTAATTTTCCTTCATTCCAATATTCTTTCTCTGTTTCATTAATTTTTTTTAATTTTTTTTTCATTTTTCTTTTTTTTCATTTTTTTTTCAATTTTTTTATTCTTTCATCCTTTCTTGATAAGTTCCTTTTGTAGTTTCAACTTTAATTTTATCTCCTTCGTTAATAAACAAAGGAACATTCACAATTGCACCACTTTCTACAGTTGCAGGTTTTGTTGCATTTGTAGCCGTATTCCCTTTTACCCCTGGCTCTGTATGGGTAACTTCTAGTATAACACTAGCAGGAAGGTCTACAGACAATGGCATGTCATCTTCTGAATTGATTACAATTGTTACGATCTCCCCTTCTTTCATTAATTGTGGAGCGTCTAATGTGTTTTTTTGTAATTGAATTTGAGTGTAATCTTTTTCATTCATAAAATGATAGGTATCTCCTTCATTATAAAGATATTGAAATTTATGCGTTTCCACACGAATATCTTCAATTTTTCTTCCAGCTGGAAAAGTATTGTCTACTACTTTACCATTTGTAACACTTTTTAGTTTTGTTCTGACAAAAGCGGGGCCTTTACCTGGTTTTACGTGTAAAAACTCAATTATTTTGTAGATGTCATTATTATACTTAATACACAATCCGTTTCTAATATCTGATGTTGTTGCCATTTTATTTATGAGTTAGTTTTATAATATCCTTTCATAATCCCCCTGTGCGAATCTTTGATGAATTGAATGATTTCATCACGTTCAGGAGTTGCTTCCATTTCAGCTTCAATAATATTGATAGCTTGGGTATTGTTGTAATTTTTTTGAAATAATATTCTATATATGTCTTGAATTTCTCTAATTTTTTCTGTGGTAAAACCTCTTCTTCTGAGGCCTACAGAATTTATGCCCACATAAGATAAGGGTTCTCTAGCTGATTTAACATAAGGAGGAACGTCTTTTCTAACGAGAGAGCCTCCGGTAACAAAGGCATGATTACCGACAGATGCAAATTGGTGAACAGCTACCATACCTGCTATAACAACATTACTTCCAATAGTAACATGGCCTGCTAAAGTAGTGTTATTAGAAAATATACAATTATCACCAACAAAACAGTCGTGCGCAATATGACAATAAGCCATAATTAAACAATTGTTTCCAATTTTAGTGATCATTCTATCTGAGGTTCCTCTATTAATGGTAACACATTCTCTAATAGTTACGTTATCCCCTATTTTAACTGTTGTTTCTTCATCATTAAACTTTAAATCTTGTGGAATTGCAGAAATCACCGAACCTGGAAAAATTCTACAATTCTTACCAATTCTTGCGCCTTCCATAATGGTTACATTAGAACCAATCCATGTTCCTGAACCTATAGTTACATTGTTATGAATAGTTGTAAAAGGTTCTATAACAACATTTCTAGCTATTTTAGCTTGAGGATGCACATAGGCTAATGGTTGATTCATAATTATTTAATTTTAGATATTTGTGCCATTAATTCTGCTTCAGCAACTAGTTTACCGTTGGCATATGCGTATGCTTGCATGTGACAAATTCCGCGTCTAATTGGAGTAATTAATTCGCACTTAAAAATGACAGTATCTCCAGGCAATACTTTTTGTTTGAACTTTACATTGTCCATCTTCATAAAATAAGTCAGATAGTTTTCTGGATCTGGAACGGTACTTAAAACCAAAATCCCTCCACACTGTGCCATGGATTCTACTTGAAGTACTCCTGGCATAACTGGAGTTCCAGGGAAGTGGCCGACGAAAAAGTTTTCATTCATGGTCACATTTTTCATCCCAACCACGTGCTTACTTGAAAGCTCCAAGATTCTATCTATTAATAAAAATGGAGGTCTATGAGGTAACACATCCATAATTTGATGAATATCCATTAATGGAACGGCATCTAAATCGTATTTTGGAACATTATTTCTTTTTTCTAATTTGATGATTTTTGCTAATTTTTTTGCAAACTGCGTATTAATTAGGTGTCCAGGTTTATTTGCAATAACTTTACCTCTAATTCTTATGCCTACCAGAGCTAAATCACCAATCACATCTAATAATTTGTGTCTAGCAGCTTCGTTAGCCCAATGTAATGTTAGATTGTCTAAAATACCATTAGGTTTAACTGTGATATCATCTTTATTAAACGCTTTTTTTAATTTTTCCATTGTTGGCCCAGACAATTCTTTGTCTACATAAACAATGGCGTTATTTAAATCTCCGCCTTTGATTAAATTATTTTCTAAAAGCGTTTCAATTTCATGTAGGAAACTAAAAGTTCTTGCTGCAGCTATTTCTTCTTTAAAATCTGAAATTTTACTCAGGTTGGCATTTTGTGTCCCTAGTATTTTAGTACCAAAATCAACCATAGTAGTAACCTGATATTCATCCGCAGGCATTAAAATAATTTCACTGCCAGTCGCTTCATCTCTATAAGAGATTACTTCTGTAACGATGTATTCCTTTATTTCAGCATCTTGTTCTTTAATTCCTGCTTTTTCCAGGGCTTCTACAAAATACTTTGAAGAACCATCCATAATAGGTGGTTCTGAAGAATCTATTTCTATCAATAAGTTATCAATATCTAATCCTACAGCAGCAGCTAAAATATGTTCGGAAGTTTGTATTTGAACTCCATTTTTCTCGAGGTTCGTCCCTCTTTGAGTGTTTATTACATATTCTGCCTTTGCAGCGATTACCGGACACCCCTGAAGATCTACTCTACAAAAGGCAAATCCATGCCCTACAGGTGCAGGTTTTATAGTCATGTTAACGTTACTACCAGTGTGAATTCCTACACCGGATAAACTTATTTCTCTTTCAATTGTTTTTTGTCTTTTACTCATTTTCTGGGGATGTTGTAGTACTTAATTCTTTTTCTAAATTATCAATTTTTGATATTATTGCTGGTAAATTTTTAAAATGTATGTAGCTTTTATTAAATTTTGTAAAAGCGAATGCAGGAGTTCCTTGAACTGTAATATTACTTTTCAAATTTTTCGTAATACCAGATTGTGCCTGAACTTTTATATTATCTCCTAAAGTAAGATGACCTGCAATTCCTACTTGACCTCCAATCATAGAATTTTTTCCAATTTTAGTCGAACCTGCAATACCTGTTTGCGCTGCTATAACAGTATTCTTTCCAATTTCAACATTGTGCGCTACCTGTATTTGATTGTCTAGTTTAACACCTTTTCTTATGATTGTTGAACCCATGGTTGCTCTATCAATAGTACACGAAGATCCAATATCTACGTGATCCTCTATAATTACATTACCAATTTGAGGTATTGCAGTGTACTCACCATTTTCATTTGGTGTAAATCCAAATCCATCAGATCCAATGGTCGTTCCCGAATGAATTTTACAATTATTTCCTATGATGGTTTCTGAGTATATTTTCACTCCTGAAAATACAGTACAATTATCTCCTATGGTGGAGTTATCTCCAATGTAAGAGTTAGGATAAATCTTAACATTTTGACCTATGATCACATTTTTTCCAATATATGCAAATGCTCCAATATATTCATTTTCGCCAATCTTTGCGGATTCTGAAATAAAATTTGGAGATTCCCTTCCTATTTTATTGTTTTTTACCTCATTATAAAACGCTAATATTTTTCCAAAAGCTTTGTGTGCATTATCAACTTTAATTAGAGTTGTAGTAGGTTTTTTCTCGAGGTTAAAATTCCTATCAACAATGATTATAGATGCGTTTGTCGTGTTTGAATATGAGTTGTATTTTGGGTTTGAAAGAAACGTTAAAGAACCTTTTTCACCTTCTTCAATCTTTGATATTTTAGAAACTTTCTCTTCAGGGTTCCCTGCAATATCTCCTTCTAATATATCCGCTATTTGTTGTGCTGTGAATTCCATGTAATTGCAAAAATATAAAATTTATAGTGATTTGGCTAATCTCATACTACTTTGGATAACAAATAAAGTGTTTTACAACAGGATTTGTTAGGGCTTGCAGGTTTAATTGATCTGAAGCTTCAGCAATATCTTTTAGTTGTCCCTTTTTATTTAGTATATAAATCGGGTTTTCTTGATGATAAGCTTGATTTTTAATACTATTCTGAAAAGTAAAAAAAGAAGCCTCTCTTGTAGAAAACTGATATTCTTTACAAACGATGTTTATTTTTTTATCAAGTTCCGCTTTATCAAATTTATTTTTTTGAATTTCAATTCGAAGTAATTTTCTGTCAATAATCATTTTTGAGAGTGTGGATAATACTTTGTCTTCATGATTTGCCCATTCTTTAATAGCCGATAATATATCATAATCATCTAATTTTGAAAACATCTCTAATGTTTGGTTATCAAAATTCGCTTCTGATATTTTATTATTTAAAAAATATTTTAAAGCAGCACTTGCATACAAAAGCACTCCATCTTCAGCCAATTCTTTTGCTCTTTTTAAGACAAAAACTAACATATTTTCAGCGACCAAACCTGTCTTATGAAGATATACTTGCCAATACATTAATCTTCTGGCTATTAAGAATTTTTCTACAGAATAGATTCCTTTTTCTTCAATAACTAGGCCATCATCTTTGACATTCATCATGGCGATTAGTCTGTCTGATGAAATATTTCCTTCTGTAACACCCGTATAAAAACTATCTCTTTTTAAATAATCCAATCGATCTATATCTAATTGACTCGAAATTAACTGACACAAAAATTTACGAGGATATTTTCCTTCAAATATTTTGATTGCTAATGTTAACTTTTTATCAAATTCAATATTTAACTTTTTCATGAATTTTAAAGAAATTTCTTCATGAGAAATCCCATGAACAATACTATGTTCTAGCGCATGAGAAAATGCACCATGACCAATGTCATGTAATAAAATTGCAATATAAAGAGCGTTTTCTTCCTCATCTGAAATAACTACTTGCTTGAACCTTAATACTCTGACCGCTTTTTGCATCAAATGAATACAACCTATTGCATGATGAAATCGTGTATGATTTGCACCTGGATATACCAAGTTGGTAAACCCCATTTGTGTTATTCTTCTTAAGCGTTGAAAATAAGGGTGTTCTATGATGTCAAAAATTAACGTATTTGGTATTTGTATGAAGCCGTAAATAGGATCATTAAGAATTTTTAATTTATTCGGATTTTTTTTATTCAAAAGAATTTTTTTATCATTCTATCGCAAAATACAACCATTAATTTTTTTTAGCAATAATTTATTATTTTTAAAATGGAAAAAGAATAACAAATCCTTATTTTTAACGTTAGATTAATAACTAAAAAAGGATTAAATGAGAAGTATTAAAATCTTATGGATCGATGACGAGATAGAATTATTAAAACCTCATATACTTTTTCTTGAAAGAAAAAACTATAAAGTTACTCCTTGTACAAATGGAACGGATGCAATTGACTTACTTGATTCTGAACGGTTTGATATTGTTTTTTTAGACGAAAATATGCCAGGGATTACTGGGCTTGAAACACTTAACGAAATAAAGCAAAAACAGGCGAATTTACCAGTAGTTATGATTACCAAGAGTGAGGAAGAATCTATTATGGACCAGGCCATTGGTTCTAAAATTGTGGATTATTTAATTAAACCCGTAAATCCCAGTCAGATTTTATTAAGCTTAAAGAAGAATTTAGAGAATTCACGTTTGGTTTCTGAGAAAACAACCTCAAATTATCAGCAAGAGTTTCGTAAAATTTCTATGGATTTGGCAATGGTTAATTCTTATGAGGACTGGATAGACCTATATAAGAAATTGGTTCATTGGGAATTAGAACTCGAAAATATTACTGATCCAGGAATGTTGGGTATTTTAGAAAGTCAAAAGCAGGAAGCTAATTCACATTTTTTTAAGTTTATTAAAAAAAATTACGAAAATCTTTTTATGGGTAATGATAGCCCTACCTTTTCTCATACGTTATTTAAAAATTATGTGGTTCCAGAGCTAAGCAAAGAACAAGGAGTTTCGTGGATTATCATTGATAATTTACGTTATGATCAATACAAAATACTAGAACCATTTATCAATGATCATTATGAGAAAGAATTAGAACATGCTTACTTTTCTATTTTGCCGACTGCAACTCAATATGCAAGAAATGCCATTTTTTCGGGATTGATGCCATCAGAAATGGAAAAACGGTATCCTAATTTTTGGAAGAATGATACCGACAGTGGGGGAATGAATATGTACGAAAATGATTTTTTATCCGCACAAATTAATCGGTTAGGTTTAAATATCAAGCATGAATATTATAAAATTACAAACCTAAAAAACGGAAAAGAACTAGCTGAAAATTATAACAATACCAAACAAAACGACTTGACAGCCATTGTATATAATTTTGTTGATATGTTGTCTCACTCCAAAACAGAAATGGAAGTGATCAAAGAATTGGCCGGTGATGACAAAGCATATAGAAGTCTAACATTAAGTTGGTTTAAAAATTCTCCGTTATTAGAAATCATTCAAAAAGCAAAAAAATTAGGGCAAAAATTAATCATTACGACCGATCATGGGACAATTAATTGCAAGCACCCAACAAAAGTAATTGGTGATAAAAACATCAGCTCAAACCTTCGCTACAAAACAGGTAGGAGTCTCTCTTATCAAGAAAAAGATGTATACGCTGTAAGGAATCCTAAAGATATTTTTTTACCAACTATAGCAATGAATAGTGCCTTTATATTTGCAAAAGAAGATTTATTTTTTGCCTATCCAAACAATTACAATCACTTTGTAAATTATTATAAAAACTCATATCAGCATGGTGGAATTTCTTTAGAAGAAATGATCATTCCTATAGCCGTGTATAGTCCCAAATAAATAATCTATTTAAAGGTTAATAGTTTTAGAAATAGTAAAAATAAACATCACAAGTTTCATGAACTAGATACGTTTCTTATGTTTGCAATATGAACAAAAATTATACTTTAGAAGATCTTCCTCATATTGCTTCTGAAATTATTTCATCGGTAACAAATAAAAAGTTGCTTTTTTATGGACAAATGGGGGTTGGTAAGACAACTCTTATCAAAGAAATTTGTAATCAACTTGGTGTTTTAGATTCCATCTCCTCTCCTACTTTTTCCTTGGTAAATGAATACAACACCTCAAATAAATCAAAAGTATTTCATTTTGATTTTTACAGAATAGAAAATGAAGAAGAAGCTTTAGATATTGGTATTGAAGAATACTTTGACTCCAGCAATTGGTGTTTTGTCGAATGGCCAGAAAATATAGAAAATTTACTACCTTTAGATGTTGTTCAAATACATTTATCTATTTTAGATGTTGGACAACGTACTATTCAAATTAAATAAATAAATTATGAGTTCATTTTCTCCTTTTAGTAAAGAAGAGTTATTTCCTCAAGAAGAAATGTTGGAAATAAGAAAACAAAAAGGAGAACTATTTATAGGGCTCCCTAAAGAATCCTATTTAGGTGAAAAACGTGTTTGCTTAACACCAGATGCCGTTGCTGCACTTTGTTCACATGGGCACAGGATCGTTATAGAAACAGGTGCAGGTGATCACGCAAATTACTCCGATCGCTCCTACTCTGAAGCAGGTGCTAAAATATCTTCTGATGTAGAAGAAGCTTTTAAGTGTTCAATTGTATTAAAAGTTGCTCCACCTACTGAAAAAGAAATTGAATATATGAACCCAAAAACAATTTTAATTTCTTCTTTACAATTAAAAACTCAGAATAAGAGTTATTTAAAGTCTTTAACTAATAAACAAATTACTGCTGTCGCTTTCGACTACATTAAGGATGAAAATGAGACCTATCCAATTGTAAAATCACTGAGTGAAATTGCAGGTACAGCCTCTATAATGATTGCAGCTGAATTAATGAGTGGAACAAATCTTGGGAATGGATTGTTATTAGGAAATATTGGAGGGGTTCCCCCTTCAAGTATTGTTATTTTTGGTGCAGGAACTGTTGGAGAATACGCTGCCAGAGCAGCTATAGGTTTAGGAGCAAGAGTTAAAGTTTTTGACAATTCAATTAGTAAATTAAGAAAATTACAACACGCATTGCATGCTCCTATTTATACTTCTACACTTCAACCAAAATCTATCGCTAAAGCATTAATGCGAGCTGATGTTGCTATCGGGGCGATTCGAGGTAAAAATAGATCTCCTATTTGTGCCACTAAAGAAATGGTAGAAAACATGAAGGATGGAGCCATAATAATTGATGTAAGTATTGATAGAGGCGGGTGTTTTGAAACTTCAAATTTAACCACACATAAAACACCTACTTTTACTAAATATGGTGTTACACATTATTGTGTGCCAAATATTCCCGCACGATATGCAAGAACGGCTTCTTTATCGATCAGTAATATTTTCACCCCCTATTTGTTAAATATTGCTGAAGAGGGTGGTTTTGAAAATGCAGTTCGTTTTGACAAAAGTTTACGGAATGGAATGTATTTCTATCACGGAATTTTAACCAATAAAACAGTTGCGGATTGGTTTGATTTACCCTTTAGAGATATTAATTTATTGATTTTATAAGATGCTTTTAACAACAAAAAATTATCTTTGTATTTCAAATTTATACAATGCTGATTAAAAGAATTTTTTATTATTTGATAGGAGTGTTTATAAGCGCCATAGGGGTCTATTTCTTTTGGCAAAAGAAAAAAGCTACTTTCGACTATGGAATGGATGCTAGAACACTGAAAACAATCAGAATTAGAAAACGAATTTATTCTGAAAATGCACAAAAAGCAATGCTAGAATTTAACATAGACACTTTAAAAATTGCAACAATTTTAAACGACGGTGATGTTAATTTTGGACAAAGTAAACCAAGACAAAAGCCTTGTGCAGAATATCATGTTACAGGAAAAAAAGAATTGAAAAAAGTAAGTTTGAGGATCACTCGTTGCGATTCTACTGCTACTGTCGAAAAAGTAATCATGAATTAATTACTTATTTCAACTATTCATTTCAGTTTTATAAAGACTTAGTAGTTTATTTATTCTAATTTTTGATGATAGTGTTCTTCAATTTTGTGAACATTTTTAATCGTTTTTTTTACCCACTCATAATACAGCCTGTTCTTTTCATCGTCAGATAACTGCCAACTAATAGAAGAATTTCTCATTTTTGTGGTTACTTCTTGTAATATAATTGCGGCTGCAACAGAAATGTTTAAACTTTCAGTAAAACCGACCATTGGTATTTTTAGAAAACCATCTGCATGCTCTTTTGTATACTCTGAAACACCCTCTGCTTCTACACCAAATACAAAAGCTGTTTTCTTTGATATATCAAAATCTTCTAATAAACAAGAATCATTATGAGGCGATGTAGCTATAATTTGATAGCCTTTTTCGCGTAAACTATTAAAACATGCTTTGGTATTATCACCATCAGATTTAAAACGTTTCGTGGTTATCCACTTTTGTGACCCCTTGGCAACATGTCTCGAAATCTTATTTGTATACTTATTTTCGATTGCATGCACTTCTTGAACACCAAAAATATCACATGTCCTTATCACTGCACTGGTATTGTGGGGCTGAAAAATATCTTCTAAAACGACTGTAAAATGCTTGGTTCTATTCTCCAGGATTCTTTTAAATAATATTTTTCTTTTGTCTGTTAAATAACTTTCAAAATAACTTAATAGTTTTTCATCGATCATACTTACAAACTTAAAAAATTATTTTTAGTACCCAAGTTAAAAAAATACTTGTTTTGATTGAAAGACTTCCCTCTCTATTGGAGAAATATTTAGAAATAAGGTAGCTATAATCTATGGATATTAATGAACTGCTATCCTATTAATTGATTAAAATAATCAAAAATTTCTCCCCTAGAAATTGAACTTCCTTTTTCTATTAAATCAAAAATTTCTAAGTTTCGTTCTCCTTTATAGGGCTTTGAACCTTTGAAGATTTCAACAGAATTGTCCATTGGATTTTGCATTAACCATTCAAAACCTTTCTGTTCCAATAAATTGATATCCCAGGTGATGTTGATGGCTATTCTATGAATTTCATTTTCATCACATTTAAATAAATTAACAGATGTTTTAGAAAAATGTTCAACATAGGCTGTTTTTGTTAAAACATCGTCCCAAACAACATCAGAAAAAATATTCATCTCCTCTTCTGCAACTTGAGCCTTTTCTTTTTTAATTTGTTTCCATTCTTTTGCATCGATACTTTGTGTTGCTAAAAACTTGGCAAAATCTTCGTGTAAACTTTCAAACTGTTCTTTAGTTAATTGTCTGTATTTCATCTTTTTTACTGTAAAATAAAAAAGCTCGTTATTTCTAACGAGCTTTTGGTATGTTTAATTGAAGAGTATTTCTTATTCAGAAACAACTTCAAAGGTAATATCTACTACAACCGCTCTGTGTAATCTTACACTTGCTTCGTATTTACCTAATCTTTTCACAGAACCACCAACAACTTTGATAAATTTCTTATCTAGTTCTGTTCCTAATTTTGCAATAGCTGCAGCCAAATCGATGTTGTTTACAGAACCAAATAATTTGTCTCCTGAACCGGTTTTTGATGCAATTTTGATTTCATATCCTTTAACTGTTTCCGCAACTTTATTAGCGTCTTCAATTAATTTAGCTTCTTTATAAGCACGTTGTTTTAAATTCTCTGCTAAAACTTTCTTTGCAGATGAGGTAGCTAAAACAGCTTGCTTTGCAGGGATTAAAAAGTTTCTACCATATCCGTTCTTAACTGATACGATATCATCTTTAAATCCTAAATTTTCTACGTCTTGTTTTAATATCAATTCCATGTCTACGTCTTTATTATTTTAACATATCTCCAACGTAAGGCATTAACGCTAAATGACGCGCTCTTTTTATTGCTTGCGCAACTTTACGTTGATATTTTAATGAAGTACCAGTTAAACGTCTTGGTAAAATCTTACCTTGTTCGTTTACTAAATACATTAAGAAATCTGCATCTTTATAATCGATATACTTGATATCTTTCTTTTTAAATCTACAGTACTTTGCTTCTTTTTTTGTGTCAATGTCTAATGGCGTTAAATATCTAACGTCAGCAGATTTACCTCCTTTTGATTGTTGTTCTATTGTTGCCATTGCTTATTTTTTTGTAGATTTAACACGTTCAGTTCTTACTTTTGCCCAGGCTGCAGCATGTTTGTCTAATCTAACAGAAAGGTAACGCATAACGCTGTCATCTCTTCTAAATTCTAACTCATATGCAGGTATTTCCTGACCAGCTATTTTGAACTCTAATAAGTGATAAAAACCACTTTTCTTTTTTTGAATTGGGTATGCTAATTTCTTTAAGCCCCAATCTTCTTTTGAGATCATTTCAGCTCCTTTTGAAACTAAATAATCTTCGAACTTTTGTACTGTCTCCTTTATCTGAGTGTCAGATAAAACGGGATTCAAAATGAAAACAGTTTCGTAATGATTCATAAATTAAATTTTATTGTTTATTTTAAGGATGCAAATATACTAACTTTTTTATATTTTGAAGCAGATTTTTACATTTAAGTTCGATCCTGTCTCTTAGTTGACAAATAGTCGACAAATAGCTGTTATACAATGGCTTTTTGGTATTGAATATGAATGTTATTAATGTGGTATCTATATTTTCTGCGAATAGGATCGAAACGGATTATTCGTTTTCATTTTCATCATCCTTTTTGGATACTTTGTTCCAAACTTTAATTTCATCTCCTTCAACTACCCCTTCTAAAATTTCAACGTTTACATTGTCTGAAGTTCCTAACTTCAAAGTTCTTTTTTCGAATACAGACTCCCCTATTCTAACTTCTACATAAGGTGTTTCTGTTTTTCTATCAAACCTTAGTAATGCTTCTTTTATGGCTAATATGCTATCTTTTTCTTCTAAGATGATATCCGCATTCGCACTATATCCTGCCCTAATAAAAATATTGTTATCCAATGTCACATCTGCCTTAATTTTAAATTGAACAGCTCCTCCTTCTTCAGTACCTTTTGGTGCAATAAAATTTAACTTTGCAGGAAATTTAACTCCTTCTATAGCGCCAATAGAAACTTTGATCATTGCTCCATTTGTCAATTTCCCAACTTCAGACTCGTCTACTTTTCCTTCAAAAATCATTTTACTCATGTCTGCAATTGATGCGATTGTAGTACCAGCATTAAAATTATTTGATTGAATTACTTGATCTCCTTCTTTAACGGGAATTTCTAGTATTGTACCCGACATTTGAGCGATGATATTTGTATTTGCTGAGGCGCCAGAGCCTGAAAACCCTTTCTTTATAATTTGATAATCGTTTTGAGCGTTTTTTAAATCTTGTTTTGCTTGATTGTAAGTTAATTCTATCGTTTCATAAGCCGATTGAGCAATAACGCCTTTGTCAAACAATTTCTTGTTTCTATTGAAGCTGAGAATTGCATTGTCTAAACGTAATTTAATATTGTTTACCCGACCCTTTGCGCTTATTAATGATTGCTCGTTTGGAACGACTCTTACAGTAGCTATTAAGTCTCCTTTTTTAACTTTATCACCTTCTGACAATAAAATTCTATCAATGATCCCTGTTATTTGTGGTTTTATTTCAATTTCTTCTAAGGGTGTTACTTTTCCAGTTGCCACTGTTTTTTTTGTAATGGATGTTTTAAATGGCGTTTCTGTTTCAAATTGAAGGATGTTTTTTTTATTTTTCTTTCCAAACCATATCAATGCAATTGCAAATAATACAACGATACTTCCTAAAATAATTTTTGATCTTTTACTCATGTTTTCTTAATTTATTTTTATTCTTCTCTTAGTGCTTCTATTGGTTTTATAATTGTAGCCATGTGCGCAGGAATTAAACCTATTAGTGTTCCTAAAAATATCAATATCGTACATGATATTAAAATAATAGGAATATTTACTGTTGGATTGATCAACGCAGCATCAGGTCCTTGACCAAATCCTGCATCTATGATGTATAATGTAAATGCTCCAAAAATAATTCCTAACATTCCTGCTGTGGCTGTTAGAAAAACAGCTTCTAAAATAATTTGTTGGCGGATACTTTTTGGGGTTGCTCCTATAGCTCTTCGAATTCCTATTTCTTTAGTTCGTTCTTTAACGGTAATTAATAAAATATTTCCTATGGCAAATACACCCGCAATTAAGGTCGCTATTCCGACAAACCAAGTTAAAAATTGCATTCCTGTTAAAAAACCAGTCAACCTACCAATCTCTTTCCCTAGATTTATAGACCCAAATGCTCTTTTATCTTCTGGATGTACTTTGTGTAGGTTTTTTAAAGTTAAGAGTAGGTCTTTTTCCAATTGTTCAATATTGACTCCATTATTAGCAGTAATCATCATCCAATCGATTTTATCCGATGAATTGTAAACTTTTTTAAATGTAGTAAAAGGAATATATGCTGTATCACGATCAAAATTAACTGTATTTGAAGGTTCATAAACACCTACAACTTTGTAATTGATATTATTAATTTTGATATACTGTCCAATGGGCATTTCTTCTTTGTCAAATAATTGCTTGACCATTTCTTCTGAAATAACAGCCACTTTAGACATAGACATGATGTCATTTTGGTTTAAGAAACGACCAAAAGTTAAACTTTTCTTTTGAATTTGATCCAAAATTGGATAATCACCACTCACTTTAAATGACCCAGATTTAAAATCTCTGACAATCAAGTTCATTGTTTGATTTCTGGGGGCTAAGAATTTAATTTCAGAAGCATATTCTGATTTTAAAACATCGATATCATTCATGGTCAAACGAAAACTTCTTCCTTTTTGAAACCCTTTAAAAGGAGTGTCTGTAGATTGAGTCCAAACAAAAACACTGTTCGTTGCTAAATTACCAAAAGCATTCTTAAAGCTATTTTCCAGTCCTCTTGTGGCACCTAGTAAAACGATTAATAAAAATATTCCCCATAAAACACCAATAATGGTAATTCCAGTTCTTAATTTATTTTTACGGATACTTCCATAAATTTCTTGCCAAGTTTCTGTATCGAATAAAAATCTCATAATTAATCCGCTCTCAATGCGACAATAGGTTTTATATTAGCAGCTCTTTTTGCAGGAATGTATCCTGCAACTAGACCTGATATAATTAATACAACTGTAGCTCCAATAACAATTTCTGGATTTACACTTGGGTCTTTGATAAAATATTTTTTTTCTAAACTATTTCCAATATAACTCAAAATATAAGTTCCAAGAGACAATCCTATATAGCCTGCTAAAGTTGTAATTAATACAGATTCTTGAACTACCATAGCTACGATAGAGGAAGGTTTTGCACCTAGTGCTTTTCGAATTCCAAATTCTTTTGTACGTTCTTTAATCACAAAAATCATAATATTACTAATACCTATAATTCCTGCAATCAAGGTTCCTGAACCAATAAAAATGATGATTAAATAGAGTGCAAACATTATTATGCTAACATATTTATTGGCTTGAGCCATGTTTCTTACCGACAAGGCACTCTGATCATCTGGGTGAATATTTAATTTTTTTCGCATTTCGAGCTCTACATTTTTCCCAAATGCAATGGCTGCATCAGTACTTAAATTTTGATTATACCCTAAGTTTATTTGATTGATATAATCATTGTTACCATACATCATTTGTGACGTAGACACTGGAATGTATGCGATTCTTTCTTCATCATCTCCACCATCGTCAGAAAAAACACCAACAATTAAAAAGGAACTTCCATTTACATTTATTCTTTTTCCTAAAGCAGGTTTTTCTCCAAATAAATCTTTCATAATCAACCGACCAATAACAATAACTTTCTTTTTTTGGTTGATATCAAATTGATTTAAATAACGTCCCTCATCAATGTTTGTTTTTTCTAAAAATTGATAATCAGGATGAACGGCTTTGACAGAATATCGGTTGGCTTTATTCTTATATTTAATTGTAAAATTTTTATTAATCCTGGCAGATTGATATTCAATATTATTGTTATATTTTTCTGAAATATGATTAAAATCCTTATTTTTTAATTGAATTTTTCTTCCTGTTTGTAATCCTTTGTAGGGTTTTGTAGTCTTCCAAACACGAACAAACATCATGTTTTGAGCATTATCTGCAAATGCATTTTTAAAAAAATTACCCAAACCGTTGGCAACCCCAAAAAGTAGCGTAAATAATAATATTGCAAAAGCGATCGTAAAGCCTGACATTACAGAACGAAGTTTGTTTTTTCGAATACTTTGAAAGATTTCACGCCAACGATCTATATCAAACATATTTATGCTTTTTTTATTTCCTTCGTTAGAAAATCATTAATAATAACACCGTCTTTTAAATGAACTATTCTTTTGGTTTGTTCTGCTACTTCTTGTTCATGGGTAATTACAAAAACAGTCATTCCTTCGTTATTAATATCCTTTAATAAACCCATCACAGAATCTGTTGTTCCTGAATCTAAAGCTCCAGTTGGCTCATCAGCCAAAACAACTTTTGGTTTGGTAACCAAAGCTCTGGCGATGGCAACTCGTTGTTTTTGGCCACCTGATAATTCGTTAGGCAAATGATTAGCCCATTCTTTTAATCCTACTTTTTCTAAATAATCTAGGGCGATTTTTAAACGTTCTTTCCTTTTTAATCCTTTATAGTACAGCGGTAAAGCAACATTTTCAAGAGCTGTTTTATAGGATATCAAATTGAAAGATTGAAAAACAAAGCCTAAAAACTTATTTCTAAGAATGGCGGCTTTTTTTTCATTCATGTTTTTTATTAGTTGCCCATTTAAAAAATAATTGCCTTGATCGTGAATATCTAACAAACCAACAATGTTTAATAAGGTAGATTTTCCAGAACCTGAAGACCCCATAATGGAAACAAACTCGCCTTCTTTTATGTGTAGGTCAATTCCTTTTAAAACATGAAGAGAATCTTTACCAATAGGATACGATTTATGAAGTTTTTCTATTTTAATCATGAATTATTATTAATTGCGAAAATTACTCAAAGCTATTCATAGCTGTTATTAATTTTATGTTAAATGACATACTATAAATTTAACTTGTTTTAAATAAAAGACGCCTAATAAAAACTATTGTTACAATAATTATAAAAATATATAAAGTATCTTTGGAGGATTAATTATCTTATTAAATAAATGGTTGATATCCCAAAAAACAAAAAGGTTATTTTATTTGATGGAGTTTGCAATTTATGCAATCATTCTGTACTAAAAGTTATTAAGTACGATAAAAAAAATATCTTTTTATTCGCAGCTTTGCAATCTGAAAAAGGGAAAGAAATCCTTGATTTCTTAAAAATTAATCCCTCAAAAGTTGATTCTATTGTGTTATTTAATCCTGGAATTTCTTACGATATAAAATCTACTGCAGCGATCAAAATCATCCAAGATTTTAAGGGCTTATGGAGGGTAAGTTTCCTTTTTTTATACCTCCCTGAATTTATTAGAAATTACCTCTATGATGTTATTGCTAAAAATCGTTACAAATGGTTTGGGAAAAAAGAGGTTTGTATGGTACCAACACCTGAATTAATAGCAAAATTTTTAAAATAATAATGAACCTACCAAAGCAGTTACAGTGTATTATTTTTGACATGGATGGTGTAATTATAGACTCTGAAGAAATTCATAAAAAAGCCTATTATGAAACTTTTATTTCGATTGGAGTTGACGTTTCAGACCAGCTTTATAAAACACTTACAGGATCCTCTACCGTAAATGCTTTTCAAAAATTAGTAAGTCACTTTAACTTGGATTTAAATCCAGAAGAATTGGTGTTGATAAAAAGAAAAAAATATGTCAATTTTTTTCAAAATGACCCAACAATTCATTTAGTAAAAGGTGTTGAAGAATTCATAAAACATTCCTTTAACAAGGGATACACTTTAATTCTAGCTTCCTCCTCTGCAATGGTTAATATTGATAGAGTTTTTAATAGATTTAATTTGAATTCTTACTTCACTGCTAAAATTAGCGGTGCAGATTTAAAAGCTTCTAAACCACATCCAGAAATTTTTGAAAAAGCAGCGATATTAGGTAAGTCTCTTAAAGAACATTGTATTGTTATTGAAGACTCTGATAATGGCGTAAAATCTGCAAATGATGCCGGTATTTTTGTAGTTGGGTATAAAAATCCATTGGTGGAAGATCAAACTTTAGAAAATGCGGATGTAATAGTTGAAAACTTCGATGAATTAAAAGACCACATTTAAATGCTTGTTATTCTATTTGAATGGAATAAGTATGGTAGAATATTGTAGTTGATTTTTATTCTGGTGGATACCCATGAATTTTCTCAAAATCCCCATCAAAATTTGACCTTAAATACGCATTTAGTTTTTTTCTATAATCTTCTTTTAACCAAGTAACAAAATTGTGTGTACTCTTAGAAATACATTTTGCATATCTATTTATTCTGTCATCTATTTCTTCTCCTAACATCTTTGCAAGTATTAATGCATCAAAAACATCTTCACTATTTTCAATACACATCTTTGCGTGATGTACTATAGATTTTTCTAATACTCTTTTAGAAGATTCTCCTAATCTAATCGTATCTATGTATACTTTTTTCATGTCGAAATAAGTATCTGTAGATTTTGAAAATTCACTTTTTACATCTGCTGGCAATTCATATCTAAATGTACTTTCTATATCCTCATCAGATAAGATTGCATTCAAATAATAATCCGGAGCTCTGAACATTTTTTGCCAATCTAAATCTGCACCCCATGGTCCAAATCTGTGAAAATTGTTACCTAAATCTATCACGTCAAAAGTATTTTTATTATTTAAGACTCTTGAACCACGTCCAATCATTTGATAATATAACGTTAAAGACTTTGTTGCTCTATTCAAAATAATAGCCTCAATAGTTGGTTCATCAAACCCTGTGGTTAAAATACTTACAGAGGTAATAATTGCATTTGGAGTTTTATGAAACCACTTCAAAATTAGTTCTCTCTCACTTTTTGAGTTCGTATTGTCTAGATGAGCTATGGGATATCCAGCCTTTTTAAAAGCATGAAACACCTGTATAGAGGTGTTTATTCCATTGTTAAATATTAATGTTTTTTTCCCTTTTGCAGTTTCTTCGTATGCAGATACTAATTTAGAAAGCATGTCAGAATTTGTATACAGATCTTCTGAAGATTTTACCGTATAATCTCCATTTGCCCCAACCTCTAATGATGTTAGTCCAACATTGTAAGAATATAGATTTGCACTTGACAAATATTCATTATCAATCAGGTGTTGAATAGATTCACCAACAAATAGTTCTTGATAATTTTCATACATTGGAAGCTTTATATTAGAACTAAGAGGTGTTGCTGTAACCCCAAGAATAAACGATTGATCAAAAAACTTAAAAATTTTAGTGAATGAATTGTAATGCGCTTCATCAACAATTACTAAACCAATATCTGAAATATCTAGTTTTTCGTCATTTAATCTATTTTTAAGCGTTTCTACCATGGCTACAAAACAACCAAACTGGGATTGATCATCTAATTTAGCAGTAGAATTAATGATTTTATTAGCGACACCAAATTCGCTTAACATTTTTGATGTTTGTTTGCTTAATTCAATTCTGTGCGTCAATACTAAAACTTTCTTTTGAAAAGTTTCTAAATACCGTCTGACAATTTCAGAAAAAATTACTGTTTTACCACCTCCTGTTGGCAGTTGGTATAACAGATGATAATCTTTTGGAGCATCCTCAAATCTTCTAAAAATTTCTTGAAGGGCATCCTTTTGATATCCGTATAATTGTTTGCTTGATGTTTTTACTGAAGTGTTTGTTTGTGCCAAAGGAATATAAATTTGTGGAGCAAAAATATGACTTAAAAAGGGTTTTTTAGGAATTTAAACTATATAAATCTTGATAAATTTACTAAAGCTACGTCATTATGGGAAGCATGGTAACAAGAAACACCATTTTTAATCACCAATAATTGTGGTGATTGATGTATTACTTGAAAAGAATTTGCGATTTCATTAGACACACTTCTATAGTTTAATAAATCTAAATAATAAACTTTTAAATGTTGATGCTCTTCAGAAAATAATTCTTCAAATTGTTTGATTACAATTCTACTGATACCACATCGAGTTGAGTGTTTAAAGATGCATATGGATTCTGTTTTAGATAAAGCTTTTATTTCTTCTAATTGATCAATTGAAGTCAAAGGCAGCCAATTTACATATGATGTATTCTTTTCTTTAGAAGAATCAACTTCTTTTTCACCAAAAATAGTTTTAAAAAAACCCATTATTTTTTATTATTTAATATCATTTCAAATATAGGAAACTTTGATCATCTTACAGGCAAACGAAAGTTACTTTTAGGTTGATATGACCTTTTTAAAAAAAAGACTTTTCAATACTCTTTTAGTTAGATGTTTTATTTGTTAGAAATAGATTTTAAAATTACATGCTTTTGAACAAAGTAAAAATGTATCTTTGTAGGGATTTATAGGGCTACTTTTATCAGCTCCTTTTCAAGAATACATAACAATAAAATCAGTTTATGGCTGTTCAAAAAAACATAAACATACAAAATAAAAAAGCACGTTTCGAATTTGAAATTTTAGATAAATTTGTTGCAGGAATTCAATTGACTGGAACAGAGATAAAATCTATTAGATTAAGTCAGGCAAGAATTACAGAAAGTTTTTGTGAATTTAATGATCGTGGAGAATTGTTTATAGTAAATATGTATATCCAAGAATATATGTTTGGTCACCATTTTAATCACAAACCAAAAAGTGAGCGCAGATTATTATTAAATAAACGTGAATTACGAAGCTTAAAAAAAGATGTAGAAGCTAAAGGAAATACCATTGTTCCTCTTCGATTGTTTATTAATGACAACGGGTTTGCGAAATTAGAAATTGCATTGGCAAAAGGGAAACAAACTCATGATAAACGTGAGGTTTTAAAAGATCGTGATTCAAAACGTGATTTGGCCAGAATTAAAAAGAATTTTAACACATAATGGATTTTCTTAGACTCATTCGTTACAAAAACCTTTTCATGGTTTTGTTGACAATGTTTTTAACCAAATATGCTTTAATAGATTCACAAATAACCACCATTTCTCTCAGTTATTTTGATTTTTCTCTTTTATCTACAAGTGTGCTATTAATTGCCATCGGTGGATATCTAATAAATGATGTTTTTGATATAAAAACAGATGTTGTAAACAAACCCAATAAGGTTTATATTGATCAAATACTTTCCTTTAAAAAAGCAATACATCTGTCTATTTTATTATCTATAATTGGTTTATTATTAGGAATATACCTCTCTATAATTACAAATTCACATTACTTAATCGGGGTCTTTTTATTCAGTATTTTTAGCTTATTTTTTTATTCTTTTTATTTAAAAAAAAGAATTCTTTTAGGGAATATTCTTGTTTCAATTTTATGTGGTTCAACAATATTATTAACTTATTTTTTTCATCTAAAAGCAGCAACGTATTCGCTTTTTTTTAAAGCATCTCTTTACCATACTATTTTAGGGTATGCATTTTTTGCTTTTCTTACAACGCTTATTAGAGAAATTATTAAAGACATAGAAGATGTAGATGGAGATGTACACATAAAAGCAACTACTTTGCCCATTGTGATTGGAAGAAAAAGAACGTCAAAAGTTGCTTTTTTATTTTCGTGTATTTTACTTGTATTTCTTTTCTTAAGCATACTCAGCTTCAGAACCAATTACCTGTTTTTTGGATATGGAATACTCTTTGTTATGATTCCATTTGTTTATTTTATGAGTAAATTATGGTTTTCAGAAAGTAAAAAAGACTTTTCTAAATTAAGTGTGCTATTAAAAATTATAATGCTATTGGGAATCATATCAATGTTGTTATTTAAAATAGAGGCTCCAATCGTTAAATAGAAATTAAAATGTTAAGAGATAAATTAAAAAATTACAACGTAATACTAGCTTCCGGTTCTCCCAGAAGACAACAGTTTTTTAAAGAGTTAGATCTTGAATTCAAGATACAGATAAAAGAAATCGAAGAAAAGTTTCCAAAACACTTAAAGGGAGCAGAAATTACAGATTTTTTAGCCAATTTAAAATCACAAGCATTTACTAATTTAACTGAAAAAGATTTATTGATTACTTCTGATACAATTGTTTGGTTAGAAAACAAGGCGCTTGGGAAGCCAAAAAACAAACAAGAAGCTTATACAATGTTGAAAGAATTGTCTGGAAAAAAACATGAGGTAATTACTTCAATAAGTATTAGAAACAATAATTTTCAAAAAATTATCAACGATACAACAGTTGTTTATTTTAAAGAAATATCAGACAAAGAAATCACTTATTATATTAACAATTATAACCCTTATGATAAAGCAGGAGCTTATGGAATTCAAGAATGGATTGGTTTCATTGCAATTGATAAAATGGAGGGAAGTTATTTTAATGTAGTTGGATTACCTGTTCATAAGCTCTTCAAAGAATTAATGAATTTATAATTAATTTCAGGGTATTTATATCTAATATAAAATGTTAAAAACTCTTTCTTTTTATTATCTCTTTTCATTTCTTTAAAGTGAAATAAAAGTTTATTTTTACGCAATATATACAACATAACAATCAATAATGAAAAAATATACATTTACAGAAAAAAAAGACACTCGTTCTGGTTTTGGAGACGGTTTAACTGAATTGGGTAGAACAAATCCAAATGTAGTTGCTTTGTGTGCAGATTTAATTGGTTCACTAAAAATGAATCAATTTATCAAAGAAAATCCTGAAAGATTTTTTCAAATAGGAATTGCAGAGGCAAATATGATGGGAATTGCTGCAGGGTTAACTATTGGCGGGAAAATTCCTTTTACAGGAACCTTTGCGAATTTTTCAACAGGTAGAGTATATGACCAAATTCGTCAATCGATTGCTTATTCTGGTAAAAATGTAAAAATATGTGCTTCACATGCGGGTTTAACGTTGGGTGAAGACGGAGCTACACACCAAATTTTAGAGGATATTGGTCTTATGAAAATGTTACCGGGCATGACTGTAATTAATACGTGTGATTACAATCAAACCAAAGCTGCGACGATTGCAATTGCAGAACATGAAGGTCCTGTTTATTTACGTTTTGGAAGACCTGTTGTTCCTATTTTTATGCCTGATTATAAAGAAGAAAAGTTTGAAATAGGAAAAGGTATTTTACTAACTGAAGGAACTGATGTAACGATTGTAGCTACAGGTCATTTAGTATGGGAAGCTTTGCAAGCATCCGAAAAATTAGAAGAACAAGGAATCTCTGCAGAAGTGATTAATATCCACACGATAAAACCATTAGATGAAGATATTATATTGAAATCTGTTCAAAAAACAGGTTGTATTGTAACTGCTGAAGAACACAATGTCATCGGTGGTTTGGGTGAAAGTGTTGCAAGAACTTTATCACTAAAAGCTCCTACTCCACAGGAATTTGTTGGGACTAACGATACTTTTGGAGAATCTGGAACTCCAGCGCAATTAATGGAAAAATATGGCTTAAATGCACTTTCTGTAGAAAAAGCAGCTAAAAAAGTAATTGCAAGAAAAAAATAATTTTTATTAACGTTCTTCATACCAATATATATGAAAAATACACTTTTGAAAAAACTACTATTCCTATCGTTTTTTGTTCTAGGATATAGTCAAACAGCATACACACAAACGGCTTTTGGTTTGAAAGCAGGGATTAACTACAATTCAAATTCTATCGAAGAAGTCAGTTCTGATGTTTTTGAGGGAGCAGAAAGTAAAACAGGTTATCATGCAGGAATTTGGTTGCGCCTAAAAATACCCGTTCTAGGATTGTATGTTCGGCCTGAATTAGTCTATACAAATTTAGAAAACGAACTTAAATACAAATTTACCGGTAAGATGACTTCTTACAGCTTTCAAAAAATAGATATTCCACTATTGTTTGGTAAGAAGATCTTTGGAATTGGAAATGTATATGCTGGTCCATCATTTCAGTACATATTAAATTCTGAATTTAGCTTTAGTGATATATCAGAGGTTGACGCAGATGGGTTTACTGTTGGGTTTCAATTTGGAGGTGGAATCGAATTTGGTAACTTTGGAGTTGATCTCCGTTTAGAAAGAGCTTTTTCTCCGATTGAAAGTCGATTTATTGGAACAACTGGAAGTCCTGTTAATTTTGATACAAGAATTAATCAAGTAATACTAGGGGTGTCATACAGACTATAGTATAATACATATTTACAAAAAAAAAGCTCTTGTATATTTCAAGAGCTTTTTTTTGTTATTTAATTACTGGGTTTAAATAATCCGGTAAAGAAGGGTTATTAGGATCGTTGAAATCATTCATAGGATTTCCATCACCGTTAGCATCTTCATAGACTGTTAAAGTCCCATCTCCATCATCATCCGAATCTATATAATTTGGCAAACCATCCTGATCTGTATCATCATCTTTTGGATTGTCGTTTTTATCTGGGTCTTCGAAGATTGAAGCAACTCCATCATTATCGTGATCTGTATCTTTTACGATGTCATTTAATTCGATATGGAATACTAAACATTGATTTGGTAAAATACCTGAACTTGATCCGCTATTAGCATATGCCAAACCAGAGGGTATAAATAGAACTCCTTTACCTCCATTTTCATAAGTAATAGGTCCATTACCAGTAATATTGTCACCTCCTTTAAAATTAGTGAACCCATGCGTCCAACCACCTATCACTCTATCTAGGGTAAACCAAATGTTTATATTCTTCTCAAAAGGTTTACTAATGCTGTCTGTATTTACTATTCTTTTGCCTTCATAGTTGACAAAAACAGAATCCATAACTGTTGGATTTCCTTTATCTAAATTAGGAGTTCCTGCATCTTTCACATAATAATACAAAGTATAATTAATTTCATTTTCGGTAATACTCATTGTTTGAATTTCCTCATACAAAGCAACCTTTCCTGAAATCACTAACTTTATAGAATCTGAAGAAAGATCATAGTAATGATTTTTTAAAAATTGGACTAAAGTATCGTTGTCAATTAATGCTTGTGCTTCATGGTCAAAATCATCTATGAAACTGTTATTACTGGTTCCACAAGAATATATTAGAATTATTGCAAATGTGATTGCTAAAATATTTTTTATTTTATTCATTTAACCTTAAAATTTAAGGTGGCAATTTACCAATTTTATACCTTTGTAAAAAGACAAACGTTATATTTTAATAATTATTTATGAGAATTGATAAATATCTGTGGTGTATTAGAATTTTTAAAACAAGAAGTATCGCAACTTTGGCTTGTAAGAAAGGTCAAGTTAAAATAGATGCTAAAAATATAAAACCTTCAAAAGAGTTATATGGTGATGAATTAATTTTAGTCCGTAAAAATCAAATCAATTATCAAATAAAAGTTTTAGATTTACCAACAAGTAGAATTGGAGCAAAACTAGTAGATATTTATAGAAAAGATGTAACCCCTTTAGAAGAAATAGAAAAAACAGCCCTTTTAAAATTTTCCAAAGATCATTACAGGAAAAGAGGAACAGGAAGACCTACAAAAAAAGAGCGAAGAGATATCGATAATTATCAAGATGATACTATAAATGAATAAATTTATGACAACACCCAATAACATCATATTAAATCAATTACAAATTTCTCAAAAAATTAGAAGAATTGCGTATCAGATCTATGAAACAAATAGTTCAGAAAAAGAGGTAATACTGGCTGGTATTATGGGCAATGGATTTGTTTTTGCGAAAAAATTAGAGGAAGTATTACTAGAAATTTCCCCTTTAAAAATTATCGTTTGCAAAGTAATAATGGACAAAAAAAAACCATTAAAACCGATAACTACTTCGATAGATGTTGGGGATTATAAAAATAAGTCTTTGATTTTAGTAGATGATGTTTTGAGTTCTGGAACAACTCTTATTTATGGAATAAAACACTTTTTAAATGTTCCACTAAAGAAGTTTAAAACAGCAGTATTAGTTAATAGAAATCATAAAAAATACCCTGTAAAAGCAGATTTTAAAGGGATTTCCTTATCAACGTCTGTAAAAGAACATATTCAAGTAGAATTTTCTAAGAATAATTCTATTGCGTATTTAGCTTAATAAAATTTGTAATTCATCAGTAACTTCTTTTTTTGTTTTGTCATCAATCTTAATTGTTATTTTTGCTTGCTCATAATAAGGACGCCTCTCGAAAAGGTGTTTGGCTACAAATTCACCTATTTTATCATCACTTAAAGAAGCTATTAAAGGGCGTTTACTTTTCTTGTTTATCAATCTGTTTATCATTGTTTGTGTGCTTCCTTGTAAATAAATAGATACAGTATTCCCTTTGTTTATTTCTTCTAAATTATTAGCATAACAAGGGGTTCCTCCTCCAAGAGAAAGAATAAAATCTTCCTCTTTTTCAAGTACCGCTTTTAAATATTTATTTTCAATCAATCTAAAATAAACCTCACCTTTCTTGTCAAATATTTCTGTTATTGACATTTGTTCTTTTTCAGATATGTAGTCGTCTAGATCTAAAAACTGAACTGATAATTTTTTAGAAAGTTGTTTTCCTACAGTCGATTTTCCAGAAGCCATGTAACCTAATAACACTATTTTCATTGATTTGTATTTTTATGCAAATATCTATAAAAAATCTCCAATTTAATACCAATAATTCCAATGATTGATAGTATATTTGCACTCGGTTTACAAAAATAGACCTGGTAGCTCAGTTGGTAGAGCATCTCCCTTTTAAGGAGAGGGTCCTGGGTTCGAGCCCCAGCCCGGTCACAAAAAAATGTTAAGCAGTCGCTTAACATTTTTATTTTATTAAAAGCGCACGTGGCGAAACTGGTAGACGCGCAGCCTTGAGGGGGCTGTAAACGCAAGTTTGTGGAAGTTCGAATCTTCTCGTGCGCACTTTTTCTTTTATAATCAACCATTTGTTAACATCACAAAGGGTTTTATCGAAAATTTAACTTCATTAAAAGCTTTTATCACTAGTTTTGCAGTATGAAAAAACTATTATTATTAATCATATTTGTTTCTTTTAATATCTTTTCTCAAAGTGATTCTCTAACTGTAAAAAACTTAAAAGGACAGATTATTCATGCAGAGACAAAAAAATATTTAAGTGCAGCTCACATATTAAATTTAAATACGGTTCAAGGAACCATAACCAATGATAATGGTTTTTTTGAAATCCCTACAAAAGCAAATGATACTATTTTAGTTTCCTATTTAGGGTATGCATCCATAAAATTAAAAATAACTAACGACTTATTAAAAGGCAACGAATTGTTAATCGCTTTGTATGAAAAACCTGAAGAAATTAGAGAAGTTGTTATTAAATCTACAAAATTAATAGGGGTTTTAGAAATTGATTTGAAACAAGTTCCTAAAGATCGATTTACCAGAATAAAAATTAATGGATTGCCCCAAACCTATGAGGTTGGAAAACCCAAAGTAAGAGATTTTTCATCGCCTCTGGCTGCATTATTTCAACCCGTTGACTTCTTATATAATCTCTTCGGAAAAAAGCCTAAACAATTAAGAAAATTAAAGAAGCTTAAAAAAGAGGATGACCTTCGCAAAATGCTAGCAGGTAAATTTGACAGAGAAGTAATGATGGAGTACTTGCAAATGGATAGACAAGAACTTATTGAATTATTGATGAATTGTAATTACTCGGAGTATTTTATCAAAAAAGCGTCAGATTTACAAGTCATTGAAGCTATTTTAGATTGTTATGAAAATTACAAAGCGCTAAAAAAAGGGAAAATTAATCGAAATAAAATTCCAGTAAATGATTAATCAAGCGAATCTATTGTATCAATGTTCACTTCGAATGATTAAAAAAAAATCCAGCCTTAGCTGGATTTTTTTATGATATTGTATGTATTAAGTAATTACTGATTTCCTAAAATAATTGGCATTCCGGTTTTACCAGAACCAATTACAATCACCTTACTATTTGGTGACTCAGACAACTTAATTGTAGCTTCAATACCTTTATCTTGTAATATTTTTTCATTTAGTGAAGCACTCAGAATTCGGTTTGCATCTGCCTTTCCCTGTGCTTCAATAATTTGTTTCTCAGCCTCTTTTTTTGCAGTAACTAGTCTAAACTCATATTCTAAAGATTCTTGCTCTTGTTTTAGCTTACGCTCAATTGCTTCCTTAATTGTTGGTGGTAAGGTTACATCTCTAACTAAGATTTCGTTTAATTGAATGAATTGTTTGTCTAAAATCTTTTTAGTTTCAACAAAAATTTCGGTTTGAATTACATCTCTTTTACTTGAATATAACTGTTCTGGAGTATAGCGTCCAACTACACTTCTTGCTGCAGATCTTATTGCAGGTTGTATAACTCTCGATATGTAATTTTCACCTTTCTCTTGATGTAATGCTCCTATCTTATCGGTTTGTGGTTGAAACCATGCTGAAGCTTCTAGTTGAATTTCTAATCCATTAGAGGATAGTACTTGCATTTTTTCAAAAAGCTCTTGTTGTCTTACTTCATAAATAAAAACTTTATTCCATGGCGCAACAATTTGAAATCCTTCTCCTAAAGAAGGTTCATCTGTTACTACACCACCTCCAAAAGTTTTGTACAGGACCCCTGCCTGACCAGATCTAATCGTTACTGTAGATTTTGAAAATAATATTATTCCTGCTACTGCAATGATAATTAAAAATAAACCTCCTTTAGGAAGCTTTAAATCAACTTGATTACTTGCCATTTTTTTATTTTTTTTAAAATTCAATCAAATTTACAATATAACTTTGTCAAACACAATGTATCTGTCTATAATTTTCTTTAGATTTGAAGATCTACTAGTTCTTTTTCTGAAGGATATGTGAGTACAATTATTAAATCTTTCCTAAATATTTTCTCAAAAACCACTCCAATGTAAAAGAAGAAATGATAAGGGCTAAAATCCATTTCCAATCAATTAATTGTTTCGCTACAATCTTTTTTTCTTGAGTGGTGTAAAATGATTTATCATTTAACAACGCTTTCTTTAATTTGGTTACTTCATTTTTAAAATATAGCTCACCTCCTGTTCTGTCTGCTATTTTTAAAAGTTTATTAAAATTTGCATTTGTAAATTGTTGTTCTATTTGTTCTTTTTTTATTGTGAACTTACCGTTGATATTTAATGGTTGGTCAAGAACAGCGATTTTGTAATTATACACTCCTGAATTTAGGTTTTCAATTTTTGTTTGATACGAATCATTGATCAATTTAAAAGGAGAGGTCAATGTCTTTTTAGTATCAGTATTTGTAACAGTAATTTCTAAAGATGCTCTTGTATCAAATCTGTAATTTTTATCTCTGTAAAAAGCGGATATATTGATATTAGTATTTGTTGAATACAGTGATTCTATGTTTGAATCTAAGCGATTTCTTTTTTTATTGGATGCTAAATATTGAACTAAATCACCTATAAATTGATCAAAATTGTAAAAGGAATTTTCACTTAAAAAACTAGTAGATCTCCATTTCCATATTCCTTCCCCAAATAAAATACCTGATTTGTGAGAGTTCTCGTCAAAAGTTACTAACAGAGGTTGATTCCTTTTTATCCCATTAATTTGTTGGTACAACAATGTTTGATGTTCTTTAGAAATTGTAATCTCACCAAATTTATCTTTAAGTGGTGGGAATTGATTAAAACCGATGTCTTTTTGAGCAAAAGTTAAATATGAATTATTAAAGATCGCTCCATAATTCTCAATCGAATTGAGGTGGTTTTTAGTAATGTTAAATTGTTGATTATTGATGAAATTCCAGTTAGTATTTGTACCTGAAATTAAAAGATAATTTTTGTTTTTCAACTTTACCTCTTCAATTATTTTATTGAATTTTTTATTTAATTGATACAGTATAACTAATTGATAATCATCAATTTCTTTTTTAAATTGATCTATTAGAAAGATATCAACAGAACGTTGTTGGTTACTTTCTATTGACTTTTTTAAGGAACCTAAATCTGGATGTAATACAGAAGTTAAAATTAATACTTTTGTTTGCTCATCGATAACTTCTACAGAGAATTTTTTAGTATTATTTTTAATATTTTTTTCACCTTTAATTTCTTTTATTGACGCAGTGTAATATTGTAAGCCTTTTTTATTAGAGGTGAGATTTGTTAGGATTGTTTTAGAATTATTCGTTGGTGAAAATTGTATTTTTTTGGAAAACAGACTAGTCCCATTATTATAAATAGAAAATTGGGAGCTAATCCTTTTTTTACCCTGATAATTCAAAAAAACTTCAACGGGAAATTTATTTTTTAAATAACTAAACTTATTTACATTTAATTGCTCAATTTTCAAATCTGTGAACTGAATAGTATCCCCAAAAACAACAGGAAATATTTTTTGATTACTATCTGTAAATTCCAACGCATTTCCAATAGTTTGGTTTCCATCTGATAATAGAATTATCGGTGCAATTCTATTCGAATACAATTGATTTTGAGAAGAAATAGCTTCTGAAATATTTGTTTGTGTATCCGTAAATGAAAGAGAATCTATCTTATTTAATTTATTTCCGAAGGAAAATTCAATCATATCAAATCTCTTTTCGATCTCTGGATCATTTTTAATACTCTGAATACAAGAAACTATATTTTTATCTTCATTTAAAAATGAAATTGATTGAGAATTATCAACTAAAACTGATAATACAGGTTTTATTGTTTGTAATTCAACTTTATTAATGGTGGGATTAAATAATAATAGTAGTAATAAAAAAATACTAAAAGACCTTAAGCAAAATAATAGGACAGTATTTTTTACAGAATACTTTTCTTTATAAAAATACTGTAAAAAGGATATTGATAGACTCAATATCAAGGCAATTATTATAGCTATGTAGTTAGGTATTTGCACAACTTTCTATTTAATGTGTAAGATATAAAATAACTATTTAAAAAATGAATTTGACAATTGCATTTGATAGCTTTTAAAGCAGGTTTGTTAAGTTCTTTTACGAGAAGCTATAAAATACACTCCTGTTAATAATACTATTGAAGCCACAATAGACTGAGTTGTTAATTTTTCATCTAAAAAATACCATCCCATAAATAGCGCAATTATTGGATTTACATAAGCTGAGGTAGCTACCTTCTCAGTAGCTACTTTTTTAAGTAAATAATTGAACGCTGTAAAGGCTATAATTCCTCCAAAAATAACTAATAGAAGCATCGAAAGTTGTACGTTACTACTCCAATCTGATGGAGAAGACCAAGTTTCTTGTAAAGAAATACTAATCACCATTTGAATCAGCCCTCCAATAATCATTTGATATCCCGCACTAACTAAATAATTTTTAGGTAATGATGCTTTTGAAACAAAGACACTTCCATAACTCCAACTTAAGACACATGTTAACATCACTGCAATTCCTAAAAAACTATTTTCTGTTGCAGTAATTTCTCGCTGACTTATTAATAAACACATCCCTACAACACCAAGAAACACACCAATTAATGATCTTAATTTCAGTGGTTTACGATCGATTATTTTCATTATAATTAATACAAATAATGGTTGTGTAGAAGCTATTAATGAACTAAAACCACTACTCAAATATTGTAAAGCCCAAACAAAAACACTATTTCCATAGACTAAGAATAAAAACGAGATGATAACCGTATTTAAAAGTTGTTTTTTTGATATTGATAAATCTACCTTTAAAATAGCAGCTATAGTAATCATGCTAATACCAGCCGTTAGAAAACGAATAGAAGCTAGGAAAAACGGTGGCAATTCAGAAACAACTACTTTATTCAAGAGATAGGTAGAACCCCAAATAATATAAATAGCAAAAAAAGCAATAACAATTAATATTCTGGAAGTTTTAAAAAACATTCATTTATTTTAGAAAGTAAATGTACTATTAAAAAGGTGCAATTTATTTCTTAAACATTAAATATGAACATGATATTCTAATAGTTAAGAAGTAGGTACAATTTTATTTATTTCTATTTTTTAATTGCCTCTCAATGTCTTTTAAGGTAAATCCTTTTGCTTGTAGCAACATCAAATAATGAAATAATAAATCAGCAGATTCATATAAGAATAATTCATCATTATCGTCCATGGCTTCAATAACAGTCTCTACTGCTTCCTCTCCTACTTTCTGTGCAATTTTATTTATTCCTTTGTCAAACAAACTTGCTACATATGATTTATGAGTATCTTTATTCGCGATCCTTTCTTTAATGATTGTTTCTAAAGTTGAAAAGAAACCATAGTTAGCATTGTTTATTTCATTCCAACATGTATCTGAGCCCTTGTGACAGGTTGGACCTTTGGGATCTACCTGTAAAAGCAATGTATCATTGTCACAGTCTAATTTAACGTTAACTAAATGTAGTATATTTCCACTTTCTTCCCCTTTGGTCCAAAGCCTATTTTTAGATCTACTAAAAAAGGTAACGACCTTCTCCTCTAGTGTCTTATCGAACGCCTCTTGGTTCATATAACCTAACATCAATACATTTTTTGTTGTTGAATCTTGAATGATTACGGGTACTAAACCGTCTTTATTTTTACTGAAATCTATCTTCATATGTTGTAATGTATTCATCTTTTACCTTGTATTTAAGAACCCTTAAATTCGAATAGGAATTTTATTGTTTTTTAGTTCTTGTTTTAATTTTAAAATTGGTATTTCTCCAAAGTGAAAAACACTTGCAGCAAGAGCTGCATCGGCCTTTCCTTTTTGAAAAGCATCCACAAAATGTTGAATATTTCCAGCTCCACCAGAGGCAATAATTGGAATATTTAATAGAGCAGATAATTTTGCCAAAGCCTCTGTAGCAAAACCTGACTTTGTACCGTCATTATTCATGGAAGTAAATAAAATTTCTCCCGCTCCACGTTTTTCAACTTCTTTTGCCCAATCAAATAAATTTAATGCTGTGGCAATAGTTCCTCCTGCCAAATGCACAATCCATTCTCCATTAATTTTTTTTGCATCTATGGCAACGACCACACACTGACTTCCAAACTTTTCTGCTAGTTCATTAACTAACCCAGGGTTTTTAATGGCAGAAGAATTAATAGAAACTTTGTCTGCTCCAGACTTTAATAACAAATCTACATCAGAAATAGAAGAAATACCACCACCAACAGTGAAAGGGATATTTACCTGTTCTGCTACTTTTAAAACCATTTCCAGCATGGTTTTTCTTCCATCTAAAGTGGCAGAAATATCTAAAAAAACCAATTCATCAGCTCCCAATTCAGCATATTGTTTTGCCAATACAACTGGATCTCCAGCATCTATCAAATTTACAAAATTAACACCTTTTACAGTACGTCCATTTTTAATATCTAAACAAGGAATAATTCTTTTTGTTAACATTTATTGATGTATTATAAAATTCTCTAATTGTTTTAAGCTAATCTTATTTTCATAAATCGCTTTTCCTATAATAACTCCTTCACAACCATTTTCGGCTAATTTAGGTAATTCACTAAATGTTGATATTCCTCCTGAAGCAATTAATTTTAATGGGTTTACATTCTTCAATATTTGATTGTAAATAGTAAAACTTGGTCCTTGTAACATTCCATCCTTGGAAATATCAGTGCAAATTACATAACCAATTCCTTTTTGCTGATACCCCTTAATAAACGGAAGTAATTGCAAAGAACTTTCTTCTTGCCATCCATTTGTTGCAATTTTCCCTCCAGAGGTATCTGGATAAAAATCGGCTCCTAAAATAATTTTATCATTTCCATATTTTTCAATCCAACTTTCAAAAACAGAACTGTTTTTTACAGCAATACTACCTCCTGTAATTTGATTTGCACCAGAATTAAAAGCTATTTCCAAATCTTTGTCTGATTTTAACCCTCCTCCAAAATCAATCTTTAAATTAGTTTTAGAAGCAATTTCCTCTAATATTTTATAATTGATAATCTTACTAGCTTTTGCACCATCTAAATCTACAACATGTAAATATTCAATACCCGACGCTTCAAACTCTTTTGCAACTTCTAACGGACTTTCATTATAAATTTTCTTTGTACTATAATCGCCCTTTGTTAAACGTACACATTTTCCGTCAATAATATCTATGGCTGGAATAATTCTCATTTTATAATTCTATAAAGTTTTGTAATATTCTACTTCCTTCTATTCCACTCTTTTCTGGATGAAATTGAACTCCATAAAAATTATCTTTTTGTAAAGCTGAAGCATATGTTGTTTCATAATCTGTTAATGCAATTGCTTGTTCGGAGTTTTCTGCATAGAAACTATGCACTAAATACATAAACTCTTTGTTCTTAATCCCTTTGAATAGATTCGTTTTTAAATTAAAAATAACATTCCATCCCATCTGAGGAACTTTGACTGAATTTGAAAAACGTTTTACGTGAGCATTAAAAATCCCCAACCCTTTTGTATTTCCTTCTTCAGTGGATTTACACATTAATTGCATCCCTAAGCAAATTCCTAAAACAGGTTGTTTTAATTTGGGAATTAACTGATCTAATCCGCTCTTTTGAAGCATTTTCATTGCTGAACTAGCTTCTCCAACTCCAGGAAATATTATTTTATCAGCATTGATTATTTCATCAATATTATTAGATAAAATAGCATTAATTCCTAAGCGCATTAATGCAAATTGAATACTTTTAATATTTCCAGCTCCGTAATCTATAATGACTAATTTCATTGATATCAGCTTTAAATTACAGCATTCCTTTTGTTGAAGGTAAAAACATCTTATTGACATCTCTTTTTACTGCCATTTTCATTGCTTTTGCAAAAGCTTTAAAAATTCCTTCAATTTTATGATGCTCATTTACCCCTTCGGCTTTTATGTTTAAATTACATTTTGCACCATCTGTAAATGATTTGAATAAATGAAAAAACATTTCTGTTGGCATGTCTCCAATTCTTTCTCGTTTAAAATCTGCTTTCCATTCTAACCAATTCCTTCCACCAAAATCAACTGCAACTTGTGCTAAACAGTCGTCCATTGGCAAACAAAACCCATATCTTTCAATCCCTAATTTATCTCCTAATGCTTTGTTAAAAAGTTCACCAAAGGCGATCATTGTATCTTCTATCGTGTGGTGTTCGTCAACTTCTAAATCGCCATCTACCTTAATCGTTAAATCCATTGCACCGTGTCTTCCTATTTGATCTAACATATGATCAAAAAAGGACAATCCAGTATGAATGTCATTTTTACCAGATCCGTCTAAATTTAATTTTATGTAAATTTTTGTTTCATTTGTATTTCTGGTAATTTCTTGAATCCTATTTTTTAATTTAAGAAACTCATAGATTTTTGACCAATCACCACTCATTAAAGCAATATGTTCTAAAATATCATGTTCAGAAGCTTCAATTTCATCACTCCCCAATTTGTTATTATCAGACAAATAAATACCTTTAGCTCCTAAATTTTTTGCCAATTCCATATCTGTGATCCTATCTCCAAGAACAAATGAATTTTCTAAATCATAGTCTTCAGAAAAGTATTTTGTTAACAAACCTGTTCTTGGTTTTCTAGTAATAGCGTTTTCATGTGGAAAAGAGTTGTCTATAAGTACTTCAGAAAAAACAACTCCTTCTTTTTCAAAAGCAGTTATAATTTTATTCTGAGCCGGCCAAAAAGTATCTTCTGGAAAACTATTTGTTCCCAGCCCATCTTGATTAGTAACCATCACCAATTCATAATCGAGTTCTGTTGCTATTTTAGCCATGTATTGAAATACTTTTGGGTAAAACTCTAACTTCGATAAACTATCAAGCTGATAATCTATTGGTGGTTCCATTACTAAGGTTCCATCTCTATCTATAAATAATACTTTTTTACTCATTTTCTGTTTTTTTTACTTTCGAAGTACCCTCGAAATAATAATTTTTATTGAAGTGCCTTTAAAGCGATAATCAAACGTTGATTTTCTTCACTGACTCCAACACTAATTCGTAAACAATTGTTGCATAATGGTTCTAGTGATCTATTTCTTACAACTATTCCATAAGATATTAACTGATTATAACGGGTGGTTGCATCATCTACCTTAATTAACAAAAAATTGCTATCGGAAGGATATATTTTTTCAATAAAACTTACACCACTTTCTAACTCCTTTTTAAGTCGTTTTCTCTCACTAATTAATTCTGAAATTTCGCTTTCAACTCCCGCTATTTGATGAAGTCTTGATATTGCTTTTTGTTGACTTAATTCATTTACATTATAAGGAGGTTTTATTGAGTTTAAAACGGTTATTATCTCCTTTGAAGCATAACATAAACCTATACGAATTCCGGCCAAAGCATATGCTTTTGATAGGGTTTGTACAATAATTAAATTCGGAAACATCTCTAATCTTGATAACCAAGATTGTTCGTTTGAGAAATCAATATAAGCTTCGTCTATAATTACTAAACCTTCAAAGTTTTGTACTAATTCTTCTACAATTGAGGCTTCAAAACTATTTCCTGTTGGATTATTTGGGGAACACAAAAATAAAATTTTAGTATTTGAATCTATCTGCTCCAAAATATTTTTCACTTCGGGTTGAAAGTCATTATTTAATAACACCTTTCTGTTTTCTATAGCATTTATTTCTGCAATAACACCATACATACCATAGGTAGGCGGTAAAGTAATAATATTATCCTTACTTGGTACACAAAAAGCTCTAACAATTAAATCCAACACTTCGTCACTTCCATTCCCTATAAAAATAGACTCCTCACCAATTTTTTTAATTTTTGATACTAACTTTTTAAGATTTTTCTGTAGAGGATCTGGATAACGATTTACACCATTTTCAAATGGGTTTTCATTTGCATCAAGAAACACCATATCATTGGTACTAACATCTTTAAAATCATCTCTTGCAGATGAATAAGGTTTGATAGCTCTTATATTGTCTCTGATTAAGTTATTGATATTGATTTTTGGTTTCATATGTCAACTTTTATTTCACTTGAATCGCTGTCTAATTTATAAGTCTTTTAAACGGATGGTAACTGCATTTTTATGTGCCTGTAACCCTTCGGTTTCTGCCATTATTTCTATTGCATTTCCAATAGCTACTATCCCTTTTTTTGATATTCTTTGAAAAGTGATACTTTTTGTAAAACTATCTAAATTGACACCGGAATAGGCTTTGCTAAAACCGTTTGTAGGTAGTGTATGGTTAGTACCAGAAGCATAATCCCCAGCGCTTTCTGGAGTATAGTTACCAATAAATACAGAGCCCGCATTCTCAATATTTTCAATATAATAATCATTGTTTTTGGTACAGACAATAAAATGTTCAGGTCCATATTCATTTATTAATTCTAGAGCTATTTCATCATTTTCAACAAAAATAGATTTCGAATTATGAATTGCTTTTTGTGCAATTTCAGCTCTTGGTAACGCTAACAATTGTTTTTGAATTTCATCTGAAACTTCCGCCAACATTTTTTTTGAAGTTGAAACTAATAATACTTGGCTATCTGCTCCGTGTTCAGCTTGACTTAATAAATCTGAGGCAACATAACTTGCTTTGGCAGCGTCATCTGCAACCACTAATAATTCACTTGGCCCTGCAGGCATGTCAATAGCAACTCCATATTTTGTAGCCAATTGTTTTGCTACGGTTACATATTGATTTCCAGGTCCAAATATTTTATAAACTTTAGGAATATTCTCTGTTCCAAATGTGTATGCCGCTATCGCTTGAATCCCACCTACTTTAATAATTTTTGTGACTCCACATAATGTTGCAGCATACAAAATTGCAGGATGTATTTTCCCTTCTTTATTTGGTGGAGAACACAATACGATTTCTTTACAACCTGCAATTTGTGCAGGAACAGCTAACATTAAAACTGTAGAAAACAAAGGGGCTGTTCCTCCAGGAATATACAACCCTACTTTTTGAATAGGTCTTTTTTCTTGCCAACAAGAAACTCCTTGGATCGTTTCTACAAAAACAGTTGATGTTTGTTGTGCTTCGTGAAACTTGTGTATATTTCTTTTTGCAAGTTGAATAGCGTCTCTTAATTTTTCTGGAATAAGGGCACTTGCTTCTTTAATTTCTTCTTCAGAAACAATACTGTTTTTAATCTTTACACCATCGAATAACTCGGTATACTTATTTACAGCATGCTCTTTATTTTTTTGAATATCATTGAAAATTTTAGTCACTGTTTCTTCAATATCTTCAACAGTTTTTGTAGGTCTTGTTAAAATTGAAGCCCAGTCTTTTTTTGATGGATTTATGATTGTTTTCATATTTATAATACCATTTTTTCTATTGGACATACCAAAATTCCTTCCGCACCATTTATTTTTAATTCATCAATTATTTCCCAAAATTGATTTTTACTAATAACAGTATGAACGGAACTCCATCCTTCTTCAGCCAATGGCAAAACAGTAGGACTTCTCATACCTGGTAATAGTTTTAATATAGTTTCTAATTTATTGTTGGGTGCGTTTAATAAGATGTATTTAGAATTTCTACCTTTTAAAACAGATTGAATCCTAAATTGAATCTTATTCAAAATAGCCATTCTTTCTTCTGAAATTTTAGGAGAAACTGCTAAGACAGCTTCTGAAGTTAACAAGACCTCAATTTCTTTTAATCCATTTTTAAACAGCGTGCTTCCACTTGAAACAATATCACAAATTCCATCTGCCAATCCAATATTAGGAGCTATTTCTACAGAACCATTTATTTGATGTAATTGTGCTTCAATATTTTTCTCTTTTAAAAATTTCTTAACTGTTTCTGGATAGGAAGTTGCGATTCTTTTTCCTGCTAGATCTTTTAAAGATTTCGCTTCAGATTCTTTTGGTACAGCAATGGAAACTTTACATTTGGAAAAACCTAAACGTTCAATAAATTTAATCTCTGTTCCTTTCTCTATTAAAACATTCTCCCCGATAATAGCAGCATCTACTACGCCATCTTTTAAATACTGAGGAATATCTCCATTTCTAAGATAAAAAACTTCTACGGGGAAATTTCTTGAGGCTGCTTTTAATTGATCTTTTCCATTATCAATAGAAATTCCTATATCTTTTAAGATTCTCATTGAATCTTGGTTTAACCTTCCTGATTTTTGAACTGCAATTCTTAAAATACTCATTTTTTTTCTTTAATGCTTGGGCAAATACGGTTTATGAAAAAACCCGTTTGATTTGCTCAAACGGGTTTATTAATATTTTGATTTTATTCAATACATTTTTAAATCGCTTGATTGCAATGGATAAAATGATGATGTAAATGAATAAAAGTCATATTATATGTATTATTTTACAAAGATTAAAATTTTATTTTTAATTAACCAAATAAACATCTTAAAAAAAGAAAAAATCTGAAATATTTATCAAAATGGTACTATTTGTTTAAAATTATTGATAAATGTCAATTTAAATAAATATTTAAAAAGTAAAATGCAATCCTTTCCAGTAACTGTCAATTATGACTTAGGTAAAGGATTGTCGTGTAATTTGCCAACAGACTTTGCTACAAGCGATGCAACCGTTGCATCTCCAGTAACATTAATAACTGTTCTACACATATCTAAAGGTCTATCTACAGCAAATATTAATGCCAATCCAATGGCTAATTTATCTGCTGGAAAACCAACAGCTTCTAATACTATAACTAACATCACCATCCCAGCACCAGGAACAGCTGCCGAACCAATAGATGCTAACAATGCTGTTATTATTATCGTTAACTGATCTGCAAAGGTTAAATCAAAACCTAAAGCTTGAGCTATAAAAACCGCTGCTACAGCTTGATATAAACTTGTTCCATCCATGTTTATTGTAGCTCCAACTGGTAAGACAAAACTTGAAACTTCTTTATCTACCCCTATGTGCTCTTCTACCCTTTCCATAGTTACAGGAAGCGTCGCTGCACTTGAACTTGTAGAAAAAGCTAATAATTGTGCAGGACTCAATTGTTTTAAAAATACAATTGGGTTTTTCTTCGTAAAAAAACTTACTAATATCATGTAAAAGGTAATCATTAATAGCAATCCACCTATAACGGTAAAAGCATATTTTAACAATGCTAATAATAGGTCTGGATCATTTGAAGAAACCACCACATTTGCCAATAAAGCAAAAACAGCATAAGGTGCAAATAGCATGATTAAATCGACCATTTTTAAAACAACTTCATTTAGAGAATCAAAGAATTTTTTGAGAGGTTTGGATTTTTTTTCACCTACAAGTAGCATGGAAATTCCCAAGAAAATAGTAAAGAAAATAACTTGTAACATCGATTTATTATTCCCCATTGCTTTAATAGCATTATCAGGAACCATTTCTATTAGAAACTGTAAGGGCCCATTACTTATTTGTTTGGAGGCTTCACTTAGTTTAGATTTAACACCTGAACTATTTGCATATGTTTCTGTTAATTTTTGAATGGTTTCATCAGAAATACCTTCTCCTGGTTTAACAATATTGACCAATAGCAATCCGATTGTTATCGCAATGACTGTTGTTGCTATATATATGGATATCGTCTTTAAACCTATATTTTTAAATTTAGAAATATCTTTTAAATCTGAGATCCCTTTTATCAACGATGCAATAATTAGAGGTACTGCGATTAACTTCAGCATTTTCACAAAAATACTTCCAAAGGGGTTGATCCAATTTAAAACAAAATCGCCACCACCATCAACAATAGTCATAACGAGTCCAAAAAGGATACCTAAAATCATTCCTATCAAAATTTTCCAATGCAATGCTAATTTTTTCATTTATTTATATCGTTTAGGGTTATTTAAGGCAGTAAGGTAGAAAAAAAATACCAAGTCAAGGTGATTATTTTAGAGTGGTTCATAAGTAACATATATACTTGTTAGGTAGGACTTTTTAAAACAAATGCTGTGAGCGATGCTCCTATTCAAACTAAAATAATTTTAGTTATTGTAACAAGATTTATAAATGCTTTCATACACAGGTAAAATATTCTCTAATGAAAACTTTTTAGTATGTTCTCTTGCATTTTCTTTAAAAGTCTCTAAAATTTCATCGTTTTCTAAAATAGAAACCGCATTATCTGCCATGTCCTGTACATCTCCAAGATCACTTAAATAACCGGTTACTCCATGAATATTAACCTCGGGCAAACCTCCAGTATTTGTAGATATTACTGCTGTTTTAGCCGCCATAGCTTCCAAAGCAGCCAAACCAAAACTTTCAGTTTGAGAAGGCAATAAAAAAACATCAGAATAACATAGAATTTTAGAAACATCAGAACTGTTTCCAAAGAAAAGAACCTCTTTAGAAATTTGTAATTTATTCACTAGTTGCTCAGCTTTGGCTCTATCGGGACCTTCACCTATTAATAATAGTTTTGATGGAATTTTTTTTTGAACCTCATAAAAAACATTGATAACATCTTCTATTCTTTTAACAGGTCTAAAATTACTAACATGAGTTAAAATTCGTTCATTGGGTTTTGCTATTGCAATTCTGTTACACTTTAATTGATGAACTTTATCATATTTCTGTGTGTCAATAAAATTATGAATAACATGAATATCATTTTTGATCGTAAACAGTTTATTGGTTGTCTTTCTCAAGTCATTTGAAACTGATGTCACAACATCTGAATTATTTATACTAAATTCTACAGCTGATTTATATGTTGGATGGCTTCCTACAAGGGTAATATCTGTTCCATGAAGGGTTGTAACAACTTTTACAGAAATACCTTTTTCATGTAACATTTGCTTAGCCATATAGGCTGCATATGCATGTGGTATAGCGTAATGAACATGTAAAACTTCTAAATGATAATTTTCTACAACTTCTACGATTTTACTTGACAAAGCTAATTCATAGGGTTGGTATTGAAATAAAGGATATTCTTCCAAAAGAACTTGGTGAAAATGTAAATGATGTGAAATAAAATCCAAGCGAACGGGTTGGTTATATGTAATAAAATGTATTTCATGACCTTTATCTGCTAAAGCCATTCCCAATTCTGTTGCAACAACTCCACTTCCTCCAAATGTTGGGTAACAAACGATTCCTATTTTCATTCTAACTAGTACAAAATTAATTTAATGATTGTAAATATAACAGTATTATTGCTGTTATATTCTAAATAAAAGCATAAAAAAACCTACAATAAAATTGTAGGTTTTTGAACTATAAATATAAGTGCTAATATTAGTAATCTCCCAAAGTTTCTGGGTTTTGATTCAATGCGTCTTCTAATTGATCATTACTTGGTGCTTTACCATGCCAAGCGTGCGTGTGCATCATAAAATCTACGCCGTTACCCATTTCTGTGTGTAGTAAAATACAAACAGGTTTTTCTTTTCCTAATAGTGATTTTGCTTCTGACAATCCAGCTAAAATTGCATCAATATCGTTTCCTTTTTCAACATCCAATACTGTCCAACCAAAAGCTTCAAATTTGGCTTTGATGCTACCCATTGGTAAAACTTCATCAGTGGATCCATCAATTTGTTTTCCATTTAAATCAATAGTAGCAATTAAATTATCTACTTTTTTTGCTGATGCGTACATAATTGCTTCCCAATTTTGCCCCTCTTGCAATTCACCATCTCCATGAAGAGTATATACTATTTTATCATCATTATTTAACTTTTTAGCTTCAGCAGCTCCAATACCAACAGACATTCCTTGTCCTAGGGAACCAGAAGCAATTCTTACACCAGGTAAATTTTCATGTGTTGTAGGATGCCCTTGTAAACGAGAATTTAACAATCTAAAAGTGGCTAGTTCTGATACCGGAAAAAAACCACTATGAGCCAATACACTATAAAAAACTGGAGAAATATGTCCATTTGAAAGGAAAAATAAATCTTCATTTTTACCATCCATAGTGAAGTCAGTAGTATAATCCATCACTTCTTGATATAAACAAGTAATAAACTCGGCGCATCCAAGAGAACCACCAGGATGTCCAGAATTAACAGCATGTACCATGCGTAAAATATCTCTTCGAACTTGTTGAGTAAAATCTTGTAATTGTTGTGTTGTTGGCATTTTATAGTTTTTGATATATGATGACAAAAGTAATTTTTTTAGTCTCAATTAACAAGATTATTTATGAGCAAAAAAAAGGGTTATTAACAATTATAGGATACTTTCAAAATTATATTTTACTCATTACTATAAATTACGTTTTTTGTTTCTTTTTTTTAGCAGCAGGAAACAAGACATTATTTAAAATTAAACGATAACCAGGGGAAGTAGGGTGTAATTCTAACTCTGTTTTTGGATCTCCAATTCGATGCGTATAATCTTCAGGGTCATGTCCACCGTAAAAAGTAAACATTCCTTTTCCTTTTGTTCCGTGAATGTATCTTGCCTCTCTATTTGTTGTATTTTCTCCTAATATCAATACATTGGATTTTATCGTATTTCGGTCAAATGCAGTAGTTTGTCCCATAAAACCCTTGACCAATTGAGTATGATTTTGAGTTAACATTGTAGGAACAGGGTCCCATTTTGCAGAAAATGCGATCAATGAAAAGTAATCTGAAGTTCTCACTACTTTACGTTTTCGCGTCATATCAATACTAGAAAATTCGTAAGTAATTGGATTTTGAATTAATTGAAAGTCTTTGAAAGCAAATGTCTTGTTAAAATTAATTTTAGATTGGTAATTAGATTCTGAGAGGTCTCCGTCAAACATAGATTCAACAATATCAAAACCTTCTGCAGATAAAGCGATATCAAAACTGTCGGTAGCAGAACACATCGCAAACATAAACCCACCACCAATAACATACTCTCTAATTTTTTTTGCAACTGCTAGTTTTTGATGAGAAACTTTTTTAAAACCCAATTCAGCAGCCAATTTCTCTGCATTTATTTTTCCTTTAATATACCAAGGAGCTGATTTAAATGCTCCATAAAAACGTCCATATTGACCTGTAAAATCTTCATGATGAAGATGAAGCCATTCATATAATAGCAGTTTATCTTCCAATACCTCTTTATCATAAATAACATCAAAAGGAATTTCAGCATAGGTTAAAACCATTGTAACTGCATCATCCCAGGGCATTTTATCTTTGGGTGAGTATACCGCGATTTTTGGAGCCTTTTCTAAAATTACTGCATCCTGATTAGAAGATGGAGAAGAAATCTGTTCTAGGATTATTTGTGCTTTTGCATCAGAAATTAGTTGGTAAGAAACTCCTCGAATTGTACATTCTTTTTCTATAATTTTATTGTTTTCTATTAAAAAGGCACCACCATCATAATTTAACAACCATTTAGACTTTAATCCTAGTTCCAAACCAAAATAGACAATACCATAAGCTTTGAGATGATTTTTTTGCTGATCATGACTCATAGGTACATAAATAAAAGACCCTAAAATTGTATTAGACATTAAAAGAAAGATCACTATGGATATACTTTTTTTCATTTTAAATACTTGAAGAAATGGTTTCTGTCTAAGAGTTGTTTAATACTATGGTTTGATATTTTTTTTACTTAAAAAGGAATATCATCTGTTTGATCACCAAAGGCGTCTTTTGGTTCTATTCGTTGATCTGGAAAAACATCATCTGGAAAATCGGTATTCATCGAAGATTGAAATTCTGAACTAAAACCCTCTTCTAAATCTGAAAATTTTGCCAAATGCCCTGTAAATTTTAAACGAATATTATCTAAACCACCATTTCTGTGTTTTGCGATAATAAATTCTCCTTGACCTTCACAAGGAGTGTGTTCGTCGTCATCCCATTCTGTCATCCCGTAATATTCTGGACGAAAAATAAAAGAAACAATATCTGCATCTTGCTCAATGGCACCAGATTCACGTAAATCAGATAATAGAGGTCTTTTACTTCCTCCACGAGTTTCCACAGCACGAGATAACTGGGATAAGGCAATTACAGGTACTTCAAGTTCTTTTGCCAATGCTTTTAAATTTCTTGAAATCATCGAGATTTCTTGTTCACGGTTCCCTCCTGCTTTTCCACCAGCAGTCATTAACTGTAAATAATCAATAACAATAATTTTAACATTATGTTGAGAGACCAATCTTCTCGCCTTTGCACGTAAATCAAAAATGGATAAAGAAGGTGTATCATCTATAAAAATTGGTGCATCAGATAATTTTTTAACTTTTACGTTAAGTTGCTCCCATTCATGGGGCTCTAAATTACCTTTTCTTAATTTTTCAGAGGTCAATCCTGTTTCTGAAGAGATCATTCTTGTAATTAACTGAACTGATGACATCTCAAGTGAAAACACTGCAACTCCATGATTAAAATCAATGGCCATGTTTTTTGCCATTGAAATCACAAACGCAGTTTTACCCATACCTGGACGTGCTGCAATAATTACTAAATCTGAGGGCTGCCAACCAGAAGTTAGCGCATCTAATTTGGTAAAACCAGTTGCTAAACCAGACATTCCCTCTTGATTTCCTATCTCTTGAATTTTCTTTAAAGCTTGTTTTACTAATGAACCGGCCTCTTCCGAACTTTTCTTTAAATTTCCTTGAGTGACCTCAAAAAGCTTTCCTTCTGCATCATCTAAAAGATCAAAAACATCTGTACTTTCATCATACGCGTTTTCTATGATCTCACTTGAAATTGAAATCAATCTTCGCTGGATAAATTTTTGAAGAATAATTCTAGCATGAAATTCAATATGTGCCGAGGATGCGACTTTTTGTGTCAAACGAATTAAAAAAAAATCACCACCAATAAATTCTAATTTTCCATTCTTTTTTAACAAATTGGAGACTGTCAAAAGGTCAATGGGTTCAGAATTTTGAAATAATTCATAAATTGCTGCGTATATTTCTTGATGTTTTGCATCATAAAAAGCATCAGAACTTAGAATATCTATTACATCATCGATTCCTTTTTTATCAATCATCATTGCTCCAAGTACTGCTTCTTCTAACTCTACAGCTTGAGGAGGGATTTTACCTTTTTCAAGACTTATGATTCTTGATTTATCTATCTTTTTACCTGCTAATGATGTTGTTTTTTCCATTGTTACAAATGTACTTTTTTAGGTTGAATGAAGTTTCTAAAAAAGAACTTTAATTTGTGAACATTAATTGTAAACAAATATGTTATTATCTTGTTAATAAACAGACAACTTTGATAATGAAGTGGTATTTTTACGAATATGAAGTGGAATAAAAAACATATTTTTCTAATCGTTTTATTACCAGTACAAATACTACTGATAAAATTAGCTTCAAAAAACCCTGAATTTATAGAGCGTTATTATTCCAACGGAGTATATCCCTATATTTCATCTTTTTTAAGATTTTTTTTAGGTTGGATTCCTTTTTCAGTAGGTGATTTACTATTGGTCTTTGGTATATTTAGTTTGTTTCGTTTCCTGTACCTATTAATTCGAACGCGCTTCAAAAATTTGGTTCCAAAATTAATTCATTCAGGTGCTGTTGTATCTGTATTTTATTTTTTGTTTTATTTTTTATGGGGATTAAATTACTATAGAGCCCCCCTGGCAAAGGCCTTGAATTATAAAAATCAAAACTACACTACTGTTCAACTTCAAAATGTAACAGAAACTATTATTGAAAAATTAAATAATATTCAATATGCTTTAACCAAAAATGACACTTTAAAAGTAGCGAACCCTTATTCTCAAAAAGACATGTATGCAATTGCTATTGAAGGTTATAAAAATTTATCAAATGATTTTCCTCAATTAAACTATGAATATCCCTCTGTAAAGAGTTCATTAATTAGTTTTTTACAAACGTACAATCATACTTCAGGATATTTGAATCCGTTAACTGGTGAAGCACAAGTAAATGATAAAATACCTAAAACATCTTATCCAACAACTACCTGTCATGAAATGGCGCACCAAATTGGATTTGCTGCAGAAAATGAGGCCAATTTTATAGGTTTTTTGGCCGCTAATTACAATGACGACCCCTATTTTAAATATGCAAGTTATAGAATGGCTTTTGGATATTGTATTTCAGAACTCAGAAAACGTGATGCCAATTTATACAAAAAACTTTGGGAGAGGGCAAACTATGGTATAGTAAAAGACTTTAAAGAAAGTTACGATTTTTGGCAGCGTTATAAAAATCCTTTTGAACCGATTATAAAAAAAGGGTACAATGCCTATTTAAAAGCCAACAACCAAGACAAGGGAATTAAGTCTTATAATTATGTGGTCGATTTATTGATTTGTTACTTTGAAACAGAAGCAAAGGAATTGGATGCCTCATAAAATTTTCTTAATTTTAAAAATTCCAAGATTTACTTGAGACCCTGTCTAAATTTAATCTCTCATAATTTACAATTTTTAAATAGAATTAATATGAAGAATCTATTTTTGCTTTTCTCTTTAATGTGTTGTTTTTCGTTATATGCACAGGACTATTTTCCAACAAATTCAGGAGTAAAAACTTCATCAAAAACAATGGTTGCTTTTACAAATGCAACCATTTATGTCACTTCAGAAAAAGTAGTTAAAAAAGGTACTTTACTCATTGCAGATGGTAAAGTAATTCAAGTTGGCACATCTGTTAATCTTCCCAGAGGAACACAGATTATTAATCTTTCGGGAAAATCCATCTATCCATCTTTCATCGATATCTATTCTAGTTTTGGTATTAAAAAACCAAAAAAATCTTCTGTAAATTATACAAAAACACAATATGAAGCTTCCAGAGATGGATATTACTGGAACGATCATATCAGACCAGATACAAATCCTATAAAATCGTTCTCATATGACAAAAAGGAGGCATTAGAATTAATAAAGGCTGGGTTTGGTGTAGTAAATACCCACATGGAAGATGGAATTATAAGAGGAAATGGTATTCTAGTGGCTTTAAATTCTAATTCAACAGATGCCTACAGAATCTTAGATTCAAAATCTGCCCAATACCTCTCTTTTTCAAAAAGTAATGCTTCAAGACAAGCTTATCCTAGCTCTAAAATGGGAGCAATAGCCCTTTTACGTCAAGTCTACAACGATGCTTATTGGTATGCACAAGGGAAAATGAAAAATAAGGATATGGCTTTGAAAGCACTCAATAAAAATAAAAATTTAGTCCAAATTTTTAAAGCAGACAACTTATTGGATGCATTTAGAGCTGACAAAGTAGGTGATGAATTTGGAATTCAATACACTATTGTTGGATCTGGTGAAGAGTTTGAAAGAATAGAAGATGTGAAGAATTCAAAAGCCAATTTTATTATTCCTGTTAATTTTACAAAAGCATATGATGTTTCTAACCCTCTGTTAGCGCAACAAATCTCTCTAAGAGATATGAGAAAATGGAACCAAGAACCCTCCAACCTAAAAGTCTTATCTGAAAACGGTGTTCGTTTTGCTTTAACTACCCATTCTTTAAAATCGGTAGCTTCCTTTCATAAAAACATTCAAAAGGCCATACAATATGGTTTTGATAGAAAAGCAGCATTGGCCTCATTAACAAATATACCAGCTGCTATTATTGGAAATAATACTATTGGTAATTTAAATACAGGAAGTCATGCCAATTTTATCATTACTTCTGGAGATGTTTTTGATTCTAAAACAATCATTTATGAAAACTGGGTTCAAGGGACCAAAAATAGTATTCAAGACATGCATATCAAAGACCTCTCTGGGACCTATATGTTGCATGTAAATAATCAAAATTATGAACTAACGATTTCTGGCAAAGGCACTGATCAAAAAGGAGTAATAAAAAAAGATGATAATACAATTACTTCTAAATTTTCTTACAAAGACAATTGGGTTTCAATTACTTTAAAAGACGGTGATATTTACACTAGAATGGTGGGAAAAATTATAAATGCTGCTAATGTTATGCAAGGAAATGCATTTGATTCACAAGAAAACATCACTTATTGGTCTGCAAGTAAAAAAGTGCAAAAACAAGATGCAAAAAAATCAAAATTAAAGAAGACTACAAAAGAGATGATAACTGCGCTACCTGTGAGTTATCCCAACCTTGGTTTTGGAAATTATGAACTTCCAAAAACAGAAACAATTTTAATAAAAAACACCACTGTTTGGACCGGTGAAGACATTGGTATATTAAAGAATACAGATGTTCTTTTAAAAAATGGAAAAATTGTTAAAATCGGAAAAAACCTAAGAGCCAAAAGAGCCAAAAAAATAAATGGAGCAGGAAAACACTTGACCGCTGGTATTGTAGATGAGCATTCACACATTGCTACTTCTGCAGTAAATGAAGGTGCACAAAATTCTTCTGCTGAAGTAAGTATTGAAGATGTTATTGATCCCAATGATATTAATATTTACAGAAACCTTTCGGGTGGAACTACTTCCATACAAATATTGCATGGTTCTGCAAATCCTATTGGAGGACGTTCTGCAATTATCAAACTTAAATGGGGAGAAAATGCAAAAAACCTAATTTACCCAAATTCCCCAAAATTTATAAAATTCGCTCTTGGAGAGAATGTGAAACAATCCAGGTACTCTTATGGAACTCGTTTTCCTCAAACTCGAATGGGAGTCGAGCAGGTGTTTATCGATTATTTTACCAGAGCAAAAGAATATGATCTCATAAAGAAAAGTGGAGTACCCTATAGGAAAGATGTTGAAATGGAAACTTTGGCTGAAATTTTAAATGGCGAACGATTTATTTCCTGTCACTCATATGTTCAATCAGAAATAAATATGTTGATGAAAGTTGCCGAAAAATTTAATTTTAGAATAAATACTTTCACACATATTTTAGAAGGATATAAGGTAGCTGACAAAATGAAAGAACATGGAGTTGGCGCTTCCACTTTCTCAGATTGGTGGGCGTATAAATTTGAGGTAAATGATGCTATTCCATACAATGCAGCCATTATGCACAATGCAGGTGTAACTGTTGCAATAAACTCTGATGACAGAGAAATGTCTAGGCGATTAAATCAAGAGGCTGCAAAAACAATTAAATATGGTGGGCTGTCAGAGCTAGATGCATGGAAAACAGTAACTTTAAATCCAGCAAAATTACTACACATAGATGATAAAGTAGGAAGTATTAAAGTTGGAAAAGATGCAGATGTCGTTTTATGGAGTCATCATCCGATGTCTATATATGCAAAAGTTGAAAAAACAATTATTGAGGGAAAGATCTTTTTTGACAGAGAGGAAGATATCAGAAAACGCGGGCTTATCAAAAAAGAGAAAAGTAATTTGATTGATATGATGTTGAAAGAAAAAATAAGTGGTGGTAAAACACAGATCCCTGTAAAAAGAAAAGATAGAAATTTTGAATGTGATACTTTTGAGGAACTTTAATACTAAAAAAATGATGAAAAATACACTTTATAGCATACTGTTTTTACTAGTAGTAGGGAATCTTTTAGCACAACAGACTCCTGCAAACAAACAAAGTCATGCATACAGTATTGAAGGTGCTACGGCTCATATTGGAAATGGGCAAGTAATTGAAAATTCATTGCTCATATTTAGCAATGGTAAAATTACATTTATTGGAAGTGCTAAGAATAAAATTGCGAGACAAGGCAAAGTTATTAATGCAAAAGACAAACACGTTTATCCTGGTTTTATTGCAGCAAACTCAACTTTAGGCTTGGTCGAAATAGACGCAGTAAAGGCGAGTGATGACCAAAAAGAAATAGGGATTATGAATCCTCATATAAGGAGTTTGATAGCCTATAATACCGAAAGTAAGGTCATTGAATCTATGAGACCAAATGGAGTTTTAATGGCACAAATTTCACCCAGAGGAGGGACTCTTTCTGGAATGTCATCAATCGTTCAGTTCGATGCCTGGAATTGGGAAGATGCTGCAATTAAGATGGATGACGGAATACACATGAATTGGCCTGGAAGTTTTACGCAAGGTCAAGTACAGTTGGGAAAAGATGTCGTTATGAAACCAAATCTAAAATACCCACAAAATTTAAAAAAGATTAAATCATACCTGACCAATGCAAAAAATTATTTGGAAGGTGATAATACAAAAGCACACCTACCTTATCAAGCTACAAAAGGCCTGTTTAATGGATCTAAGAAATTATTTATTCATGTAAATGGTCAAAAAGAAATTATAGATGCTGTTACAACATGTAAACAAAGTGGAATTAAAAACATCGTGATTATTCATGCTGATGGTGCAAATTACATTGCTGATTTTTTGCTAAAAAATGAGGTTTCAGTAATTTTAGACAGACCTCATAAGAATCCTAATAGTGAAGATGAAGGATATGATGATACCTATACAATAGCAAAAAAATTAATAGACAAAGGCTTATTGGTCTGCATTGGTATGGAGGGTGAAATGGAGCGAATGAGTAGTAGAAATCTTCCTTTTTATGCGGGTACATTTGCTGCACATGGATTAGACAAAGAAACTGCCTTACAGCTGATAACCTTCAATACTGCTAAAATTCTTGGAATCGACAATTTAGTTGGAAGTTTAGAAATTGGGAAAGATGCCACTTTATTTATATCCAAAGGTGATGCTTTAGATATGCGAGGAAACATATTAACCGATGCTTTTATACAGGGAAGAAAAATTAGTTTAGAAACCCACCAAACGAAGCTATGGAAACGATATTCCAACAAATATAGTAAGTAAAACACTATTGATTCTTTTCTAAGTAAAAACGTATTATTCGCTATATTTGCATCAATGAAGGAAATCACTAGTATTCAAAACTCGTATATAAAAAACTTAGTCAAGCTTCAAGATAAAGCTCGAGAAAGAAAAAAACAAGGGCTTTTTATTATTGAAGGAAAACGAGAAATTTCATTGGCAATTACTTCGAAATATGAGTTTGATAGCATTTTGTTTTGCCCAAATATTATTTCTGAAAATGAGATTATTCAACTTTTAAATCAAAATATAAATAGAATAGCGATTTCAAAAGAAGTGTATCAAAAATTAGCTTATAGGAACTCTACAGAGGGTATTATAGCCCTGGCAAAAGTGAAAGATTTTTCACTCAATAAAATTGTATTACCTACTAAAAACCCCTTAATTCTTGTTGCTGAAGGCATCGAAAAACCTGGAAACATTGGTGCTCTTTTGAGAACGGCTGATGCGGCAAATGTTGATGCTGTTTTTATTGCAGATCCAAAAAGTGATTTGTACAACACCAATATCATTAGATCAAGTGTTGGTTGTGTTTTCACCAATCAAATTGCTCAAGGAACTTCAGAAGAAATCATTACTTTTCTTCAAAAAAACAAGATCAATATATATGCAGCAACCTTGCAGAATTCAAATGAATATTACAAGCAAGATTTCACGAACAGTGCTGCAATAATTGTTGGAACGGAAGCTACAGGACTATCAAATAGTTGGAGAACAGTTGCGACTCAACACATCAACATTCCAATGCAAGGTAAGATTGACTCCATGAATGTATCAGTTTCGGCGGCTATTGTTATTTATGAGGCTGTCAGGCAAAGAAAATCTAAACAATAAAAAATGCAAGCTTCATCATTATTTTACATCATTATCTCCATATTAATTGTAAGTTTTATTGTTGATAAGATGATAAACATCCTTAATGAAGGATATTTCGATAAAAAAATACCGGAAAAATTAAAAGATATTTACAATCACGATACTTATGAAAAGTCTCAAGCATATAAAAAAACAAGTGCTAAATTCTCAAATACTAGCTCTTTAATATCAATAATTTTAACCGTGACTTTCTTTTTAATAGAAGGCTTTGCATATTTAGACCGTTTTGCTAGAAGTTTTTCAGAACATCCAATTCTGATTGCTTTGATTTTTTTCGGGGTCATTATCTCAGTTTCAGAAATTATTACAACTCCCCTATCCTACTACAAAACCTTTGTAATTGAAGAAAAATTTGGATTTAATACGTCATCAAAACAAATATTCTGGATTGATAAGATTAAAGGCTTACTAATGAGTTTTGTGTTAGGTGGTGGAATTTTATCTATAGTTATTTGGTTTTATCTTTTAACAGGAAGTAATTTTTGGATTTATTCATGGGTTCTTGTAGCCTCTTTTTCTTTGTTTTTAAATATGTTTTATGCAAAGCTGATTGTACCGCTGTTTAATAAACAAACTCCATTAGAAGACGGAGTATTGAAATCTGCCATAGAAGACTACAGTGAAAAAGTGGGGTTTACCATACATAATATTTTTATTATTGATGGTTCTAAAAGGTCTACAAAAGCGAATGCCTATTTCTCTGGTTTTGGCTCTCAAAAAAGAATTACCTTATACGATACATTAATACATGAGCTAGACACAGATGAGATTGTAGCTGTTTTGGCGCATGAAGTGGGTCATTATAAAAAAAACCACATTATTTTTAATATGATTTCTTCTGTTTTACTTTCAGGATTAACGCTCTATATCTTATCGTTGTTTATTAATTCACCACTGCTATCAGCTGCTTTAGGTGTAACTATTCCAAGTTTTCATATTGGTTTAATAGCCTTTGGAATTTTATATACCCCTATCTCTGAAATTACAGGGTTATTTATAAATTACATGTCTAGAAAATTTGAATATCAAGCAGATAATTATGCAAAAGACACCTTCAATAAAAAAGCTTTAATAACATCGCTGAAAAAATTATCAAAGAATAGTTTGAGTAATCTAACGCCACATCCAGCATTTGTTTTTAAGCATTATTCACATCCAACTCTATTAGATAGAATAAAAAATTTAGAATCTTAATTACTTGTTTGTTAACATTCTTATTCATAATTTCACTAATCATATGATCATTATTTAAAATTAGTTTTTGAGATATACCGCAACTATAGAAGAGGAGAATAAAGAAATAACAAAACGTTATAAAGATTTGCTAAAAGGAACTTATGAAGTTTTATCTAAAACAGATAAAGATTTAATAAGAAAAGCCTTTGATATTGCTTTAGATGCACATTCTAACCAGCGAAGAAAAACAGGTGAACCCTATATTTTTCATCCAATTGCTGTTGCTAAAATTGTTGCAAATGAAATTGGTTTAGATGCAACTTCCATTGCATCTGCTTTGTTACATGATGTCGTTGAAGATACTACCTACACCATTGATGATATGGAGCATCTTTTTGGAAAACCTATTGCAAAAATTGTGAAAGGACTTACAAAAATATCCCGATTAAACAAAGAGCAAGATGCTTCCATACAAGCGGAAAATTTCAGAAAAATGCTCTTAACACTAAATGATGATGTAAGAGTTATCTTAATTAAGATTGCAGACCGACTTCACAACATGCAAACAATGGATGCAATGCCTGTTGACAAACAGGTTAAGATAGCTTCAGAGACTTTATATATTTATGCTCCTTTGGCGCATAGATTAGGGTTGTATAATATAAAAATAGAGTTAGAAGACTTAGGATTAAAATACACGGAACCAGAGTCCTATAATAGTATACTAAATAAAATAACAGAAAGTAAAGTAGATCAGCAAAATTATTTAAAGCGATTTGAAAACACTCTAAAATCGGGTTTAGACCAAGAGAATTTTGATTACGAAATAAAGGGACGTTTTAAGTCTATTTATTCGATTCGAAAAAAAATGATAACGCAAAACGTAACTTTCAATGAAGTGTATGATAAGTTTGCCATCAGAATTATCTACAAACCTAATTCAAATGATGATAAGTTTGATGCTTGGAAAATTTATACCATTGTTACAGATTATTTCAAACCCAATCCTTCTCGACTAAGAGATTGGATCTCACAACCTAAGTCAACAGGTTATGAAGCACTTCATATTACAGTTGTCGGTCCTGATTCGCAATGGGTTGAAGTTCAAATTCGTTCAAGTCGAATGAATGAAATAGCAGAAAAAGGTTATGCTGCTCATTTTAAATACAAACAAGGAGAAAGTAAAGACGACGGATTAGAAAGTTGGCTTAATAAATTAAAAGAAACACTAGAAACTCAAAGTTTAAATGCAGTTGATTTTGTAGAAAACTTTAAATTAAACCTATATTCAAAAGAAATTTATGTTTTCACACCAAAAGGAGATTTAAAATCATTACCCAAAGATGCTACTGCTTTGGATTTTGCTTTTTCAATTCATACAGATGTTGGTTTAAAATGTAGGGGAGCAAAAGTGAATGGAAAATTAATGCCTCTTAGTCATCAACTTAAAAGTGGTGACCAAATCGAAGTAATAACCACGACCACTAATAAACCAAATTCTAGATGGTTAGATTTTGTTATTACAGCCAGAGCAAAAGGAAAAATTAGAGCAGCGCTAAAAGAGGAAGAAAAGTTGATTTCCGAGGAGGGTAAAGCGATTCTAATGCGAAAACTACGTCACTTGAAAATCTCTTTTAACGAAAAGACAATCAATGAGTTGGTGAACTATTTCAAATTAAGAACTAGTTTTGATTTATTCTTTAGAATAGGAAATGGAGCTATAGATAATTCGCAGTTAAAATCTTTTGTGTCCATGCGAAACAGTAAAATATTAAACTTCTTTAAAGCAAAATTAAGAAGAAATACAGTTTCAAAAGAGGTTTTAAATATAGAAGAAGTATCTCATAAATATGATTCCTTAGTTTTTGGTAAAGAAGAACAAAAATTAGATTATAAATCTTCAAAGTGCTGTAATCCAATTTCTGGAGATAAAGTTTTTGGATTCGTTACTATTAATGATGGTATTAAAGTTCATAAAAAGAATTGTTCCAATGCAATTTCTCTTCAATCTAACTATGCATACAGAATTATGTCTGCTAAATGGATAGATTCTACCAAACAAGATTTTAAAGTAATTTTAGAGATTGGAGGCGTTGACAATCAAGGAATGGCAAATGATGTAACACGTATTATATCTAATAACATGGGCGTTTTTATTCATAGCATTAATATTAAAGGTAATGAAGGCGTTTTTGATGGTAAAATTTCAATAAGTGTAAAAAATAGTTCCCAATTAAATAGGTTGATAAAAAACCTTCAAAAAATTGAAGGAATAAAAAAAGTAGAACGTGTTAATACTTTGTAAATATCATTTAATTAAAAATCTTATTTAATTCAGAAATAACTGTAAATTTGTTTTTTTATAAAATCATTTATAATGAGTAATTCCCTTGAAAATCAGGAAGTAGTAAAAAAAGTTTTTAGCACTTACCTAGAAGAAAATAAACATAGAAAAACACCAGAACGCTATGCTATACTTCAGGAAATATATGTAGCTGCTGAACATTTTGATATCGAATCTCTCTATATTAAAATGAAAAATAAAAATTATAGAGTCAGTAGAGCTACGCTTTATAATACGATAGATTTACTTTTAGACTGTGGTTTGGTTCGAAAGCATCAGTTTGACGGGCAATCAATGGCTCGTTATGAAAAGAGTTATTTCGACAAAAATCACGACCATGTAATTTTTACTGATTCAGGAGACGTTAAAGAATTCTGTGATCCAAGAATTCAAATCATTAAAAAAACAATAGAAGAAGTGTTTGATATTGATATCCATAATCATTCACTTTACTTTTACGGAACAAAAAAACAAAACTAAACAAACAACACAATTAACAAATTAACAAATTAACACAACTAATGGCTGTAGATTTATTATTAGGATTACAATGGGGAGATGAAGGAAAAGGAAAAATAGTAGACGTTCTTACTAAAAATTATGATATTATTGCCCGTTTTCAGGGAGGTCCAAATGCAGGACACACATTAATTTTTGACGGATTCAAACATGTTTTACATACAATTCCTTCGGGAATATTTCACAAAACAGCATTAAATGTAGTGGGAAATGGTGTGGTGATAGATCCTGTAATTTTTAAGAAAGAATTAGAAAATCTAGACAAACACAATATAGACTATACTTCAAAATTATTAATTTCAAGAAAAGCACATTTAATTCTACCAACCCATAGATTGTTGGATGCTGCTTCGGAAACTTCTAAAGGAAAAGCTAAAATCGGTTCTACTTTAAAAGGTATAGGCCCAACTTACATGGATAAGACGGGAAGAAATGGAATGAGAGT